>NZ_JAPVZD010000001.1:606627-1213254 GCF_041432215.1 Streptococcus sp. 27098_8_70
TAAAGAACATGACCACAAAACCAATGACAAGCCCCAAGGAAATCCAAGCGATTTGCTGACCTAGAATTGGTAATACATTATTTGGATAGTCATGACTAACTGCTATATAAATGGCCACTACTCCAATCACCAGTAAACAAAACACTGGTAGGAGGAGGCTATAATCGACTCGAGAGTCGAAGGATCGTTTCATATTTTTTACCTTTTCTCTTTCTGGGATTTTTCTTTCATTCTATTGCGACGGGATTGGAGAAAATCAGCTACAGCAGGCTCTAGCTGTTCTCTAGAAAGAACCTGAACAGCCCTTTCTTTTGACAAGGTCTGGGCGATTTGTTTGCCGTAACGCTTGCTGACAACACGACTGTCTAAGATTAGAGCAACCGAACCTTGGTTGGGCCGTCTAACAGTACGACCAAGGGCTTGTTTTAGCCGAATGATCGCCATCGGTAACTGATAATCATAGAAAGGATTTTTCCCTTCTTGACGCAGTTCCTGGTTTAATTTTTTTGTTAAAGGCTCTTGGGGATTTTGGAAAGGCAATCTCGGAATCACTTGGATCACGCAAGGATGGGTTGAAAAATCAACCCCTTCCCAGAAACTACCTGTTCCAAGCAAGATCTTGCGTTCACCTTTTTCAAAACGTTTTTTCAGTTGACTTGGTTCCCCATTTTTATACTGAGCTAGATGCGGTTGGTCGAGCAGGTCCGAAACTGCCAGCAGCATTTCTTTTGAAGTAAACAAGACCAGTATGGGTTCTTGAAAGGCTTGTAAGCTTCGAATGACAGAAGCCACTTCACTAGCATAGTCAACAGGTGAAACTTCTGTCACAAGAGGAAAATCATCGACTAGAAAGACTTCTTGTTGCTCCTGTTTTGCTACATCAAGCCTAACAAGCGGAGCATCCGGAAATCCCAATAAATCTGCTAGGGAAACCCGATTGCTGATTTCAAGAGTGGCCGATACTCCTAGGAGCCTACAATCTTCTGGCAATAAGTCTGCTAGTATAAAGCGGCCTTTTTTACTTGAACAAATCAAGACATCCTTGCTCGATTTCTCTGCTGTAGCAAGCCAAAATTCACGGTCCGAGGTGAAAAAGTTTGCAATCTCTCTATACTCTGGGAGAGCTAGCTCCGAAAAATGCTGGCGCAACTCTTCAAGAGAATCCAACCACTTTCCATTCTTAAGGCCTGACTGGTAGTGCTCCATCAAGTAACGACATTCAAAGCCGATACTCTCAAGCAAGCGTTTCTGAACCAAATCTTCCTCTGTCTCCAAGGACTTATCAAGCTGGGTTACAAGATCCTCAAGACGATAAGCCTGCTGGGCTAGATTTTCGAGAGCTAGCAGCATTTTTTGAGCCTCATCCAAGATTACTAAACGGTTATCGACAAACTCTGGATTGTCTTCCAAACGAGTGACCAGATAAGCATGATTGGTCAGAAGAACACGACTGGTTTTTGCCTTTTCCTGCCCTCGTTTCCAAAAATCCTCTGTGGCAAATAAACTTTTCTTTGAAAGCTTGCCATCGTGGACTAGTTCTGGCAGAAAATGCTGATAGCGATAAAGTTGCCCTATTTCGTCCAAGTCACCTGTCTCTGTCTCTGTTAGCCAGATAAGCAACTGCATTTTAAAGCGTGTGAAAAGGCGATTGGACTCCAGTCGATGGAGAACTCGGTGAAAGGCATCCAGTTTTAAATAATTTTGAGGCCCCTTGAGACTATGAATTTCCAGATGGAAGACCTCTTTTAAGCGCTGACCTTCTTCTTGCATGATTTGATTTTGAAGAATTTTGGTCGGAACACTCACTAGGATACCTGCTTGACTCTCCAAGTTCAAAGCTGGGAGGAGATAACCATAAGTCTTGCCCAGTCCCGTTTGGGCTTGGATAAAGGAAGTCTGGTGTTCTTCCAATAATTGCTCAATCTTCTCCGCAAATTCCAACTGTTGCGGACGCTCCTCCAGCCCCAATAAAGAAATGTTTTTAGCAAAGTCTTTGGATAACTTTCGTGGGACTAAGGCTTTGCTTTCCTTTCTGAGGAAAAGCCCATGAAGTTCCATCAAGTCGGGCGAAGATAAGAGAGATTGTTGCTGATAGACCTCCTCAATCACCAGATAACTTTCATAGAGAAGGTTGTCTGCAAGGTTTAATAAGCTTTCTAAGAGCCCTTTAGGTAGCTCAAAGAGTTTTTGACGCATGTAAAGCAAGAGTTCTGCTGTTGCCTGAGCATCAGACAGGGCAGTATGGGCATGTTCTAGTTCAATACCCAACTCTTGACAAAGGATACCTAGATTGTATTTCTCAAACTGAGGATACAGAACCTGGGCAAGCTCAACTGTATCCACCCGCGGTGTACGCAATTCATATCCTTCCAAAAAGAGGAATTCTGCAAGAAGATTAGCATCAAACTGTACATTGTGCGCAACAAAAATACCGTCCTTAACCAATTCAAAAATTTTTCCGGCCACCTGAGAAAACTCTGGTGCCGCAGCCAAACGCTGATCGGTCAGACCCGTTAATTCTTTGATATGAGAATCCAAGGGTTCATGGGGATTGACATCAGTCGCATACTGATCGATGATTTCACCATTCTCAATCACCACAATGCCTACTTGAATAATTTTTGCCTTGCTTCCGGTGCTGGTCGCCTCTAAATCAACGACCACATACCGATCATTTCTTGCATTCATCATTAAAAATTATATCAAAAAAAGCATGATTTGACACCCCTCAACTTTGTTAACAATCTTGCTTCATTTGTGAGTTTAATAAAAAATCAAGACCTTAAAAGTGAGAATTTTTCGTAAGTTCAGCAGTTGGTTGCTGGTTCTGAGGTATTTAAAAATCTTACCAGAAAAATAAATCAGCTGTGAAAACATAAAAAAAGGCAATTAAGATTTCAATTGCCTTTTTGGGATATTTTTTTCATTGTTTTTGGAATTTCACAGCTAATCTGACTTGGTAAAACCACATAGTGTTCTTGAGCTAGTTCTTGGGCAATGGCTGAGTGCAGATGAGTCGCTACCACCACACGTTCATAGAGACTGGCCTGTCGGAATTGGCCTGCAAATCCTGCAATCATTCCAGCCAGTGTATCTCCCATTCCCCCACTTGCTTGATAGGGGCCTCCAACCTGTAACTGATAGTATTCAGGTTTGCCAGCTTGCCAGATACGAGTCGCTGAACCCTTCTCGACTAGAATCGTCCTTTGAGGAAAAGCAGAAAGAGCCCTAGCAGTCGCCTCTGTATTTTGATGGTCAAGAACTATACCAGACAGTCTTTCCCATTCCTTTTGGTGTGGGGTTAGGATGAGCTGACTAGATGGGAATGTCAAATGAGCTTTTGCTAAGATGCCCAAAGCACCGCCATCTGCAATCAAAATCTGGTCTTTTCTAAGGCTGTCAAAGACCCGTTTTACGAGTTCTTCTCCGAATGCATCCTCTCGCAAACCCGGACCTAGCAAGACAACTTCTGCCTTTTCCAACTGCTCTTTTAACAATTGCTGATCTTGAAGAGAAAATGCCATGGCCTCAGGTAAATGACTGTGCAAAGCTAGAATATTCTCCTTATCCGTGCCAACAGTCACCAAACCTGCCCCACTTTTGACAGCTGCAATGGCTGACATGATGATAGCCCCCCCATAAGGATAGGTCCCTCCTAGCAAGAGCAGACGACCGTAATCTCCCTTATGGCTGTGACGAGAACGTTCAATAATGACTTTTTCTAATAAAGCTTGATCAATCACTTTCATCGTTTTTTCCCTCTCTATTCATTATACTATAAAGTTTATTGACCTTGCATCTTAAACATAAATCTCTTCCTTCATATAGAAAAAGAGGGGACAAAGCCCCTCTACGAAATATCTCTTTTTTCAAAGTCAATTAATTTCTTTTTTACTTTTTGCGACAAAGATAGCAGATAGAGCTAGTCCAACACTTGCCAAGAAAATAGCTGTTTCTGACTGTTTCTCACCAGTTTCTGGCAATCTCTTGTCTTCTTTGGCAATTTGAACTGGTGCTCCTGAAGTCTGAGTTTTTTCTAACGAACTTAGCTTAAACTCAGGTTTTTCTACTGTTGGAGCAGCTTGGTCGCCTACTGTTGCTACTGGACCTGTGTACTCTGGAAGCTCATGTACCAAGGCTTCAACTGCATTGACACCGCCCTTGAACTCAGGTTTCTCTACTGTTGGAGCAGCTTGGTCACCTACTGTCGCTACTGGGCCTGTGTACTCTGGAAGTTCATGTACTAGGGCTTCAACTGCATTGACACCACCCTTGAACTCAGGTTTCTCTACTGTTGGAGCAGCTTGGTCTCCTACTGTTGCTAATGCGCCTGTGTACTCTGGAAGTTCATGTACTAGGGCTTCAACTGCATTGACACCACCTGTGAATTCAGGAACCTCAAGAACGGGTGCTGGTTCTTCACCCTTGCTTGATTGAACCGGTTCTTCTGTTAATTCTTGATGGAAGCTTGCCAATTCATAAAACTCAGCCTTGCCGCCTTCCCAGACTAATTTGACGTCTAGAAGAGAGCCGCCATTTCGGATAGCAAAAGTTTGGAGACTAGATGTAATGGCACCGAGGTCTGTCCAACTGTCTTGACCATCCTTGAGTGTTCTAGCAAGAATACGTGCTTTCGCTCCTTCAGGAAGACTAGAAACAAGGCGAAGGTGGTTAGCTTTGGTTGGTTCAGACAAGTGATACACCAATTCGCCCTTATCTTTTTCAGACTTGTAGCTGGTCAAGACTTTGCCGTCTACAAGATTATTATAAAGGTTGCCTTGGCTTTCTCCACTACTTCCTTCTACTGTTGGATCATTGATTGGTTTGACAAATTCACCATCGTTGATGACCAATTCTGTAAATCCTACAAAACGGGCATCATAGTCTGCTGTATAGAGGACACGGAGATAGTTAGCTTTAACTGGTGTCGTCAATTCACCCTCGATATAGCGATTTCCTGGCATCTTAGAATCATGTGTCCAACCATCTGTCAATGAATCATCGTGTGTGCTATTGGCCACACCATCTCCTACTGTCACAACATCTGTCCAAGTTTTACCGTCCTGGCTGACTTGGATCTTACCATCACGAAGGTAGTTTTGAGTTCCGTCTTGGATGTAGGCTCTGATTTTCTTAATCGTGCGTTCGCTGCCAAGTTTCAAGGTTACGTGGCCATCTTTATGGGCGTAGTCTGAAAACTCAACGAAGTTATTGTAAACACCGTCAAATAGTTGATCTAGGTTGTTCAGTTTACGAACATCATTGCTTCCGTATGTTGGATGAATGCCCATAGTTGTAGATTCTAGTTTGGTTGGTTGCACTTCTTTAGTCGTCACAAGGAGAGAAGTCGCTGTAATAGCTTGTTCCTGATCTGTTTTGTTGACCAAACGCACATAACGTACTAAGTGGCTTGCTGCAGATCTATCAGTCAACTGGCTAGCCGGCATCCATTCTTGAGCATTTGCAGAGTACTCAAGACTAAGAGCTGGGTTGGCTTGGCCTTGGAGCTGGATGCTCTTGATTTGATGGATACGGTCAAGTTTCATACCTAGATAGCTATGAGCAGGGAGTTTGGTTCCAGCTGGAATTTGAAGCTCGTAACTGCCTAAGCTATCCACTACCGGCGTTTCCTTCAAGGCATCGACGTTGGTGTCCGTTAAGTCAAGATTTGGACTATCGACATCTACTGTAAATTCCGCAATCCTCCACCACTTATTTAAGGTTTGTGTATTGCGAATGCGAACAAAACGAGTTGTAAATTCTTTCACAATATCAGAAGTTCGTTGCCCTGATAAATTTTGAAGCGTTGTCCAATTTGTACCATCTGCAGAATATTCGATGACACCAGATGCTAGTTTGTCTCGTTCCCCTTGCATCAGATGAACTCGTTTTACTTTGTGCAGCCCACCTAAGTCCATTTTTACCCAGGCTTGCGCTGGTGTGACATTGGTCTGATCAACATGTGCCATCATGGATTCTGTGTTTTCTCGACCATCTTGCATCTGAACAACACTTGTTCCATATTTGTAAACAAGGTTTGGACTTAAACTAATAGTGCCCCTAACCTTCTTACTATCCAATTCTAGGGGTCTGTTAACAGCAATTTCACGCATGGCAAGCCAAGCATTATCCTTCTTAGCTGTTGCTATCATACGAACAGCTTGAGCTGTGATATCGAGGTCATTAAATTCCAGAATACGTTCTCTACCAGTATAAGCGGGGCTCGTTATGGCTACCCATTCTCCATGTTTATTTTGATATTCAACAAGAGCATTACTAAAGGTATAATTATCGGCCGTATTAGTACCCGTAGCGAAACCTAATTTGTGTATTTTAATTGCCTTATTAAAGCGCAAGCCTACATAATCGCCTCTCTCAATCACAATGGTTGTTTTGGCAATCACATGTGTATCAAAGTCACCATCTGTGACTTCTTTCAATCCGCCTTCTATTCCAGCACGATTCGTAATAAATGTTGTCACAAATTTATCTGGATTCAACATTGCTTGGATATGTAAGGCTAAGTATTCTTTGAGATTATTGATAAATGGTCGAATATGTTGGACACCAAATTCTGCGTATTCATAATGGTCAACGTAAAAGAAGGCATACTTAACTGACTGGTCATAATGTTTGACTCCGGCCTGATAATACTCCCACACCTTGGCATCATTCTTTTCAGTAAGACCTTCTGTAGCTGTTAGGAAAGCTTCAAGCGCGTTTATTTGATCTACTGTATTCTCTAACCAATAGTGAATTTGTTCGATTAATTTCTGATCACCTTTTTCTTTAAGTAATAGAGCATTGGCTTTCAAACCAGCAAAAATTTCCCTCAACTCTTTTCTTTCAGTATCCAGATTTTGACCAGATTTGAGTTTGTTATAGAATTCTGTCAATTTTGGAGCCAATTCTACAGACTCTTCTAATTTAGTGACATGGGGAGGTCTATTTTGATTGCGCATGTGTTTTCCGAGTTCTCGAAAAGCCTTCGAAACACTGCTTTCTTCAAAATGATCATTAACTACATAGTTAAAGGCCATATCGTTGATTTGTTCTGCTTCTTCTACACTTCTCCATTGTTTCCATCCATACTGAGCCATATCAAAAAGTGCCACTTTAGATGCTTCAGATTGTTGCATTGGATTTAGCATAATTCCTTGTGCAAGTGATAAATCAACATTTGGATGTAAGAATTTTTCACCACCTCCAAGAATTAAGTGGGGTTTTGTATTATCATTACATGGCCAGTTAATCCAGAACTGAATTGGACGGTAAGTCTTACCACCTTCTGTTAAATTTTTCTTTAAGTTAGTTAAGAATGTTTGGTCAACAGCCCCCCAGACCTTTCCACCAGTAAGAGTTAAATGGACATTTTCAGGAAGATGTTCATTCAAGGTTCGAAGTTCAGCTTCAGTTCCTTGTCCCATGTACCAGGCAGGAACAAAAATCATATCTTTACGGAGACCACTGTATGTTGTTTGTTTTCCAGTCAACCAATTTGTGATATCCTTCATCAAGCGAACATAACTATGGTAACCACCAACTGGGCTTGGTGCATCATCTGCAAGCACGCCAAATTCACGCACTCCCACGTCCAACAACTGAGTAAACTTAGCCTTTATGGTTGCAAGATCAGCCTGGTAATGCGCTTCATTGCCAAAGCGGATACGATTGTTCATAAATGGATGGATGGTCCAAACATAACGTGTTTTCGTTTGATTACCGACACGTGCAAGTTCTCGGATTTCAGCCAGTTTTTCTTCTGGGTAAAGTTCACGCCATTTCTTATTGTGGTATGGATCATCTTTTGGTGCGAAATAGTATTGAGTTAACTTCAATTCACTTCCATAACGCATCAATTCTTTACGATTTTCATTAGACCATGGGTTTCCATAGTAACCTTCGATGAAACCACGGTTCTTGAGCTCTGCGTAATCTTCTACTGTCACATTTCGAAGGACTGGCACTTGGCTTTCCTTGAGCATGTGTTTCAAAGTTGTCAAACCATAGAAGACTGCATCTGTGTCTTTTCCGACGATGGAAATCGAATTATCCTTGATGCTCAAGACATAGGCGTCAATCTTGTCAAAGAGACCTGCTGAAACATTGGACAAGTTTTGCTCTGCTTGTGAGCCTTGTCCATGCACCCCAAGATAGATATTGGTTGCGCCTGCGATTGCTGCCTTACCAGTTGTATAAGATACTTGATTGTCCTGCAAGACACTCTTCAAGCGATTACGAGTATAGATATCGAGTTGATCGCCCATGACCAGATTGACTTGCTTACGAAGGGCTGTAACACCTTCGCCATAAGTTACTTTTTGTGGCGTTGGGAAGACCTTGTACTCTTTCTTGAGATAGTCTGCGCTCTTGCTGGCAGCTGCAATGCTATCTTCGCTAGCTGGTTTACTTGCAGTGAATTGATCTGCCAATTCAACTGTTCCATCACCGGTTTGGTCTACTTTTGGAGTTTCAGGTGTAATTGGTTGACTAGGTTTAGCGATTTCTTTATCATTTTGTCCTCCACTCATGGCTTCAGACGGCTTTGTTTCATTCTCTGGAATTCTAGGTGCTTCAGCTGGTTTAAGATTATTTGTCGAATCAGTAGAACCAATCGTTCCTGTAGTTTCCCCATTTCCAACTGTCGAGCTAGCTTCCTTCCCAGCATTTTCTTCTGCTTTCTTCAAAACTGCTGCAAGTTCATCAGGTAACTTTTCCAATGGCTGAGCTTGAGTTATAGTTCCCTCTTTATCTCCTACATTACCTGTTTCTGCTGCCTCTACTAAATTAACACCAAAGATACTGGCACCAATCATAATAGAAGCTACTCCAATAGCGAATTTACGAATACTGTAATGACAACGTTTATTGAAAAAATTTTTATCCATCTTTATCTTATCTCCTTTCATCCAAACACGAAAGTAAACGATTCCATTTTTACTAGTAAAGATGGAGAGGCCTAATCGGTCCTCTCCATCTCTTCAACTCATTTATCGATGTGATTTTTTATCATCGACCAAGCTATACCAATAGGATAGCATTAGACGCACAAACTAATCCTCTTTTCGTTTTGCAGTTAATAGGGCTGCTGACAAGGCCAAGCTAACACCTGCCAAGAAAATGGCTGTTTCAGATTCTCCCTCACCTGTTTCTGGTAATCTATTTTGCTCTTCTTTTACTACTGAAACATTTGGTTTTATAGTCTGGTCATGAGCTAATAGCTCTACTGGATAATCTGGTTTTTCAAGAACAGGCGCTTCCTCATTTCCTACCGTGGCTAGAACACCATGATACTCTGGAAGTTTATGTTCTAGAGCCATTACAGCATTAACGCCACCCTTAAATTCAGGTTTCTCAACGCTTGGTGCCGCTTGATCTCCTACAGTAGCAAGAGTTCCTGTGTATTCTGGAACTTCGTTTACTGCTGCTTCTACAAAGTTAGCACCTCCTTTGAATTCTGGAACTTCATTGACTGGAGCTGGCTCCTCGCCTTTACTACTTGAAATAGATGCTTTCACTCCTACTTCAACAATGCGATCCTGAGCCTTTCTTTCTTCAGAATGAACAAGACTTCTAGTAGTACCCAAGACTTGAATATAGTCAACTTTTTCTCCATCTTGTCCTTCAGAAACGATACGACGTTGACCTTGAGCAAGTTCAGGGTTTTCACGAATAACTTCTTTAAACGGAAGCGGAGTCTTTTCAATTTCCAAACTTGGAGTTTCTGCTACTAAGTTCTTAACGCCTTCTGTTGGTGTTGTTTGGAAGGTAGACTTAAAGTGTAAACGATATTCTTTCACCAGATTTCCATCTTTGGAAACAAGACGAACCAGTGTTGGAAGATTGGCATTTCCAGAATCCACAACTGTAACAACTCCATGTCCACTAGTTGTTGCAGTGACTTTTGGTTTTGAACCCATTGTTGTTAGAGTGTAATCTGTCACATTTGGATCAAAGTTTTCCAATGCTTTTCCGTCGATCGAAATAGTCGCTGATGGTGTTTCCACTTCTGATCCCTTGCCTGCAGAGTAGGCTGTAAATTCTACAAGTGCAAGACCATTGGTGGTAGCCTTACGAGTCATGCGCGCACGAATAGCTGTCGTTTGAACCGGTTCAAAGTTAAACTCGATTAGTTTACCAGCTACTAATTCTCCAGAAGCTTTGTAAGAAATTGGTGCCCAATTTTCTGCCTTGTTAAATGGATGATCGGCATTTTCTTCGTAACGAGAAATCGTACTTGGTTCTGTAAAAGCAGGACCAATATATCTTTCTAGAACCATTTTCTCTGGAGCATCTGTGCCACTATCTTTAAAGAACTGAATGGCTACTTTCCCAATAGATTGAGAAGCAATTTTTCCATCCTTCTTAAAGAGTAATCCAACAGAAGTTTCTTGATTTTTCGGAGTACGAGACCAGTTTGTCCAACGTCCATCTTCATTGTATTTTCCATCATTGATATAGAAAATTCGATCATTTGAAGCTGCTTGAGTATCGTTCGTTGTCGAAGCAAAGGCTTTAGAATCAGTTTCATTGTTGCTTGGATTTTCTGAAATGACTTGATTGCCTTTAGCAACAACTGTCACCTGCATTTTAGTCGTTAGATTTGTACCAATGACATGACCGGTAACTTCAAATGTTCCCTCATGCTCTGTCGCATGTTCAGGAATAGCATCCCACTTCACTGCAAGTTTATCTGTAGTCCAATTAGTTGAAGTTGGATAATAAACACTTACTTCTGAAGGAAGTTGAAGATTGTCTCCAACATTCAAGATTTTAGCACTGTTTTCTGCCGCAAGAGGTTGACTAGTTTCTCTCTCATCATTGCGGAAAATTCGATATTCTTTCAACACCGTACCATCTTCTGCTTTCAAGATGAGACGTGTTGCACCTTTTGGACTTGTTGCAGGAACAACTGTTACCAAACCATTATTGCTAGCTGTTGCTGTGATTTCTTTGCTAGATTGAGGAATATAGTAATCTGTCTTAGATGGATTAAAATGTTCAAGATCCTTGCCATCTACCTTGATAGAAATCTCTGAACTTGTTTCACTTAAGACCTTGTTTCCAAGCACAGTTAGCTCTGTCAGACCAACACCTGATGTTCCATCTGCTTTCTTCATACGAATACGAACAGCGTAGGTTTCGACCTTGTCAAATGTGAAGTGATTTGTTTGAGTTGCAGACAGCTGACTTGGAGCATGTAAGTTTTCAACTGCTTTCCAATTGTCTGGATTATTAAATGGATGATTGCTATCTCGTTGCGCATGACTGACATCACTTGGTAAATCTGGAATTTCTTTACCTACATAATATTCAACTACATATTCTTTTGGAAGACCAATTGCTCCATCAGTATAGAAATCAACCGACAAATTGTTGACAAAACGCTTCGTCAAGTCTCCTGAATTACCAAATAAGATAGAAGCCCAGTCGTTATCAGTATTTGTTCTCCAAGTAGTCCATCTATTTTTAGCATCTGATGGCGTTCTTGATACAGTCAAATCGTTCAAGGTGTTGGCTGTGTCATCTCCTCCTGTATTGGATACAATGGCAGCTGGTAATTGTGAACCTGTCCATTGTTTAGAGATATTATTTCCAGCAACCACTTGACTAGACACTCGAACATGAGCTTTAGTTGTCAGATTGCTACCTACTAAACGACCATTGATTTCATAGACCCCTTCAGTTTGACTAAAGTTGGCTGGAACCTGATCCCAAACAACATCTTTATAGATAGTTGTTCCGTTAGAATGGTAAGCCCGAACATTAGCTGGCAATTGAACCGTCTCACCCTTAGGTACTGTGAGACTGATTTCCTCTGCAACTTGCAATCCTTCAACCGTTACAGTCGCTTGAGCTTCAATATCTGTGCCTTCCACATGTCCTTTAAGCGTAAAGCTATGATAGTGCCCCAACTCTTTTTCATCTACCTTATCCCAAGCTACAGATACTTTGCGTGGCAAGCCCTTATCAAATTCTGCTCCAACTTCTTTAGGTAGATTCGGTTGCTGATTGATATCTGTAGAAACAGACACAGGATGAAGTTTCACAATCTTCTTGCTGACTTTATTTTCTTTAATCACCACTTCAGTGGTTACAGATTCTGTTTTCTCTGTTTGATTATCGATTCGAGGTGTCAAAGTCACTCTTCCCTTAGTATAGAGGAATATATTCTGACCATTCACCTCAAGATGTCCCCCATCAGATGATTTAGCTTCTAAGTGAATATCTGAAGCCGAAAACTCTGTTTGTGAACCATCCTCATAACGACCAATGACGTGGTAAGTTAATACTTGATCTTCAGTGGCAGTTTCTTTTCCTTCTACAACCACTTCCAAACGTTTCAAAGCGGGAGCTTCCTTCACAAACTGAATTAAGTAAGTTTGAACCAAGTCACCCTTTTGGTCACTCAAGAAGACAGAAGCCTGATAACCATTATCAGCAGAAGCTTGCTGAACAGTTACTTGATATCCGGTAGTCTGAGCTCCAACACTTGGAATAGTTGCAGTGTAAGGAAGGGATACACGGTAATAGGTCTTGCCAGACTCAAAATTCTCAAGAGCTTTATCCCCAACAGTAAGTCCTGTAATGCTACTTGTTGTTTCCTTACTACTTGCGATAAAGGTTGCAGTCACTTCACGGTCGTCATCTACCAATTTACCAGTAGCCTCCGTACGTCCACCTTCCTTGTTCAAAGCAGCAGGGTCTTTCAAGGTCCAAGAAACAACATCAGTATCAATCAAGCTACCATCTGTCAGAACAGCTGTGACCGTTTTATCCAAATCAGCCGCATTCGTTCCAACTGGGACTGTAGCAACTTTTGGTAACCATCTATCTAAAGCAATCACTTTAACAAGTGCCTCAGCTTTAGTTTCCAAACCTTCTACACGTCCTGATACTTTTTTCTCACCTGCGCTTGTAAGCAAGTCAGATGGCATTTCCCAAGTTACAGTCTTTTCCTCAACACTACCGTCACTATAAATAGCTGTTACTGTTTGAGGTAATTCAGGATTTGTCGTCACATCAGTTGTTGCTTTTACAGGAGCAAAGGCTACAAAGTGACGATTTTCTTTCTTACCAGACACCGTTGCGACCGTTGCGCTATCAGATGTCAAACCAGCAGAATCTGCAAAAAGAGTAAATTTACCTTCTTTTTCTGTTGATTTTACAATGACAACCCCTTTACCATTGAAAGCACGTCTTTGCCATGTTCCATCTGCTTGAGCTTTGTAGCGTTCACGACTAGCTTGTTCTCCATTATCCACACCAACGATTTGTCCCTGACCATGAAGATTGAAATGAACAAGATTGTTAGCTGTAGGAACCACATTACCATCGCCATCAACAATTTCATAATGGATGTAGGATAGGTCCTTTCCATCTGCAGTGATAACATGCTCTTCTTTAGTCAGACGAACTCTTGCTGGCTCCCCAGCAGTTGTCACACTATCACGCGCAATTTCGTTGCCATTTTCATCTCGAGCAATCGCAGTCAGTGTGCCTGGTTGGTATTTCACAAGCCACTCAAGATACAATTCACTTGGTTTAGCTCCCTCATGATATGGACGTCCATCTTCTGTCCTTTTCTTAGTAAATTCCTTTTTACCAAGCGACTCTCCATTTAAGAACAATTCGACGCTTGCAGCATTTGAGAAGGTACGAACCGGAACCTTTCCATCAATCAGCATCTTGCGATCCTTAAGGGTCTCTTCAGTCCAGTTCCAATGTGGTAAAATGCGAACAGTTGGCTTTTCTTTAGCACTATACCATTCACTACGGTAAAGGTAGAAATCATTCTTTGGTAAACCAGCTGTATCAATAATACCAAAGTAAGAGCTCTTGACAGGTGTACTATCTTGGTTATGCCATGGAGTCGGTTCTCCAATATAGTCAATTCCTGTCCAGATAAATTGTCCAGCATAGCCAGCACGATCACGGTCAAAAGTCCATGATTCAGTAGCTGTTCTTCCCCATCCAACACGGTCATTACCATAGTCAGATTGTTCATAGTGACGATTTGGACGATTGTCATGTCCAAGGATTTGAGCAGGGTTATAATAAGAATCACGCGTCCTAGTAGCTGAAGAGGTTTCAGAACCATAAATGAGCCAGTCTGGATGCGCTCTACGAACAGCATCATAATTACGTTCACCATAGTTCATACCGACAGCATCCATAATTTCTGCGAGTTTCAAGAAATCACCTGTCGCTGCACGACTAAATTTGTTTTCCCCCATGGTTACATAACGCTCAGTATCAATCGCTTTGATAACTGCCTTCAATCGTTTAGCAGTTTCGATAGAACGAGGACTACCATTTGCCTCCTCTACCTCATTTCCAAGAGACCACATGACGATAGACGGATTGTTCTTATCACGTTCTACCATTGTTCTGAGATCAAAATCAGACCACTTCTCACCCTTCTTAGCCTCCGGATGAGTTGCATCTTGATCAAAGAACCGTCCATAGTCGTAAGTCTTCTTGCCACCATACCAAGTATCAAAAGCTTCCTCTTGAACCAAAAGACCTAAACTAGCTGCAGCATCAAGCAACTGAGGACTCGCTGGATTGTGGGTTGTTCGAATAGAGTTAACCCCCATATCTTTCAAGAGTTTTAATTTACGATAGGTAGCCTTATAATTCTCTTCTGCCCCCAAGGCTCCATTGTCATGGTGAATACTGACTCCGTGGAATTTCATGCGTTCACCATTCAGAGAGAAACCTTCCTTAGCAGTCCAATTGAAATAACGGTAACCAAATGTATCTTCTGTTACATCAACTAGTTGACCTTCTTTATAAACCTTTGTTTTCAACACATACAGTTGAGGATGATAACTTTTTGTCGTCCAAAGAGTTGGTTTATTAACTAGGATTGTTTGTCTGAAATCTGCAGTTTCATTTTCTGCTAAATTCTTCGTTTCAGAGCGGACTAATTCTGAAACAACCTTACCTTCCTTAGTAAAAATTTGTTGTTCCACAAAGACTTTAGCAGCCTTCTTATCCGTATTTTTAATCTTACTTTGAACCTGTGTTTCAACATTCCCTTCTTTTTGCTCAGCAAGTTTTGGAGTAGTGATATGATTACCATTTTCGGCAACATGGACTTTATCACGATAACTAAGGGTTACATCACGATAAATCCCACTTCCTGAATACCAACGACTACTTGGTTGCTTATTGGTCACTTGAACAGTAATTGAATTTTCACTACCATCCTTGTTTAAAAATTCTGTAATATCATATGAAAAATGATTATAGCCACTTGGATAATGTCCGACAAATTTACCATTTACATAGACCTTTGAATCCATGTAAACCCCATCAAAATTGATACGAACATCCTTATTCTTGTCTGCTTCGTCTAATATGAAAGTCTTACGATACCAAGCTGTTCCACCATTTAACTGCCCACCTTCATTACGAGCGGGAGACTTGTGATCAAAGTCAAAATAAATACTCCAATCATGAGGAAGATTCAATTTAGACCAATCATGAACATCCACATCTTTTTTTGAAAAATCTCCTTGGGCATTTAGTTTAAAATACCAATCTTTATTAAAATCTTGTTTTCGTTCCGATAATAGCTGTTTTTCCTTTTCAACTTCGGCTTTGTTTGACTCTCTAGACAGCACTTGCGATTTTTCAGAAGAAGGTTTAATCTCTGTGTCTGCTTTCACTTGGTCCTTTTCAGAAGTTTTTTTAGAATCCTTTTTCACTTCTGTTCCAGCTGTTACTGCAGATTCAACAGGCTTTGGATTTGCCTCTTCAGATTTCTGTTTGTTATCAGCCTTGTTTCCTTCTTCTACTTTATTTGGAGTTTCCCCTTTAGGACTAACCAATTCACGACTACTCTCGTTAGTAGGTGTAGTAGGTTCTGTATCCTTAGTCACTTTGTCTTCTGCCGATTCAGCTTTTGGTTTTACAAACTCACGCCCACCATTCTCATCAGCCTTTGCAATAGCAGCTACCACATCATCGGGAAGCTTATCTAAAGGTTGAGCTTGATGAACAGTTGTTTCTTCTGTTTTAGCATTGGATGAATCCACCTCCTCAGCTTGTACAGCAGAAATACCAAATATACTAGCCCCAATCATTACAGATGCCGCACCTATTGCAAATTTACGAATGCTATAATGACAACGTTTATCAAAAAGTCTTTTGTTCATTAAAATCCTCATTTCTTTTTCTTGATACAAAGTAAGCGCTTACTTTATTTTAAAAAATAACCTCCTTCTGAATACACAAACATGTACCAAGTTTTATAATATATTTTATATATTAAATATATCAAAAAGCACCTTAAATTGCAATTATTTTCCATTAATTTAACCCAATAAAATGATATATAAGAAGGGGGCATTTAAAAGGAATAGTTGCAATGAAAATAGCTTTCGGTTCTAGACTCTTTCTACTACAAATTGAATTCCATTAATATCTTTTTAAAACTTCAAATTTATAGTTTATAGACTGCATTACTCTACATAAAAAGAAGGCGAACCTCCTTCTACACTATTTTCCCTTAAATTCCGCAAAGGTCTGTAAGATTTTAGCTGCCACTGCTGGAGAAGGAGCTCCTTTTAGCTCTAACGTGTCATCTGCATATGGAGTAAGGCCGGCAAAATCTCCTATCTGGACAGAATAGAGAGACGTTTTAAATAGTTCAATATCGTTTTGGTCATTTCCAAAAGCGATGAAGTTCTCCCCACATAATTTTTCAACAGTTGTCGCCTTATGAGTATCCAAGGGATTAACATAAAGGCACTTTTCATGCGCATGATAGGAGAGATGAGCCTGCCCCAGTCTTTCTAACTGACCAAGTAGATCATCAAGCAACTCCTCATGGTCACCCATATAAACGACTACCTTAATCGGAGTCCCTAAGTCCTCAAGTTTCTGATGACGAGCCACCTTTAGGGGATCCACACTGGAGAAAAATGGAATCTTCTCTACAATCTGACCACTATAGTCAAAGCAATCATCTACAAAGAAAGGGAGATTATAAGTCTGGCAATAATCCACTAGCGCCTGATAAACTCTAGCATCGAGATTCCTTTCAAAGATACCCTTCCCCAAATGATAGGCTACACCGCCATTCAACCCTATGACCAAGCGCTGACTGAGTTCAGGGCCTAATAAACCCAAACAATCCCGATAAGAGCGAGCTGAGGCAAACACAACCTCATGCCCATAATCTTCAGCCTTTAAAAGAACCTGCTGAATCTCCTCATCTATGGTCATGTAGTCAAAAGATAGCGTTCCATCCAGGTCAAATACGAATTTCATTTTCCTAGTCCTTGTTTAGTGTTCGAAGCGCTGCCTGATAGGTTTGCTCCATTAGCATAGTAATAGTCATAGGACCAACTCCACCAGGTACAGGAGTGATGTGACTAGCAAGTGGTGCAACAGCATCATAATCAACATCTCCACAAAGCTTGCCATTTTCATCTCGGTTCATCCCAACGTCAATGACAACCGCTCCTGGTTTGACAAAGTCAGCAGTCACAAACTTAGCGCGACCGATTGCAACCACAAGAATATCCGCCTTAGCAGCAACCTTGGCAAGATGATGGGTGCGTGAGTGAGTCAAAGTCACAGTCGCATTCTTGGCTAAAAGAAGCTGAGCCATCGGTTTTCCAACAATATTTGAACGACCGATGACAACCGCATTTTTACCTTCTAGATCAATCCCATATTCATGAAACATCTCCATAATTCCTGCAGGTGTTGAAGGAATCATAACTGGATGACCAGACCAGAGGCGACCCATGTTTAGGGGATGGAAACCATCCACGTCTTTTTCGGGGTCAATAGCTAATAAAACTGCCTCTTCGTCAATATGTTTTGGCAAAGGTAATTGAACCAAAATCCCATGCCAAGCTGGATCTTGATTGTATTTGGCAATCAAGTCTAACAATTCCGCTTGGGTAATGGTCTCTGGAACTCGCACTACTTCACTACGGAATCCTGCAGCAAGAGCTGAACGTTCCTTGTTGCGAACGTAGACTTGACTGGCAGGATTGTCCCCAACCAAAATTACTACCAACCCTGGAACTAGACCTGTTTCTTCTTTTAGTTTGGCAGTCTTTTCAGCCAACTGTCCTTGTAACTTAGCTGCAAGAGCCTTCCCATCAATAATCTGTGCCATATCTCTTCTCTTTTCTATCAAATATCCTCTATTATATCAAAAAATACCTTGCCATTCTAACATTTCTTGCCTAATGGACCTTATAGTCTGAAACTATAAGAAAAAGCCCTTATCGAGCTTTTATGCCTATTTATACTAGGTAAATCTGTCATGCTTTCTTTTTGATTTTTGGAGCCGGTAAGACTTCATACATCTCCTTGATTAATCTCATTAGAAATGATTTATCTTCAATGTCTTCTATCAAAATCATCTCCTTAGCTCCTTCATAAGGACGTTCAAACCTAGTCTGTCCCAGTTGATCCATGACCAGCTTCACAGGCTTCAGTAACAAACGATTATCATAGATTCCCCCAATAATCTTCCCACGATAATAAAGGATATACTCTCCCATCATTGGACGATAACTCATCTCCTCTAGCTCTGATAGCTGTTCGAGAATAAAATTTAAATATTCTTTACTGGAAGCCATGATGCCTACTCCATTTCTTCTAAAAATGAGGTATTACAAAACCTTACTCAAAAATTCCTTGGTCCGTTGTTCTTTTGTTTGATCGAAAATCTCCTCTGGTGTTCCATCTTCGACAACAACTCCATCCGCCATAAAGATAACACGGTCTGCTACCTCACGCGCAAAGCCCATTTCATGAGTCACAATCACCATGGTCATCCCTGACTTGGCAAGGTCTTGCATAACAGCTAGAACTTCTCCAACCATCTCAGGGTCTAGGGCTGAAGTCGGCTCATCAAAGAGCAAAACATCTGGCTCCATTGCCAGTCCACGTGCGATAGCAATCCGTTGTTGCTGACCACCTGACAAACTCTGTGGATAGGTCGTTGCCTTATCTGGCAAGCCAACTTTTTCTAACAGTTCCTGTGCTCTTTTCTTCGCAACTTCCTTGCTTTCACCTTTGGTTTTAATTGGTGACAAAGTGATATTTTCCATCACTGTCATATTGGGAAAGAGGTTGAATTGTTGGAATACCATACCCATCTTTTCACGCATGGTAAAAAGGTCATTTTTCTTATCCGTAATATCGACTCCTTCAAAGATAACCTTACCTTTACTTGCTTCTTCAAGGAGATTCATCGAACGAAGGAGAGTTGATTTCCCGCTACCTGACGGACCGATAATGACCACAACTTCTCCACGTTTAATCTCAAGATTGATGCCTTTTAAAACTTCATTTTTCCCAAAAGACTTATGTAATTCTTCAATTTTAATCAAGGTTTCTGTCATTATTTCTTGTCTCCTTGTCCAATATGTTTTTCAAATGCTTTCAACGCTACTGTCAAAACAGAGGTCATAATCAAGTAGTAAAAGGCTGCAAATAAAAGTGGAGTCAATGGTAAATAAGTTGTTGTTGCTACTGTCGTTGCACCATTCCACAACTCCATCACCCCAATCGCCGACAAGAGGGAACTATCCTTGATAATGGTGATAAATTCATTTCCTAGAGCTGGAAGAATATTTTTGATAGCTTGTGGCAAAATGACATAACGCATGGCATTTTTCGGACGAATACCAAGAGAGTAAGCAGCCTCTAACTGCCCTTTAGGAACCGCATTGATCCCCGCACGAACAGTTTCTGAAACGTAAGCTCCACTATTCATAGAAATAATCAGAATACCAGGAATCAAACGAGAAAGATCAACTCCTAAAATTCCCACTTGGATAGTCGGAGCATTGATATGCATAAGAGCAAAGGCAATCATAATCTGAACCATCATCGGAGTACCACGGAAGATCCAAACATACACATTCGCAAACCAAACGAGCGGTTTAAAGCGTGATCGCTGAGCAAAGGCCAGTAACACACCTATAATGGTCCCTAAGCAGACAACAAGGATGGAAATCAATACGGTAATCAGAGCACCATAGTTAAAATATGGTAAATACTTTGGTAAAAAAGAAAAATTCATATTCAATCAACTTTCTATGTATTAGATTGTATGATTATAACATGAATTGAATTAAAATTCAATCCTTTTTCCCTAATTTTAACAATTAACTTGATAGAATGGAGAAATAGAGAGAAATCACAGTTTTTTTCTAGTCAACTACCTCTTGTTTATGGTAAAATAGAAACGATAAGAAATGGAGGAGAATCAAAATGGAATCACATTTGGTTAGAATCATTAACCGCCTAGAAGCAATGACAAAAGATGGTGGAAATCTAAAACGTAATTTTGAACGTGAAGGTGTTGTTGTCGCAGAAGTTGCATACAGCCACGACGAAGAAAATGGATCACTCTTCACCCTTCGCGATGTAGAAGCTCGTGAAACTTATACCTTTGATAGCATTGATTTGATTGCAATGGAGATCTACGAACTCCTTTACTAATATAAAAACAACGGGCAGTAAGGCCCGATAAATGAGAATCCTTTTTGTCACCACAAATGGGATTTTTTCTTACCTTCAATGTCGCTGGATTCTCCATGAATCCCTCTTTTAAAAACGACCACTTCCCAATCTTTTTACTTGCTTTACACCTTAATCATGCTATAATGAGAGTATAAAACTTTGACTATTCTTGACCTTTTTCTTAGACCAAGAATAAGAATGAAATGAGGTAGATGTATGCTCTGTCAAAACTGTAAAATAAACGACTCAACAATTCATCTGTATACCAATATCAATGGACAGCAAAAGCAAATTGATCTCTGTCAAAATTGCTATAAAATTATCAAAACAGATCCAAATAATACCCTCTTTAAAGGAATGACTGACTTAAACAATCATGACTTTGATCCTTTCGGCGACTTTTTCAATGATTTGAACAATTTCAAACCTTCTTCTAATAACGTCCCTCCAACTCAATCTGGTGGGGGATATGGAGGAAACGGTGGTTATGGACCTCAAAACCGTGGCCCACTTCAAACACCTCCTAGCCAAGAAAAAGGACTCCTAGAGGAATATGGTATCAATATTACTGAGATTGCTCGTCGGGGAGATATTGACCCTGTTATCGGTCGAGATGAGGAGATTATCCGTGTTATCGAAATCCTCAACCGTCGAACCAAGAACAATCCTGTCCTTATCGGAGAACCAGGTGTTGGTAAAACAGCTGTTGTGGAAGGTCTAGCTCAGAAGATTGTCGATGGCGATGTCCCCCATAAACTCCAAGGCAAGCAGGTCATCCGTCTGGATGTGGTCAGTCTAGTCCAAGGAACAGGGATTCGAGGCCAATTTGAAGAACGTATGCAAAAACTCATGGAAGAAATTCGCAAACGCGAGGACATCATCCTCTTTATCGATGAAATCCATGAAATTGTTGGTGCAGGATCTGCTGGCGATGGCAATATGGATGCAGGAAATATCCTCAAACCAGCCCTTGCCCGTGGTGAATTGCAAATGGTCGGAGCCACTACTCTCAATGAATACCGCATCATTGAAAAAGATGCCGCCCTAGAGCGACGTATGCAACCTGTCAAGGTAGATGAACCAACTGTCGAAGAAACCATTACCATCCTCAAAGGGGTTCAAAAGAAATACGAAGACTACCATCACGTCAAGTATACTGATGCGGCTATAGAAGCTGCTGCAAATCTATCCAATCGCTATATCCAAGACCGCTTCTTGCCAGACAAGGCTATTGACCTGTTGGATGAAGCTGGTTCTAAGATGAATCTGACACTGAACTTTGTTGATCCTAAAGTGATTGATCAGCGCTTGATTGAGGCTGAAAATCTCAAGGCTCAAGCTACACGAGAGGAAGATTTTGAAAAGGCTGCTTATTTCCGCGATCAGATTGCCAAGTACAAGGAAATGCAGAAAAACAAGGTGACCGATCAGGATACTCCAATCATCAGCGAGAAAACAATCGAACATATCATTGAGCAGAAAACCAATATCCCTGTTGGAGAACTCAAAGAAAAAGAACAGTCTCAGCTTATCCATCTAGCAGACGACCTCAAGGCCCATGTTATAGGTCAAGATGAAGCTGTCGATAAGATTGCCAAAGCCATCCGTCGTAATCGTGTTGGACTTGGAACTCCTAACCGGCCAATCGGAAGCTTCCTCTTTGTCGGACCAACTGGTGTCGGTAAGACAGAACTCTCTAAACAACTAGCCATTGAGCTCTTTGGCTCTGCTGACAGCATGATTCGCTTTGATATGAGTGAATACATGGAAAAACACAGTGTGGCTAAATTAGTCGGTGCCCCTCCAGGTTATGTTGGCTATGATGAAGCTGGTCAGTTAACGGAAAAAGTTCGTCGCAATCCTTACTCACTCATCCTTCTCGATGAGGTCGAGAAAGCCCACCCAGATGTCATGCACATGTTCCTTCAAGTCTTGGACGATGGTCGTTTGACTGATGGGCAAGGACGCACAGTTAGCTTTAAGGATGCTATCATTATCATGACCTCAAATGCGGGTACTGGTAAGGCCGAAGCCAGCGTTGGTTTTGGAGCTGCTCGTGAAGGACGTACCAACTCTGTTCTCGGTGAACTCGGTAACTTCTTTAGTCCAGAGTTTATGAACCGTTTTGACGGCATCATCGAATTTAAACCTCTCAGCAAGGACAACCTTCTCCAAATCGTCGAACTCATGCTAGCGGATGTCAATAAACGCCTCTCTAGCAACAATATCCACCTCGATGTGACAGACAAGGTCAAGGAAAAGTTGGTTGACTTAGGTTATGATCCAAAAATGGGGGCACGCCCACTCCGCCGTACCATTCAAGACCATATCGAGGATGCCATAACAGACTTCTACCTTGAAAATCCAAGTGAAAAAGACCTCAAGGCAGTTATGACAAGCAATGGCAATATTCAAATCAAATCTGCCAAAAAAACTGAGAAAACAGAAGAGATTGCTTCTGAAATAGAAGAATAAATCTATATAACAAGTGCAGAAAGTCTATCATTTTCTGCACCTTTTTTACTAAAATAAATGTAAAACCTTGACAGCTTGCCCCTCGTCCATTATGATAATAATAAAGACACTAGAGAATGAGGAAAAAGCAATGGCAAACCCAACTTATGGTGATAAAAAAGAGAATGTGACCTACCAGCCCCGCTATGGTGTGTACGCAGTTATTCCGGATGCGGAGAAAAAACAAATTGTCTTAGTTCAAGCTCCCAATGGTGCTTGGTTCTTGCCAGGTGGAGAGATTGAAGCAGGCGAAGATCATCAAGAAGCACTGAAGAGAGAACTAATCGAAGAACTTGGCTTTACAGCTGAGATTGGAACCTATTATGGACAAGCTGATGAGTATTTCTACTCTCGCCACCGTGATACCTACTACTACAATCCAGCGTATCTCTATGAAGCTATTTCTTTCAAAGAAGCACAAAAACCATTGGAAGATTTCAATCATATTGCTTGGTTCCCTATTGATGAAGCAATTGAAAAACTCAAACGTGGTAGCCATAAATGGGGAATTGAAGCTTGGAAAATCCAGCATGGAATTGGCTAAAATACACGATTTTATCCAAAAAGTGCTATAATAGAATTAGAAAATCGGAGGAACTGTTATGAAGCTTATCAACACGACTAATTCACACTCGCAACTTGTTAAAAGCCAATTAGAAAGCACAGACGCAACTCTTGTCGAGGTCTATTCTGCTGGAAACACAGATGTAGTTTTCACGCAAGCCCCGCTTCACTATGAAATCCTCATTTCCAACAAACACCGTGCTATTCGTGAACCTGAAATCGAAACTATCCAAGACTTCTTCTTAAAACGTAAAATCGACAAAGGAAGCATTGATGAAGCCAATATCAAGACGCTTTATTCAGATAAATTGATTGAGATTTCAATCCCTATAAAATAAGAAGACCAGCCAAAAGCTGGTTTTCTTTTGCAAAAAAGATTGGCAGTGCACAGCTACCAATCTTTTAGTTTTATTTCACAGCTTCTTTTAATGCATCTACCTTATCCAAACGTTCCCATGGAAGGTCAATATCTGTACGTCCCATGTGTCCATAAGCCGCTGTTTGACGGTAAATTGGACGTTTGAGATCCAGCATTTGGATAATTCCCGCAGGGCGAAGGTCAAAGATTTGACGCGCTGCTTTTTCAAGCTTGCTTTCAGCTACTGTTCCTGTACCAAAAGTATCGATACGAACAGAAACAGGTTGCGCCACCCCGATAGCATAAGCCAATTGCACTTCTGCCTTCTTAGCAAGACCTGCTGCAACGATGTTCTTGGCAATGTAGCGAGCTGCATAAGAGGCTGAACGGTCCACTTTCGTCGCATCCTTACCAGAGAAGGCACCACCACCATGACGAGAGTAGCCACCATAGGTATCCACGATAATCTTACGACCAG
The DNA here is from genome assembly GCF_041432215.1 of Streptococcus sp. 27098_8_70. Taxonomy (GTDB): domain Bacteria; phylum Bacillota; class Bacilli; order Lactobacillales; family Streptococcaceae; genus Streptococcus; species Streptococcus oralis_CP. Next base: position 631,050 of record NZ_JAPVZD010000001.1, read on the forward strand.
TCAAACCTGAGTCCCCTTGAGGTCCACCGATTACAAAGCGACCAGTTGGATTGATGAAGAATTTGGTTTGCTCATCCAAGTAAGAAGCTGGGATCACCTCTTTGATAACCTTGTTAATCACATCATTGTGAATTTGTTCATTGCTAACTTCTGGATCGTGCTGAGTTGAAATAACGACTGTGTCCACACGTACCGGACGGTCATTTTCATCATACTCAACTGTTACTTGTGATTTGGCATCAGGACGAAGATAGCTAATTTCACCAGACTTACGAAGTTCTGCCAAACGACGAACCAACTTGTGACTAAGTGAGATTGGTAAAGGCATGAGTTCTTCTGTCTCATCCACTGCAAACCCAAACATAAGACCTTGGTCACCAGCACCAATCAAGTCCAGCGGATCTTGATCTACATTCCCACGAACCTCCAAGGCTTCGTTAACACCTTGGGCGATATCTGGTGACTGCTCAACAAGTGACGGATGAACTCCCACCGTCTCTGCAGAAAAACCATACTCTGTATTGGTATAACCAATCTCTGCAATGGTATCACGAACCACTCGGTTAATATCTACATAAGCATGTGTAGAAATTTCACCAAAAACATGGACCGAACCTGTGTATACAGCTGTCTCGGCAGCAACGTGCGCCTCAGGATCTTTAGCTAAAATAGCATCCAAAATCGCATCTGAAATTTGGTCTGCAATCTTATCCGGATGCCCCTCAGATACAGATTCAGACGTGAATAATTTACGTTCTGACATAAAAATGTCCCCCCTTAAAAAATATTGTTATAGAGTTACAAAGTACTGATAGAAATTTCTACCATCTTATCGGGACTATATAACCTTATCATTATACCACTTTTTACTTTTTTTTGCAGTATTTTCTCGAAATCGAAAAAAGAACCTTACGGCTCTTTTCTCATCATAAAAATTCGGCTTGTACTCCATAATACAGAAGATTATACCTATGCTAATCTGCATACTTTGTTTACAAACTACCTATTTTTTTATCACAATGTTCTTACAAACAATCTTCCAGTTAGGCTTACTGTTCCTTAGACTTTCTATTGCTTACAGTTAAGCCAAGTCCAGCCATTAGGAGGCCAAGTCCTACAATACCATAGTTCGCTGTATCATTACTTCCTGTATCAGGGAGTTTCGCCACTTCTTTTTTATAAGCTGTAGCTACTGGAACTGTGGTAGTTGGAGTCGCACTTCCTGTCTGAGCAACAGGTAGTGTTGTACGACGTTCTAGGTAAAATTGGTAATTATCTTTCGTTACCTTGTAATTGTGTCCTTCAGTCACAGTTTCAACAATCCATGTAGTTGCATCCTTAGTTAAAGAATCAGCCAAGTTACGATTAATATTCATTAATCGACCTTCAGATACAAAATCTTTATAGCTAATATCGGTCCCTGTCGAAGTTGCAACAATTCTTTCGATTTTTGCGGCTTTCAAAGACGCAAGAGTATTCGCCATCGTTGGAATTGAAGGATCCTCCTTCATTGGAGCATCTGTCAACAATACGACAAACTTTTTATTTTTAGGTGACTTAGACCAGTCGTAGGTTGAAACAATTTGTGTAAGAGTAGGTGTAGATGTTTCAGGGAAGTCTCCACCATGTGCAAGCTTAATGCCTGCTAAGGCTTTTTCAAGCTCAGCTGGGTCAGAGGTAAAATAAGATTCATTAAATTTTGTTAAAATTGTACCCTCATCTGCTAATCCACCTATACGTCCATATACTTCATCACTAAAGGTAGCTAATCCAAAACGTGCTGCTACTCCATCTTTAGCAAGATTTCTTGCAAACTCATTGATATTGTTACGGACAGTGTCAATAGTTCGAGACATAGATGCTGAACGGTCAACAACAAAAACGATATCGGCAGAGTTAGATTTTGAAATCGTTCTTGTCGCTTTCTTGATTTCGACTGTAGTTGTTTTATCAACACGTTCATATTGGGTATAAGAATTTCCATCTTCATCTTTCCCACTCACTGTACTCTCAGTTGTTTCAGTCTTTGGAGCAGGAAGTTCTTCACTTTTTACAGGTGCCACTTCTGTCTTTGTGACTTCAACTGTTGCAGTTTCTTCATGAATCTTTTGATCACCTTCTTGGCGTTCTTTCACGTCAATAGGTGAAACCTTCTTAGAAACATCAACAAGTTCTCCAGGTTTTGCATCTGATTGGTTAACGACTGGTTTCGCCTCATCAGCTTTAATTTCTGCTACAGCAGCTTCGACTGCCGATTTATTTGCTTCGGTTTTCTTTACTGTTTCAGCTGAAGTAGATGCCGGTTGTGTTGTTTCATCTGCAGACACTTGTCCGACCTGAGCAAAAGCAAACAAAATTGCTACAGAAGCCAACCCAACTTTCATTTTACGGAATGAAAAACGTTGTTGTTTCATAAATGATTTATCCATAGAAGTCCCCTTTTCTTTTCACGGATCAAATGATATAATCCGATTGTTTTATAGTATGATAACACAATTTTGTATAGTTTTCAATTTTTTTCCTTATGATTTCAATAAAATATTGCTCTAAAAAAGGTTTTAAAGCAATTACTGTTTTATAAATCAAATTATTTAAAATATATAATTATTATCTCCTTTGAATATTTCCGGAAATAAAAACTCAGTAGAATCACCTGATTCTACTGAGTTTTTAAAATGTTTGGCGTTTAGCTTTACGCTCTGCACGGCCACGTGCGCGATTTTCAGCACGCTTGGTTTTGCGGCGTTTTTCATCCACCGCCCATTGAATCTTCTTCTTATAGCCTGGTTTGACTTTTTTCTTTTTCTTTTTGACCAAGCCAATCATTTCAATATCAAGCTTATCCTGCTTCTTTTCACGGTTGGCACGACGATCACGGTCATAGGTATCTTGAAACTCTCCGTCTTTGACCATCTTAGGAGTAAACTTGATTCCTAATTTCTCCAACTCACGGATATCCGAGTCATCGCTTGGCTGGTAAAGGGTAATAGCTGTACCAGGCAGTCCGTTGCGCCCAGTCCGTCCAACACGGTGAACAAAGAAGGACAAGTCTTGCGGAATGGCATCATTAATAACATGGCTGACACCTTCAATGTCAATCCCACGCGCTGCCAAGTCTGTTGCGACAATGTACTCAAAATCCAGATTTTTCACCTGATTCATGATCCGTTTGCGTTCACGAGGAGCAATGTCTCCATGAATCTTAGCTACCTTCAATCCTTGAGCAGTCAAGTAGGCATGTAACTCATCAGCACGCGTTTTTGTGTTAACAAAAATCATTGCCAAATAAGGCTGCATCAACTGAGTCAGCTGGTAAATTTGAGCATTCTTGTCGCGGCCCTTGGTCGAAATCAACCAATTATCAATCGTATCAGAAATGACTGTCTTAGTCTTGATTTTTTCCATGACAGGATTTGACAAGTATTTTTTCAAGAATGGTTGCAATTTTTGTGGAATAGTTGCTGAAAAGACCATGAATTGCAAGTCTTTTGGAAGGCTCCCTGCAATCTTATCAACGGTTTCCAAGAATCCCATATCCAAGGTCATATCCGCTTCATCAATTACAAAGGTCTTGGCCTTGTGAATAGCCAAATCACCAGATTTGACCAAGTCATAGATGCGACCTGGCGTTCCGATAACAATATGTGGTTGGTTGCTGGCAAGTTTTTCAATCTGACGCGCCTTATCCGTACCACCCACATAATTAACCACACGAACTTCGACATCTGAGTGAGCTGCAATCTGACGGGCTGCTTGGTAGATCTGAGTAGCCAACTCACGACTTGGTGCAGTAATGACCGCTTGCACACTATCGCTAGTTTCATCTAATTGCTGAAAAATGGGTAGTAAGAAAGTGTGGGTCTTTCCTGAACCTGTTTTTGACTCGCCCACCAAGTCACGACCTGCCAGTACAATAGGGATTAATTTTTCTTGTACCTCTGTCGGAGTTGTAAATTTTAACTCCTCCAAGGCTTCTACTATATAATTTTTAAATTGAAATTTCTTAAATGACATACTATCCTCGATTCTATCTTTTCAATTATACCATATTTTGTCCTATTGCAGTAGCCCCATTTGAGTCTCAGTCCTGTAGTAAAGATTCGAATAGATTAAAAAGTTGGAACTCTCTGGTTCCAACCTCTTTCATTATTTCCAGGTCAATACAGCATTCAAACCATAATGATCACTGACTTGTGGACTATTCTGCCCATCAAAAACTACTTGTAAACTCTCTACTTCTAACTCTTTGGTCGTAAAGACGTAGTCGATTCGTAGTGGTTCAGTATTGCCTTTCCAACCATCAATTTCTGGTGGTACTGTATAGCTACCACTTCTTTCTTTTGCAACTTCAAACGCGTCTTGTAATCCTAATGGACTAGCTAAAATCGCTTGATAGCCTTCCTGACCAGCTGGATTATTAAAATCACCTGCTAAAATCAAAGGTTTTTTCAACTCTTTTAGTACAGCCTCAAACCGTGCCCATTCTTCTTGGAAACCTTTATCCCACCAAGAGAGATGAACACTTGCAAGAGCCAGTTCCTTGCCTTCAACTTCTGTCTCAGCCAAGGCAACGCGACGAGTATGGTAGTCCGTTGGATCATCTACATCTGATACTAAAATCTCACGCGCCTTAATAGGTGTTTTAGATAAGATAGCTACGCCTTCATGGTAGCGGTCATAACCGATATGATTGTAAGCCCAAGTCCAGTAGTAGTTTTTCCCTTTCTCAGCCAATTTTTCGACCAGAAGTCGGACATAGTGATCCTGATGAATGGGTTCTGCTGATGGTAAAGCTTGATAGTGATTGTTAACCTCTACCTCAGGCGAAGTCATTTCTTGATTAATTTCTTGGAAACAAATCAAATCATAATCCTTATCGAGAATGTCTTGGAGTAAGATTTGGAATTTTTCCTCTGCTTCCTTCTCCATCCAACTGTGGGTATTGAGTGTTAGAAATTTCATGCTTTTCTCCTAAAACAAGAGGTTGGAAAACAGCTTCCAACCCCAAGTATATTACAATTCTACTTTAGCAACTGCTGTTTTAGCTGCAAGAGAACCTGTTTGTTCTAGTTTAACTGATTTGAGGACATCACCATTTGTGAAGACAACCACTGTTGATGTTTTACGTCCTGCTTCTCGAATAGCATCCAAGTCAGCTGTGACAAGAAGGTCACCAGCGGCCACTTTTTGTCCTTCAGAAACATGAACAGTAAATGGTTTTCCTTCAAGACTTACTGTATCCAAACCAATATGAACAAGCACTTCAAGACCTGAGTCAGTGACAAGACCAAGAGCGTGTTTTGTTGGGAAGATACTTGATACAGTACCAGTAACTGGAGATACAATGTTACCATTTGCTGGCTCTACTGCAAATCCATCACCCATCATTTTTTGAGCAAAAACAGGATCTTCCACTTGTTCCAAGGCAACAACTTGACCGTCAGCTACTGAGTAAATATCCTCAGTTACACCCTTGTAATGTACAGTATTTTGTTGAGTTTCTGTCATTTGACTTGGAAGAGTTTCAGGAATTACTTCACCTGAGTCAAGGATATCTTGGATATCAGATTTCAATACGTCAGCTTTTGGTCCGTAGATAGCTTGGACACCTTGTCCTTTCATGACAAGCCCCATAGCCCCTTCTGCTTTCCATTGTTCCTCAGTACCAACGCGATCTGCGTCTTTAACAGTTACACGAAGACGAGTCATACATGCATCCACATCTACGATATTTGCACGACCACCAAGAAGGTTAATGATGTTTACGGCTTGAGAAGCTGCTGCAACTTTTGGAGTTCCAGGAGCTGCTTCTTCTGATGCTCCTTCAGCTGTTTCGTAGTTTCCGTTACGTCCTGGAGTTGCGTAGTTGAATTTCTTGATCATGAAGTTGGCAATGAAGTACATGATAACCGCAAAGAGAACAGTTACCCAGATAAAGTTAACGATATCCATACCAATACCAGCATTAATTGCCAATGGTGTACGAGTCAAGAATTCAATTGAACCGAATGAGTGGACACGAAGGTGAACAATATCTGCCATAGCAAAGGCAGCACCTTGAACTACTGCATAAACAAGGTAAAGCGGTGTTGCGATGAACATGAACATATACTCGATAGGTTCAGTAACCCCTGTCAAGAATGTTGCAAGGGCTGTCGCAATCATCATACCCTTGTATTGGTGTTTCTTGTCAGCATCAACATTGCGGTAGATAGCAACGATGACACCCATCAAGATACCAAATGAACCGATCATTTGTCCAACTTTGAAACGAGCTGGAGTGACTGTTGTAAGAAGGTGTTGGTATTGGTCAGCATTTGAACCTTTAAGGTTAACAAGGTCAGTTACCCATGCAAGCCAAAGCGGATCTTGACCAAATACTTGTGTTCCTTTTGCTGCACCAGTTAACACTTCGTATGTTCCACCAAGAGCTGTGTAGTTCATTGGGATAGTCAACATGTGGTGAAGACCAAATGGCAAGAGCAAACGTTCCAAAGTACCATACAAGAATGGTGCAAGAACTGGAGCAGTTTCTTGTGAGTTGGCAATCCAAATACCAAAGTTGTTAATACCTGTTTGAACTACTGGCCAAAAGGCAGCAAGTACAATTGCAGCAATAGTTGAACGAAGAATAACGACGAATGGTACGAAACGTTTACCATTGAAGAATGAAAGGGCATCAGGAAGTTTACGGAAGTTGTAGTATTTGTTATAAGCTGTTGCCCCAACAAAACCAGAGATAATCCCTACGAAAACCCCCATGTTAAGCGCTGGTGCCTCAAGAACGCTGATAAAGTAGTCAGCAACCTTGATTGAACCACCAAAGAAGGTAGTAACCATTGCTTCAGGGTTTTTCAACATATCACCTGTAACACCGAAGATAGTACCTGTGATACGGTTAATCAAGATAAAGGCAAGTCCGGCTGCAAATGCACCACCTGCACGTTCTTTTGCCCAGCTTCCCCCAATAGCAAGGGCAAACAAGATATGAAGGTTACCGATAACCCCCCAACCAATTTGCTCAAGGATTCCACCTGTAATCACTAGAGGAGCAAGGTTTGGGTCGATCATCACGATTGATTTACCGATTGAGATCATCAATCCCGCCGCTGGCATAACGGCGATAACCACCATTAAAGCCTTACCGAATTTTTGCCAAAATTCGAAAGACAAGACATTTTTGAATGTAGCTTTCATCATTCAAATCTCCTTTATTTTATTTAGGCAAACGTTTTACGAAAACGTTTGCATTTGGTTATGTATTAATTATACCACTTTTATTTTTTTTGTAAAGGCTTTTATAAAAAAATTGTCTATTTTTTTAAAATTTAAAAAGGAAAAAGAGAAGTTTACAAAAACTTCTCTTTTAAATATGTATTATTTTTCTGATTTGTACTGCAATTTGCATTTAAATCCAACTAGATTTTCAAGAATCGACGCATCGAAATCCCTGAACCAATTGAACCAATAAAAATTCCGATTATAAATAATAGGACTGTCATCAGAGGGATAAACACATCTGGCGTAATCATTGACAAGTTTTGACCTACCAAAGATTTATTGACCGATTGATAAACCATATTGTAAACAAAGAATACAAGGACTGAAGGAATTGCTGCACCGAGCAAGCCAATAAAAGCACCTTCTAGCAAGAATGGACCACGGATATAGCCATTTTTCGCTCCTACAAGACGCATGATCTGAATCTCACGACTACGTGAAATAATGGTGATACGAATGGTATTGGAAATGAGGAAGACTGCGATAAAAATTAAGAGCCCTGCAATTACCAATCCCCAAACACGGATAAAGGAAGCTAGTTCAAAAAGTCGTTGAGTGTTGGCTCCACCATCTTGAACTTCTGAAACTCCCTCGATTTTCTTAGCTTCTTCAGCTACCGTTTTAACATCACTCGGAGAATTTGTGTCGACGATATAAGCATCATAGAGAGGGTTTGCATCCCCTTCAAAGACCTTCCAATCGTCACCCATTGTTTCCGTTAGTTTTTCGTACTGTTCTTCTTTACTTGAGAAGGTAACACTCTTAACAGCAGGTATAGCTTTCAAAGCATCATAGACCTTGTGGTAGTCATTGTTGGTAACTGTCTGACCTTCTTTTTCAATCGTTTCACTGTTATCAGCTACATCCTTACGAATGTAAACCATGACCCGAACGTTGTTTTCAATGTCGGTAGCCAGTTTTGCTGTATTAAAAATTACAGATGCAAACAGGGCAACGAGTGTTAAGGTAATCATAACCGAACTCACTGCTGCTACTGTCATCCAGCCATTTCGTTTTAAACTTTTTAATGATTCAAATAAATGGCGAAAAAATCTACTAATCATCGTATCCATATTCTCCTTTAGCTTCGTCACGAACGACACGGCCATTTTCAATGGCAATGACACGGTGGCGCAAGGTATTTACAATCTGGCTATTGTGGGTTGCCATCAAGACAGTAGTACCTTGGAGATTGATGCGTTCCAACAGATTCATAATTTCCCATGAATTATCTGGGTCCAAGTTTCCTGTTGGCTCATCAGCAATCAATACCTTAGGATTGTTGACAATCGCGCGAGCAATCGCAATCCGTTGCTGCTCTCCACCTGAGAGTTCATTAGGGAAAGAGCGAACCTTATGTTTCAAACCAACTAGGTCCAATACTTCCATAACACGTTTTTTGATGTTGCGACGGCTCTCACCGATTACTTCCATTGCATAGGCAATATTCTCATAAACAGTCTTCTTAGGCAAGAGTTTGTAATCCTGAAAGACTACCCCGACACTACGACGTAGCAGTGGGACATCTTTCTTCTTAATTTTAACTAAATTAAAGCCTGCAACTGTTAGGCTTCCTTTTTCAATCTTTACTTCTCGGTATAAAGCTCGAATAAAGGTTGACTTACCTGCCCCAGAAGGTCCTACGATATAGGCAAACTCTCCTGGTTCAATGGTAACAGATACACCACGCAGGGCAGTCGTTCCATTGTCATACTTTTTGACAACATCTCTCATTTCAATGATTGACATATGAGTTCCTTTCTATCTTAGCTGATTCGCCACTTGAGGTAGGCATCGATAAAACCATCAAGGTCTCCATCCATCACCTTATCTACCTGAGCAACTTCAAAGCTTGTACGGTGATCTTTTACCATAGTATAAGGCGTAAAAACATATGAACGGATTTGACTTCCCCAAGTGATTTCTTTTTTCTCACCTTTAAGAGAATCAACTTCCGCAGCTTTCTTTTCTTGCTCCATTTGATAGAGCTTAGCCTGCAACATCTTCATGGCACGATCTCTATTTCCATACTGGGTACGATCGACCGTTGATTGGACGACAGTTCCCGTAGGAATGTGTGTCAAACGCACACCTGTTGAAACCTTATTGACGTTTTGTCCACCAGCGCCACCTGAACGGAAGGTATCCATTTTGATATCATCTTCACGAATCTCCACTTCGATGGTATCATCCAACTCAGGCATAACCTCTACGGATGTAAAGGAAGTATGGCGACGTTTGGCAGAGTCAAATGGCGAAATACGGACCAAACGGTGAACACCCATTTCTGATTTAAGTAGGCCGTATGCATTGGGTCCTTCAAAAGACAAGGTCACAGACTTGATACCTGCTTCATCACCAGCCTGGTAATCCAAGACTTCTACTTTAAAGCCTTTGGCATTTCCATAACGAGTATACATACGAAGCAACATATCGCCCCAGTCCTGTGCCTCAGTACCACCAGATCCTGGATGGATTTCCAAGATTGCATTATTATGGTCATAAGGTTCTGACAAGAGAAGGGTCATCTCGTAGCTGGTCATCATCTTATCCAGTTCTGTCAACTGTTCGACCAGTTCATCATGGACTGACTCGTCTTCTGCTAAAAAGTCCAATAAAATCTCAACTTCATCCTGCAACTCTTCCATTTTACGGAAGGTGTTGTAGGTGTTTTTTAATTCATTTAATTCTTGCGACGTTTTTTGGGCCGCGATATTATCGTTCCAAAAATCAGGTTCTGTCATCTTGTTTTCCAAGATGGCAATCTCTTCCTCTAATCCTTCGAGGTCAAAGAGACCCCCTAAAAGAAGCTAATTTTTCACGATTTGCGTCAATTTTTTGACGAATTTCTGAAATGTCCATAGATACTCCTTTTCATATCGTTTTATTATACCATAATCTCTCATTTCTTTCCATATTTTGCTTTTCATTGCTTTTGATGGCAAAAGAAAAGAGGCCCTAAAGCCTCTGGTTTAAAGGACTTTGGCAGAGGTATGAGTGATCTCCTCCACTTGAATTCCTTCTTTTTCAAACTTATCTTTTAATGAAGTCAAATCGATTTTTCCATCAATTTGAACTTCGATGACGACCTTGCCATCCTTACGTGGAATGTTTACAGTATGGGAAATATTTAAATCCTCTTCTACAATTAAAGCTACAATTTTCCCCAGTACTCCGACTTCATTTTCTGTAATGAAACGAACACGAATCCCCTCTTCTCCGTATCCGGCGATTTCCAAGAAAGCCTGAAAAACATCGCGGTCCGTAATCACTCCATATACCTGCTGGTTATCAACAACTGGTAAAATGCCAATCTTGTTTTTCAGCATCAGGTAGGTCGCATCTTCTAGACTAGCATAGCCAGAAACCGTCACGACATCTCGAATCATTACATCTTTTACTTTGGTTTTATTCAGAAGATAATTCATCTCATAGATAGAGAGACTGGTTGCTTTAGATGGGCTGGCTTCCGCAATGGTTCCTTCTGTTACCAATCCGACTAATTGATCGTTTTCGATAACAGGTAAACGGTGCAAACCTTGCTCGCGCATCAAATCTGCTGCGTGTGCTACAGTCGTATCAGGACTGATATAAACTACCTTACGGGTCATGAAATCTTTAACTGCCATGGGATACTTCTCCTTCTATATTGCTACTTTTATTATACACTTTCTTAGAAAATCTATCAAACGCTTTCATCTCTTTTTCAAGATTTTGAATAATCTGAGAAGTTTGCATAAAATGCCAGTATAAATTAAGAGGGAACCGTAGTCCCCTCTCTTCTTAAATCGTAACAGTGTCTCGATCTTTTATCATATAACGTTTCAGTGGGCTAAGACTGGCTAGCCAATATAGTAGACCGCCAAATAGCGCAGTAAAACCACTACCCGTTGTGATTAAAAAGATTGGACTTTGAATTTGTGCAGTTACAGGGTTGTAAACAAATAGTACCGCTACCAATAAGGAGATAAATACGCAAGACAAGCCAACTAAGTTAAATCCTTTGGTAAACTCGTAGGCGTCATGCCCTTCAAGGAAATAGGCTGACCGCAAGTCGAGTTTTCGTTTTCTTAAGATAAAATAGTCGACAACAATCATACCAATAATTGGCCCCTGAATATAGGCGGCTAGGGAGATGAAGGATCCGAAATACTCTTCTACTCCTCCCCAGATAGTGAGTAGACTCACGTAAACCATGGCAATCCAAACCATTAGTCTATAGCTTACTTTTGGCATCCCGCTTTTGACAATCATACAGTTCACATACGATCCTGTCCCCTGGGTTCCAATATTGGCAAAGGCTACTAGTAGTAGACTTAAGAGAGCAAAGGCTGGGGTGCTTAGAGTTGATAGCATGGTTGTTGGATCACTTTCATACACACCTGTTTTGACAAACATGGCTAGAGCCATGACTCCACCTGTCGCAACGAAGAATGGAGCGACAACCCCGTATGATAAAGCTGTAGCCCAATAACCACTGCGTTCTGATTTTGCTAAACGCGGTAAAACCAATGCTTGTGTAGACCAAGAAAAGGCAAAGGCAACATTTCCTTCTCCAGAAAGCATGAAGCGTTCTAATGGCGTCAAATCTCCTTGAGTGGCTGGTTGGATATTCATAATATCCGTTATAGGAACGGCGACAAAGCAGATTCCAACGATAATGAGACCGACAATCAACAAGGCGATAACCAAGAAGCGATTGGTCCATTTAATCACTTCTGGACCTCCAAGAGCAATGAGAGTTCCAAGCAGAACACAGAGGGTACCAAGAATAGGCGCCCATACTCCCTTGTCTAAACCAAGTCCAAAATTATTTGCCAAATGAATCATAGAGCTGGCAAAAAGATTAGCTGCAACGGCGTACCAGCCAAAGTTAGCCAAGCTAATAATGGTTGATAGCAAGGCCACCCCTTTTCTACCTAGAACGGCTCTCAACCAAATCCACAAATCAATTCCATATTTAACAGCAAACAAGATTGGGAGACATTCGATAAAAACCCAGATAATGTTGAAACTAAAAATATTAATCAACATTTGATTAAAGGTCAAATATTGAGCTACATAAGCCCCTTGGGTATAACACCAAGTAGCAATGGCAAAACCACTTGTCGATAGAAAGAGATCCCAAAAAGAATACTGACGATCCTTATTGGTCATGGGAACAATTCCGGTTATGGTTTCTTGTTGGATATAGTCATTCATTTTAGACATGTTATTGAATTCCTCCCGTCATTGCTAAGATAATCAAAACAAGGTTGATTAGGACTATGGAGATGATTAAAATGAAATCACTTTTTAGGAAGGGTTGAACAAACTCGTAGTTTGGTGACTCCATTTCTTCCAATCTTCTCTTTGTTTCAGTTGCTACTAATTCTTCAATTTCAGATGTCGTTTTCATCTCAGTTCTCCTCCAAATACAAGTCAAGGGCCAGTTGTCCATATTGTTTGGTATAGCGATACCAGATGTAGAGAAACTCACCGACTGGTTTTCCGACACTCTCCTGGAACAAAGCCCACAAGAACCAATAATATGAGGTCACTGCTACATAAGCCAAGTAGTGACGTTTGGTTTTCTTATCTGGTACTTCTTGTAGATACAATTCCAGTACTTTTTCAGCATCCTCTACGGTATAATTAGAACACGCGATAAAGGTCCCCAAATCTCCTGCTGGCTCTCCCATTCCAGAATATTCCCAATCAATCAAGCTCATTTCGCCTGCTTCATTCAACAAAAAATTAGGACTATAGGAATCTCCATGACAAAGAACAACCTGTTTCGGATCATTCTGTAAATAATTTTTGAGAAGTGAAACAGTTTCATCCAATTCCTCGAGGCCATCAAATTCAAATCGATTTCTAGCTTTCAATTTTTCTCTAAAATCAATAATTCCCTCAAACTGGGCAAAGGAATGTTCCGTTTTTTCTCCAGATTGGTGTAACCGTCTCAAGAGGTCCATTGCTTGTGCCACATCATCCCAATTATTATAATCCAGTTGCTTAGCATTGGGAATAAATTCTGAAATTTTCCAGCCCTCATGCTTGTTCATAGCTACGAAGGTACGGTCAATCTTTAATTTTGTAGCAATTTCCATAGAAGCTGCTTCACTAGCTCGGTCGATATAATTTTCCGTTCCCCTGCCCGGATGACGGTAAACATATCTTTTTCCTAGACAGTCAAATGAAAATGATGTGTTGGTTAACCCATCTTTTAGAGGTTTGATATTGACAATATCTGAAGCCACACACTTTAATGTCTTACAGATATTATCGATAATAGCTGAATCTGCATTTACCAAATAACGTTCATCAAATTGACGGAGTTCATCTAGAGAGTCGAATTCTTTAACAATATCCGCTGAATAGTGACGGGCTTCTAAAAGGAGTTCCTTGACATGCCGACTATAGTAATCCTCCCAAAGCTGTTCCCGATAAGGTTCGTGCTTAAACTCGTTTTCTAAAATTTCCTTGAATTTCTCACTAAATGCACGGTCGAAATAAACGTGCCCCACCATAGCCCAAGTATTTTCTCCACCAATCTGGATATCAATGATGGTGTTATTCGAATCCTCTATAGCACAATATTCGTCCGTTTGACCTTCTGCAAATATCGTCGAGTAGTAACCTCTATAAATATATTGCTCAAAAGGATTTTCCACAAAATAATTATCTGATGAACAAATATAAGTGTTGGAAAGTTGATTTTTAACCAACATAAGAGACGAACAGTTATTATATTTGTAGTAATCATTATTTACTACAATTTTTATACCAAACTTCTCTGCAAGATAGAACATTTTTTCTTGTAAGTAGCCTACAGTAACGGTTATATCTTCTATTCCTGCTTCTTGCAGCTGTCTGATTTCCCTCTCTATCAAGCGTTCCCCCTTGACTTGAAGCAATCCTTTGGGAATCTCATAAGACAAAGGAGCAAAACGGCTACTCATGCCAGCAGCCATTATAATGGCATTTTTTACTCGATAGGGGTCTAAAACTTTCTGACCTAGTTCAGTTAAGTGAAGCTCCTCATCAACCCACTTCTCTTCTTTCAGTTTTTTCAATAATGTGTTGATTGTTCCTAAAGATAGGTCTAACTCTTCAGCTAACTGTCGCTGAGTAAATGTCTTTTCTTTATGTATCAACATAAAACGCAAAAGTTTAAATTGTTTTTCTGTTACCATTCTCAGTCCTCCTGTTCAATTTTCTCTTACTCATATTATAATATGAACAAAAAGGACTGTCAATTCAAATAGGAAAACAATGAGTAAAAATTAAGGCCTTCTTCCCTTTCCTCAAAAAACATATAAATAAAAGAGCTCCTTATTCTGGAGCCCTGAAATATTTTATATTTTTGATAAGTAGTCGTATTAGGTGTCGCTTGGCTGCAATCCTTATCCGCCAACTAAAAAGGTCCCCCGGACTATAGAGGGATTGCGTGCGCAATCTCCATCCACAGCCTAAACTAGTCTCCCAGACTAGTTTAGCCACCTAGATATGCTTTTCTGACTTCATCTGATGCTGCGAGTTCTTTTCCTGTTCCTGATAGGACAATCTTTCCTGTTTCAAGTACATAACCACGATCAGAGATAGCAAGGGCCTTGTTAGCGTTCTGTTCAATTAGGAGAACTGTTGTTCCTTGCTTCTGAATATCTTGAATGATATCAAAAATTTCTTGGATAAAGATCGGGGCAAGTCCCATTGACGGCTCATCCAAGAGAAGGAGCTTAGGTGTAGACATGAGAGCGCGTCCCATAGCCAGCATCTGCTGTTCACCACCTGAAAGAGTTGCCGCATCTTGGTTTTTGCGTTCTTCCAGACGAGGGAAACGTGAAAAGACTTTTTTCAAGTTAGCTTGATTTTCTTCACGATTTTTCTTTAAAAAGGCTCCCATTTCTAAGTTTTCCATAACAGTCAAACCTGGGAAAACATGGCGTCCTTCAGGAACTTGTGAAAGGCCACCTGCTACAATTTTTTGAGCTGGCAACTTTTGAATTTCTTTTCCTAAAAACTGAATTTTACCAGCACTTGGACGAACCAAACCTGAAAGGGTACGAAGAATGGTTGTTTTACCAGCACCATTGGCACCAATCAAGGAAACAACTTCACCTTCATTAACCTCGAAACTTACATCACGAACTGCTTGGATCATACCATAATGCACAGAGAGGTTTTCAACTTTTAACATAGACATTAGGCTTCACCTCCTAGATAAGCTTCGATAACACGTTTGTTGTTCTTGATCTCATCCGGAGTCCCATGAGCAATCAACCGACCATATTCAAGAACATAGATACGCTCAGTGACTTCCATAACCAAATTCATGTCATGTTCGATAAGCATGATGGTAATTTTAAATTCATCTTTGATACGACGGATCAATTCTGTCAATTCAGCTGTTTCTTGTGGATTCATCCCAGCTGCAGGTTCGTCCAAAAAGAGGATTTTAGGTTCAGTTGCCAGAGCACGAACGATTTCTAATCGACGTTGTTGACCATAGGCCAGATTCTTGGCAAGAGTATCTGCGTCACCATCCAAATCAAAAATCTTCAGCAAGTCCAAAGCTTTGCTTTTTAATTCTTCCTCGTTCTTATAAAAAGCTGGTAAACGTAGAAAACTTGCAAGGACATGTTGTTTATGATGATTACTAAATGCAATCAAAACATTTTCCAAAACTGTCAAGTCCTTGAACAAACGAATATTTTGGAAAGTACGACTGAGACCAAGTGAGGCAATCTTATAGGGAGTTTTCCCATTTAGGAGATGTCCATCTAGTGTCACAGTACCTTCGCTTGGTTCATAAACACCGGTCAAGAGATTGAAAAGGGTTGTTTTACCAGCCCCGTTTGGTCCAATCAGACCAACCAATTCTCCCTCGTTCAATTCAAGAGTGACATCTCCAACAGCTGTTAGACCGCCAAAATGTTTGGTTAACTGTTTAACTTCAAGTAATGCCATTAGTTTTGTCCCTCCTTCTTCGATTTTTTAAAGAAACGTGATAGACTCAATTCCCATGTCCCAAGAAGTCCACCTGGTCTGAAAATCATGACCAATACAAGAGCCAAAGCGTAGATAATCATACGTACGCTAGCTACATCTTGAAGGAGCATATTTAAAATTCCTAAAACAATCGCTGAAACGATGGTACCAGTAATAGATCCAAGTCCACCAAATACAACGATAATCAACACGTTGATGGAATTAATAAAAGTGTAATCTTTTGGGACGACAGAACCGATAAAACCAGCCTGAAGTGAACCAGCAATACTTGCTGTAATGGCACCAAAGACAAAAGCGATAATCTTGATCTTTGTAGTGTTTACTCCAACGGATTCAGCAGCAATCTCATCCTCACGAACAGATAGAGTAGAGCGTCCAATTGGACTACGTAAGAAGTTGAGAGTTGCAATAGTTGTAATCACTACAAAAAGATACACCATTTGCCAGTTGGTAAAGTTTGGAATACCCAAGATACCAGCGGCACCGTTGGTCAAACTTCCACCATTAATGATAAAGATACGAATGATTTCTGAAACGCCTAGTGTCGCAACAGCCAGGTAGTCACCCTTCAAACGGAGTGTTGGAATCCCAACGAGCAAAGCAACTGCACCAGAAATCAAGGCGCCCAAGACCATTGCTCCAAAGAAGGCACCATAGGTTGGTGATTTTGAACCAATAATCGCTGCTGCATAAGCCCCAATTGCCATAAAACCTGCATGACCGAGTGAGAATTGTCCTGAAAAACCAACTATTAAGTTCAAGCCTACTGCAAGGATGATATTAATCCCAATTTGTTCTAAAATTTGGACATGGAATAGATTGAGAACACCAGCAGAAACCAGTACACTAATCAATCCATAACCCGCTAACAGAAGGAATAACCAGAGAATATTTACTTTAAGATTTGTCTTCATTGTTTACACCTTCTCTTTCACATTCTTACCAAGGATACCCGCAGGTCGAACAATTAGAATCAAAAGCAAGATTCCATACACGATAGCATCACGGAAATCAGACATACCGAAGGCAGTAGCAAATGTTTCCAACAAGCCAATCACAAATCCCCCTAGAGCTGCACCAGGAATAATCCCGATACCACCGAGAACGGCCGCAACGAATGATTTTAGACCTGGAGTCACACCCATCAAAGGTTCAAGAGAGTTGTAGTAAAGGGCAATGAGAACACCTGCTGCACCAGCAAGGGCTGAACCCAAAGCAAAGGTAAAGCTGATTGTGCGATTTACATTAATTCCCATCAATTGAGCTGCGTCACTATCAACTGATACCGCACGCATGGCTTTCCCCATTTTTGTTTTTTGGACGATTAATTGCAATAAAACCATCAAGAGTACAGAAACTGCTAAAATCATCAATTGAACATTTGTCAAGCTAATTGGTCCCAAGTCAAAGCGGACTGTTTCAATTGCTTGAGGGAAGGCACGAGTATTAGCACCTACTAGATAAACCATTCCGTATTCCAGTAGGAAAGACACTCCGATGGCAGTAATCAATACAGCAATACGTGTAGAGTGTCGTAAAGGACGGTAGGCAAGAAACTCAATCACAACACCAAGCAGCGCAGTCCCTGCCATTGAAATAATTAAAGCTAAAAAGAAATCCATTTGGAAAGAATTAATCAAAAAGTAACCAATAAAGGCACCCATCATGTAAATATCACCGTGGGCGAAGTTGATGAGTTTGATAATTCCATAAACCATGGTATAACCCAGAGCCAAAAGTGCATAAACACTACCCAGAATTAAACCATTCACAAGTTGTTGGAGCATAGCATTCACTCTTTTCTATCCTTATTTTTTAGAAAATTTCATTATTTTCACAAGTTCATAAACACCGAAACAGGGAGTGAGTCAAAGGCTCATTCCCCATTTCAATTACTATTCTAATGTTATGGTTTTACAACTTCTGCTTCTTCAACTTTACCATTGTTCATGGTCATCATGTAAGCAGTTTTCACTGTATTGTGGTCAGCATCAAAGCTTGTCTGACCAGTTACACCATCAAAATCTTTGGTTTTAGCAAGGTTGTCCTTGATTTCACCTGAGTTTTTAGCACCTTTTGCAGCATTTGCTACTAGGTAAACTGAGTCATAGGCTAAAGCTGAGAATGTTGAAGGCTCTTCGTTGTATTTAGCACGGTATGCTTCAAGGAAAGCTTTAGCTTTTGCAGAAACATCAACTGTGGTGGAGAATCCAGAGATGAAGTAAATGTTTGATGCTCTTTCAGCAGTTGCTTGTTGAACAAATTCTTCACCGTTAAATCCATCACCACCAACGATTGGTTTATCAATTCCCATACCACGAGCTTGGTTTACAATTTTACCTGCTTCTGTGTAGTAACCTGGAACAACGATAGCATCAAACTCTTTGCCTTTCATTTTAGTAAGGGCTGCTTGGAAGTCTGTATCACCTGCTACAAACGTTTCATCTGCTACAATCTCACCCTTGTAGGATTCGCGGAATGATTTAGCAATACCTTTAGCATAGTCACTAGCGTTGTCAGTATAAAGAACAACCTTCTTAGCATTCAATTTGTTTGTTACATAGTTAGAGATAATCTTCCCTTGGAAGCTATCTTGGAATGTTCCGATAAATAGGTAATCTTGACCTTTGGTCAAACCGTCTTGAGTAGCACTTGGTGAAATCAATGGCACTCCAGCTTTAGTAGCGTTAGCTACAGCTGCAGCAGTTGCACCAGATGTCGCAGGTCCTACAATAGCTGCTACTTTTGATTGGGTAACAAGGTTTGTAGTAACAGAGGCTGCTTCAGCAGTTTCTGACTTGTTGTCTTTGTCCACAACTTCGATTTGTTTTCCATCAATTCCACCTGCAGCGTTGATTTCGTCTACAGCAAGTTGGGCACCTTTTTGTTCAGCTGTACCGTAAGCTGCCACAGCACCTGTCTCTTCAAAGTTAAAACCGATTTTAATTGTTTTTTCGTCTACTGGATTTCCAGTTGTGTTTGACGCTCCTGACTTGACCTCTCCACAGGCAGCAAGAAGAGCCACACTAGCAAGAGCCACAAAAGATAGGGCAAATTTTTTCTTCATTTTTAATCTCCTTATAGTTGTTTCAAAAATTGTATGTTAAGAATATACCGAATTATCAGAAAATTGTCAATGTATTTGTTTAACTTTTTTAAATGATAACGTTTTCTTCAGTCCGATAGAGATTCCCAACGAAGGGAGTTTCTAGCTCTTGAATATGGCAACGTCTAATTTTCTTGATATATCTTTCCTTACCTAATCTCTCAACCAAGTCATCTAGCTCCTCAGTTGGAACATAGAGCTGCAAGTAACGATGTTTTTTGGAATGGTAACAGATATCACCGTATTCCTGAATTTTTTTTGCATCTCGATTATAGTAGAGATAGATGATTAATCCTGATCGATTTGTTTTTTCAAACATGAGGAATCCTCTTTCTAAGAAATCTTCTCCTATTATATCAAAAAAAGCAAACTCCGTCGAGCTTGCTTTCTAGGTTGCTTAGCTTAAAGAATTATTGGCCATGATTTCATCAATAAAGCCATATTCAAGCGTTTCTTGGGCACTCATCCAGTAATCACGTTCCGCATCTGCATGAATCTGCTCAACTGATTTACCAGAGTTATCTGCAAGGATTTGCTCCAAAGTCTTACGAGTTTTAAGTAAGTGTTCTGCAGCAATTGCCATATCTGTCTGTTGGGTACCACCACCTGTACCACCCATTGGTTGGTGAATCATGTACTCTGCATTTGGAAGCATGAAGCGTTTGCCTTTTGCTCCACTTGATGCAATAACAGTCCCCATAGATGCAGCCATTCCCATCACGATGGTTTGGACATCTGCCTTGATAAAATTCATAGTATCAACGATTGCCAAACCAGCTGAAACAGATCCTCCAGGTGTGTTGACATAAAGGTAAATATCTTTTGTGCTGTCTTGGGCATCCAAGAAGAGTAATTGGGCGATAACGGAGTTGGCCATGTTGTCTTCAACGGGACCTGTTAGCATGATGATGCGGTCTTTCAAAAGACGAGAGTAAATATCATAGGAACGTTCTCCACGGCTTGTTTGTTCAATAACTACAGGAATCATTCATTTCTCCTTTTAATGTTGAATTTTCTTAGTCTTACGACTCAATACAGAACTATTATATCTTTTTGGTCAAAAAAGGTCAAATCTTTGCTCTATTACCTAAACAGAAACAAAAACTCAACCTCCTTGCAAGTCAAAAACGAACTTCTAGTTTCACTATTTACTTTGGGATTTTATTTAGTACCGAACAAGCGGTCTCCAGCATCTCCAAGACCTGGAACGATATAACCGTGTTCGTTCAAGCGTTCATCCAAGGCCGCAGTAAAAATTTCTACATCTGGGTGTGCTTCTTGAAGGGCTTTCACTCCTTCTGGAGCAGATACTAGGCAGACAAACTTGATATTTGAAGCGCCACGTTTTTTAAGCGAATCTACTGCCAAGATTGCTGAGCCACCTGTTGCCAACATTGGATCAACGACAAAGATTTGACGTTGGTCAATATCCTCAGGTAATTTCACCAAGTATTCAACTGGTTGAAGGGTTTCTTCATCACGGTACATACCAATGTGTCCAACTTTTGCTGCTGGAACCAAGCTCAATAGTCCATCTACCATCCCGATACCTGCACGCAAGATTGGGACAATCGCCAATTTTTTACCAGCCAATTGTTTTTGAACGGTCTTTGTGATAGGTGTTTCGATTTCCACGTCTTCAAGTGGAAGATCACGAAGTACTTCATATCCCATCAACATTGCAATCTCGTCTACTAGTTCACGAAAAGCTTTTGTAGAAGTGTCTGTACGACGCAAGATTGACAATTTGTGTTGAATGAGTGGATGATTAATGACTTCAATTTTTCCCATTTTCTGAGTTCCTTCTTTCAATTTATTCTTCTTATTATATCAAAAAACGGTTTAAAAAGCTGTCTAAACCATTTATTTTAATTAATTTTTAAATCAAATCTGCCTCTTGAAGAGCTGTCTGAACAGTCTCTAATGGTAAATGGGTCAACTCGGTGCCTTTTTCTTGATAAAGGTACTGGGCATAGTCATCCATTCGGTACTGGTTGATATAAACCACGCGCTTGCAACCAACCTGAAGCAGTTGTTTGGTGCAGTTCAGACAAGGGAAATGGGTCACATAGGCTGTAAATCCTCTGGGAACCCCTCGTTCGGCTCCTTGCAAGATAGCATTGACCTCGGCGTGAAGGGTTCGGACACAGTGTCCTTCAATGACCAGACATTCGTGGTCGATACAGTGCTCCGTTCCCGATACAGAACCATTGTAGCCTGTTGAAATGACTTTATTGTCCTTAACGAGGACAGCTCCCACCTTGGCACGTTTGCAGGTCGAACGATTGGCAATCAGTAAAGCCTGGGCTGCAAAGTACTCATCCCAAGCCAGTCTTTTTTCTGTCATAAGTCTTCTCCTTATCCCCTATTTTTTGAAAAATGGCAAGCGTAAATCTGCAATCTTTTCAGCCGGAACCTTCATGCCATCCTTGATCCATTTGAGCAGAACTGATACGATGGCAGAGCTCCAAAAGGAATGGAGGTAGCTGCTAACACCTTTTGATTTCCCGTGGTATTTTTCCAGAAATTCCTGCATGGCTTGGACGAAAATCTTTTCCAAGTGGTAGTCCAGGGCAAATTGGATAACCTTAGCTTCTTTCTTTGCTGCGCGGAAAAGGTGAACCCAGACCAAATAGAGGTCGGTTTTAACATCGTAGTGGCTGAGCTGTTCCATGATATTATGAACACTGCGTTTAAAGACGCTTTCCAAAATCTCTTCTTTGGAGTCATAGTTACGATAGAAGGCGGCACGAGAGACGCCCGCCCGTTTGACCAGCTCCGAAATGCTGATCTTGGCCAAGTCCTTTTTCTCTAGAAGTTGCAAAAGAGCCGTCTCGATTGCTTCTCTGGTTAAAAAATTGGATTCTTGATTTGATTTTCTGAGATTTTCAAGAGATTTTTCAGATATTTTACGTTCAGACATAACAATTTCTTTCTACTTGTGACAACAGAGAGGTGGTACTTTTGTTTCAAGGGCTTTCATGATATAATTGTAAAAAAAGACAGAACCTTTGTCAATGTATAAGTGACAAAGATGGAGAATTTCTATGACTTGGAAGATTGTAGCTGACTCTGGTTGTGATTATCGTCAACTAGCAACTCCTGCTATTGATACGGAATTTGTTAGTGTTCCTTTAACCATTCAAGTAGCTGATCAGGTCTTTATCGATGATGCCAATCTTGACATTGACCACATGATGGAAACCATGTATGCGACTTCTGAGGCTTCAAAATCAGCTTGTCCTAGCCCTGATGATTACTTGCGTGCATTTGAAGGTGCTAAGCATATCTTTGTCGTTACTATCACTGGTACTCTTTCAGGTAGCCATAATAGTGCACAGCTCGCTAGAAATATTTACCTTGAAGAACACCCTGACACTCAGATTCATGTAATCGATACATTGTCTGCAGGTGGTGAGGTTGACTTGATTGTCGAGAAAATCAATAGTTTGATTGATCAAGGACTTTCTTTTGAGGAAATTGTTGAAGCTATTACAGCCTATCAAGAAAAAACGAAGTTGCTCTTTGTTCTTGCTAAAGTTGATAACTTGGTCAAAAATGGCCGTTTGAGTAAGCTTATCGGTACAGTCGTTGGCCTTCTCAACATCCGTATGGTTGGGGAAGCAAGTGAAACTGGAACCTTAGAACTACTCCAAAAAGCGCGTGGACCAAAAAAATCCCTTCAAGCAGCCTATGAAGAACTCATCAAAGCTGGCTATGCTGGTGGTCGAATTGTCATGGCTCATCGCAGTAATGAAAAATTCTGTCAGCAATTGTCAGAACGCTTACTAGAAACCTTCCCACAAGCCAATATCAAAATCATCCCGACGTCTGGTCTCTGCAGTTTCTATGCAGAAGATGGCGGTTTGTTGATGGGATATGAAATTAACTAAGATTATGAGCAACAAGAGATGCCAAGCATCTCTTGTTTTTTGTGGTACAATAGAGCTATGAAACATTTTGATACTATTGTTATCGGTGGTGGGCCTGCAGGCATGATGGCTACAATTTCCAGTAGCTTTTATGGTCAGAAAACTCTTCTCATCGAAAAAAATCGGAAACTTGGGAAAAAATTAGCTGGAACTGGCGGTGGTCGTTGCAATGTGACTAATAACGGAAGCTTAGATGACCTATTAGCTGGCATCCCTGGAAATGGGCGCTTTCTATATAGTGTCTTCTCCCAGTTCGATAACCACGATATCATCAATTTTTTTACGGAAAATGGAGTCAAACTTAAGGTCGAAGACCACGGACGCGTCTTTCCTGCTAGTGACAAGTCTCGGACTATTATCGAAGTCTTGGAAAAGAAAATCACTGAACTCGGTGGTCAAGTTGCTACTCAAACGGAGATTGTTTCGGTTAAAAAGATAGACGACCAGTTTGTCCTCAAGTCCGCAGACCAAAGCTTCACTTGTGATAAACTCATTGTCACAACTGGTGGAAAATCCTATCCTTCTACTGGCTCGACTGGTTTCGGTCACGAGATTGCCCGTCATTTCAAACATACCATTACCGAGCTTGAAGCTGCTGAAAGTCCTTTATTGACAGATTTCCCCCATAAGGCCTTGCAGGGAATTTCACTGGACGATGTGACCCTAAGCTACGGCAAGCATGTCATCACCCACGATCTGCTCTTTACTCACTTTGGTCTATCCGGTCCTGCCGCTCTGCGTATGTCTAGTTTTGTCAAGGGTGGAGAAGTTCTTTCACTGGATGTTTTGCCTCAACTTTCTGAGAGCGACTTGGTGGCATTTCTAGAAGAAAATCGGGAAAAATCCTTGAAAAATGCTTTAAAAACCTTGCTTCCAGAACGCTTGGCAGAATTTCTTGTGCAAGGCTATCCTGAAAAAGTCAAACAACTGACTGAAAAGGAACGCGAACAACTTCTCCAGTCCATCAAGGCCCTCAAAATCCCTGTGACCGGAAAAATGTCCCTTGCCAAATCCTTTGTCACCAAAGGCGGTGTCAGTCTTAAGGAAATCAATCCCAAAACCCTCGAAAGCAAGCTCGTTCCTGGACTCCACTTTGCTGGTGAGGTACTGGATATCAATGCCCACACGGGTGGCTTTAACATCACTTCTGCCCTCTGCACCGGCTGGGTGGCAGGCTCAAATCCAATAAATACCAAATAAGAAAGGAAGTCCTTTGGAACATATTATTTTACTAAGAGGTGTTACTCCTAATGGAAAGAATGCTATCCCGAAAATGTCTTATTTGGTAGATATTCTGACAGAAGCTGGTTTTCAACACGTTCGAACCTATATTCAAAGTGGAAATATCATTCTTGAAAGTGACTTGACCTTAGAAGAAATACGAGAACAGGTTCACGCTCTAATAAAGGAAAAAATTGGTGCTGACTTAAAAATGGTAATCAAGAACAAAAGTAATTTTACAAAAATTGTCCAAGAAAACCCGTTTGGAGAACACTATCTTTATGACCGTGTACACGTGATTTTTTATCAAGAACCTATTCAAAGCCTCCCTTTAGAAAAATTAAAAATTGATTACGGTGAAGAAGAAATTTGTATCGGTAACCATTGTCTTTACCTCTATCTCCCTAGAACTGCAAAACAAAAGAAACTTAATACCAACTATCTTGAAAAGCTTTTTAATGTAGATTTGACCATGCGAAAGTTAAACGTGGTAGAAAAATTACTAACAAAATAAGTGAAAGAAAATGAACAGAAGAGAGTCAGTCGAATTTGTCAATATGTGTATGATTAAAAACGGGGATAAGGTCCTGGTCCAAGATCGAGTTAATCCTGACTGGCCTGGCATTACTTTTCCTGGTGGTCATGTTGAACGTGGCGAATCCTTTGTCGATTCTGTCATTCGTGAAGTGAAAGAAGAAACTGGTCTGACCATTTCCAAACCCCAACTCTGTGGTATCAAAAACTGGTACGATGACAAGGATTATCGTTATGTCGTCCTTTTTTACAAGACAGAACACTTTACTGGTGAACTCCAGTCTTCAGACGAAGGGAAGGTTTGGTGGGAGGATTTTGACAATCTGTCTCATCTAAAACTTGCTACTAATGATATGTCTGATATGCTTCATGTGTTTCTAGAAGAAGATCTCAGTGAATTCTTTTACTACAAAGACGGTGACAACTGGTTTTATGACTTGAAGTAAAAAAATAGGCTAGGAAATTCCTAGCCTATTTATTCTGCATTTGTCTGAACGTAAGTTGCAATGACATCTGATGTGTATTGAGCTGTTCCAGGTCCAAATTTGTCAATGTTTTCCTTAAACTCTGGGTTGTAGACGTAGCCTTTGCCGATATGACCGAATACCTCAATAGAGCAGTCAAATCCATAAGTACGAATAGCTTGCAAGAGTTTGGCTGCTTCTTCTTGGTTTTCAGCTGCTGTTGCAGGTAAACCAGCTTGAAGATTTTGTGCCAAAGTTTGAAAGACTTGGTTAAAGGCGACCGTAGACTCATCTTCACGACCCTTTTGGCGTTCGAGGGCTTGATCCATGACTTCTTGCCCATATTTCTCTACCGCTTCTTGCTGGTATTTTTGATGATCTTGATAGCTAAATCCAGTGAATTTTTCCTCAATGGTCATTTTTCTTTCTCCTTTTTGTTCTTGAATCGTTTTTTGCAAGGTGGAAATCAAGGTATCCAGATGTTGCCTTTCGCGAGTTAGATAGTCCAACTGCCTAGTCAAATGGGGCAATAAATCTGTCCTTTCTTCCTTTAACAGCTCTGCTATTTTTTCTAAAGAAAAACCTAGATATTTATAGTAAAGAATGACTTGAAGGCGTTCCAAATCTTCTTGACTGTAGGTTCGATAGCCATTTTCCGACTTTAACGGAACCAAGAGTCCTATCTTATCGTAGTGGTGCAGGGTCTTGACAGAGACACCCGAAAGCTGCGCAGCTTCTTTTATATGGTACATGATTTCCTCCTTATACTCAATGAAAATCAAAGAGCAAACTAGGAAGCTAGCCGCAAGCTGTACTTGAGTACGGTAAGGCGACGCTGACGTGGTTTGAATTTGATTTTCGAAGAGTATTACATTGATAGTATAACCCCTCCCCTTAGGTCAGAGTCAAGCGTTTTTGCGAAAAATTTTTAACTTTTTGAGAAAGGTGTGAAAACTTGAAAATGGTTTTCTTGACAGACCTTAGAAAACATGATAGGATAGTCAAGTCTATCAATCAAACAGAAGGCTCATAGAGAGCCATTGAGAGAGGGCTATTTGACAAATCAAGTAGCCTTTTCTTATTTTAAAAAAGGAGATTGGAGTTTCAACTATGTCAGAAAAATCGCAATGGGGCTCGAAACTAGGCTTCATTCTAGCATCTGCTGGTTCAGCCATCGGACTTGGAGCCGTTTGGAAGTTCCCCTACATGACTGCCGCTAATGGCGGGGGAGGCTTTTTACTAGTCTTTCTCATTTCCACCATTTTAATCGGTTTCCCGCTCCTTCTGGCTGAGTTTGCCCTTGGCCGTAGTGCTGGCGTTTCCGCTATCAAAACCTTTGGAAAACTTGGCAAGAATAACAAGTACAACTTTATTGGTTGGATTGGTGCCTTTGCGCTCTTTATCCTCCTCTCCTTTTACAGTGTTATCGGAGGATGGATTTTAGTCTATCTAGGTATTGAGTTTGGGAAATTGTTCCATCTTGGTGGAACAGGTGATTATGCTCAGTTATTCACTTCAATCATTTCAAATCCAGCCATTGCTCTAGGGGCTCAAGCTTCCTTTATCTTGTTGAATATCTTTATTGTATCACGTGGGGTTCAAAAAGGGATTGAAAGAGCCTCAAAAGTTATGATGCCCCTGCTCTTTATCATTTTTGTCATTATCATTGGACGCTCTCTCAGTTTGCCAAATGCCATGGAAGGCGTTCTCTACTTCCTCAAACCAGACTTCTCAAAACTGACCAGTGCCGGTTTCCTTTATGCTCTAGGACAATCTTTCTTTGCCCTTTCACTAGGGGTCACAGCCATGCTGACCTATGCTTCTTACTTAGACAAGAAAACCAATCTGGTCCAGTCAGGGATTTCCATCGTAGCCATGAACATCTCGGTATCCATCATGGCAGGTCTAGCCATTTTCCCAGCCATGTCAGCCTTCAATATTCAGTCTGAAGGGGGACCAAGCCTGCTCTTCATCGTCTTGCCTCAACTCTTTGACAAGATGCCTTTTGGAACCATTTTCTACATCCTCTTCCTCTTGCTCTTCCTTTTTGCGACGGTCACTTCCTCTGTCGTGATGCTGGAAATCAATGTGGGCAATATCACCAACCAGGACAACAGTATGCGTGCTAAATGGAGTACCATTTTAGGAATCTTGACCTTTGTCTTTGGCATTCCTTCAGCCCTATCCTATGGAGTTATGGCGGATGTTCACATCTTTGGTAAGACTTTCTTTGATGCTATGGACTTCTTAGTTTCCAATCTCCTCATGCCATTTGGAGCTCTCTGCCTTTCACTTTTTACAGGCTATGTCTTTAAAAAGGCTCTTGCAATGGAGGAACTACACCTTGATGAAACAGCATGGAAACAGGGACTTTTCCAAGTCTGGCTTTTCCTTCTTCGTTTTATCATTCCTATCATCATCATCGTGGTCTTTATCGCCCAATTTATGTAAATACAAAAAAGGACTTGAGAATATCTCTCAAGTCTTTTCTTTTTATGGATGACTGACAATCAATTCCAAACCTTGCCCTTCCAGAGTCCAAGCTTCAACATCACTTGGTAGGATAAAGTGGCTCCCTTTTTGGATTGGATAGTTTTTCCCGTCAACAGTTAGTTGACCTTGACCAGCCAAGACACTCAACAAGCTGTAGTCAGCTGTCTTTTCAAAGTTAACTTTTCCAGTAATTTCCCATTTGTAAACTGCGAAGAAATCATTGGATACAAGGAGAGTGGAACGTAGATCATCTGCTTTGACAGTGACAGGTCGGCTATTGGCAGGTTCTCCAATGTTTAAAACATCGATGGATTTTTCAAGATGAAGTTCACGCAAGTTGCCCTTGTCATCCTTGCGGTCAAAGTCATAGACACGGTAGGTAGTGTCACTAGACTGCTGGGTTTCAAGAATCAAGATACCTGCACCGATAGCGTGCATGGTACCACTTGGCACATAGAAGAAATCTCCAGCCTTAACTGGCACTTTTGTCAGTAAGGCATCCCAGTTCTTGTCCTCAATTTGCTGGCGGAGTTCTTCTTTTGACTTGGCATTGTGACCATAGATAATCTCTGATCCCTCATCCGCTGCGATGATATACCAGCATTCTGTTTTTCCAAGTTCGCCTTCGTGTTCTAGTCCATAGGCATCGTCTGGGTGAACTTGGACGCTAAGCCAGTCGTTGGCATCGAGAATTTTAGTTAAGAGAGGAAATACTGGTTCTGGACGGTTGCCAAACAACTCACGGTGTTCCGCATACAAAGTAGCAAGGTCTGTTCCCTCGTAGCGTCCATTGGCTACCTTAGAAACTCCATTTGGGTGGGCTGAGATAGCCCAGTATTCCCCGATTTTTTCACTTGGAATGTCGTAACCAAACTCATCACGTAGCTTGGTCCCACCCCAGATTTTTTCTTGCATAACTGATTGTAAAAATAATGGTTCTGACATGTCGATCTCCTGTCTGATTTTTCTCCCCTCATTATAGCAAAAAAAGAGTTCGAATTGAACTCTTTTTTCTATTTTATAAAGTAGGGAGAAGATTTTGTAAAAATAGTAACGAAACAATCTCTTACTTGATGGAGGAACCCCTAAAGCAGCAATCAGAAAGCTCGCTGTCAACGGCTATTCTCCTCAACTCTCATTAGACTTTCTTTACTTGAGAATCTATTTTTATGTACAAAAAAGACTGAAACCAGTCTTCTTTTTAAATCAAAGCTGTGATAGCCGTTACCAGACCAAAAATAATACCTGGTGCATTAGCTGCTGCAAGGGGGATATCTCTTTCTTTTTTGAAAAGACCGTAGTAAACCCAGAGACTACAGTTGATGGCTGCAACCAAGGGCTGGATAAAGTTCCCTTTTTGACCAGCCAGGTTGTTCATAATTTGTGGGAAGTAAGACACATACATCATAACAGACATAAAGGTCGCTACCCAACCTAAAATTTTCATTTGTTTTTCAGACATTTTCAAAACCTCTTTCATTTTTACTGAATCTTATTTTAAAATATTCTTTCAAAACAATCAAGTCTTTAAAACTTTTGTTATAAAGATATAAACTATCACAATCTTGTTATAAGAAAGAGGGAACAGAAAAAAGACCGAATTGCTCCGTTCTGTTTACTCAATCAAATATTAGAAAATGAATACTCCTTTTCAATGAATCGATTGATTGATGGTAAATAAGCCGTTAGAAATTATTGACAGTATCGAAATTTTCTAGTAAAATGAATTTTGTTAATACCTAAATGGTGTGTAGTTTTCTATCAACATAGTCAGGAGAAAAGGAACTTATGCTAAAAAAATTTAATGAATTGTCACTGAAAGATAAGGCTTATCTAATTGGCGGTTTGAGCTTATTAGTCATTGTGATCTCATTTGGTCTACTCAATCGTCAAACAGTAACTGTCAGTCTTGTCTTTACACAACTATCTGCTCCCTTGATTTTGGTGATTTTTACTTGTCTAGTAATCGGGATCATTGCTGGTAGTGCTATTGGTATTAGCTATCACCATAACAAGACTCAAGATCTGAGAAGCCGCATTGCTGAAGCAGAAGCGACTATCAATATAAAAGACAGGGAGCTTGTCCAGTACGAGGAACAGGTGCAACAATTAAAACAGGAAGCCAAACAATAAGTGTAGAAATCATAACCACCCGTGAAAACGGGTGGTTTTTTGTCTCGCACCTAACGGAGTGAGACGGACTGAAAGTCGCATAAATACAAAAAAGATCGAATTGCTCCGATCTTTTTAAGTTTCACTCCAAGAATGTTTAGATAAAAAATTTGATAATAGAATTACCTACTTCATACGATAAAAATCAATCACTAGACCAGCAGGCCCTTTAACTAATAAGGACTCTGTTCCCCAATCCGTTTCACAAAGACCGTGTAAAATCTCGACACCGATCTCTTTTAACCGTTGGTAATTCTGATTTAGATCCTCAATCTCAATATGAAGAATGATTCCTGACTGAAAATCTTCCAAAGGAATCAAATGATTTTGGGACAACATCAGACAGTGACTGCCAATCGTAAACTGAGCAAAACTGTCATCAACATAATCGGACTTTTTATCCAAAATACGCTCCAAGTCAGCACAGACTTGTGGAACATCTGAAACGATAATATCTAATTGATTTAAATTCATTTACTATACTCCATAAAAAGACCGGATTGCTCCGATCTTTTTAAGTTCCACGAAGGAATTATTTAATTGCGCGTGATTGCAAACCTTCTTCTTCCAAGAAGAGACGGAATGGTACGAGTTCTTCTGCTTCGTATTTTTCCTTGAAGGCTTTGATTGCTTCTTCTGAGTGAAGTTTTGGATCCAATTCAAGTACTTCTACTGGAAGTGGACGGTGTTCAGTGATGCGAGCATCGATAACAACAGTTTTACCTTCTTTGCTCAATTTAACAGCTTCTGCAACAACTGCATCGATGTCTTCGATACGGTCAACTGTAAATCCAACAGCTCCTTGAGCTTCAGCGATTTTCGCATAGTCAGCATTAGGGAAGTCACAACCAAACAAGTGTTTGTTTGTGTCTTCGTATTTGTCCTTGATGAAGGCATATTTACCATTTGAGAAGACAACGTTGATAACTGGAAGGTCGTATTGAACGTTTGTGATAACGTCTGGGTAGCACATGTTGAATGCACCGTCACCCATGATGTTCCATACTTGGCGATCTGGATTGTCTTTCTTAGCAGCAATACCACCAGGAAGGGCAATACCCATTGTCGCAAAGAGTGGAGATGTACGCCACATGTTCTTAGGTGTCATGTGAAGGTGACGAGTAGATGTTTGAGTAGTGTCACCTACGTCGATTGAGTAGATAGCGTCTTGATCAGCATGTTTGTTGATTGCATTGTAAACTTGGTACAATTGCAATTCACCCTCAGTTTTACCTTCGAGTTTGTTCATGTAATCACGCCAGTTTTGGTTGTTCTTCACGTTTGCACGCCACCATGGAGTTGATTCAACTGGGTTCACTTTGTCAAGGATTGCTTTCGCTGCTTGACCTGCATCACCAAGAATAGAAGCATCAAGGGCATGTCGTTTACCAAGTTTGTAAGGGTCGATATCGACTTGGATGAATTTTTCAGTGTTCTTGAAGGCTTCGTAAACTTCAGCAAATGGGAAGTTTGAACCAAGGAAAAGAACTGTGTCTGCTTCAAAGACCACTTCGTTGGCTGGTTTCCAACCAACACGGTAAGCAGAACCTGTCAAACCTTCGTAGTTCCATTCGAACGCTTCGAAGTTTTTACCAGTTGTGATGATTGGCGCTTTGATTTTACGTGACAATTCAGTGATTACTTCACCAGCTTTAACACCACCGTAACCAGCGTAGATAACTGGACGTTCAGCGTTGTTCAAAATTTCAACAGCTTTGTCGATTTCAACTTCGTTCAAAGCAGGAGCGATGAATGAACGCTCGTATGAACCTGAACCGTAGTATGAGTTTTCGTCGATTTCTTGGAAACCAAAGTTTACTGGAATTTCAACGACAGCTGGACCTTTTTTAGAAACGGCAGCACGGCAAGCTTCGTCAATCACTTTTGGCAATTGCTCTGCGTAAGCTACACGTTTGTTGTAAACAGCGATACCGTTGTACATTGGGTTTTGGTTCAATTCTTGGAAGGCATCCATGTTCAATTCGTTAACTGGACGTGATCCAAGGATAGCAAGGAATGGAGTGTTATCCATAGCTGCATCGTAAACACCATTGATCAAGTGAGTTGCACCAGGTCCACCTGAACCAACTGCAACACCGATAGATCCGCCAAATTTAGCCTGCATAACCGCTGCAAGAGCACCTGTTTCTTCGTGGCGAACTTGCAAGAAACGGATATCTTTGTCTTCAGCCAAAGCGTCCATAAGTGAGCTGAGTGTTCCTGATGGGATACCGTAGATAGTGTCTACACCCCATGTTTTCAATACGTTGAGCATTGCTGCAGATGCAGTAATTTTCCCTTGAGTCATAATGA
This sequence comes from Streptococcus sp. 27098_8_70, assembly GCF_041432215.1. Taxonomy (GTDB): domain Bacteria; phylum Bacillota; class Bacilli; order Lactobacillales; family Streptococcaceae; genus Streptococcus; species Streptococcus oralis_CP. The sequence continues at coordinate 663,560 of NZ_JAPVZD010000001.1, forward strand.
TAACTCTCCTTCAAATATTTTTAAAACTTGATAAATCCGTTTTCATATACTAATTGGAAACGTTTCAGCAAATTTTTACTCTACTACTTTACCACATTTGTTTTTGGTCTCCTAAGAATGTGCTCAGAAGTTTTTATTCTCTATTACAGTACAGTTTGAAAACGTTTTATACAACTGTTTTATAATAAAAAGCGAGCAAGCTCGCTTTTAGTCTATTTTACTAAAGTTTAGCATGAGTGAACTGGTTAAAACAGATACAGAACTAAAAGCCATGGCTAGACCAGCCAGTTCTGGATTGAGAACGAGACCAATTCCTGAAAAGACTCCTGCTGCAATCGGAATACCAATGAGGTTATAGATAGAAGCCCAGAAAAGATTGAGTAGAATACGATTAAAGGTCTTCTTACTCATATCAAAAGCACGTGCCAATCCTAGTAAATTGTTGGTTGTAAGGACAAGATCTGCTGATTCAATGGCAATATCTGTTCCAGCTCCCATAGCAATCCCCACATCCGCTACACTAAGGGCTGGCGCATCATTGATACCATCTCCGATAAAGGCTACTTTACCAGCCTGTTGAAGTTGATGGATTTCATGCGCTTTTTCTTCTGGCAAAACACCAGCAATGACCTCTTCGATACCAATCTGGTCTGCAATAGCTCGCGCCACTCCAGCATTATCTCCTGTCAACATCACTGTTCGGAGACCACGTTTTTTCAGCTGACTGATGGCAAGCTTGGCATTTTCTTTGGGAATATCTTGCAGGGCAAGCAAGCCTTTGATTTCATTGTCAACAGCCAAGTACACAACTGTCTTAGCTTCTTTTTCCAGTTCTTCTAGTTTTTCCTGATAAGCGCTCGAAATATCCATGCCATCTAGCATTTTAGCATTTCCAAGCAAGACTTGTTTCCCATTGATTTGCCCTGAAACACCTTTTCCGTGTAGGGCTTGGAAATTTTCTACAGGTTGAAGCTCAAGTCCTGCTTCACTCGCTCGCTTGATAATAGCTTGAGCCAGTGGGTGTTGAGAGGCTTCTTCCAAAGAGGCAGCTAAGCCAAGTACTTCTGTCTCGTCGCCAATGATATCAGTGACCACTGGTTTTCCTTCCGTCAAAGTTCCTGTTTTATCAAAGACGAGAGTTTGGACTTTCTGGATTTCCTGTAGGACGGTTCCATTTTTTAGGAGAACCCCCATCTTGGCACTCCGCCCTGTTCCTACCATGAGGGCTGTTGGTGTTGCAAGACCTAGGGCACAAGGGCAAGCGATAATCAAAACTGCCACACCATAAAGTAGAGAGGTCACAAAACTAGCCCCAAGTAAGACAAACCAAATCCAAAAAGTCAAAATCGCTAAAATGACAACTGCTGGGACAAAAATTCCTGAAATCTTATCCGTCAAATCCTGAATCGGTGCACGGCTGGTCTGGGCTTTCTTCACAAAGTCCACAATCTGAGCCAAGACAGTCTCTGAACCAACTTTTTCTGCTTTAAAAACCAGTGTTCCACTATTATTGATAGTGGAGCCAATCACAGTATCTCCAACTGTTTTGTCTACCGGCAGGCTCTCACCTGTCACCATGGATTCATCAATACTGGAGACACCTTCGACAACAACACCATCAACCGCGATCTTTTCACCGGGACGCACTCGAATCAGGTCACCTACCTTGACTTGCTCCAAGGGAACTTGGACATAGCTATCCTCACGCAAGACTTCTGCTGTTTTAGCCTGCAAATCTAGTAATTTCTCCACAGCTTGAGAAGTGTTTTTTCGCATTTTTTCCTCAAAAACCGCCCCCAAAAGAACGAAGAAGAGGATAAATCCAGCACTTTCAAAGTAAACAGGGAGACCAGCAAAGAGAGCAACTAGACTATAGAGATAGGCTACTAGGGTTCCCAGTGCCACCAAGGTATCCATGTTGGCATTGTGCTTTTTAAAACTAGCCCAAGCACTTTGGATATAAGGACCACCGGCCACTAGCATGATAGGCGTCGTGGCTAAAAAGGTGCCCCAATGCATGACTGGATGACTGATAGTCCCTGTCAACATCCCAATCATGAGAATAACTAGCGGCACAGTAAAGATACTGGTAATCCAAAAACGTTGCAAAAGTGACAAAGATTTTCGCGTCTTCTCAACTACGATATAACTCCCCTTTTGCATCTTCATGCCACATGAAAATTCATGTTGCCCCAACTCTTGAGGCGTAAAACGAATTGTCTTCTCCTCGTCCACGCCGATTGGTTCCAAGATACCTTCTTCTTCAAAAAGGATTTCTTTGTAACAGTTTGATGGCGTCACACGATGAAAAGTTATCTCAGCCGGAATCCCTTTTTGAAGCTGAATATGAGCTGGATGATAGCCTTTTTCAGCTCGGATACGGATTTTTTGAATGCCATTTTCTAGGCTTGCTTTCACAATTTCTGTCATAGTCTCCTCCTACTCTACAATCATCTTGCCGTGCATCATGTTCATACCACATGCAAAGCCAAACTCTCCAGTCTGCTCAGGTGTGATTTCCACTACATACTCTTCACCCATAGGAAGATCCGCATGCACACCAAAATCTGGAAAGACGATCTGATCTAGACAGGGTGAAGGGTCCTTGCGGTCAAAGACAATGCGGGCTGGCACTGATTTTTTAAGAATAATCAACTCAGGCGTATAGCCCCCCATGACTTCCACTCGGATCTCTTGGTAACCCTTTTTTTGCTGGGCCTTTTGTCCAGATTTTTCAGGCTTTTTGAAAAACCAAAACAAGATAAACGCGATAAGGGCAATACAAATAATGGTTACAATACTATTTAACATGACGTCTCCTTTACATACAATTACATCTTACTTCTGTTACAGCGCTTGATTTCTTCTTAGAAATCACAGCTTCTAAGTCTTCCAAGTCAGCCAAAGTGAAATCACATTCCACAATCAAATCAGCCAACAAGTTCTTAATCCTACGAGAACAAACCTTGTCTTTGATATCTTGGACAAGCAAGTCTCGACTCTGGTCCAGAGTTAAAAGGGCTGAATAGACAAAGAACTTGCCTTCTTTTTTCCTTGTCAGACACTCTTTCTCAACTAAACGAGCCAAAAGAGTTTGAATGGTCGACTTGGACCAGTCGAACCGCTCCGCCAGAACCCTGATCAAATCCGTACTGGTCTGCTCTCCTTGCATCCAAATAATCTTCATGACCTGCCATTCTGCATCTGAAATCTGCATCATCACACCTCCTAAATCTACATTTGTCGATTACAGTTATTAGTATACTCTCAAAATCTACATTTGTCAACTATAATTTTTATTATTTTTTCGAAAAATAGAATTCTAATCCTGTAACGAGAGATTTGCAGTCAAATTTCACTATATAAACTATAAAAATATGCTATACTGTAGAAAAAAGAAAACAACCACTAGGGGTGCGTAAAGCTGAGATTAACGACTGTTATATCCCTTTGACTCAATCTAGGTAATGCTAGCTGATGGAAGTGGAAATGATAATGAGGACTAGCTAGTCTTCTATTGCTTTCCTCAAACAGACTAGCTTGTTCTTGAGAATACAAACTTCAGTTGGTTGGGAGGTTTTAGATGACTTATTTACCCGTTGCTCTATCCATTGCAGGAACTGACCCTAGTGGCGGTGCTGGCATTATGGCTGATTTGAAGTCATTCCAAGCGAGAGATGTCTATGGAATGGCCGTTGTCACCAGCCTTGTCGCTCAAAATACCAGAGGTGTTCAATTAATCGAGCACGTCTCCAACCAAATGCTGGAAGCTCAATTGGAGAGTGTCTTTTCGGATATCAAACCTCAGGCTGTGAAAACTGGTATGTTGGCAACTACTGAGATCATGGAGATCATCCAACCCTACCTTAAAAAGCTGGACTGTCCCTATGTGCTGGACCCTGTTATGGTCGCTACGAGTGGGGACACCCTGATTGATACCAGTGCGAGAAGCTTCCTAAAAACAAACCTACTTCCCCTTGCAACCATTATCACTCCCAATCTTCCTGAAGCAGAAGAGATTGTTGGTTTTTCAATCCATGATCCAGAAGACATGCAGCGTGCTGGTCGCCTGATTTTAAAAGAATTTGGTCCTCAGTCTGTAGTTATCAAAGGTGGTCATCTTGAAGGTGGTGCCAAGGATTTCCTCTTTACCAAGGAGGAACAATTTGTCTGGGAAAGTCCACGAATTCAAACCTGTCACACCCATGGTACTGGATGTACTTTTGCTGCAGTGATTACGGCTGAACTAGCCAAGGGGAAGACCCTTTATCAGGCAGTCGATAAGGCCAAGGCCTTTATCACAAAAGCCATCCAAGACGCCCCTCAACTCGGTCATGGTTCTGGCCCAGTCAACCATACAAGCTTTAAAGATTAAGAAAAAACTCTCTAGTTCCCACTATAAGGGAATTAGAGAGTTTTTGATTAGGAAATAATGTCATCTAGCTTTGTTAAAAAAGCTTGCGTTTTTGCTTCTATATCTTCTGCCTGCATCAAATCACGGACAACGGCTACCCCTGCTATACCAGTTTCAGCAAGTTGGTCAATATTCTCTGACGTCAGGCCTCCGATAGCAACTACTGGAATGGCGACCGTTTGGCAAATTGTTTTCAAGGTTGAAATCAGGGTGATAGGCGCATTTTCTTTGGTCGTAGTCGGGAAAATGGCTCCTGTTCCCAAGTAATCCGCACCCGATGTTTCCGCCTCAAGAGCCCTTTTTACTGTTTTAGCAGTGACACCGAGGATTTTTTCAGGACCCAAGACTTTGCGGGCAACCGAAACTGGTAGTTCATCGTCGCCTATATGCAACCCAGCAGCATCAACCGCGAGACAAACATCCAAACGATCATCGATAATCAAGGGGACCTGATAGGCATCGGTTATTTCCTTGACTTGTTTTGCCAGTTGATAGTATTGATTGGTGGTGAGATTTTTTTCTCGTAGTTGGATGATGGTAACACCTGAACGGCAGGCCGTCTCGACTTTTTCAAGAAAGTTTTCCAAGGAATCTTGGTAGCGATTGGTTACCAGATATAGTCTGAGTGCTTCTCTATTCATAAAAGTCTCCTTTGATAGCATCTAGCCAATTTTTATCTCTTTTTAGAAGAGAGAGCTGATTGAGAGTTTGAAAGCGGAAATCTTCCAATCCCATTCCTTGAACAAGAATTCTCTCAGCAGAAATATTGAGATAAGAAACCGCTAAGCACGAAGCTTCAAAGGCAGTCTTTCCTTGGCTGAGAAAAACGGCTGTCAAGGCACCAACCAGGTCTCCTGTCCCTGTTATCCAGTCTAATTCTGCACAGCCATTCCTCAATACAGCAACTTGATTTTTCGAAACGATAAGGTCCTTGGGACCCGTGACTAAGAATGACATACCAGGATAAAGCTGACACCAGTCTTTCAAGACTTGGAGCAAATCCTCAGTTTCTTGATCTTTAGCACTAGCATCAACCCCAACTCCGTGATGTTTTAAACCAACAAGACTTCGGATTTCCGACATATTTCCTTTAAGGACCGTGGGATTGTATTCTAAAAGATCTGTGACTAGGTCCTTACGAATGGATGAAGCTGCTACGCCAACCGCATCTACTACCATTGGGAGACCAGCTTGAGCTGCATAAGTAGCTGCCATGCGGATTGCTTTCTCCTTCTCGGCTGACAAATGCCCCAAATTGATAAAGAGGGCTTGACTTTGCTTAGTAAAATCAAGAACTTCACGAGGGTCATCTGCCATGACAGGTTTGCATCCTAGAGCCAAAATGCCATTAGCCAGCATCTCACAGGAAATCTCATTGGTGATGCAGTGAATCAAGGAACTGGTTGCCAGAGGGAAAGGATTTGTAAATGCCTGCATCAGTCTATCCTTTCTCCAAAGAAATATCCTTGTACTTTTTTAAAGAATTCCTGCTTGATTAAAAATCGAAAGGCAATAAGGGAAATCGCTGTACCGATCAATGTTGCTCCAAAAAATCGAGGAGTGTAGATAAACCAGCTAAGCTTGGCCGCAGATCCTGTAAAGAGAACCATAACAGGATAGGAAACAATAGAACCGATAATACCTGTTCCCAAAATCTCTCCTAGAGCAGAATAGTGAAATTTCCGGCCGTACTTATAAAAGAGACCTGCAAGGAGGGCTCCGAAAGTAGCTCCCGTGAGGGCCAAAGGGGGAATGCCCTGAGTAGACATACGGATAAAGGCTGTGACTGTAGCCATGACCAAGGCATAAACAGGCCCCATCAAAATTCCTGCAAGAATGTTGACTACACTGGACATCGGTGCCATCCCTTCAATTCGAAAGATGGGTGTAAGAACTACGTCAAGGGCAATCATCATGGATAAAATGGTTAATTTGTGAACTTGTAGTTGGTGGTTTCTCATTTTCTATTTCTTCTCTGTTTCTAAGGACTGCAAATCACTCGTCCAGGTTTGATGTTGGTAAGCCATCTCCCAAAACTTGGCTTCCATGTGGACACTTCTTTGGAAGGCCTCTAGCATTTTTTGTTTGTCTGTCTCGTCGCTTTCTTGATAGAGTTGATTGACCAGCTCTTCTTCCTCTTTAATCTGCTGTTCTAACTCATCGGTGATATAGGTTTCAATCCACTGTTGATAAAGAGGATTCGGGGATGGTTTGCGATTAAGTTCCTTGCCTAAATCATGGTATAACCAAGGACATGGAAGTAAACTAGCAAAAGCAATGCCCAAATTTGACTCTGCAAATTGCCGATAAATATGCGAAATGTAATGATAGCAAGTCGGAGCAATCGGTTGCTCGTCCATCTCCTGGTCACTGATTCCCAATTCCTTAAAAAATTGTTGGCGAATAAACAACTCACCCTCCACTAGACTCTGGGCATTTTGTTTCAAGAGTCTTTTCATCTCCTCGTTTGAAGTCTTATCATCCAAGAGGTGATAGGCTTCTGAAAAAGACTTCAGATAGTAGGCATCCTGAATCAGGTAATAGCGGAAAATAGAAGGTTCTAAATTCCCCTCTTGTAACTGTAAAACAAAGGGGTGATGAAAGGAAGCCTGCCAAGCTTCCTTGGATAATTCCATCGCAATATCTGTAAATTCCATAATAACTCCTTTATAGAAATAGGCTGGTTTGAAGCAATAAAAAGAAAAGTAGGTAGATCAATTTTGTCCTCTGAGAAATATAAAAAGTCCGATAACTATTCTCCAACTGTGCATGCTCGTCATATCCATGCGCAGATAGAGCTCTCAGGTAAAGATGGCGCCACCTAAAGACTGTCATCAGAACCTTACTGTAAATCAGGGGAGACCAAACATGCAATTTTTGACCACGCAATAAGCAAGCTTCCTTGAGGGACTTGATTTCTTGTTGAATGAGGGGAAAGGCATTGAATACCACAATTAAGGCATAGGCCCAAGACCGTGATAACCCCTTTTGAGCCAAGTACAAGAGAAGCTCTTTTAAGGAAATACTGGAAACAAAGACAAGACCGATACAAACCGTCACAAAGGCCCTCGTTCCAAGTATCACTGCCTGCGAAGCATCCCCATGTAACTGTACTGCCCAGTAATTGGCAAAAGATGGTAAAATGGCGAGCACAAGCATCCAAGCCAACAATTTAAATCGACGGTAGTAGAGCATGAAGAGAATGCAAAATGCGACTACTGAAAGATTAAGAGCAATCGAAGGAATGAAAGATGTTTCCAAGGATAAAATTAGAAAGAAGAGACCGATTATCGGTGTCTGGGTTGCTACTTTGACCATACTACTTCACCTCCCCTTGAGTATTGATACTCCGAGATGTGAGAGGTTTGCTGATGGTCACGTCTTTAATATGACGGAGACCCTCACTAGTCATCTCAATCCAATAATCGACCACAGAAATCAAGGGATCTAAACGATGGCTAATGATCAAAAAACTTCTCCCTTGATTTCTGTCCTCCAGAATCCACTGACAAAAATAGGCGCAGGCTCTATTATCTAAACCAGCAAAAGGTTCATCTAGTAAAATCACAGAAGCCTTGCTGGTCAAGATGGTCAAGAGCTGAAGAATCTTTTGTTGGCCACCACTTAATTGATAGGGACTCTTATCAAGCGCCTGCTCCAGATCAAAATATCGTAAAGCTTGTAGAATTCGCTGATTTCTTTCCGAGTCTGAGCTATCTAATTGAAGTTCCTCTCTCAGACTGACTCGGATAAATTGCTTCTCAGCTTCCTGAACGACACCCGTCAGGTCACGATACAGACTCTTTTTCTTTTTTAGGACCGATCCCTTCCAACTAATGCGCCCTCTATACTTTTGAAATTGAAGAATGGAACGAAAGAGGGTTGATTTCCCAACACCATTATCACCTAGGATACAGGAAATTCCTTGGTAAAACGTGAAATCAGCAATCGAAAAGAGGGGACGATTACCCAGCTCACAAGTCACACGATCCATATGGAATAGTTCTAGGCTAGAGGCAACTTCCTTTGAAGCAACCTGTGTCATCTCAGAGGTAGGGATTTGAAACACTTCCCTCAGTTGCCCGTCTCTTAGCTCCACCATATGGTCAATGTAGGCTCCATAGTCTGATAAATCATGGTCACACAGGATGACTGTCTTCCCATTAGAGGCCAATTCCTTTAGAATCTCTAGGATCTCTATCCTACTTTTGCGGTCAATAGAAGCAAAGGGCTCATCCAAGAGATAGACCCTAGGATTCATGGCAAATAGAACAGCCAGCGCAGCCTTTTGCTTTTCCCCACCTGATAAGTGATGGATGGGACGGTGCAAGATTGCCTCGCAGCGACATTGCCGGACCACCTCAGCTATTTTAGCATCAATTTCCTGAACGGGATGCCCAATATTTTCCAAGGTAAAAATCAGCTCTTCAAACAAGTTCTCCATGGTAAATTGATGATTGGGATTTTGAAAGAGAATGCCAACCGTCTGGACACGTTCGACGATAGAAAGCTGACTGACCTGACTCCCATCTATCAGGACTTGACCACTATAGGGAAGAGAACTGACTTGAGCAATAATTTGAAAGAGACTGGATTTTCCTGAACCACTGCTCCCAACTAACAAGGTAAAAGCTTGCTCATGAAAAGTAAAATCAATCGGTTCCGAAAAGATTGGGGACTGAATCCCCCGTAGTTCCAGCCCCATCTACGCCTTTCCTCCAGCAGCAAACTGATGATAGAGTTTGACAATGGCACGAATCAAAATGGTACAGAAGAAAAAGACAGAAATAAAGCGAACCACAAGCAAGGACAGGACAAAAGGAAGAGAAAAGGCATAGTAACCTAATTTAATGTATTCATAGACAAAGCTAAAAAGCGTAATCCCAATACTATTGGCAGTTAGAGAGAGCCAACTTTCATAGCGATTCTTGGTCACAAGAAAGCCAAATTCACTTCCCAGACCTTGAACCAAGCCAGACAACAGAGCGCCTAGACCGAATTGGCTACCATAAAGGACTTCAGCAAGTGCAGCAAGCACTTCTCCAATCGTTGCACTTCCGATTCTTGGAACAAAGATAGCCGCAATGGGCGCAGCCATACACCAGAGACCAAAGAGGATTTCATTGGCAAAGGCCTGCAAACCAAGAGGGGCCAAGATCAGGGTGAGGATATCAAACAGATAGCCTGAACCCACAAAAACGCCACCAAAAAAGATAGACAAGAAAGCAAGCAAGATAACATCTTTTAACTGCCATTTTTTCAACATAAAAAACTCCTTTTTTAAAGAAAAGTGGGGCATTCAAGGAGAGATACCAAAAAGCTTATACTCAATGAAAATCAAAGAGCAAACTAGGAAACTAGCCGCAGGCTGTACTTGAGTACGGCAAGGCGACGTTGACGTGGTTTGAATTTGATTTTCGAAGAGTATTAACGTTCAGCCTATCCTCTTTTAACAAACAAAAAAACTCCAATTACAAACGAGAATTAGAGTTCACCTTACAAGATTAGACAGTTCTTTTCGACATACGAAAAAAACCTTTTCACATTTCCCTTCGCCAGTATTAACTGTATCAGGTTCAATGGGTATCATCTCAGCCTAAAGCACCCCAAATGTCTTTATTATTTTATTACTGGACCAGTATAGCAAAAAATGAAACCCCTAGCAAGATATTTGACTGGAAAATATATTTATATAGTTTGTTTGTTAATTCTTTTAATCTACATAAAAGGATTGAATTTATCCTATAATTCATAACCAATATCAAAAAAGGCTAATTCTAAAGCAACTGCTTGATTCCAACGTTCCTGAAGTTCTGTCAAATCTTCTCGATTTTTCCCGACACGATTAAGTTCATCAACTAGAAATTGAACCCACTCTGCAAAGAAAGGACCTCTATGTAGATTAATCCATTCCGAATGAATATAGGCTTCAGGTAGTGCCAAATCTTTAGAACCCCAGTCTAAATAGAGACCTTCTGCAATGACCAGCATGACCAAAAGATGAGCATAGTCTGATGAAGCCACAGCAGAATACATTAGCTCCTGAAACGCTTTTGTTACAGGGTGCAAGGTCACTTCCAGATAGTCATGCTCTGCTACCTTTAACTCTTTGAAAGCCTTTTGGAAATAACCATCTTCATCTGCTTCAAGAAAGCCTAGTTGCTTGGCAAAACGAAGTTTGGATTCAAGCTGGTCTGCGTGAGCTACACAGGCACCCAGCATGGATAAGAAGGCATCAAAGAAGTGATAATCTTGAATTAGGTAGTCTTTTAAGACCTTATTCTCAATTGTCCCCGCAAAAAGTTCCTTAACAAAACGATGATTGATTGCAGCCTGCCAATCCTTCTGACTGCTTTTTAATAATTCTCCAACAGTCAAACCTGGCTGAAATGCATAGTCTTGTCTTTCCATATTTACTTTTCCTCTCTTTACTCGTTCGTAATCAACAAAACATCAAGAAAATCCTAGTTTTACTTGACCTTTTTAAAGAAAATCAAGGGCGTTCAAGAAAAGCTACCTAAATGCTTTGTATCACCTTCATCCAGTTTATATAAACAAAAAAACTCCAATTACAATCAAGAATTAGAGTTTAGCTTACAAGATTAGATCGTTCATTTCGCCATACGAAAAAACGTTTCACATTTCCCTTCGCCAGTCTTAACTGTATCAGGTTCAATGGGTATCATCTCAGCCTAAAGCACCCCAAATGTCTTTATTATTTAATTACTGCACCAGTATAGCAAAAAATGAAAGCCCTAGCAAGATATTTGACTGAAAAATATATTTATATAGATTTCAATGGTGATTTATTCTTCCTATATACGAAGAAAAACCTCCACATCAAGTGGAGGCAAGCTATTTTATCAATACAATTTTAAGTCACGAGGGTCAACTGGGAAGGTTGGATTGTATGGGTTGTGACGGAGTTTGAAGTGTTTGACATCTTCAATAGTCTGAGTTCCAGATAACTGCATAACTGTCTTCAATTCTGCATTCAAGTGTTCAAAGACTTGACGCACACCAACACTACCGCCGAGAGCCAAGCCATAGATAACCGGGCGGCCAATAGCTACCAAGTCTGCTCCTGAAGCCAAGGCTTTAAAGACGTGTTGGCCACGACGAATACCAGAGTCAAAGACAATTGGTACGCGTTTGTCAACTGCTTCTGCTACTTCTTGAAGTGAGTCAAAGGCAGCTGGCCCACCGTCGATTTGACGGCCACCATGGTTGGTTACCCAGATACCAGAAGCTCCAGCAGCAAGCGAACGTTCAACGTCCTCACGGCATTGTGGCCCCTTGACATAAACAGGAAGTCCTGAGTATTCAGCGATAAATTCTACATCTCGTGGAGATAGGCGCTGTTTAGCTGATTTGTAAACAAAGTCCATTGATTTACCAGCACCTTCTGGCAGGTATTCTTCAACAATCGGCATGCCAACTGGGAAGACAAAACCATTACGCTTATCGACCTCACGATTGCCCCCTACCGTAGCATCAGCCGTCAAGACAATCGCTTTATAACCTTCAGCCTTCACACGGTCCATGATGTGGCGATTGATACCATCATCTTTACTAAAGTAAAACTGGAACCAATGAGGTGTCCCTTGAAGGGCTTCCGTAATTTCTGGAAGGTCGACAGTAGAGTAAGAGCTGGTTGTATAGAGAGAACCAAACTCATGCACACCACGCGCAGTCGCCACTTCACCCTGTTCATTTGCCAATTTATGAGCCGCAACAGGCGCCATAATGATTGGTGAAGACAATTTTTCGCCTGCAAATTCAATCTCTGTACTTGGATTTTCTACATTGCAAAGTGTATGAGGAACGATGAGTTTGTGGTTAAAGGCACGAATATTCTCACGCAAAGTGAAAGTATCCTCCGCCCCACTAGCGATATAGCCAAATGCTGCTTTAGGAATAACTTGTTGCGCCATTGGCTCCAAATCATAGGTGTTAATAAAATCTACAGGTCCTTCTGCATTGCTTGTTTTATATGACATAAAGTGTCCTCCTTATTAAGTAAGCGTTTACTTTTTCTTACATAAACTATCTTACCTCTTTTTCAGAATCCTTTCAAAAATTTTGTCTGGAAATTTCAAACTGATTATCTGAATATGCCGCCAAAAAAGAAGGTCTCTCATTCTACCATTATCCTATATTCATCTTTACCTTTAGGAATCATAGTTTTATTGCCTATATGCAAAAAATCAGGTAATCCTAGTGACTACCTGATTTTCTATGTCTTATACTCTTCGAAAATCAAATTCAAACCATGTCAACATCGCCTTGCCGTACTCAAGTACAGCCTGCGGCTAGTTTCCTAGTTTGCTCTTTGATTTTCATTGAGTATTAGGCATTTTGCCAATTTTCTTGGTCTTCTTTAAAGCGTTTTAGGAGGTCGAGGCCTTCTGGTGTGATGTAACCTTCTTCTTGGGCTAGGTGGATGAGTTCACTGTAGTTAGAAAGCGTCACCAATTTTACACCAGCATCCGCAAAATTCTTATCAGCTTTTGGCAATTGGTAGCTGAAAATCGCTACGACACCAAGAACATCGGCTCCTTCGCGTTTAGCAGCTGCTACGGCTTCAAGAACAGACCCACCCGTTGAAATGAGGTCTTCAACCACTACCATCTTTTGCCCCTTAGCTACACGACCTTCGATTTGGTTACCAGCTCCGTGGTCTTTTGGTTTGCTGCGGATATAGGCAAAAGGCAAGTTCATCTTGTCAGCAATGATAGCTCCGTGTGGAATTCCTGCTGTCGCAGTTCCTGCAATCACTTCTACTTCTGGAAATTCTGCTTTAATAGCTTCCACAAAACCATTTTCAATCAAGGTACGAGTTTCTGGATAGGCAAGCGTCACACGGTTGTCAGTATAAATCGGCGATTTGATACCTGATGCCCAAGTGAAAGGTTCTTCTGGTTTGAGGTAAACGGCTTGGATTTTCAAGAGGTGGCTAGCGATATCTTTAGCAAGTGTCATAGTATTCTCCTTTTGTTTTTATAATCTATTTCTTTAATTTCTGTCTTGGTTCCATTCATCCTTGATAGCATGATAAGCTGCAACAGGATCCTCAGCTTGGGTAATGGGACGTCCTACTACGATATAGTCACTACCGATTTGATAAGCGTCCGCTGGCGTCATGACGCGTTTTTGGTCCCCAACCGCAGCTCCCGCTGGACGGATTCCCGGTGTCAAACAGATAAAATCTGAATTGGTAGCCTGCTTGATGAGTTGCACTTCCTGAGCCGAGCAAACGACACCATCCAAGCCCGCTTCAGCTGTCTTCTTGGCATAGTGAATCACAGACTCTTGCAGGCTGGTTTGGATATTTTGAAAATCCTGCATCTGGCTTTCCGACGTTGATGTCAGCTGGGTCACAGCGATCAATTTGGCTTGTGTCCCCAGACCTTCACGCGCAGCTTTCATCATCTCCACACCACCTGCAGCATGAACATTGGTCATGTCCACACCAAGCTGAGACAAGACCTTCATGGCAGATTTGACTGTATTGGGAATGTCATGTAGCTTGAGGTCCAAAAAGACACTATGCCCCAGTGACTTCAAATAACGGACAACTTCTGGACCTTCCGCATAATAAAGCTCCATCCCCACTTTTAAATAAAGACTTTCTTCTGCTGGGAAAAGAGATAAAAATTCCTTGACTGCCTCAAAACTAGGAAAATCAAGAGCAATAACTGGACGATGTTCACGCATACCTTTCTCCTTTTACCTTTACGAGCAAGAGAGTATGGTCAAAAATAAACCACGAAAAAAGGAACCTGCCAACAGCAAGGTTCCACGAAAAATGGGTAGTCTCCACCCTTTCACCGTCTAACCTTAGCTGCCTCTCTGGACTGCTTTAAAGGTTTTTTTCTATTCTATTATTTATAGTAGGACTTGTCAAGCAAAAACTCGAAACTAGACTTCTATACCATTCAAAATTAAGAGGAAAAGTTAGTCTAACGACTCTGTGATTGCTGGCTCGTTTGGCTTTGATTTCCTTGTTCTTCTTGTTTTTTCTTTTCTTCTTCCTGTTTTTTCTTCTCAGCTTCCTTGGCCTCTTGTTTGGCTTTTTCCTCAGCTTCTTCTATCAGTTTATCTGCTATAGTATAGCTGTATACTCCAGCTTCCATATCGACTACACTCGGTTCTGACAATTGTGGCTTGATTTTGCTGTAATAAGGTAATTTTTTGCTCAATTCTGATAGGGGAACCAAAACCTCATCTGTATCCAGCATGGTAATTTTTAAAAGATCTGCTGTTGCCTTGCTCGGTGCTAATTCGATTTTCTGGATTTGACTCTTGATATCCTCACTGATGGTAGACAATCCTGTTATCAGCTTTTTCACCTGCTGCTCATCGTTAAAGGTAACTGTTAGATAAGTCTCAGGCAAGTTTAAGCGATCAACAGGAGTTGACTCTACTGTACCACTAGACAGAATAGGATAATGTTCTTCACCAGACACATAATAACCAACAATATCAAATTCCTTAACCTCAATCGTAAAGTTAGTCGGAAATTGATAGTTAATCTTCGCTGATTCTATCCAATGATTGGACTTGATTCGCTCAGCGTATGTTTCCTTATCCAACAATAGGGCTAAAGTATAGTCGCTATCTTGAATTCCAGAAGCCTGTTTGATGTCATCCGCATGCGTGTTACTATTTCCCTTAACCTCGATATTTTTGATGGTCGAAAGCGGAGTCAATAGATAGACTGAAAGTAGGAGGACCAGGACACTGGGTACCAAGATACTCACAGCTCGCCAAATATGAACAGGTGCAATTTTAGGTTTGGCTGGTTTCTCTGGTTTTTCTTTTTTCTTCTTCTTTTCTTCTTTGACTTTAGGATCATCCTTTTTAGATTTCTCTTTTTTTTCGGAAGGTTCCTTGCTTGGACTTGAGGCTTCCTTATCTGATTCACTCGATGATTTCTTGGATTCCTCCAATAGTTTCGAGTTGGCTTCCTTACGAGCTTGTTTTTCCTTTTCTTTCTCTTCAGCTAGGGCAGCTTCTTCCTCAGCCTTCTTCTTCAGGTATTCCTGGTTTCGTTTCTGCCATTCAGACAATTCTTGCTTCTGGTTTGATTCTTTTTTCTTATCCTTTGACATTGATATTCCTTATGCTAGGTCTTTTCTTAGTAGATCGTAAAAATCTGCAAGAGATTTCAATTCAGTCGAAGCTTTCATGCTAGCTTGGTATTGGTCCTTGTGACTAAGCAAGTGACTGAGTTTCGCCTCCAAGCTTTCCAAGGTCAAGTCACTTTCTTGAAGTTCTTCTGCATAGCCTTTCTTAACAAAATAAGCTGCATTTTCAATCTGGTCTCCTCGACTTGCTTCACGACCCAATGGTACGATGAGATGGAGTTTCGCCATGGCCAAGAGCTCAAAAATCGTATTGGCACCGCCACGCGTTACCACCACATCTGCCATCTCCATCAAGGGTTGATAGAGATCCGTCACATAGTCAACACGAAAGAGATTTTGACTCAACTCATTGAGACTTGAATCTCCAGTGAGATTGATAATATTGTAGCGTTCGGTCAGTTCTTGCTTATGATCTGTCACCAATTGGTTAAAGACACGAGCTCCTGCAGAACCACCAACAAACAATACCGTTGGCAATTTAGGATCAAAGTGAGTTTGGATATCCACCAATTCATCGGGTTCTGAAGTTTTTTGGTTTGAAACCTTGGTCACTGCCCCCACATGCTCGACTTTTGCGAGGCCAGCAGCCTGCTCAAAGGTTGAATACATCTTGGTCGCAAATTTATAGGCAATTTTATTGGCCAAGCCCATAGAAAGGTCAGATTCATGAATAAAGACTGGCACTCCTGACACTCGCGCTGCGATAACCGGCGGTACAGAGACAAATCCTCCCTTAGAAAAAAGAGCCTGTGGACGCAGTCGTAACATGATAAAGAGCGATTGGACAATTCCCCAACCAACTTTGAAGACATCCAGCATATTTTGCCAAGAGAAATAGCGACGCAACTTCCCAGTCGCAATGGAGTGGAAGGTCACATTCAAACCTGACTTGAGGATTTCTTGGTGTTCGATTCCGTGTTTATCACCAATGTAGTGAACTTCCCAGCCGTCTTCGATGAACTTAGGCATTAACAAAAGATTGAGGGTGACATGTCCAACCGTTCCCCCACCTGTAAAGACAATTTTTTTCATATTATTCCTTTAACTCCGCTACTGTGTCGATAAATAGGTCACCGCGTACTTCGAAGTTAGCATACATATCCCAGCTAGCATTGGCAGGACTGAGGAGAACCACATCTCCTTGAGTCGCAAGCTCATAAGCCTTGCGGGTCGCATCAGCAATATCAGTCGCATCTACATAAGTCACACCAGCCTTCTCTGCTGCCCGTTTGACACGTTCTGCAGACTGACCGAGGATGACCATCTTCTTGAGCCCAGTAATATCTGGCACCAATTCGTCGAACTCATTTCCGCGGTCCAAACCACCTGCAATTAAGATAACCTTACTGTTGTCAAATCCTGACAAGGCTTTTTGAGTAGCCAAGATATTGGTTGACTTGCTATCGTTATAGAATTTGACCCCCTTGATCTCATCCACAAACTGGAGACGGTGTTTGACACCTCCAAAGGCTGAAAGAGTTTCCTTGATGGTTTGGTTGTCTACACCACGGAGCTTGGCTACTGCAATGGTCGCAAGGGCATTTTCTACATTGTGGCTACCTGGAACACCAATTTCACTCGCTGCCATGACCACTTCTCCACGGAAGTAGAGTTGACCATCTTCCAGATAAGCTCCATCAACCTTTTCCTGTGTTGAAAATGGTACAACAGTGGCTTGTGTTTTGCTAGCCAATTCTTTTGCCAAGTCTTGGTTAAAGTTCAAGACAAGGAAATCAGCTGCTGTCATCTTGTTCTGGATATTCCACTTAGCTGCCACATACTCCTCAAAAGAACCATGATAGTCGATATGAGTGGGCATGAGGTTGGTAATAACCGCAATCTCAGGATGGAATTCTTGGACACCCATCAGTTGGAAAGAAGAAAGTTCCATGACGAGCGTGTCCTTGGCTGTCGCAGTTTGAGCCACTTGACTAGCAGGATAGCCAATATTCCCTGATAAGAGACCATGTTGACCAGCAGCAGTTAAAACTTCCCCAATCATCGTCGTTGTGGTTGTTTTCCCATTTGAACCAGTGATACCGATAATTGGCGCTTCTGAGATTAAATAAGCCAATTCCACCTCAGTCAGGACTGGAATCCCCTTTGCCAATGCCTTTTCAATCATGGGATTGCTATAAGGGATACCTGGATTTTTCACCATCAGAGCGAAATCTTCATCCAATAATTCCAAAGGATGCCCACCAGTGACAACCTTGATTCCCTCTTCTAGCAAGCTTTGAGCAGCAGGATTCTCCTCAAAAGGCTTGCCGTCATTTACTGTCACAATAGCACCCAACTTGTCTAACAAACGGGCTGCAGACTCACCAGACTTAGCCAAACCTAAAACAAGTACTTTCTTATTTTTAAATTGATCGATTACTTTCATGTCTCAAACTCCATTTCTACTCCTACTATTTTACCATTTTTATGGAAATAAAAAAGCCACAAAGTGTATTTGTGACTCTTTCTTCTAACTTAATATTCTTTTATCATCTATGAGATAAATCAGTAACTCGAATAACTTGGTCCACTTGTTCCCAAATCAGAGGATTGTGGGTCGCAATAATAATCGTTCGATTCGGATTTTTTAAAGATTCTAGGATAGAAAGTAATTCCTCAGAGTTTTTGGGGTCTAAGGAAGCGGTTGGTTCATCTGCGAGAATCAAAGGTGGATCCTTTAAAATTATCTTCGCTAGTGCAACACGTTGTGCTTCTCCTCCTGATAATTCAAAGATAGGTTGCTTTAAATCTAAATAAGAGAGGCTAACACGGTTTAGAGCTTGTTTCATTAAAGAGATTTTCTCTTTTTCTTTCAACTTATTACCAACTAAACCCAGATTGAGATTCTCTTTGACAGTTTGACTTTCAATTAAGCCAAAATCTTGAAATAAGTATCCTAAGTAATCTCTAAAGAAAACAGAAGGCTTGATGTCCTTAAGAGAAGTGCCATCATAGATAATTTCTCCATTGTCATATGGCTCTAATCGTCCAATCATATTCAAGAGGGTTGTCTTACCACAGCCACTTGTACCGATTAAGGCATAAATTTTCCCACCTTCAAATTGAAGATTAGTATCTGAAAATAGCTGACGGCTTCCAAATTTTTTAGATATATTCTTTAGTTCAATCATCCTATTTTCCTTTCATAATGGTCATAGAAACACGAGATTCTTTCTGTGCTTGACGGTAGAGAGTCAGTATAGCACTAACGAGGAAGATCGATAAAGTTACCAATCCAATCACCACATCCCGACTACGCCAAATAAAGAGACTCGCACCGAATACAAAACTAGCAAATTGACTAATCATATACTGAGCGTGCGTTTCAAAAAATCGCAAACCAGAAATTCGTTTAATCAAAATCTCACGACGGAATTGTTCAAAATAAAGAAGATTCACAGAATAAAAGAGAAGCAAAGAACTCGCGATTCCAATAATAGCTCCTAAAATAAGGGTTAGAGTTTGTGTTTGAACCTCATAGTAACGTGCGAGGTAAACACTTCGTCCCTCCTTGAGGTAGGATACTTGATCATAAATTCCTGCATTTTTCAAGAGTTTAATTCCATCTTCATATCCTTTGACAAAGATATTCTTACCAGTATTGATAGACCAACTAGATAAGGATGTAAAACTATCACCTGTAGAAGTCGGCGTGAATACCACTAAAATCGGATCCGTCAAATACTGAGTGGATACGGGGTTCTCACCGTTATTATAAACAAATCGCTTTTCTCCCATTGAAAGATAACTAACGTGCGCTTTCATCTCATAATCCAAAGGAGCACTTGCCTCCTCACCAGATTTTCCATAATAACTCATGCTTTCTTCAAAGATTTTTTTTAGTTCTGCTTCTTGAGAGCGCAAATGTTCTGGGAGCAAGAGGACAAACTCACCTTTTTGGAGATGGGCTAACTTCTGTTTGGTCTCAGCATCTACCACGACCTTTTCCTTCTCCAAATAACTAGGACTAACATAGAGCGTATTAGCATCTGGACTATAGGTATCCAGTGTCTCTCCCTGTTCATTTTTTCCTTTTGGATTGGCAAAATGGAGCAGATTATCCTTTACATAAAGAGCTTGTTCTTCTTCGATTGCTTCCTTGGCAAAGGCATACCACTTGCTCTGATTTTCTGTATCTTCTACTCTATCACCTAAGCCAAAAGAAATTTGATAATAATCTGCTCGGTCTTCCCAAGCTTGCTTGGATAGTTGGAGTTCCTGTAAACGCTGGTAAGAAGTCAAGCCAGTCTTGACTGCATAACCTACTGTAAAGACAGCAACCAACTGACATAACAAGGTCAAGGTCATCAAGCGTTTGAGGGGCAAACGTCCTTTTAACACAGGAACCAAAGCCTTGTAGCTCAAGCTCATCAAGTAGAGCAGGCTCAGTACTAGCGAAATTCCCAATAAAAAGAGAAGATAAAGCCCCACTCCGATACTAAAGGCTGCTAAAAGAACGGGATAAAAGAGCCCTTGTCCGAGGAGGACAGCACCTCCCACTATAAGGGATAAAACCCCAGCTAAGCAAAGCCACTTGACATCATCGTATAAGGCGCTTCCTATGATGGACAAGAGGGTCTGTCCTGAAAAGAGCTGGATCCCTGCAGCCCGCATCTCCTTAATCCGAGTGATAATCACCATGGCAAAGAAAGCTAATCCAAATATAGCTAAACTAATCAACAACAACGGATTTAAAGCAATCCAAAAAGCTAGACGATACGGAGGAGTTTTGCGGTCTGCAATCGCTTTATAACCTAAATCATCTAATTTTGCAGCTAATTTTTCCTTGGTCAATGAACCAGACAAGAGAAGGTAACTATTGAGAGGATCGCTCCGTTCTCGGCTTTCTTGGCTAGCCGCTTGAAACTCTTTTGGCAAGCCTCCCTGACCATAAGTCGCATAGGTGAAGTTGGTCCTTCCATCCTTACTCGGCTCTACTATCCGTCTGGCAATCAAACTCTGCTCCGAGCTTGCAAACTTCTCCAACTCTCGCTCAAACTCCTCACGAGTCGGCTCTTGTGCCCCATTTTTAACACGTAGCAAGGTAACGGAGTCATAACTAGTATAGAGATACTGAGGGGCACGTAAGATAATAATCCAAATGAAGAAGCAACTGAGAAAAATAGTAGACAAGCAAATAAATAGTTTCTTCATAGTAGACTCCTTATAAAAGAATGATTCCCCTTGTACGAGCTACAAGGGGAACGATTTAAATCAAAGAACGATTACTTATAATCATAGTAAAATGCTACTTTTTCTCCCCATTCGGTCCAGATCCATGCGTAGGAGGTTTTTCCAGCAGGAGCTTCTCCTTTATCAGAATCACTATTCCATCTGCTCACGACGGATGAATAATGGTATTTTTTACCATGGTAGTAATTTGAAAAAGCCCATCCTCCTCCTGAGCCTTCTCCGTATGTCCATACTCCTCCATCTGGATATTGTACAGCAGCTGATACGGCTCCCATTAATGTAAAGCTTGAAATAAGAGCTAGAGCGAGTAATCTATGTTTTTTCGTTTTCATTTTATTTTTCCTTTCGATTCAAGCACACCCAGAGTGACAAGACGATAATTAAAACCTCCTCCTACCCTAATTTTTGAAAACGTTTTCTTTTGTGTTTATGGTATCATTTTTATCATAGTTTGTCAATAAATTTTACAAAAATATTTTAACAATTTTATCTGTCTAAGTCTAAAAAAGAGAGCCGTAGCTCTCTTTCTTTTATCTTCTTTTACCCTTTTTTACTGGCATGAGTGTAATATCTCTCAAGCTAAAGTAGGCAAGGGCAAGCATGGCTATTGTGACAAAGAATTCTGTCGGTAATTGGAATATTTGCAAGATGGACAACATCAGCAAAATCAAGAGAGCAACAACTACAAAGACCAAGATAACGATGTTGACTGTTCCTTTGATACTTTGGGGTGTCGCAAATACATAGAGTAGTAATAAGAGTATCCCTATGATTAAATAGACCATCTTTATCTCTTTCTAGCTCTTATTCAGCTGATTTTTTCTTTTTGTTGGCTTTCTCGCGCTCTGCCTTGTTGAGAATTTGCTTACGCAAACGGATAGACTCAGGCGTTACTTCCATGTACTCATCGTCATTCAAGAACTCAAGAGACTCTTCAAGTGTCAAGATACGAGGTGTCTTGATAACCGCTGTTTGGTCCTTGGTAGCTGAACGAACGTTGGTCATTTGTTTGGCCTTGGTGATATTAACAGTCAAGTCGTTTTCACGAGAGTTTTCACCGATGATCATTCCTTCGTAAACCTCAGTACCTGGGTTGACAAAGATTGTACCACGTTCTTCGATAGACATGATTGAGTATGTTGTAGCCTTACCAGCATCAATAGAAACGAGGGCACCACGGTGACGTCCACCAATTTCTCCTGGAATCAATGGCAAGTATTGGTCAAAGGTATGGTTCATGATACCGTAACCACGAGTCATTGACAAGAACTCAGTTGAGTATCCAATCAAACCACGCGCTGGAACAAGGAAGACCAAACGAGTTTGACCATTACCAGTTGAAATCATATCCAACATTTCACCCTTACGTTCAGAAAGACTTTGGATAACAGAACCTTGGTATTCTTCTGGAGTATCGATTTGCACACGTTCAAATGGCTCACATTTAACGCCATCGATTTCTTTTACAATAACCTCTGGACGAGATACTTGAAGTTCATAACCCTCACGGCGCATGGTTTCAATCAGGATTGACAAGTGCAATTCTCCACGACCTGAAACAGTCCATTTATCTGGTGAATCCGTTGGGTCAACACGAAGGGAAACGTCTGTTTGTAATTCTGCTTGCAAGCGTTCTTCCACCTTACGAGAAGTCACCCATTTACCTTCTTTACCAGCAAATGGTGAGTTGTTGACCAAGAAGGTCATTTGAAGAGTTGGCTCATCGATGTGAAGGATTGGAAGAGGCTCAACTGCATCTGTCGGTGTAATCGTCTCACCAACAAAGATATCTTCCATACCTGAAACGGCAATCAAGTCACCTGCTTTAGCTTCTTGGATTTCACGACGTTCCAAACCAAAGAAACCGAAGAGTTTTGTAACACGGAAGTTCTTCGTTGTACCATCTAGTTTAGAAAGGGTAACTTGGTCCCCAACTTTCACACTACCACGGAAGACACGACCGATACCGATACGACCTACGAAGTCATTGTAGTCCAAAAGTGAGACTTGGAACTGCAAAGGTTCATCTGAGTTGTCCACTGGAGCAGGGATATGGTCGATAATGGTATCAAAGATTGGTGCCATTGTTTTTTCTTGATCAGCTGGATCATCTGACAATGAAGAAGTCCCGTTGATAGCTGAAGCATACACCACTGGGAAATCAAGCTGGTCATCATCTGCACCAAGCTCAATGAAAAGTTCCAAGACTTCGTCCACTACTTCTGCTGGACGAGCTGATGGTTTATCGATTTTGTTGACAACCACGATTGGAACAAGGTCTTGTTCCAAGGCTTTTTTCAATACGAAACGAGTCTGTGGCATTGTTCCTTCGTAGGCATCCACGACCAAGACAACACCGTCAACCATTTTCATGATACGCTCAACTTCTCCACCGAAGTCCGCGTGTCCTGGTGTATCCATGATATTGATACGAGTTCCGTTGTATGCAACGGCTGTATTTTTCGCAAGGATAGTAATTCCACGCTCTTTTTCGATATCGTTTGAGTCCATAGCGCGCTCTGCCAATTCAGTACGTGCATCAAGCGTTTCTGATTGTTTCAATAATTCGTCAACGAGGGTTGTTTTACCGTGGTCAACGTGGGCGATAATCGCAATGTTACGGATATCTTCTCTTAATTTTGTCATGATTTCCTCTAATATTTAAATTTTTATTTCTAACTGAACAATTATACCACAGTCTCATTCAAAAATCACAGTTCAGCTAAGTGTAAATGTTTTCACTCTGCTTTTCTAGTCAAGGCAACTCTTTTCAAAGTCAGAGACTTATGATAAGATAGGCTGGTATGCGTTTAGATAGATTATTAGCCCAAGAAATGGTCAGTCGCAAGGCTATGAAACAGGCTCTGTTAAAAAAAGAAATCCTAGTGGATGATTATCCAGCTCGCTCCCTCGCCCAAAATGTTGATACAGGATTGCAAAAACTAGTCTTTCAAGGACGGCAGATTCAAGGATACGAGCACAACTATCTCATGCTTCATAAGCCAAACGGAGTCGTTACAGCTAGCAAGGATAAGAAACTGCCAACCGTCATGGACCTACTCCCACCTGACATCCAGTCTGACCAGTTCTATGCTGTCGGCAGATTAGACCGCGATACGACGGGACTGCTCCTTTTAACAAACAATGGACCTCTTGGCTTTCAGCTCCTTCATCCCCAGTACCATGTCGATAAATCCTATCAAGTGGTAGTAAACGGACCGCTCACGTCAGACCATATCCAAAAATTCAAAGATGGGATTGTCTTTTTAGATGGGACCACTTGTAAACCTGCTCAGCTTGAAATCCTGTCCGCAAGCCCAACAGAGAGCCGGGCCTCCATCACTATCTCTGAGGGCAAATTTCATCAAGTCAAGAAGATGTTTCTATCAGTTGGTGTCAAGGTGACTGCCCTAAAACGAGTCCAGTTCAGTGACTTTACATTAGACCCAGAACTAGCAGAAGGACAATACCGTTCCTTGAATCCAGAGGAATTGGAAATCATTAAAAACTATTTAGAGATGAGTCGATAAAACAAAAAAGCTTTATATTTAAAGCTTTTTTGTTTTTTGCTTATCTAAAAACTATTGCGATTGCTAGAATCCAGTTAAGAACAGAAACTACAAGTCCTACGATATTGAGAATTTTTTCTGTTTTATAGTCCAGTCCAGATTCTTTTTGGTATGAAAAAGCCAAGACCAATCCTATGATCCCCAAAATCAGACCCACTATTGGCGATAGCAAACCAAGGACGATAGATAAGATACCTAAAATAAGTGAAGGTTTTTTCTTTTGTTGTGAATTCATATTATAAAATCTCCTTAAAATTAATATAAATGATGATACCATAAAATGCAAGCTTTATCACTCATTCGACAGTTTTTAACAGAATCTTAGCTAGTCTTGACCTTCCCGTTCCAAGAATCCAATCCATAAGAAAGGATATAAATCTCAGAGAAACCTTGTTTTTTCAGATAAAGTGCTGCATTGGTCACTCGTTGTCCGCGTTGGTTTTCGTAGAGAAGGACAGGTTTATCCTTACGAAGGGCTGCAAGGCTTGACTTCAACTGATTTGAAGGAATATTGCGAGCTCCAAGGATATGTTTTCTGTGAAATTCTGCTGGTTCACGGACATCAATCAATTGCCCTTTCCGAATCAAGGCTTCAAATTCTGCATTGTCCACAATCTTAGCCGCACGACGAATACGAAGGTAGTTATACCCCATCCATGCCGCCATCGCTAATACGATTCCCCACAAAAACCAAATTGTCATAAGTTCTTATCTCCATTTTTCTCTATGTAGTCTAATTCTATCTTGTGCTCTCTACGAAGAACAGCTTCCGCCTCTAGATAGTCTAGCTTGTCCATCAGACCTGCATCATAGATCCGAGAGAGTTCGAGCTTCATCAGTTCAATATCATACAAACGCTTCCCCACATAGACAATAATGCCAAACTGTTTGAGAAATTGCTGCACATCATAGAATGTTTTCATAGCTTTCATTCTAACAGATTTTAGACTTTTTTTCAATACTGGACCGGCTCTTTCCCCCTATTTTCTTCGTCTTCATTGCCCATTCTTCCGCAAGTATGGTACAATAAAAACATGAGAATTCAACAACTACACTATATTATCAAAATCGTCGAAACTGGCTCTATGAATGAGGCAGCTAAGCAGCTCTTTATCACCCAACCCAGTCTCTCTAATGCTGTTCGAGACTTGGAAAATGAAATGGGTATTGAAATCTTTATCCGCAATCCCAAGGGTATTACCTTGACTCGCGATGGTATGGAGTTTCTCTCCTACGCTCGTCAGGTTGTCGAGCAGACCCAGCTTCTGGAGGAGCGCTATAAAAATCCTATCGCCCACCGCGAACTTTTCAGCGTTTCCTCTCAGCACTATGCCTTTGTAGTCAATGCCTTTGTCTCTCTGCTCAAGAAGAGTGATATGGAAAAATACGAGCTCTTCCTTCGTGAAACTCGGACTTGGGAGATTATCGATGACGTCAAGAACTTCCGTAGCGAGGTCGGTGTCCTCTTTTTAAACAGCTACAACCGTGATGTTTTAACGAAAATGCTGGATGACAATCACCTGCTAGCCCACCACCTCTTTACCGCTCAACCCCATATCTTTGTCAGCAAGACCAACCCTCTAGCTAAAAAAGACAAGGTCAAACTGGCTGATTTGGAAGACTTTCCTTATCTGAGTTATGACCAGGGGACGCACAACTCCTTCTACTTTTCAGAGGAGATTCTTTCACAAGAGCACCACAAGAAATCCATCGTAGTCAGTGACCGTGCCACCCTCTTTAATCTTTTGATTGGTTTGGATGGTTACACCATTGCAACAGGGATATTGAACAGCAACCTCAACGGAGACAATATCGTTTCCATTCCACTGGACATTGACGACCCGATTGAACTAGTCTATATCCAACATGAAAAAACCAGCCTGTCTAAGATGGGCGAACGCTTTATCGAATACTTACTAGAAGAAGTTCAATTCGATAATTAATAGAAAAATGAAAAAGGGAAAAAGAAAAAGTTAGGAAATAAAAAGTGAAAAAGATACTACTGACCAGTGCTTTAATCCTTTCAATCGCAGGATTAGCACCCGCATCCGTCTTAGGAGAAGAAAACACAACTCAATCCACATCTGCTGTCAAGGAAGCAATTGCCAAAGAAGAAAAGAAAGAGTCGAGTGTTGAGGAAAACTCTAAATCAGAAGTTCTTCCTAAAGTAGATGTGCAAGAAGACAAGCCCAAAAAAGAAGGATGGTACCAAGAAAATCATCACTGGCGCTTTTACCAAGATGATAAACCTGCTTTGAACTGGAAACAAATCCAAGGCAAATGGTACTACTTCGATCAAGATGGTAATCGTCTTCATTCTACTGTCTACAAAGGTTATGCCTTTGACCAAGATGGTGTCATGACAGAAAATAGCTGGACCAAACTGGACAATCAATGGTATTATGCTGATTCCTCTGGACGACTTGCTCAGAACACCTGGAAAAAAATCAATGGTTCTTGGTATTATTTTGACCAAACTGGAAGCATGCTCAGCAACACTGCCGTTGACGGCTATCTGCTCACAAAAAGCGGGGCTATGGCGGAAAAGGGCTGGACAAAATTAGATCAAATTTGGTACTATGTCGCTCCTTCTGGAAAGATCTCGCAGGATAAATGGGAGAAAATCAACGGTTCTTGGTATTACTTTGACAAAGACGGTGGAATGCTGAGTGCGACAACCTTCAAGGGCTACCTCTTCAACCAGAGCGGAGCTATGGCAGAAAACAACTGGGTCAAAATCAAGGATACTTGGTTCTATGCGAACGGGTCAGGGAGATATGTCCAAGAAAACTGGCAAAAGATTCAAGGTTCCTGGTACTCATTTGACCAGAATGGTGGGATGCTAGCAGACAAATGGAAAGAAAGCTACTACCTTAAAACCAGTGGAGCCATGGCGGAGAATGAGTGGATCTTCGATAAAGCCTACAAGAGCTGGTTCTATCTAAAAGCGGATGGTCGTTATGCAAATCAGGAGTGGATTGGAGCATACTACCTCAAGTCAGGTGGTTACATGGCAAAGAGCGAATGGATTTACGATAACTCTGACAAAGCACGCTACTACCTAGATGATAATGGACATTATGTTTCAGGAACTTACAAGATAGACGGTAAGGAACACCTGTTCCAAAAATACGGCCAATGGATTTCTGAAGTTTCAACTGAAGGTGGATTTGTAAAAGGCCAATACAGCAATACCATTTTCCTAGATCCTGGGCATGGTGGTCGAGATTCAGGTGCCTTTTACTACAATGTAGCTGAAAAAGATCTCAACATGCAGATTTACCGTAAGCTTCGTAGTAAGTTGGAAGAACTAGGTTACAAGGTCCTCACTTCTCGTGATAGTGATATTGACGTTGATTTTGTTACCGAACGTTCTCGTATGGTTAATAAAACCAACTCGGATATTTTTATCAGTATTCACTTCAACGCTACTGGTAATACCTACTCAAAAGCGAGCGGTATTCAAACCTACTCCTATAGCGATGAACCTGATTATCCAAGTAAGATTAATAAATACTGGCACAATCACCCAGATCGTATGAGTGAAAGCAAACGCCTCGCCACTGCCATCCACTCCTCTCTCCTAGCAGAAACAGGGGCCAAAGACGCTGGTCTGTTGGAGAGCAGCTATGCCGTACTACGCGAAACAGCCAAACCAGCCGTTCTCCTAGAACTTGGTTATATGGATAATTTCTCCGAAAACCAACAAATTAGAGATAGCCACTACCAAGATAAACTGGTCGCAGGCATCGTAAAAGGGATTCAAAAATATTACGCTGGTCCGTAAAAAAAGTCTCGAGAAATCTCGAGACTTTTTTATTTATCTTCTTTTTTATCCTTATCAGGAAAGAGATAGCCAAGTCCTACACAAGCTAGCACACCGGCACCAATCACCAAACCACTTGAAATGGGTAAGAGATCAAAAATAGCATTTGCAATGATAAAGGCGATGATCAAGCACATCAAGCTAGCCTTGTAGTCTTTTTTCAAAAAGTTTTCTAGCGTGAAATAAAGGAACAATCCTACCGGAATGAGTGACCAGAGGTTGACATCCAAACTTGGCCAGCCAACAGATCCGAAATACAATACTAGCGCTGCTGCTACTAAAAATACAAGTCCCAATACTTTTTTCATTTTTATGTCTCCATTTTCTTTTTAATTGACTTGAGTTGTCTGATACTGACCCCTCACGCCCCTTACATGAACCATTATAGCAGAGGAATTTTTCAAGAACAAGCCCTTTTGCCTATCTGGTCAATATCTTTGTCTATGTGGTTGAATAGTCGTGATAAAAGAAAAGAAGACCTAATGGACTTCTTGATTTTGCTGATTGTAACAGTATTTTTGAACGAATACCATCTAGTTTTTCTTTTCCTTTGACT
The DNA here is from genome assembly GCF_041432215.1 of Streptococcus sp. 27098_8_70. GTDB lineage: Bacteria > Bacillota > Bacilli > Lactobacillales > Streptococcaceae > Streptococcus > Streptococcus oralis_CP. The sequence continues at coordinate 692,268 of NZ_JAPVZD010000001.1, forward strand.
CTAGAGAAGATTTGATTGATTCACGGTCTGCTTGTAGTTGAGCTAAGTTCTTTTCTGCTTCCTCAAGTTTACTGGTATCTGGTTTCACACGATAATAAACATTTTCTGGTTTCATTAACATAGACCCATAATCTTGTCCTGAAAGTAGTCTTTCCTCAGCATGATTGCTTTTATCCGTAATCTTTCCGTCATCAGCAGGTTGCATAACAACTCCACTTGGCACAGCTACTACTACGAATCCTCCAGCAATAGAATCTTTTACCCATGCACTGATAGACGCTGTCTCAGGGTTACGACTATCTTGTCCTTTTGATACCTTTAATCCAACTACAGATTCGTACTTTTGATCATTTGTAAACCAAGTCGCACGTACTTCTCCAGAATCATTAATAATGTATTCATTACCAGATTGACTACGCCAAGTACCTTCTAAACTAGACAAATCATTGTTCTTGATTGCTTCAATATCTAGTTTTGGAACGGTAGTTTCTTTCTTCAACTTGCTAACAAGTGCTTCTGCTTCCGTAATTTTGGTATCTAAAGCAGTCAGTTGATCCTTGAGTTTTTGAATTTCCTCTTGTTTGTCCTTATCAGTCTCATCCGTTTTTCCTTGACTTGTAGACGCTTGACTTGTTGTCACTGTTGTTGAAACTGCAGACGATGCTTGATTTGGCTCTTTCTTTCCAATCAGAAGATATGAGAAAATACTTACCAAGATGAGAGTGACTAAAACAGAGAGTGCTATGCCAATATAGATTTTTATATTTTTATTCGGAGCCGACTTTGATTCAGACCGCTTAGGTCCATTGATCTCTTCAAATTGTTTTTCCCGTTCTTTCTTATTCATAATTTTCTCCTTTTTGATTGATATTCAGCCAAGCTTACGATACTTCATTCGTTACTATCCATGAACTTTTATGACTTTTAAAAAAATCCAAGCAAAAATTTCTAGAATAATTAACTATCAAAACATCTCTAGATTGGTATCAAAACAAGTATTTATTACAATACATTATACCACAAAATATAAACAACCGTTTGTATTTATATTTTTATAAGCCAAAGAAATGGATTTTAAACAGAACCCATCTCCATTAGAAAAAGCCTGTCCTGAGACAAGGCTTTTACATATATCTCTTTAAAATCTCCCATTTTCATAGAAATCTAAATAATATATTTATAAATCAATATTTTCACAAAACTATGTCATCACCTCACTATCTAATCTCAGTACTTAAAGCATTTTTTCTATAGCTTTTGTCTTAATCTTTATTTTTTCTCTTCAATCCAAGAAAAGCTCCTACTATAAACATGATTCCGGCAGCTAATAGTGTCTGGGCTCCGCTTGCTGTTCCGGTTTTTGGCAACTGATTAGGATTGTTACTAGTTGATTTACTATTGATGTTAGTATTTTTATTAGTTAAGTTCCCTTGTTCATTTAGATAAACGTTCTTGTCAATTTCAAAGTTTTTATCATTTTCATCAGAAACAATACTGTTGACATCATTAGTTGAATCAGATTGTGTTTTTTCTTTCTTTTTCGATACATCAAAAGTAGGTTTATTTTCCTCCTCCTTTTTCTCCTCTATTTTCTTGAATACAGGTTTTATAAAGGTATCTTTTGATAGATTAAGAACATAGCCGGCGTCTTTTTTCCCTTCGAAACCAGAAATTTCCCAACCATCAAATTGGTATCCTTTTTCTAATTCACCCTTATAGACAGGTAACATAAAATCTTCTTCCGACACTATCGTTGAACTCATTTCTTTTCCATTTTGAATGGTTACAGTTACCCTATGAGGTTTTAGTTCACTTACCTCTCCCGTATCTTTGTTTAAAATGAATTCTTTTACGGTTGTATTTCTTGCGAAATCTTTTACAACAATCTTAATGTTTAGTGTCTTATCTGTTAGTTGTTTAATATCATCAAATGATTTGTATTCTTTTCCATTTACATAAATATGTTGTTCTTGAATCTCACCATCGAATCCATTATTTCTTTTATCATTGATGTTAAAGACTACAGATTTTCCGTTAGCATATTCGATACTTGTATTTCCCTTAGGATCAATGTTTACTTCTGGTTTTACATTATCATATAAAAATTGATAGTGTACTCCAACCGCTTTCGCATTCAAATCGCTATAGCCAGTTTGAAGATAAACATTTCCATCCATATCTGTTACCTTATCTGGAAATCCGTTTGCTTTATAGTCTTTCATTCCCCAGTCCATGATGTCACCGTCTTTAACATTAAGCTTAATGTTAAAATCTCTAGTGTTATCAATGTGTAAATCTCCATAGATTAAATAATTATCTACAACAGATTCATTAACTCTCAACTCCCAGTTAAAACCACCCTTATCAGAAATCTTACCTCTTAAATAAAATTCTGGATTTCGTACATAAATTTTATTAGATTTAGATGGATTAAAGTAGTTCTTGTCCATTGAGAGGTTTACTGGTTTTGCATCAATAAATAACGTAGAGCCATCTTCTTTAATAGCTTCTACATTGGACTTATCCTCTCCTGTGTACTCTTTACCATCTTTACCAAATAATACCAGTTTAGAAGGATCTGTTACAAGATTGCCATCTTTATCGATTGCCTCCCCTTTATCATTCATTTTAAATGTAAACACTTGATATCTTACAATGTTAAAGCCGTCCAAAGCCGACATTAATACTGATTGAGTACTTCTTCCATCTTCAACATTTCTACTATCAGCATAAATTGTTGTTTCTGATAAGACTCTTAGATTAGGATTGGCCTTTTGGATTTTTGCTATATCTTCCTGGCTATAAACTCCATTCCCTTCTAACATATCCGTTTTTCCAGGATTATAGGTAGTCACTTTTAGTGCATAGCCTTTTCTCAGAATGATATTATCCTTTAACAGATATTGTTGTTTTTCTGAATCAGCATAGATTTTACCAGATTCCATGTCCGTTAAATTGTTTGGTTTGTTTTTTGAGAGATCTCCTTCTCCTAATTCTATTACATTCCCATAACTTGATGCATACGGATATTCTGCTTTAGTTTCCTTATTTTTTTCAGGCATTCTAATTTTAGTTTCAGCTTTTATCTGACCATCATCTTTGACAAAAAACCTCATATCTCCTGCAAAAGCTAATCCATCCACAATATCATTAATATTAGCGTATAAATCAAATGTCATCGTTTTTGAGTGGGAATCATACTTGGTCGTTTTGATTTCTATCGATTTATAATTATTGCCATAATATACCTTGGCATTTTTAGAAACATTACTGATCTTTCCAAGAATTTCAAAGTGTCCATCTTTAGACGGGTTTAGAATGCCATAAATTTTTGATTTGATTTCATCAAGTTTTTCAGTTTCATATTCTAAGGCACTACCATCGTCATAAGCAATGATATTTCCCTTATCATCGTATTTATAATCGTATTCCTCTATTCTCTTACCAGTTTCACTTGTAAAGTCATCAACTTCTCTGAATTTCTTTTTAATGAGTTTCTTTAAGTCTTTACTTTCAAAATCTCTAATTGTTGAAATAGTTTTATGAATAGTCAAGCTAGATTTTTCTTCGGTAGCCTCTTCATTTTCTTGATGATGTTCTACTTCCGTTGTATCTTTTTTAAGACTATCCTCTTTTCTATTTTCTAAATTTTTAAATTTAGATTCGGGAATCTCGCCAAGCTTTTGGTATTTAGATGAATCTTGATCAGGATCTACTAGATAATAGGAAATCATCCCCTTTTCATCAGCATGATCAGCAAATTTAATTCTATGAATCTTTGTGAAATTGCTAGAACCGTCTAATGCAATCACTTCAATGATTTTGCCTCTTAAATCTCCTGCACCTTTAATTTCATAAATGGTATTTCCGTCTTTGTCAAGTTTCCTATTTCTTCCTTGACCCTCACCTGCATAAGTGACTTCAAGATTTTTCTCAACCTCTCCATCTTCATTAACAAGAGCGGCCCCAGCATACCAAACTTCGTTGGCAATCTCGTCAAATTTTTCAGGATGTTCTTTTTGATCTCTCGCAAATAACGTTTCATTCTTGTATTGCTCTTTGACCTTGTGATAAGTATCCTTTGTAATTAACTTAATTTTTTCAGGGTTTGAAAAATCAATTGAAACAATCTTTGGAGGTGTGTTATCAATTTTTACAGGAATATAGGAAACCTGCCATGGGTAATCCTTGGTTAATCTATATTTAAATTTATAGAAATATTGGCCTTCCGCAATCGGTTCAAATTGTCCTCGTATCTTAGTAGCAGGATCTTTTTTGTCATTACTTTCTGGGGCATTTTCTTCTCTACCTCTAGGGTTATAAATGAGTCCATCCCATTTCAAGTCACCCCAAACTTTTAGTTTAGATGATTTGATTCCTTTTGCATCATTTCTTTTAGAGTTTAAAATTCCTTTAATAAAGTGTTCTCTCGAAATGACTTTTAAGTCTTTTTGATTTTCTCCTTCTTTATTTGTATTTACTATTGAAATCACCCCTTCTTCTGCACTTCTTAATACAAGTGGAGAAGGCGTTAATCCTCTCTCAAGTTGAGCATCTTGAGGATTTCCATTTGAATCTAAAGGATAGATTTTAGCAATATTAGAGCCACTTGATGAAGGTGCGTTGATTCCTTCGTTATTGAAAGCAAATAATTCTGGATTTTGATCTAGGGATGTTGTATTTTTATCTTTTCTATTTTGGATAACTCCTGCTGGATTAAATTTATCTATACCATGTTCTCCACCAATCCCCTTATTTAAGGTACCTGGAATTTTTGGTTTACCATCATCATCATAACCTTCCATTGCTTTTGATTTTGATCCTTCTTCCCAGGCCCATTTATCAAGGATTGGTTCGTGGTTCCAATTCCCAGCAAATCCCATTAGAGGCATCGACAAAGAAGGTTGGAAGTTTCTTTTCTTACCGTTGGAGTTTAGAGCTTCCATTTCTTCCACTGACTCAAAATGAATAAATGATTCTACAAATTTATTTTTGTTTTTAGCTTCTCCAACATTTATAACCGCATTTAAATCAAAGCTGGAATTTGGACCTATAGTGAAAGTATCATGCTCAAATGTGATATTTGCTCCTTTGACTTTTTCTGGGTGAATTTCTGGAACAATTTGCTTCCCGTCCGGAGATTTTTCATCTTTATATGTTTCATCGAGTTTTAGCCTATCAGTTAGAGCATCTGTAGTTACAGTTGATGCAGAAACTTTAAAGGTTAAAGGTCTGTTTGAGGTATTGTGAAGCTTAATTGTAAAGTATTTTTTATCACCTTTTATTTCTTTAAGAGAAATGGAACCATATGAATTTACCAAACCTTTAGAATCTGTATTTTTGAAAGTTGCTACAACTTCATTTCTCAAAGCGTTGGCAACATTAATTAGCCCCGCTCCCTGCTGTCTAGGTGATGCAAAGTATTGACTCTTTTCTTTCCAAGAGGTTGCATCCATCATAGGTCTTGCAGTATTTTGTAGAGCTATTTTTGTAAGACTTGTAAGGTCTATTTTGTCATCTCCCTTAAGATTTTTCAAGACAGGTCTTTCAAGCAATTCCTTTAATTTTGGTCGAATCAAAACAGTAGAAGCTGCTACGATTGGAGTTGCCATACTAGTTCCTGACATATAACCATAAGTGGATTTACCATTGATAACATTTAGAGTGGATTTAATATTTTTACCAGGTGCTGAAACATCCGGTTTTAAAAGCAAGTCTGTTCTTGGCCCCCAAGATGTAGACCCTGCTGGGACTATAATATCTTCTTTATAAAGTTCTTTGTCTGTGTCAGCTGCAAATTTAAAGTCAATTTCTTTTTCATCACCTACATTCGGTTTATTAGAATTATAGCTTTCCATATCAATTGGATAGTATTGTTCTAAGTTATCTTTAAAATCTTCCTTATTATTTCTTTTGACTTCCGTTTTTTTATCAGGGTTAATCATGTTCCATAATTTTACACCATCATCTCCTGAAATTGAAAATACTTGACTAGTAGTCCCTTCATCCGCTTCATATCCCATAGCTGGAAGGTCTGTCCAATTATCTCTATTGTAGTAATTTACAGTATTTACAACCATAATGGCACGTGCGCCTTTAGCCGTTGCTCTTTTAAAAGCATCTTTTAAATCCTTGGTATAAATTCTATCCATTACTGCAATTTTGCCCTTAAGATCCAAGCCTATCAAATCTTTGTCTTGACCTTTGCCTATATATACAAATTTTAATTTATTTGGAGTTTTTGACCCATCCTCATTTGTTAGGATTTTATTTTTATCGAAAAAAGCTCCTATATTTCTGTATTTAAAACTTTGTCCTCCAATGTTAACCTTATCAAACTCAATGGTTTGATTTTTAGCAGAAGCGACCGCTATCGCATCTTCATGTGCGGCAGTTCGTGTTACATTTCCAGTATCTGTCATTTTCAGATTATTATTGGCTACTAAATCCCAAGAAGAACTTGAAGCAGAAGTCGCAAAATTACCTGTAGCAACAACCATTGGGATTCCAGCTTTTCTTAATGCTCTAATAGCCTCCCAATATTTCTCGCCTACAAGACCTGTTCCCGTAAAGCCAGATGATACCGAAACAACATCGACATTGTGTTTGATCGAATCTTCAATAGCATGAAACATTGTTTCATCACCCGCGAACCCAGATCCTGCGTCAGAGTACATTTTATAAGAGAAAATTTGTGCATTAGGCGCAATTCCATCTATGCCATTAAAGTTCTTGATATCTTTTTCAGTATCATTTCCAGCAAGAATCCCTGCAATATGCATCCCATGTGGGTCAAAATAATCCCTACCATCATCATATTTTTCTACAGTGATTTTACCACCATTATAATAATTGAACGCATGAGGGATTTTATCACTCAACCAATAATTTTTATCAGTGCCTTTTAAATCTTCTTTTTTAAATTTCATTGAGTCTTTGGCATCATCATCGATCCTCATAGCCTTATGCCTATAATCTGTTCCAGTATCGATATTTGAAATGACCATACCTCTACCATCAAAATTTTTCCCAAATGGAGCATTAATAGACTTTAGGTAATCAATAGCTTCCTCAACTCCAATTTCCTTTCTGGCATGATTCATCATTGGTTGGACTTTTTGTGATCGTTCAACCGACGAAACACCTTCCATTTGTTTAATTTTGTCCAAATTATCTGGAGTTGTTTCAATGGCAGCGCCATTAAAAATCGTATTATAGGTATATAAAACTTTTGTATCCTCAAGATTGGATAGTTCCTTAATTACTTTTTCTCCAGATTCTTTATCTTTAAATTCAGCAATATAGACAAGTTTATCTTCTTTTTTAGGATTTTCTGTATCTTTATTTACAAATGAGTTCGCATCATCTCCTTTGGATTGATTGGAGTCTTCTTTGATACTTGCTCCTTCGTTACTAGTTTTTTTGTCTATCTTAGGCTTTCTACTAACAACTTCTTTTTCCTCAATAACTGTTGTCTTCTTCTCCTCAGTATCCTTTGAAGTTTCTATAACATTATGAAGTTCTTCAGATTGTTCATTTTTTTCTGTTTCTTTATCTGCTACTACTTTTTCTTTACCAGAAATTTTTAAAGCATCTTCAGAACTAGGTGCATCTGCTACTACTTTTTCTTTATCAGAAATTCTTAAAGCATCTTCAGAACTAGGTGCATCTGCTAAAATTACCTCATTGGGGGCATATGCTGCTAAAATAACTGCAGCAGTAGTTAATGACAATACCGTACTTTTTTTCATTATAATTCCTTCATTTTTTATTTTAAACCCAATAGATAGAAAACTTTAACCTTGCTAGCCTTTGTTATAAAAAGTTTTATGACGTATTATCTAGTGGGATAGAGTAGTACATTTATATATAATTGTTAGCTCTCTGAAAAATAGTATATCAATTAAAAAATTTTAAGTCAAGAAAAATTAACACGCATTAATTTTTTTTTTAATGTACATTAAAAAATATAAACCCAAAACTTTCGTAGTTAACTGGGATACATTATCAGCACATTCACACCATCAAAAATAGTAGCAATTAACTGGAATAACTACCAAAATCGCAAAAAGGGGTATGGATAGAATTTATGCCTTAATAAACATGCAAAAACAACCGCTATAATTTTCAACGGTTGTTTGTAACATATTTAATTTTTAACTCTCATCCTATCTTATCTCTTACGAACCCGCACTTTCGTAGGCATCCAAGCCCCTATCCCAGAGTTTTAAAGAAATAACAAAGAAAACAAGGGAAATCAACATCAACCCACCAATGTTAAAGAGCCCGTCTTTGTCCTGCAAGAAATAGCTGGCAGGATAGTAGGCCGTAAAGGCGAAAGGCACGATAAAGCTAATCAACCAACGAAGAAGCGAATTATAAATGGAAATCGGATACTTGGCAAAGTCATTAAACATATAAAAAATGTAAATCATGGCGCCTGACTGCTTGGTCCAAAAAGCGATACTGGCAGTCGCGATTTTCAAGGAAGTATAGATTAAGGTCGCAAAAGGAATGCAGACTAGAAAAATCAGGAATTTTGGAAGAGTCCAAGCAATGCTTGATACTGTTGTCGCTAGTAAAATTCCACCGACCAATAGTTCGCCCAAGGCATCAATCTGAAAGGTCTCAACCAAGATGTGAAAGAGAGGATTGATAGGACGCGTCAGGTACTTGTCAAACTCTCCTTTTCGCACCAAACGTTGCCCCAGAGCCCAGAGATTGTCAAAAAAGAGATGATCTAGTCCCTTGGGAATTAAGGAAAATCCATAGATAAAGGCGATTTCTTGAAAAGTCCAGCCTTCTAAGGAAGGAATGTGTTGAAAGAGCACATTGAGAAACAAGAGGTTCAGGCCTTGAGTCAGAAAAACTCCTAACACGCCCACCACAAAATCGACCTTGTATTCCATGATTTGCTTGATGTATTGTCTGATAAAAATCAAATGCATGCGTTGATATTTTTTCATACTAACCTCCTTGAATAGTGATAAAGGACTGGACTCGTTTCCATATCAACTGAGACAAGCCCACCATCACTATGAGCCAGAAGAACTGTAGCAAAAGCGCCTGAAGAATCTGACTGGCATCGTATTTCCCAACAATGATCATAACTGGAGTATAAATCAAAGATGAAAAAGGCAAGAAGGACAAAATATCAGAAACAATCTTTGGAAAGAAAGCCAAGGGAATCAGACTTCCAGACATAAAGGCCACTATAGAAGTCTTGAGTAGATTGGAACCCCATAGATTTTTAAAGACAAAGGCTGAAAATCCAAAGCAGATATTAAAGAAAAAATTGATCAGGTAGGCTAGGGTTAAGCTAAAGAGATAAAGGATGGTTAATCCCAGTACTTCTACAATTCCTTGCCCAGATAAAATTTTCATCAAGACAATGACACTTAAAAATGGCAGTCCAACAGAGATAAAAATCAACCACTTGGATCCAAGCTCTGTAAAGAGGTAAGAAGCCGCAAAATGCACTGGTCGCAACAAACGCATGATAATGGAACCATCCTTGACCTCCTCCCCAATCATAAAGGAGCTATCTGACCTGGTCAAAAGATTAGTCACAAAACTCATGATGATGTAAAGGGTGATATCTGCCATGCTAAAGCCCTGAATCAAAGACTCTTGCGAGGAATCAAAGACCGCCTTCCAGAGATAGAAAGCCACAAAAGCTCCCATGACATCACCAATCCGATAGAGAATAAAGTTGACTCGATAGCTAATCAACTCCTGAATCCCTGCATTGATAAAGGGTTTATAACGTCTCCACAATTTGACCATCTTAGAGCTCCTTTCGATAGAAGCGACGGATAATATCCTCAATATCCGTATCCACCATCTTCAAATCGCGGATTTCAAAATCAGACAGGGTTTGCTTGATAATATCAGCCGACTGGTAGCGGGAACTGTCGAATTCAATATTGAGGCTGTTTCCTTGTCTATCAATGGTCATATCCGAAGAGCCTTCATAGTGAGAGACAAGATGACTTTGCCCTGGTAGCAGTTCAAAGGAAAGAGTCTTCATCTTGCCAAAGGTTTCCTTGAGCTGGCTAACCGTTCCATCAAAAATCTCTTGCCCCTTATCAATCATAAAAATTCGATCACAGAGTTGCTCAATGTCGCTCAGGTCGTGAGTGGTCAAGAGAATGGTTGTTTCTTCCTCTTGATTGATCTGAGTAATTGCCCGACGAATATTGTCCTTGACCGAAACATCCAAACCAATGGTCGGCTCATCTAAAAAGAGAACCTTGGGATTGTGAAGCAAGGAAGCCGCAATGTCCGCCCTCATCCGTTGCCCCAGTGAAAGAGTTCGCACGGGATCCTTGATAAATTCCTTCAAATCCAAGACTTCATTCAAAAAATCCATGCGTTTATGAAAGAGCGAGTCTGGCACATCGTATATCTCTTTCAAGACCGTATAGGTCTCTTGCAGTGCCAAATCCCACCATAGCTGGGTGCGTTGTCCAAAGACAACCCCGATATCCTTGACATAGTCTTGACGATTGTCCTGTGGAATCTTGCCGTTAATCCGACAAAAACCAGATGTCGGTTTTAAAATTCCTGTCAGCATTTTGATGGTTGTCGACTTCCCAGCACCATTGGCCCCGATAAAGCCTAAAATCTGCCCCTTGGGAACCTCAAAGGTCAAATCCTTGACCGCTTCAAAGGTCTGCTTTTCAGGATGAATAAAGGAGCGCAAAGCTCCTTTCAAACCAGGTTCCTTGACTGTCTTCACAAAATTTTTCTGAAGATGTTCCACTTCTATCATTGCCATATCTATCTCCCTACCGTAAGGAATAGAAAATCATATTTTCCAATACAAGTAATCTAAATCCTTACTTTCTAAACCTTTTACGTTTTATTATTACAGAAGGCTTTATACCAACCTATTATAGTCCAATAAAAAACGGAATGCAAGCGTTTGCCTGTAGATTCTGAAATTAGAGATTTCTCTCTTAAAATAATACTTTTAAACAAAAATTCTGGCTTAATAGTCTCCTTAAAACACCAAAAAGACCTGCCCGATGGGCAGGTTACGAATTGTAAAAAGCAAACTATTTTGATCAATATGATTCACTATTTAATCAAAGAACTAATCTTTCATAATTCTTTTCATAATCCCATTTCTATCAATTAGAAAACAATCTGGAAAGGTCATTTGCTCCCATTTTTCATAATCAAAACTGGAATCAAAGTGATGTAGTAGTATTCCTATCAAATTCCCGTGTGAACTAAGTAAAATCATTTTTTCTGAGTATCTCTCTTCCAATTCCATTAAAAAATTTAGTACTCTAGCTAGTGCGTCTTGATTTGATTCCCCTTCTAAAAGAGATTCACTAGGATTTTGCCATAAATATTTAATACTGTCTTCAAACTCAGAATCTTTTATAAAGGTTGAAGATAATTTTCGCTCTCGTAACCGATTATCAAGAACTATTTTATCAAATTGAATTGGCGAGCTATTAATCGTTTCAAATGCTCGTTTATAAGGACTAGAAAAATAATAATCAATATTAAAAGAATTCAAAAAATCTAACTGGTCAAGAGATGAGAATCCTTTTTCTGATAAAGTTCTATTGAAATCATCACTTGAAAATCTTGAATGAGCATGTCTAAGTAAAATATAAGAATTATTCATAAGTCATTACCTTTCAATTATTATCATCAGTCTCAATGGATTTTTAAGCCCTCAATTATTCTCTAAAAATTCTTTAATGCGAGAAACAATAGCATCGCTTTGATAATGATAGAGGTCGTGAGGCGCATCCATATAGACGACTTGAACATTAGACTGGTCGCTTGCAAATCTCTCTGCATAACGTTGCCATTCTGATTGGCTAAAACTGGTGCCTTCGCCGTTAGATACCAGTAATAAGGTGGGAATTTTCGGATTGATGCTAGAGGGAACTTTCTTAGCATTTTCCTTTACCGTTTGAGATTCATGAAGCATGGCTTGTGACATCAACTGCTTATAAGCTAGAAGTTTATATTGTTTTCGTTCATTTTCGGTCAGAGTTTGATTTTTTATATAAAAAGACTCAGGTAAATAGCGTAATAAACCAATCTTGCTACTCCAATATGCCACAGTGAGCAAGGCCTGATTATCCTTTAAATTCTCATAACTTGACGGCAGTGCCCAATCCAGACCAATCAAGGCTTTCACTTCATCAGGATACTTCTCCTGCCAAGCCAAACTCTCTAGACTAGCCATGGAATGAGACAGAATGATAAACGGCCCTGTGATATTTGCTTGGGAAAGAGCTTGGCGAGTCTCAGACAAAACCTCCATCACATCTCTTGAATGATTGCTATCATCACTATAACCATATCCCGCCCTCTCCACGATAACTAGCTTATACTGTTTCGATAAGGATTCCGATACTTCTTTAAAATCCAATATAGGAGAAGCAATACCAGCACCTGAGATAACTACTATAGTCTCAGGTCCTTCACCTTGAACATAAACATTCATTTGATGACCATTGACAAGAACTTGCTGTCCCACAGGTGTTAGTGAGGCTTGTTCCTTTTCCAAACTGATACGATGAAAGATGAATGTTGCCCCTAAAAACAAAAGAATGAAACTAAGAAAGCCAAGACTCCATTTTTTCAGTTTTTTCATAGCATTATTGTACAAAAATTAGACTCTTTTAGCAACTTAAGATTGGTTCTTCTACAGTATATTGGCTATATATTCACAAACCAAAAAACCCACCCAATGGGCAGGTTCTGTATGTATTGTTCAGCTAGATTAAGCTTTACCTTCTGAACCGAATACGTCGATACGTTCTTCAACTGATGCTTGGATAGCTTTTACACCGTCAGCCAAGAATTTACGTGGGTCGAAGAGTTTCTTCTTGTCGTATTCTGCTTCGTTTGCTTCGTAGTCACGAGCAAATTTACGAGTTGCGTTAGCGAATGCGATTTGGCATTCAGTGTTAACGTTAACTTTCGCAACACCAAGTTTAATAGCTGCTTGGATTTGGTCATCAGGAATACCTGATCCACCGTGCAATACGATTGGGAAGCCTGGAAGAGCTTCTGTCAATTTTTGCAAGTGGTCAAGGTCAAGACCTTCCCAGTTTGCTGGGTATGGACCGTGGATGTTACCGATACCAGCTGCCAAGAAGTCAATACCAGTTGCAACCATTGCTTTAGCGTCTTCGATTGGAGCCAATTCACCTTTACCGATGATACCGTCTTCTTCACCACCAATAGTACCAACTTCAGCTTCTACTGAGATACCTTTAGCGTGTGCTTTTTCAACAACGTCTTTAGCCAATTTAAGGTTTTCTTCAACTGGAAGGTGTGAACCGTCAAACATGATTGAAGTGTAACCAACTTCGATACACTCAAGTGCATCTTCGTAGTGACCGTGGTCAAGGTGGATAGCTACTGGTACAGTGATACCCATTGACTCAACAAGGTTAGCGATCAAGTTGCGAGCAACTTTGTAACCACCCATGTATTTAGCAGCACCCATTGAAGTTTGGATCAAAACTGGAGCTTTTTTAGCTTCTGCTGCACGCAAGATAGCTTGAGTCCACTCAAGGTTGTTTGTGTTAAATCCACCAACTGCATAACCGTTGTCACGAGCTGCTTGGACAAATTTTTCTGCTGAAACGATTGCCATTTGTCAGGCCTCCTATATATTTTTTGGGACATCCCATTTACATTGTTCATTTTATCACTTTTTGACAAAAAAAGCTAGTTTTTCCCATACTTTAGATTGAATTTCTTCCAACTCAATCAATGTAAACCCTTTCCTCTCCTTAGTCTTGAGCGACTTTAGGATAAGACATGAAGAAGGTCAAATGATCATCTTGCATCTCAAAATGATAAGGTAATTTCTCGTGTTCTAATAAACTTTTGACCACAAAGAGCCCCATTCCTGAACCCTTGGCCTTGCGACTAGCATTGCCAGAAAAAGACTGGGCCAATTTTTCTTGTTCTTCAGGACTACAGCTATTCTCGATAAAGAGTTCCCCTTCTCTTTCACCAATTCGAACCAAGCCACCTGGAGTGGAGTGCTTGATAGCATTGCTGATAAGATTCGATAGGATCAACTTCATCACAGATGGATTTATGTAAGCCTGCTGATGGGTCAAGCTAATATCTATCTGAAGTTTTCTTTCCTTGGCTAATAAAGTATAATCCTTAACCAGAGTTTGCGTCATTTGGAGTAGGTCAATGTTCTCCTTCTCCTCTCGCAATTCCTGCACAGAAGAGAGAGACAATATCTGGAGAACGTGGTGACTGAGGTCGTCTACAATCCCCAAGGCAACTCCCAGATAGTGGTCTCTATCCTTATAACGACCGATATTTTCTTTCATATTTTCGATTAGGATTTTCAAGCTTGCCAGAGGTGTTTTCAATTCATGAGAAGCCCCTCGTAGGAACTCAACCTTCATCTTCTCCAGCTGGAGAATAGCTTCATTCTTGTCATGCAAGTCCGCAATGACAGTCAAGAGATGCTGGTAAAGGCTATTGATTTGTTCCTTGAGATCACCTATCTCATCCTTAGAATCCACGCGCAACCGTACTTGAGCATCCAGTTCCATCATCCGACGGGTCACCCGCTTGATTTCCAAAATCGGTGCAACAATGGTCCGAGCGTAGATGTATGCTACCAAAAGGGAAATCAGAAAGGATGCCAACAAGGTATAGGGAAGAAACTGGAGACTGATCTGCTCCGCTTCCTTTTGCAGATCCATGGACGCTAAAAACTGGAGAGTCATAGTCCCACCGTCTTGCGTTTTCACCTCACGCTCCTCGATAAAGAGAGAGGTGGTCTGACGGTCCGTATCCAGAGGAAGATTGTCCTTGACCTCTAACTTGTCCTCAGTCATCTCTCCCTTGACAACTCCTTTGATATCACTGCTCTGGGAATACAAGTCTAACACTTGCTCGATATTTTGCCTATCTTTTCCGTCTAGGGATTGGGCAATGGCTGTCGCTTTCTGACCTATGGTTTCCTGACGATGGCTCAGATAAGTTGACGGAAAGAGAAAATAAATGGCTAAATGAAGGCAAATCACCAGAACACTAAAAATCGAGAAGGTATAGATAAATATCTTTGTAAACAAACCTGTTCGTTTCATTTTCTCTCCAATTTATAACCAACATTGCGCACAGTGAGGATACAATCCAAGTCTAGCTTTTTCCGCAGTTCCTTGATATAAACATCAATAACACGGTCAAAGGGGACCTCATCTGTCGCCTTCCAGACAGCATCGATAATCTGAGAACGAGTCAAGGCCCGTCCTTCATTTTTCACCAGATAGTCCAGAATTTCCAACTCTTTGGCATTGATGGCCACTTCTTCTCCCGCGAGGCTTGCACTATAGCTTTCAAAGTCCACCTTTGTATCCTTATAGGAGAAGACTCGTCCTGTATCATAGTAGCGCTTGAAAATCGCATCTACTCTCACTTTTAAAAGGGAGAGTGAGAAGGGCTTTTCCAGATAGCCGTCTGCCAGGGAGGCAAAAGCACTCATCTTGTATTCCTCATCCTGAAAGGCGGTTAGCATCAGGACAGGAACCTGACTGCTCTTACGAATCTCAGCTAGAACTTCTAAACCATTGAGCTTAGGCATCTGGATATCCAGTAGTACTAGAGCAACTTCATAGCTGGAAAATTTTTCCAGAGCTTCCTGACCGTCCGCAGCCTCGATGGTTTCATAACCACAATCCGTCAAATAGTCACTGATCCCCTCACGGATCATCTCTTCATCTTCTACAATTAAAATTTTCATAGAAAAACGTTTCACATTCCTTTAAATTTCTTGTAAATCTTCTCTGTTTCATCCTGATAAGAAGAGTCCTTATACTCAATGAAAATCAAAGAGCAAACTAGGAAGCTAGCCGCAGGCTGTACTTGAGTACGGCAAGGTGAAGCTGACGTGGTTTGAATTTGATTTTCGAAGAGTATTATCAAGATGAAATAGATAAAAATGCTACCTATATTATACCCCATTTAGGGGAGAATAGGTAGCAAGTTTTTTATTCGCTATCGAGCAAGAGTTCTTTTGGTTGTTTTCTAAGGAGATTGCTTGAAGCAAGCGCCATAACAAGAACGACTAGAACTAAAGCAAGGACAAAGACGATGATAAAGTCTGATGTCTGAATGGAAATGTCTAAACTCGACAAGGTCTTGCTAAAGCCGTCTACTTCTGCACCACCACCAAGGTTAGAGGCTTGAGCAGCCTTGCTGGCTTGCTTGGCAACACCTGAAGTGACATTGGCAAGAACAGTGTTTCCGATGGCACGAGCTGTGTAGTTGGCTAGGAAGTAAGCAGAAACAAGAGCAGGGATGGCAATCAGGATCGATTCGGTGATGAATTGCCCCAAGATACTTGCCTGCTTGAGACCGATAGAGAGGAGGATCCCCACTTCCTTGCGACGAGCATTGATCCAAAGACTGAGCAAGAGTGCAAGGAGAAGGACTGAGAAGCTCAAGCTACCCCAGAAGAGGAGGTTGGCCATCTTGTACATACCAGAGATGGATTGCTCAAGAGCTGGGTAGTTAGATGAGCTCTTCACAAGTGTGTAGCTCTTCCAGTTGATACCACTGATGCCATTCAACTCTTTCATGACATCATCCAAGTTCTTGTCTGCTGTTACAAAGAAGGTTGCGTCCCCATAAATAGCTGTGTCTTCTGTGTATCCATAAAGTTTTGCAGCAGTGTGAATGTCTGTGATAGCTGTGTTTTCATAGAGTTCTTGTGAGTAGGTTACTGCTGACTTATTGTGCCCATCAAAGAGTCCCTTGATTGTAACTTCGACTGTTTCCTTGGCACCTTTTTCATTGTCTGCATCGTAGATATTGGAGTCTAGTTTGACCTTATCTCCAACTTTCCAGCCGTGTTTAGCTGCCAAGTCCTTGTGCATGAGGATCTTGTCTTTGTCGTCGTTGGTTAGGTGCTCACCTTCAACCAGCTTATATGAGCCAGAGACAAACTTGTCTTCTTTAGAGGAGTCATTGACACCTGTAATCATCAAACTGCTGCCAAACCGTTTGGCACGGTCTGCAGTGAGATTTTTCTTGGTTTCTGGCGTTTCGATAAGGTCATATCCAGTTAAATCTCCGATAGCGTTGATACGTTTAACATAAGACTCGATGGCCTTGTTTTCGGTGATTTTTTTGATATCCTCACCCTTGATATTCCCAGAACCACGTGGCGTTCCTTGATTGACGCGACGATTGATTTGCATGGAGAAGCTATTGGTGATATTTTTAAAGGTCTCCTGAGAAGCCTTGGCTGTAGCTCCCTTGATCGACAAGCCGACCAAACTCAAGCTCGCCATGAGGAGAATAATCAGGAAGATAACAATCGATTTGAAAAACTTCCTTGTAACATAGGCAAATGCGTTGTGTAACATAGGTTCCCTTTCTAGATTTGATTTAATAATTCTATCAAAACAAGCTCATCTTATTTTGTATTGTTGCGAGTTTCAGTCAGTTTCTTATTCTTCAATTCAAGTGTAATATCTGATGCTTGCGCCACTTCCTTACTGTGGGTGACGACGATCACACATTTACCTGTTTTCTCAGCAAGTGACTTGAGCAGTTCGATAATATCTCCAGCAGTTTTAGGGTCCAGATTTCCTGTTGGCTCATCAGCTAGAATAACTGGAGCTTCTGAGACCAAACTGCGAGCAATAGCAACACGTTGCTGTTGACCACCTGATAACTGGAGAACGTTCCGCTTGATCTGACTTTCATCCAAACCAAGTTCAAGAAGTGTATCCTTGCTTGCTTTTTTGTTGACCAAGCGGATATTTTCCAGCGGAGAAAGATAATCTATCAAGTTATAATTCTGAAAGACCAGGGAAATATGGTGCATACGATGGTAAGAATATCCCTTGTTCCGAATATCCTCTCCTTGGAAAAGGATAGAACCTTCAACAGGACTATCTAGACCAGCCAGTAGGGACAAGAGAGTGGATTTTCCTGCTCCTGACTCACCAATGATACTATAAAATTTTCCGGGTTCAAAATTATACTTGATCTGATATAAAACTGCCTCAGCAGTGTTCTTATAACGGTAGGTAACATCTTGCAATTGTAATAAAGTCATGATTTCTCCTTCTTAACTAATAGATGATAAAATTTCCTTAGGCGATTTTCTAAATAAGAATAGGAAACAAAGGGCTACAGACAAGCAACCAATCAGGAGCAGAAAGACATAGGATTCTGCAAAGGATAGGAGACTAGTTGATAGACCACTTGCTTTGGCCAGCGTGTCCTGTAAGCTTGTCTGATCTCCACTGGCTAGTACAGTTTGGAGCAGATAGGATGTAATGGCATTCCCAGCGATAAAGGATGGAAGCAAAGCTCCGAGAGATACCAAAACTACCTCTAAACAGAATTGTAGGAAAATCGAACTCTTGCCTTTTCCAAGTGCCAGAAGAATCCCTACTTCGTAGACCCTTTCTCTCAACCAGAGAGACAAGACCAAGATTAAGGCTCCTGCTCCTGCTATCAACATCCCATAAAGGAAGATGGTCAGGAAGGTTTGGAAAGTTGCAACTGAGTCTTTGATTTGTTCAAAGGCCTTGTTTTCCTTCTCGACTTGGTAGCCTTGACTTTCTAAAGCCAGGTTTTCTACCTGCTTCATGAGTCCGTCCATTTCCTTAGGATTTTCTACATAGAAGCGCGCTGCACTGACTTGCGGTTCACTATTTCCCAGAAGCGTTTGGCTACTTTCATAGTCTGTAAAGACCTGGTTTTCACTGAAGTCAGAAGATAAGCCTGTGAACTTTTCTTGCTTTTTACCAGAAAAGATGCCAACAATCTCAAACTCAACTGTCTGTCCTTTTCCAGATTCTGACTGTCCGGCATCCAAGCGAATCTTGTCATGAAGCGAAAGACCGTTCTTCTTAGCCAACTCTTCGTGGATCAGGATTTTCTTGGAATCCCCTTTTTGAAGGTGTCGGCCTTCCTTTAGATTGAAAGCCGAACTGGTAAAGGTGACATCCTTGGATGAATCCTCAAGAGCTGTTAAGCTAACCAAATTCTTGTCTGATGCTGACAAATCATCACGTTCTACGCTCTGCTCGCCACTCACTGCTTCCTTGTCTTTCAGTTTTGCGACCGTCTCGAGTTCAGGAGAGACATTTTCCAGTCCCTTAATCTTGCTAACTGATGCTAGGTCCGATAACTTGAAGGTCTGACCATTTTCGATCTTTTTGATAGAAAAAGAAGTATTGAGTGATTTGTAAAGATTGCTTTCTACTGTTTTGTTGGACTTCATCAGCGTCAAACAGGCTGAAATTCCTGCTAAAAGAACAAATAAAATCAGAAATAAAATAAAACTTCTCAGTCGTTTTCTGCTGACATAAGCCCAAGCTCTTTGGATTGGATTCATTTGTCACCTCCATATTTGTAAGACTATTATAAAATCCAAATATGAAATGTTTATGAAATCGAAAAAAATTTTGATTTATTTTTTGAAAAAAAGCTGGTATTTCTACCAGCTCCATTTTTATAACTGCATCCACTCAAAGCAAAGAAAATGCAGAAACTAAACCAGAGAGGATGTTGGCTGTGGCATGCATTAGCCAACTTGGTAAAATTGATCCTCCTGCTATCTTTTCATTAACAAAGCCAAGATAAGCTGCTATTGCTCCAGTAAAAAATACAATGAAAAAAGTGACTTCCAAACTCACTACTGAAGCAAACAATACTCCATGAAGCAATCCAAAAGCGAAGGCCTGTATGGTATTTGCAAAGACAAACGGCATGTGATTTGCCATTCGTTTCAGTAGAAAACCTCTAAATAATAGTTCCTCTGGTAAAGATGTTTGCAAAATACTGTAAATTAGAATACTTGGTAAAGCCTTATATTCCATAGCAGAAAAAGCCGAAGTAGCTGTTTCTAGACCACGAGTAAGAGGAAAGATAAGGATAGAAAAAATAGTAAATAAAGAAAATCCCCCCACCATCCATAAAATCAGATGCAAAGTTTTTACTCTTTTAATAGCTTTTAGTCCGATCCATTCCATAAATGGAACTTTCCCCCTCATAGTCATAAACCACCAGATAGAAGGTAGTAAAATAATAAAGAGAATTTGAATAAAGGCACTCATTATTCGTTGAAGTTCATTAACCATCGTAATCCTCCTTTACACTTTTGAAATACTCATTTCAAATACCAAACGACTATCTACTCCTCCTTTCCTACCTTATATATCCGTTTTAACCAAGCCTATTAGTATCCATTACTCGATGATCTTTCATATAAGACTTTTTGCAGTTACTTTCTATCTATATTATAGCACTATTTAAAAAAAGAAAAAAACAAGAAAGGTAGACCTCTCTTGTTGAATAATCACTATGCGTGCTAACAAAAAAAGAGCTAGCCAAAGCTAACTCTTACCCTATGCGGAGAGAGGGACTTGAACCCTCACGACCTAAAGCGGTCACAGGATCCTTAGTCCTGCGCGTCTGCCAATTCCGCCATCCCCGCGTCGATTACTTTACTAGTATATCAACTTTCAAAATCTTTGTCAACACTTTTTTCAGATTTTTTTCATTTTTCCAACAGGCTTATAGTTCAATTTCAGCAAGGTTTTCATCCAGTAATTTTGCTCCCAATGTGTTCTTAAAATGCCCAAGAGCAAACTGATGATTTTCTGGCCAAATAGAGGCAACTGCAGGCTTGACAATCTCGATTTGATAACCTAAATTATAGGCATCAATAGCCGTATGAAGAACACAAATATCCGTCAAAACACCTGTTAAGATAACAGTATCAACCCGACGTTCCCGCAAACGGATATCTAAGTCCGTTCCTGAAAATGCTGAATAGTGACGCTTGTCCATCCAAAAGACGCGACTATCCGCCTCATGCTCAGCATAAAAGTCAGCTAGGGTGCCATAAAGGTTACGCCCACTAGTTCCGATGATGTTGTGTGGTGGAAAGAGCTTGCTTTCTGGGTGGAATGTATCCTTCTCCTCATGAGCATCAATGGTGAAAAAGACATAGTCTCCACGATCAAAAGCTAATCTGGTTGCCTGATCAATGGCTTTTGATATTGCTTGAGCGGGTGCGCCAGCAGTTAGCTTTCCATGGTCTGCTACGAAATCCTCTGTATAGTCAATCGAGATTAAAGCTTTTGCCATTAGTAGTCCCTCTTTTTCACTTCCTCAAAGATATCTGAAATCAATACCTTGAGATAGGTTCCCTTCATTCCTAGTGAACGGCTTTCAATGATTCCTGCCGACTCTAGCTTACGGAGAGCATTGACGATTACTGAGCGCGTAATGCCAATACGGTCTGCAATAACAGACGCAGTCAGCTGTCCTTCATTTCCATCCAATTCAGCTAAAATAGCTGATACGGCACGCAGTTCTGAATAGGAAAGGGTGTTGACCGCCATGGTAACAGCCGTACGACGGCGAATATTCTTTTCATCTTCTTCACGTTGGAAGTTCAATAGTTGAATTCCCACAACCGTGCTCGCAATCTCGACAAGGATCAAATCTTCATCTTCAAATTTCTTATCATTGCGCCAAATGATTAACGAACCTAGGCGAATCCCTGATACATGAATCGGAGCAATAGTTGTCAACCCATCTGGAAAGTCCGCACGGCTCTCCACAGGGAAAATGGTCAAATCATGTTCAACAGGAAGATTTGCTTCCGTATCATAAATCATGTTCGCCCCTTGTACATAGACCTCAGGGAAGGTTTTGGTTTGGAAGAATTGTTCTACACGGTCATTATTGGTCTTATAACGCATAAAGTAGCCCAAGAGACGTCCCTTGTTATTCACAATACAAGCGTTACAGTCAATAATATCAGCTAACTGGCGTGTGATCGCATTGTAAGGAAGTTCATCTTGGAGTTGCTCCTCAGAGCGCTTTAGAATAGACGTGATTTTTCTTGTTTTTTCTAATAAATGTGCCATTTTTTACCTCGCATATAATCGCTTCCATTATAACATAGAAAAGTCTTTATTTCAATAATTATCTGAAAATTGCTTATTTAATTGCAATTTTGAACAGCAAAAATATTTTAGAAAAAAAAGCGATTTTTTTATTGACATCCTATTTTATTTTTGATATTATAACATTATAAGAAGATGACATGATAAATCCCTTTCCGTTTCACCTATCCTTTACTATCACCATCTTCTTTTACTATCGGTCTCCTTATATATAAAAGCGATTCACACTGTGAATCGCTTTTTTCTATTTGTCTCCTTTGTTACGAATAACAAAGCCGGTCTTCTTTTCGCTTGAAGTGTTGCGAGGTTTTTTATTGTCTTTATTACGGTAACGTCTGTCTTTATCAAAACGATCGTTCCCACGACTGCCTTTTTTGAAATCATCACGGCGACCATTGCCGCGGCGATCACGGTCTCGACGGTCGTCCCCACGACGGCCTCCACGACCTCCCTTACCTTTGCCACCGAATCCATTACCTGATGGTTTAAATGGCAGTGGTTTTTCACGCGCAATCTCCACTTCAGGAAGGCTGTCTGGATCTTGGACTGTCAGACTCAAGATATACATAGCCAATTCTTCTGGACTAAATTCTGCAGCTAACTTACGAGCATCTTTAGCAAATTTCTCAAAGTTCCCACGAATAGTTTCATCCGCAAAATCACGTTCGATTTTCTTGAGAGCTACTTGTTTCTTAGCTTGGAAGGCTTCTTCTGCTGTCGCTGGTTTCAAGCCTTTCATGCGTTTCTTAGTCAAGTTTTCGATGATTTGAAGGTAGCCCATTTCATTTGGTGCTACGAAAGTAATAGATTGACCTGACTTACCAGCACGACCTGTACGGCCGATACGGTGAACGTAACTTTCAGGATCTTGTGGAATATCGTAGTTGTAGACATGGGTCACACCTGAGATATCCAAACCACGTGCTGCCACGTCAGTCGCAACTAGAACATCAAGATTCCCATTTTTAAAATCACGAAGGACACGAAGACGTTTATTTTGGTCTAAGTCACCATGAATTCCTTCAGCACGGAAGCCACGAATTTTAAGTCCACGAGTCAATTCATCTACACGGCGTTTGGTACGACCAAATACGATAGCAAGTTCTGGTTGTTCTACATCCATGAGACGTGTCATGGTATCAAATTTTTCTTGTTCCTTAACACGGATATAGTATTGGTCAACTAGTTCTGTTGTTAATTCCTTGGCAGCAATCTTGACATGCTCAGGGTCTTTCATAAACTGAACACCGATACGTTTGATCGCATCTGGCATGGTTGCTGAAAAGAGCAAGGTTTGACGATTTTCAGGGACACGGGAAATGATGGCTTCGATGTCTTCAAGGAAGCCCATGTTGAGCATTTCGTCCGCTTCATCAAGGATCAGAGTTTCAATGTCTTGTAATTTCAAGGCCTTGCGTTTAATCAAGTCCAAGAGACGACCTGGTGTTCCTACCACAATGTGAGCACCAGATTTAAGGGCTTTGATTTGTTTTTCAATGCTGGAACCACCGTAAACTGAGCGAACTTTCACACCCTTGCTACGACCAAAGCGGAAGAGTTCCTCTTGGCTTTGGACAGCGAGTTCACGAGTTGGAGCGATAACCAAGGCTTGGATGGTCGCTTCTTCTGTACGGATTTTTTCAAGGGTTGGCAAGCCAAAGGCTGCAGTTTTTCCTGTACCAGTCTGAGCTTGACCGATAACGTCTTTTCCTTCGAGAGCCAAGGGAATGGTCTGTTCTTGGATAGGACTGGCTTCTACAAATCCAGCTTTTTCAATCTCTGCTAGCAATTCAGCAGACAAGTTAAATTCATTAAATTTCACGTTATTCTTCTTTCTAAAGGTGGTGCGAAGCCACCCTATAGGGCTTTAGTTTATACTTTTCTTTTCATGACGTATCTTCTTTAAAACGAGATACCGTGTTGCTTCTTTTCCACGAAAGAAAAGTACGAGTTTCTTTGCAACCTATCTAGTATAACACAAGAGCGGGGCAAAAGATAGTAGAATCCTTAAGGAAAATCATGTAAACGATTTTCTAACAGTAAAGTGGCCCGAAACTGGTTTTTCAAAGGATTTGAAGGGAGCATTTCAAACTCACTTCATTTCCCGTAGCGGAATTGTGCAAAAGTTTTTTTCTTGTGCTAGAATGAAATCAAACAGGAGGATTTAAAAATGTTAACATATGATTTAATCGTTATTGGATTTGGTAAAGCTGGTAAAACACTAGCTGGTAAATTGGCTTCAGCTGGTAAAAAAGTTGCCCTTATCGAACGTAGTAAGGCTATGTATGGTGGAACTTGTATCAACATCGGATGTATTCCAACTAAAACCTTGCTAGTTGCTGCTGAGAAAGACTTGTCTTTTGAAGAAGTGATTGCTACTAAAAACACGATCACTGGTCGCCTCAACGGTAAAAACTATGCGACTGTTGCTGGTACAGGCGTGGATATCTTTGATGCGGAAGCTCACTTCCTTTCAAACAAAGTCATCGAAATCCAAGCTGGTGATGAAAAACAAGAACTGACTGCTGAAACTATCGTTATCAATACCGGTGCCGTTTCAAACGTCTTGCCAATCCCTGGACTTGCTACAAGTAAGAATGTCTTTGACTCGACTGGTATTCAAAACTTGGACAAATTGCCTGAAAAACTTGGTGTACTTGGTGGCGGAAATATCGGTCTTGAATTTGCAGGACTCTACAACAAACTTGGAAGCAAAGTTACAGTCCTAGATGCCTTGGATACTTTCCTACCTCGTGCAGAACCTTCCATCGCAGCTCTTGCTAAACAATACATGGAAGAAGACGGTATTGAATTGCTTCAAAACATCCGTACCACTGAAATCAAAAACGACGGTGACCAAGTTCTCGTCGTAACTGAAAACGAAACGTACCGTTTTGACGCCCTTCTCTACGCAACTGGACGTAAACCAAACGTAGAACCACTTCAACTTGAAAATACCGATATTCAACTAACAGAACGTGGTGCTATCAAAGTAGACAAACATTGTCAAACAAACGTTCCTGGTATCTTCGCAGTTGGAGACGTCAACGGTGGACCTCAATTTACCTACATTTCACTTGATGACTTCCGTGTTGTCTACAGCTACCTTGCTGGAGATGGCAGCTACACACTTGAAGACCGTCTCAATGTACCAAACACTATGTTCATCACACCTGCACTTTCACAAGTTGGTTTGACTGAAAGCCAAGCAGCTGATTTGAAATTTCCATACGCAGTGAAGGAAATCCCTGTTGCAGCAATGCCTCGTGGTCACGTAAATGGAGACCTTCGCGGAGCCTTCAAAGCTGTTGTCAATACTGAAACAAAAGAAATTCTTGGAGCAACTATCTTCTCAGAAGGTTCTCAAGAAATCATCAACATCATCACTGTTGCAATGGACAACAAGATTCCTTACACTTACTTCACAAAACAAATCTTCACTCACCCAACCTTGGCTGAGAACTTGAATGACTTGTTTGCGATTTAAGTTGAGACTACATCGTATCCAACAGCCCTCGTCGGGCTGTTTTTGTTTCTGCGAAATCTCAAATCTGTCTTTTCTTTCTTTTATGATATAATAGAAACATGAAACTAAAAACTACTTTGGGTCTCCTAGCTGGGCGTTCTTCTCACTTCATCTTGAGCCGTCTTGGCCGCGGAAGTACGCTCCCAGGAAAACTTGCCCTCCAATTTGATAAAGATATTTTACAAAATCTAGCTAAGAACTACGAGATTGTCGTGGTCACTGGAACCAATGGGAAAACCCTGACAACCGCCCTCACTGTCGGCATTTTAAAAGAAGTTTATGGTCAGGTTCTGACCAATCCAAGCGGTGCCAATATGATTACAGGGATTACGACAACTTTCTTGACGGCCAAATCCTCTAAAACTGGGAAAAACATTGCTGTTCTTGAAATTGATGAGGCCAGTCTTTCTCGTATCTGTGACTATATCCATCCTAGTCTTTTTGTCATCACTAACATTTTCCGTGACCAGATGGACCGCTATGGTGAGATTTACACGACTTATAACATGATTTTGGATGCCATCCGTAAGGTGCCTACGGCCACTGTTCTCCTTAATGGTGACAGTCCACTTTTCTATAAGCCAGCTATTCCAAATCCTGTAGAGTATTTTGGTTTTGACTTGGAAAAAGGTCCAGCCCAACTGGCTCACTACAATACCGAAGGGATTCTCTGCCCTGACTGTCAAGGCATCCTCAAATATGAGCACAATACCTATGCCAACTTGGGTGCCTATATCTGTGAAAATTGTGGTTGCAAACGACCTGACTTGGACTACCGTCTAACAGACTTAGTTGAGTTGACCAACAATCGCTCTCGCTTTGTCATTGACGGACAAGAATACGGCATCCAAATCGGTGGACTCTATAATATCTACAATGCCCTTGCTGCGGTTGCTATTGCCCGTTTCCTCGGTGCCGATTCACAACTCATCAAGCAGGGATTTGATAAGAGTCGTGCTGTCTTTGGACGCCAGGAGACCTTCCATATCGGTGATAAAGAATGTACCCTCGTCTTGATTAAAAATCCTGTTGGCGCTACCCAAGCTATCGAGATGATCAAACTAGCTCCTTATCCATTTAGTTTATCTGTTCTCCTCAATGCCAACTATGCTGATGGGATTGATACTAGCTGGATCTGGGATGCGGACTTTGAACAAATCACTGACATGGACATTCCTGAAATCAACGCTGGTGGTGTTCGTCATTCTGAAATTGCACGCCGTCTTCGAGTGACTGGCTACCCAGCTGATAAAATCACTGAAACAAGTAGTCTGGAACAAGTTCTCAAGACCATTGAGAACCAAGATTGTAAGCATGCCTATATCCTAGCAACCTATACTGCTATGCTTGAATTCCGCGAACTGCTGGCTAGTCGTCAGATTGTTAGAAAGGAGATGAACTAATGGTTTATACTTCACTTTCCTCAAAAGCTGGCAACTACCCTTATCAGCTCAACATCGCCCACCTCTATGGAAACCTCATGAATACCTACGGGGACAATGGAAACATCCTCATGCTCAAGTATGTGGCTGAAAAACTGGGGGCACATGTGACGGTTGACATCGTTTCTCTCCATGATGACTTTGACGAAAATCACTACGATATCGCCTTTTTCGGTGGCGGCCAAGACTTTGAACAAAGCATCATCGCAGGCGACCTTCCTGCTAAAAAAGAGAGCATTGACAACTACATCCAAAACGACGGAGTGGTTCTCGCTATCTGCGGTGGTTTCCAACTATTGGGTCAATATTATGTTGAAGCTTCAGGGAAACGCATCGAAGGGCTAGGGGTCATGGGCCACTATACCCTCAACCAAACCAATAACCGCTTTATCGGTGACATCAAAATTCACAATGAAGATTTTGATGAAACCTACTATGGCTTTGAAAATCACCAGGGACGTACCTTCCTCTCAGATGACCAAAAACCGCTGGGACAGGTGGTCTATGGAAATGGAAATAACGAAGAAAAAATCGGCGAAGGGGTTCATTATAAGAATGTCTTTGGTTCCTACTTCCACGGACCTATCCTCTCTCGTAATGCCAATCTAGCTTATCGCCTGGTTACTACTGCCCTCCGGAAAAAATACGGTCAGGACATCCAACTCCCTGCTTATGAGGACATTCTCAGTCAAGAAATCGCTGAAGAATACAGCGACGTGAAAAGCAAGGCTGACTTTTCTTAAACTAAGGAAAATTAGATAAAAGAACTCCGCTATCCTTTCGGAGTTCTTTTTGCCTGTTCTTTTACCCTTCTCCCTTGCATTTTCTCTCATTTTTTGCCAAAATAGAGGGGTAGAAAGAAGGTAGCATATGTCTAAATTACAACAAATCCTAACATATCTTGAATCAGAAAAACTAGACGTCGCTGTCGTATCTGACCCCGTCACTATCAATTACCTCACTGGCTTTTACAGTGATCCCCATGAACGCCAAATGTTCCTCTTTGTTTTAGCGGATCAGGAACCTCTCCTCTTTGTCCCAGCCCTTGAAGTAGAACGTGCAAGTAGCACCGTTTCCTTCCCAGTTGTGGGCTATGTGGATTCTGAAAATCCATGGCAAAAAATCAAAAACGCTCTTCCACAGCTTGACTTCAAACGTGTCGCTGTTGAGTTTGACAATCTCATCTTGACCAAATACCATGGTTTGAAAACAGTTTTTGAAACTGCTGAGTTTGAAAACCTCACTCCTCGCATCCAACGCATGCGCCTCATCAAATCAGCTGACGAAGTGCAAAAAATGATGGTTGCAGGTATCTATGCTGATAAGGCTGTTCATGTTGGTTTTGACAATATTTCTCTTGATAAGACAGAGACAGATATCATTGCCCAAATCGACTTTGCCATGAAACGTGAAGGCTATGAAATGAGTTTTGATACCATGGTCTTGACTGGCGATAACGCTGCAAATCCGCACGGAATTCCTGGTGCAAACAAGGTCGAAAAAGACGCCCTTCTCCTCTTTGACCTCGGTGTCATGGTCAATGGCTACGCATCAGATATGACTCGTACGGTCGCTGTCGGTAAACCAGATCAATTCAAAAAAGATATCTACAACTTGACTCTGGAAGCCCAACAAGCTGCTCTTGACTTTATCAAGCCAGGTGTGACTGCACATGAAGTTGATCGCGCTGCTCGCGAAGTCATTGAAAAAGCTGGTTACGGAGAGTACTTCAACCACCGTCTCGGTCACGGTATCGGTATGGATGTCCACGAATTCCCTTCTATCATGGAAGGAAACGACATGGTCATCGAAGAAGGCATGTGCTTCTCTGTTGAACCAGGTATCTATATCCCTGGTAAAGTCGGCGTTCGTATCGAAGACTGTGGTGTTGTTACCAAGGATGGCTTTGACCTCTTTACAAGCACCAGCAAAGATTTGCTTTATTTTGATTAAACCTAGATAAGCAAAAAGTCAGCTATTGAAGCTGACTTTTTTATTTTATCTTCTTGACACTCTGAAAGACTACAAATCCCACAACCATTCCCAAGGTATTTTGTAGGAAGTTTGGAAGGATTTCTGGCAAGGCTGCTGACCAGCCATTCATTAGAGTTGAGCCCAGAGCGTAGCCACTTACCATGACGATAGTAGCCAAGACAAGGCCTAGCCATTGCCATTTCCCTTTAAAACCTGCAAAAAATCCTTGCAAGCCATGATTTATCAAGCTAAAGAACATCCACTGTGGATAGCCTGATAGAAGGTCAATTAGGAATCCTGCTAGTCCTCCAACGACAGCTCCTTCTTTACTGCCAAAGTAAAAGGCAGTAAAGAAAATACCTGCATCCAAGAGAGTCAATATTCCTGTTGGCGTTCCAATTTTCAAGTAATAACCTAGGACTACTGAAAGGGCGGTTAAGAGGGATACAAGGGCGATTTTAGTTGTTTTGGTTTGCTTCATATTGTCTTACTCCATATTGATCTGCTTGTGCAATAGCACGGTAAACGAAAGCTTTCGAGCTCTCTACTGCTGGTAAAAGTTCATCACCTTTAACCAAGTGACTGGCAATGCTTGAGGCAAAGGTACAACCTGCACCAGCATTTTGTCCTTGAATGACTGGGTTTTCTAGAACAGTGAAAGTTTGTCCATCATAAAAAACATCCACAGCCTTATCCTGACTGAGGCGATTGCCTCCCTTGATAATGACTGCTGGCGCTCCTAAATCATGCAATTTCTGCGCTGCAGCTTTCATGTCTTCCAATGTTTTAATTTCCTGACCAGCCAACAATTCTGCTTCAGGAAGATTTGGCGTAATCACACTGACATGAGGGAAAAAACGAATCAACTCTTGACAGAGTTCACTAACAGCCACGTCGTGCGTTTCCTTGCAGACCAAAACGGGGTCCAATACCACAGGCACTCCTGGACG
This sequence comes from Streptococcus sp. 27098_8_70, assembly GCF_041432215.1. GTDB lineage: Bacteria > Bacillota > Bacilli > Lactobacillales > Streptococcaceae > Streptococcus > Streptococcus oralis_CP. Next base: position 722,119 of record NZ_JAPVZD010000001.1, read on the forward strand.
TTGCTTGATAAAGTCCAAGGCCTTCTCAGCCACACTGACAGTAGGAAGAAGGCCAATCTTAATCCCTGCAAACTCGACATCACGCAAGCTATCCAATTCATGTTGAAAAATGGCATCGTCAGTCGGAAAGACTTCAAACCCCTTTTCTGTCAAGGCTGTCAAACATGTCACTGCTACAAAACCATGCAAGCCGTTTAAGGTATAGGTCGCCAAATCAGCTGACAAACCACCACCACTAAAAATATCATTCCCAGAAAGGGCTAAAATACGATTATTCTTCATAACGAATCTCCTTTAAATACAAGCCATTTGGTGCCGCCGTTGGACCCGCAAGTTGCCTGTCCTTCTTCTCTAAGATGAGGTCAATCTGCTCAACTGGCATCCGATTATTTCCGATTTTGAGCAACGTCCCCACCATATTGCGAATCTGCTTATACAAGAAGCCATTTCCTGAAAAGCTAAAGGTCAAAAATTGGCCTGTCTCATCAACACTAAGACTAGCTTCTGTAATGGTCCGAACCTTGTCCTCTACACTGGTTCCAGATGCTGTAAAACCGGTGAAATCATGGGTTCCTTCTAATTTCTTGACAGCCTCTTGCATCCGCTCTACATCGAGGGGATAGGGAAAGTGAGTAGCATAGTGACGGCGCATCGGATTTTTAGGACGACCCCTATCTACTATAAACTCATAGGTCTTGCTATGTTTTGCATAACGGCAATGAAAATCATCCGCCACAATCTCAATCGAAATCACATCGATATCTTCTGGAGACTGGGTATCCAGAGCAAAACGGAGTTTTTCCTCATCCATCTGATAGGGCAGATCAAAATGAATAACCTGTCCCAGAGCATGGACCCCACTATCCGTCCTACCAGCACCATGAACAGCGATGGCTTGCCCCTTATTGAGTCTCGTTAAGGTTTTCTCAATTTCCTCTTGAACGCTCCGCGCATGAGGCTGGCGCTGAAAACCAGCAAAGGCATAACCGTCATAGGAAATGATTGCTTTATATCTTGTCATAACTTCTATTTTATCAGGAAATAAAAGTGTAAACAAGTTTAAAAACCAATAATTGTCTGGGTACAAAATTCCCAGAAAGAAAAACTTAGGAAATTAATCCTAAGCTCTCTTTTGAAGTGCGTACATAACAAAGATAGAAGTGACAATCAACCAACATCCTAAAATGGTGAAGACCAACATACCATTTTGAGTCACCAAGCCAATCGCCCCAAGAATGAAAGGTGTCGTAAAGGCTCCAAAGCTGCATCCTAGCACTGCAAAAGATGTTGCCTGATTAAGGAGCTTGGCTGGGATTCTTTCAGAAAGAAGCTGAAAGACAGTGGTCAAGGCCACACTGTAAGAAAAACCTGCCACAACACTTCCAACTACCATCACACCCAATGACGGAGATAAGGCAATCACAATCTGCCCCAATCCAAAGGTGATACCTGACCAAAGGAGCAATCTTTCTTTAAATAGAGAGATAAAGAAAGAAAAACTCACACCTGCCAAGATACCAATCAACTGCATAATACTTAAGACCAAGCTCGATAACTGGGCATCCCCTAGACCTCTTTCCACCATCAGACTAGGAATACGAATGGTGATAGCTGTGTTGGTGCAGACAACAACTGCTGCTTCGACAGCCAATAGAAAAATTAATCCTTTCATCTTTCCTGTCAAACGAGTCGTTTCGGTCTCTTTTTTCTTTGTTTCTTTCTTTTCTTTCCCATAAGGGACAAAGAGCAGATAAAGAATCAATACTAAAAATCCCGCACTGTAGGCCAAGAAGGTCACTGTCCATCCCAAGGATAAGAGTTGACCGACCACTAGAGTCAAAATCGACGCCCCGACAACTTCTGCTGATCCGCGAAGCCCCAACATCTGGATCCGTGTCTTTCCATGATAGCGTTCGCTGATGATGGAAATGGCCTTGGCATTGATCATCCCAACACCCAAGCCAAATAAAATCCGCATCGCAAAGACAAAGTTGTATTCCTGATACCAGAAAGGGGCAGTTCCACCGATAGAAAGGATGAGAAGTCCCAGACTAATCTGAAGACGCTCAGGAAATAACCGCTCCAAAAACCCATTTAAAACCAGCATAATCATGATTCCAAAAGAAGGAAGACTGACCAGGAGCTCGATTTGTTCTTTGGGGTAGCCTTGATAGTAGTCAAACATGGCTGGCAGAGCGCTTGAAATGGAAAAGGAGGTAATCAAAACGAGGGAGAGGGCCAAAATACTAGCCCGTTCTAAATATTGTTTCATGAATTTTCTTTCTGTATATTTCTCACTGTTGATCCTTTTAAAAGGAAGATGGCAAGAAAAGAAGGAGCCCGATTGAACTAGAGACTCCGTCCTAACTTTCCTAATAGGAAGACTATTTTCGCTTGATTTGCTTGATCAGATAGAAGATGAAGCCTGCAACCATATAGGCCGCAAAAATGATCAAACACCATTTGATAACCACGTCCCAACCCTTGTTCACATTTAAAAAGAAATAAGGGAAGGGATTGTCCTTGGAATTCGGAATATTGAGTTTTAAGACCAAGCCATTAAACAAGGCAAAAATCATATAAACCAAGGGCAAGATGGTCCACAAGACTGGATCCCAGATCTTGTATTGACCCCGTTTATCAAAGAAGAGGGTGTCGGCTAAAAACCAGAGTGGAACGATATAGTGGCAAAGGAAATTTTCCACACGGTAAAAGTCTGTCGCGATCGGAGCAAGCATAAAATGGTAAATCACACAGGTAATCATGATACTCATGGTAACGCCACCCTTGAGACGAAGCAAGGTCGGACTTTGCCAATTTTCACCTGAACGGCTCATCACACGGAGCAGATAGCCCGTGAAAATCGTTACCAAAAGATTGGACAACACTGTGTAGTAAAGGAGCATACCAAAGCCACCGTGCTTGGTAATTTCTAAATAAACCCCTGTAAATGCCGCTAAAAACAAGAGCACACGACTATAAAAGATAAATTTATAATTCAGTTTCATGGCTAGATTTTCTTAACAAATTCTGACTTGAGTTTCATAGCTCCAAAACCATCAATCTTACAGTCGATGTTGTGGTCACCTTCTACGATACGGATATTTTTAACACGAGTTCCTTGTTTCAAATCCTTAGGTGCACCTTTTACTTTCAAGTCCTTGATGAGGGTTACAGTATCGCCGTCAGCCAATTTATTTCCATTGGCATCGATAGCAACAACACCTTCTTCTACTTCTGCAACTTCAGCAGGATTCCATTCATAGGCACACTCTGGGCAAACCAAGAGACTTCCGTCTTCGTAGACATATTCTGAATGACATTTTGGGCAATTTGGTAAGTTGTTCATGGGTTCTCCTTATAACATTTCACTATTCTTTGAAAATCAAAATTTCTCGAACAGCAACTATTATACCGTAAAATCCTAGATTTGACAATGTTTCCTAAGGGCTAGCAAACAAAAAAGTCATGCACCTTTTTACAGTTACATGACTTTTAAAAGATGATTGATCATGGGCACTTATCAAGCACCTCATGATAAAAGGGGTAGCAACTATATCTTACAAACCAGGAGCTTGTCCAAGTTCTGCTGTAAGCATCCAAACTGTTTTCTCAAGTTCAGCCTTAGCCCCAACAAAGATATCGTTTGTAACATCATCACCTTCTTCGTCAGTTACATCCAAAGCTTTTTGGAAAAGAGCGATGAGGTAGCGATAAATTGCTAGAACACGTTCCAAGCTTTCTTCAACGTTACGGAATTCTCCTTCTTCTTCTTCGATTTCACTGTGTTGAAGGAATTCTGTCAAAGTTGAATAAGGTTTTCCACCAAGAGTAATCAAACGTTCACTGATTTCGTCAAGATAGCTATCAAGACTGTCCATGTATTCATCCATTTTTGGATGCCATACGAGGAAGCCACGACCACGCATATACCAGTGAACTTGGTGAAGGGCAATGTGAGCCACATACAAGTCCGCTACTGCTTGGTTCAATACTTCCTTTGTTTTTGCCAATGCTACTGGCGCTGTTTTAGATAATGTTGTTACGTCTTTTACTGCTTCTTTTTTCAATTCAACCATATTTCTTACCTCTTTTCATTTTTTTATAACTACTTCACAGTAGCTATAATACAAGTATACTACTACCAGAAAATGATATCAAGGAAAATGTACTATCTGAGAAAAGTTGCAATAGACTGATAATTTAAGAAAAATATACAGAATTTTTTTTAAAAAAAGACAGTCTTAAAAGACTGTCTGGAATAACCTAGATTATTTTACAAAGTCAAGCAATGCCAAGAAACTTTCAGCTTCAAGTGATGCTCCACCAACAAGGGCTCCGTCCACGTCTGGGCAAGCCATGTATGAAGCAACGTTTTCAGGTTTAACTGAACCACCGTATTGAACACGAACTTTGTCAGCAACTTCTTGACCAAAGTCAGCAGCTACAACATCACGAACAACTTTACACATTTTTTGTGCATCGTCTTGTGAAGCTGATTTACCAGTACCGATAGCCCAGATTGGCTCATAAGCGATAACGGATGCAGCAACTTGCTCAGCAGTCAATCCAGCCAAAGCAGCAGATACTTGAGCACCTACGAATTCAGCTGCTTTACCAGCTTCGTAAGTTTCAAGTGACTCACCACAACAGATGATTGGAAGCATACCGTTTGCAAAGATTGCTTTTGCTTTTTTGTTGATATCTTCGTCAGTTTCATGGAAGTAGTCACGACGTTCTGAGTGACCGATAACAACGTAGTCAGTACCGATTTCTTTCAAAACTTGTGGGCTAGTTTCACCAGTGAAAGCACCTGCATTTTCAAAGTAGCAGTTTTGAGCAGCAACTTTAAGGTTTGAACCTTTTGCAGCAGCAAGAACAGCTGTCAAATCAACTGCAGGAGCTGCGATACCTGCTTCAACAAGGTCTGATGAAGGAAGTTTTGATGCAACGGCTTCAACGAATGCTTTTGCTTCTTCTGGATTTTTGTTCATTTTCCAGTTACCAGCGATAAATGGTTTACGTGACATTTCACATACCTCTTTTTTCATTTTATTCACTATTATTCTATCATATTTATAAGGAGCTTGCAAACCTTACTCTAATTTTCAAGATTTTTCAAGCGACTAATCTTGCCACAAATTCATGGCATCGAGAAAATCAGCCGAAGCCTGAACTTGTTTGGGATTATTCGCTTCTCGCTCTGCTCGTTTGGCCTCTACTTGGGCAACAGATTGAATGCCTTCATGGCGCCAGTTTCGTAGGATTGCCTGAATATATTTCCAGTTTGGCTTGCCATTGAGAACGGCCTCTCGGAGAGCTTCCTTGATCAAATCCGCCTTAACTCCGTCTTCTTTGACAGTCTTAGAAAGGTCTTCGATTTCAAATGGTGTTAATAAGCGTCCCAATTCCTGCTGAAAAGTTTCAACCAGATCCTTCAACTGATTCTGCGGGTTTGGGACTGTTGTAGCTGGAGTTTGGCTATCTAGTAAGCTATCCAAGCGTTCAAAAGCCAAACTAGCATCAAAAATCAGCTCAATTTCACCGTTTAGTTCAATGGTTCGATATTGTAGCAAACCATTTTCAGTCAAATTCGAAATAGATTGGTTGACATCTGCTACCTCTTTGCCAATGATTTCAGCTATTTGGCTAGGCGAAACATCTCCGAGGGCTGTGGTGTTTTGTAGATAGAAAAATTGCCAGACGAGAAAATCTTCACTGGAAGGAAAGAGTTCCTTAAAATGCAAGAGCAGGGCACTTGGCAAAACCAAGTTCCCTGATTTAAAAGCGTCAAAATATGTCATAATTCCTCTTATAGATATCCAAATGCAGCCGCATCATCCTCTACCTTTCTCCAGTCAAAAGGGGTTTCTTGATAAACTGCATAGTTTACCCAATTGCTGAAAAAGAGGGCAGCTGATGAAGACCAACAGAGACACGGTGTCTCATTCACATCATCATTTTTGAAGTAATTTTCTGGAATATGAGGATTAAGTCCTGCCTCACAATCACGAAAATACTCTTTTGCTAGAGTATCACGGTCATATTCTAAATGACCAAAACTATAAATCTCACGAAGATCCCGACTGGCTAAAATAGAAACGCCGACTTGTTCTCCCTCAGAGAGGATTTCCAGATTGGTTTTTCCTAATATCTCTTCCTTATAGATTTCTGTATAACGAGAATGGGGAGCTACATAGCTATCATCAAAACCACGAAAGAGAAGATGGCCCTCTTTCAAGGTATCCTGCGGGTAAATGCCTGACAATTTCTGCTCCATCTGGTGTTTATCAACTCCATAGCGAGCATAAAGACCTGCTTGGGCACCCCAGCAGATATGAAGGGTCGAATAGACATGGGTCTTGGACCACTCAAGCACCTGACTGAATTCCTCCCAATAGTCCACTTCCTCAAATGGTAAATGCTCAATCGGAGCCCCTGTGATAATCATCCCATCAAAATACTCGTCCTTGACTTCAGGAAAAGTTTTATAAAAAGTCTCCATATGCTCTGCACGAGTCGTCTTGGAACGGTGGCTCTCCATATAGAGAAAGTCTATGTCCAATTGCAAAGGAGTATTTGCTAAATGCCGTAACAACTGGGTCTCTGTGACCACTTTTTTGGGCATTAGGTTTAAAATCAAAATTTTCAAGGGACGGATATCTTGGTGGGCCGCACGTTGATCATCCATGACAAAGATATTCTCTGTCCGTAAAATCTCAACAGCTGGCAATTTTTTATCAATTCTAATCGGCATAACCTTCTCCTAACTGTACTCTTTTAGAAATAATTGAATGTGTTTGAAGTCAAATCTCAAACACTTAGTCCTTTTATTATACTGCAAGAAGATATAGTTTTCAATTATAGTTTTTCTCTAACTAGCTATAGTTTGTTTATATAGCAGATGAAGAGAAAACAGCCCCAAGGACTGTTTTTCATTAATAATGCATAAGTACCTTGTAATCGTAATCTCCGATTTTTTCACGGCCTTTAAGCTCATCAAGTTCAATCAAGAACGCACAACCGGCTACAACTCCGCCAAGTCTTTCAATCATTTCAATGGTTGCCTTGACAGTACCACCTGTCGCCAAGAGGTCATCTACGATGAGAACGCGTTGACCTGGTTTGATGGCATCCGCGTGCATGGTCAAGGTATCAATACCGTACTCTTTTTCATAGTCAGCTGAAATGACTTCACGTGGCAATTTTCCTGGTTTACGAACAGGTGCAAAGCCAATCCCCAACTCAAAGGCAACGGGACAGCCAACAATAAATCCGCGAGCCTCTGGACCCACGATCATGTCGATTTTCTTATCAGTTGCATACTGAACGATTTCACGAACAGCATAGCTATAAGCATTGCCATCTGCCATCAATGGGCTGATATCACGGAAGGTGATGCCTTCCTTGGGATAATTTTCAATCGTTGCGATATAATCTTTTAAATTCATCTTTTTCTTTCTTTCAAAGTTTTTTACTCTCTATTATAGCATATTTTTTAAGAAAGAAAAAAAGAAAAGTTAACTTCAATAATTATCTAACGATTTGACGATTTATAACTAGCCATAGCAATAAAGCCCAATTTCTGTTTATTCTTAGCAAACATTTTATACATAGTTAAAAACTGCTTTCTATTCTCCTTTTTACAAGCATTTACGCAAATTTTCAAAGTTCCTAGCCAACCTTCGTCATAAATCATACCTGATAATTTCATTAATGTCATTTCACCAGTCAATATTTTCACATCACGATAACCTGATTCTATCATCACCTGTTCCCAACCATCTTGAGTTAAAGGACCTACATTTACATGAATTGCTTGTGACAATTCCTGTCTGACAGACTCTTTAGCTTCCTTAAGAAGCACATCATGTGTCAAAAGAAGACCTTCAGGTTTTAAAACCCTTAGATACTCCATTACACATTTTTTCTTAGCTTGATCGGCTTGCATAGTCAGCATAGCTTCATTTATAACAATATCAAAACTAGCATCTTCATAAGGAAGTTTCATTGCATTTGCTCTTTCAAATCTGATCAAATGACCAACACCTGCCGTTTCAGCAGATTTTTTAGCCACTTCTAAGGCTTGTCCATCCATATCAACAGCAGTTATCTTACAACCAAAACGCTGTGCCAACTCAATTGCTGTAGTTCCCCTATTGCACGCAACTTCTAGTATTCTCTTTTCTTTTGAAAATCCTCCTTCCGCAATCAACCAATCTGTAGCACGTTTTCCACCTGGACGTAAGCGTTTTTTTCCCAGTTTTGCTAAAAACTTATGACCTGCTTCTGACATTTGAACACCTCTATTTTTTCTTCATTATAACATAAAATTATATTGTCTGACAATTCTAATCTATTATTTGATAAACTAGAATCAAAAGCATACAAGCTACCATGACTATAGCATAAATCTATTAATCACCTCTCTAGTTCGAATTCAATTGCTCACGTAGTTTACGCATATAGGTTACGCCTACATATTTGTACTTTAGAGTTGCTGGCCTTCTTATCCGCTATATACGCTTTACTATCACGTGCCTATTCGTATAGCCAAGATTTCTCTATCTCTTTCTCTGCCTATTCGTATAGCCAAGATTTCTCTATCTCTTTCTCTGCCGATTCTTATTTCCAACGTCAGACTTAAACAGTCTATCCTAATGCCGTTCGATCAGCTACTCACAATAGTCAGGCTTGGGAATCACTTTTGGCTTTACTAGTATATGGTACCCACAGAGGACTTACACCTCAGATGAACGGAATGTCCGTCGTACCTAAAAAAACGAGCACTTTCGTACTCGTTTTTAAAAATCTGTTAATTAAAGTGAGTTTACGTCAACCTTGATACCAACACCTTGAGTAGTTGTGATTGTCAAGTTTGTTACGTAAGTTCCTTTAGCTGTAGCTGGTTTTGCTTTTTGGATTGTTTCGTTGAAAGCTTTGAAGTTTTCAACCAATTTTTCAGCTTCAAATGATACTTTACCGATGATTGCTTGAACGTTACCTGCACGGTCAGCACGGTAAGTAATCTTACCACCTTTAGACTCTTCAACTGCTTTAGCAACATCCATTGTTACAGTACCAGTCTTAGGGTTTGGCATCAAGTTACGTGGTCCAAGGACACGTCCAAGACGTCCAACAAGAGCCATCATGTCAGGTGTAGCGATAACTACGTCGAAGTCCAACCAACCGTCGTTGATTTTCGCAACAAGGTCATCTTCACCAACAAAGTCTGCACCAGCAGCTTTTGCTTCTTCAGCTTTTGCACCACGTGCAAAAACAAGAACGCGTGAAGTTTTACCAGTACCGTTTGGCAATACCATTGCGCCACGGATTTGTTGGTCAGCTTTTTTAACGTCGATGTTCAAGTTGTAAGCAACTTCTACAGTTGCGTCAAATTTTGCAAAGTTAGTTTCTTTTGCAAGTGCTACAGCCTCTTCTACACTGTATGCTTTTGTGCTGTCGATTTTCTCAAGAGCAGCACGAAGTTGTTTGCTTTTTTTAGCCATTTTCTATTCTCCTTGTAAGTGGTTCAATCGATTTTCATCTCCCACGTCACTTCTCGAAATGATGAAGTCTTGCGGGTACTCAGTCTATTGATTTTCTTTTCCTACTTCGTTAAGTTCCTTTACTGTACCCAAGTACAAGCGTCAGTCACTGGCCTAGTATGAAAAGCAACTAATAGACTGCTGTGAGATTTTCTACTGTGTTATTGATTAGTCAACAACAGTGAATCCCATAGAACGAGCAGTACCTTCGATCATACGCATTGCAGACTCAATGTTTGCTGCGTTCAAATCTGGCATCTTAGTTTCTGCAATTTCTTGTACTTGTGCACGAGTAACTGTAGCAACTTTAGTTTTGTTAGGTGTACCTGATCCTTTTTCAACACCTGCAGCTTTTTTCAAAAGAACAGCAGCTGGTGGTGTTTTTGTAACGAAAGTAAATGATTTGTCTTCGTATACTGAGATAACAACTGGAATGATCATACCAGCTTGGTCAGCTGTACGAGCGTTGAACTCTTTTGTGAATCCCATGATGTTGATACCAGCTTGACCAAGAGCAGGTCCAACTGGTGGAGCTGGTGTAGCTTTACCAGCAGGGATTTGCAATTTTACAAGTTTTTCGACTTTTTTAGCCATTTTTAAATCCTCCTTTGTGGTTTTGGCGGTAATTAGAGATTTTTACCTCCCACAAGTATGCTTTACACATACTTTTCCATTATACACTATTTATCTAAAAATGCAAGAGAAAACTTTCGTTTTTAATCGACGTAATCGCCGCCTTCAAAGCCATAGTACTCTTCTAAACTGAGACCACTTGCAGCAATTTCTTTGGCCTCTTTTCCGACGTAGCGAAGATGCCATTCTTCCGCCATGTAGCCAGTCTCTTTTTCCTTGCCTTTGAGATAGCGAACAACAAAGCCAAAGTCAGCCGCATGATCCAAGAGCCACTGGGCTGCCTTTTCTTCAGTAACTAAATCACCATCTGTCCCAATAAGGTCAAAAGCAAGACCTGTTTGGTGTTCACTATAACCTGGGCGAGCTGAGTAGCGATCAGCAGCTTCCTTACCATCTTGATTCACATAGTCTTGATAAAGTTTGGTTTGAGTTTCATAACTTCTAAAACCACTGTAGTGATCGCTGATTGGGTAGCCAGCTGCTTGCATTGCTGCAATGAGCTTCAGCAACTCTGCTTTAGCTGTTGGATTTTCTCCTGGATTATAGTCTTTTGACAAAGGATAGTGCTTATTAGCTATGACGATTTCATCGTATTTCCCTTGAATACTATAGTAGTCTCCCTTATTGACAACTTCTGCCTTCTTCTGACTAGAAGCTTGGGATTTGCTCCCTACAGTTCCTTCAGGTTGACTAGTTTGTTCTGTTTTTTGAGTATTTTCTTCATTTTTAGGTTGTTCTTGAGAACATGCTGCTAGGGTTACTGCCAGCAAACCAGATAAAACAATGTATCTTTTTTTCATTTTTCCTTCCTCTCTTAGACCACGTGCTTCTCTAATTCATCGGATAAGGCTTTAATCATTTGTTCCAACTCATGGGATTTCACTTGGCAATCTTCTGCCGCCATTTCTTCCCATGGCATCCACCAGACTGGCCCACGGCCATTCAATCCATGACCCTTCATATCACCTGTTCTTCGTGGAAAGAGATGCCAATGAGCGTGGGCATCACCATTTCCTAGGAGTTCAATATTCATCTTTTCAGCCTCAAATACTTTGGCGACTGCTTCTTGGACCAAACTCATTTCCTCTAAAAAGCGAAGTTTTACAGAAGTCTCCATATGGTGGAGTTCTGTGACATGCTCTTTTGCCAGAAATAAGGTATAGCCCTTAAAGTATTGGTGATCTCCAATAACAACATAGCCTGTTTCTAGTTCTTTTACAAAGTAGGGATTTTCCCCTGCCTTGATCCATTCAATTCTTTGACAAATCAAGCACATATTATTCTACCAAGGTGCTCTTGAGATAGGCGTCTACCATACGCTCTGTCGCCACGACCGAATCAATATGTGTTCGTTCGTAAGAGTGACTGGACTCAATACCAGCTCCAAGGAGGGCGTGTTTGACCTCTGCTCCTGCTGACATAGCCGCTGAAGCATCCGAACCGTAAAATGGATAAATGTCGAGCTTAAAAGGAATATCTTGCTCCTTCGCCAAAGTTACCAAGTGTTGACGGAAGTCATAGTGATAGGGACCTGAAGCGTCCTTGACACAGATAGAAACTGTATACTCATCCGTCTGCTGGTCATCGCCCATAGCTCCCATATCCACAGCTAGATATTCCACTACCTGAGCTGGAATATTGGAGTTGGCACCGTGACCAACCTCTTCGAAGACTGAAAAAGCAAAATGAGTTGTTACTGGCAATGCAATCCCCTCTTCCTTATAAACACGAAGAAGATTGAGCAAAATTGCTGCGCTGACCTTGTCATCCAAGTGTCGAGACTTGATAAAACCAGTTTCTGTCACAACTGTTCGCGGATCGAAACTAATAAAGTCTCCAACCTCAATACCCAAGGCGCGGGTTTCTTTTTCATTGGTTACTTTTGCATCCAAACGCACTTCCATATTGTCCTGAGTACGTTCAGCAGTTCCTGCATCCTTGTAGACATGGCAAGATGTCTGGTGGATGAGGATAGTTCCAGATACCGTTTTACCTGTACTAGCCACATGAACCGTACAGTTCTCTCCCTCAATCATGTTCCAAGGGAAACCACCGATACGATCCAATTTGAGACGGCCATCCGGTTTGACAGCACGGACAATAGCACCCAGCGTATCCACATGGGCAGTCACATAGCGGTGTTGGTCATCATTTTGACCTTTAATAGTAACATTGACACCACCCTTAGCAGTTCGAATAGGCTGGTAACCAAGCTCTTCTAAAGTATGGACTAGGTAGTCTGAAATCTCACGAGTAAAGCCCGTTGGAGATGCAATAGCAGTTAATTCTTTGATATAGTTTACAGTTTGATTCATTTCTTCACCTCTTTCCTACCATTATAACATTTTTCTAGTCAGACTCCTTCTCAAAAGGAGAAAAACTGTGTTTAGTTGCTTTCACTATAGATCCATGTTATAATACAAATACTTTGATCATGAAAGGAAAGTAACAAATATGAAATCATACTTTAAAGTATCACTAGCCCTTGTGGCTTCACTTGTCCTCCTGCTCGGATGTTCCAAACAAGCATCAACAACTGCTAGCAGTACTAAAGAAGACACAACAACTCAGTCAAGTGAGAGCAAACAAAGCACTGAACAATCATCTGAAAAGAAAGAAACAGCCAAGACACATACTTTTGTCAACAAAAGCAATTCTGGAATCACTTCTACCTTGGTTTATACTGTAGAGGGGGACAATGTTATCAAGCAAACCGCTCAAAATGTTGCAGATCCTGAGATTCTTAACGCAACTCCAGAAGATGTCAAGAGTTTTATCGAAGAAAAGTACAAAGGTTATAATGGACTCAAAGGTGTTAAACAAACGATTGAAATCAAAGATGGAAAAGTTGTTCAAGATTTAGAAGTTGATTTCTCAGTTGCAAGTATTAGCGAACTTAGAAAAGCACTTCCTGAAGAATATTCTGGTATCGGCAATCGTGTCAGTTTCTCAAACTCTAAAAAAGCACTGGAAAAAATGGGGTTCACAGAAAAGACGAACTAATCTCCTAAAATTTCATATAGACTAGTGTAGGTCCACCCCAAAAGTTAGACACAACTCTAACTCTTGGGGTATTTTATTACATCCCTAACCGATGAGTCCAATAGAGTCCTCCCAATCCCATAAAAAGTGCATTTAAAACTTCACACCCTTATAAAGCCATAGGATAAAAGTTATTTGAAATAGATGGAGACAAAACTTTAATCGTCTGACTAGTTTCTGTTCATTGGAATGTCAGTTCAGATAAAAGGGTAGGTCTAGTTGATTTTGTAGTAGAATCATGTTATAATACAAAATACTTTGATTATGAAAGGAAATTCTATGAAAACTCTGGTTAAAACTTCACTAGCCCTAGTGGCTTCACTTATCCTCCTGCTCGGATGTTCCAAACAAGCATCTACACCTGCTAGCAGCAGTAGCAAAGAAGACAAAACAACTCAGTCAAGCGAGACCAAACAAAGCAGCCAACAATCATCTGAAAAGAAAGATGAGACAAAAAACTACATTTTTGTTCACAATAGCAATCCCGGAAGAACTTCTACCTTGACATACACTGTTAAGGGGGATGATGTTGTAAAACAAGAAGTCTATAATGTTTTTGACCCTGAAATACTGGACAGGTCAGCAGAAGAGATTAAAGAACTTATCGTGAAAACTTATAAAAAGGAGGAAGGACTTAAAGGCATTACACAAAATATCGAATTCAAAGATGGAAAAGTCATCCATAGCATGGAGGTTGACATGACTGTTGTGAATCTCGAAGAGATGAAAAAAGCAATGCCAAATGAAGTTTCTGGCTCTGGAAGCCGTGTAAGTTTTCTAAAAACTAGAAAAATGCTTAAAGAGGCTGGATATATTGAACAAACCAACTAATGAGTCGTGCTCATACAAAAAATTCTTGGTCGATGACCAAGAATTTTTTTTTATTCCATCTCAAAAACATCACTCTCTTGTTTGTTTGGTAGAAACAATGAAAGCAAGATTCCGATAATAGCTGGCACTAGCCATGGAAGAGAGGCTGACGCAAACGGAAGGGCATTAATCAGATTTTCTAGAAACTCAATCTTAAAGGAACTTCCAAGGACGCTTGCAAGAGCAATAGCTGTAACAAGCCCAATAGTTAACTGCATGCCCGGTTTTGATAGGGCGACAAACTTATTCACAATCACGATCATCACAATGGCGATGGTGATTGGGTACAAGATTACCAGTACTGGCACTGAGTACTTAATGATTGCATCCAAACCGAGGTTTGCAATAGCAAATCCAATCAAGGTAAAGGCAGTGGCATAGACCTTGTAGCTGATTTGTGGGAAACGTTCGTTAAAGAACTCTGCTGTCGACACAATCAAGCCAACTGTCGTTGTGAAGCAGGTTACAGTTACCATAACAGCAAGGAAGAGTTGAGCTGTTGATCCAAAGATTTCCTGAGTTGCTTGCGACAAGATATAAACACCTGGTGTTCCACCCTTCATCGCTTCGGCTGGTACTGGGAAGTGATTTCCAAGGAATCCTAAACCGATATAAAGAGCGCTAAAGGCAAGAGCTACAACGATACCAACCACCCAAATAGTTGAAATATACTCTTTCTTACTGGAGAATCCAAGTTGTTTCAAGGTTTGAACTGCAATCACACTGAAGGCAACTGAAGCAAGGGCATCTAAGGTATTATAACCTTCTAGGAATCCTGTCCCGAAAGCAGAAGATTGATAGGCCGCTGAAGCTACTTGAGGGCTTGTTCCACCATATTTGAAGGCACCTAGTACAACCAAGATAACGATCAACAAGGCAAAGACTGGCGTTAAGATGCGTCCGATTCGATCCAAGATTTTTGATGGATTGAGCGAGATTAAATAAGCCGCTGCAAAGTAAAGCACGGTAAAGACAATCAATCCTAGACCTTTGTTTGCTTCGGATAAGAGGGGGCTAATCCCAACTTCGTAAGCTGTTGTTGCTGTACGCGGAATGGCAAAGAAGGGGCCAATTGATAGATAGAGGACTGCAAGATAAAGCGTCGCAAACCAAGGTGAGATTTTCTTAGAAATCTCGTGAATGTATCCTTTCGGGTTTAGCGTTCCAATAATAAGTGTCAAGACGGCAATACCGACACCTGAAAAGACAAAACCTGCGATGGCAGGAAGAAACTGTTCTCCAGATAGGGCACCTAGAGAAGGCGGAAAGATCAAGTTCCCCGCACCAAAAAATATTCCAAACAGGAGCAAGCCTGTTAGGGCACCTTTTTTAGCCATAAAAATCTCCTTCATATTTCTAAAATACTGACCTAGTATACCATGATTAAGACTCTGAAAAAAGTATCCAAAATTAATCATTGAATGTTTTCAATATTTTTAAAAATAAGAATTATCTAAAAACAAAATCCCTCACTCAGTTGGAACCGAGCAAGGGAAGATTAGGATCTATCACCATAGAGGTTTAAAGATTTTCAAAGGCCGTCATTCCACCTTGAACATTGATAACTTCATAACCCTGTTCAACTAGAAATTGACAAGCACGCGCTGAACGTATTCCAGATTTACAAATGACATAATGCAAGAGGTCCTTGTCCAACTGATCATAGATATCAGCTAATTGACTAAGTGGTAGGTTTTGAGCACCTTCTAAATGAAGCGTCTGGAACTCTTCTACTTCTCTCACGTCCACTAGAGAAAGTTGCTCATTTTGATAAAGCTGGTAAAAATCGTTAAAAGTAATTTCTTTCATTTTGTTTCTCCAAGAATCTTTTGAATTCTTTTTTTCAAATCGGGCACTACTTCTGACTCAAACCAAGGATTTTTGGCCATCCAGATTTGATTTCGTGGTGAGGGGTGCACCAGAGGGAAAAATTCTGGTAGATAGTCTTTGTAGTGTTTTACCCGTTCTGTCACCTTGCCACTAACTTTTTCATGTAAATAATAGGCTTGGGCATATTGTCCAATCAAGAGAGTTAATTGGATATCGGGCAACTCTTGCAAGAGTTGCGGATGCCATTTTTCTGCAAAACCTGTACGAGGTGGAAGGTCGCCTGACTTGCCATGCCCCGGAAAGTAGAAATCCATGGGCAGAACTGCAAAATAACCTGAATTGTAAAAGGTGTCCTCATCCACACCTAGCCACTCACGCAAGCGATCGCCACTCTTATCCTTCCAATAAATCCCAGCTTCTTGCGTTTTAAATCCCGGAGCCTGACCGACAATATTGATGCGAGCAGTCTTTGGCGCTGCAAAGAGAGGTTCAATTCCGCGTTCTGTATAGCTGACATTCTGCGGATCCGCCATAATGGCTTGCTTGATTCTTTCGATTTGAGACATCTGTTTTCCCTCCAAAAAGAAGTCCAAGCATAACATCTCAGACTTCTATCGTTTTATTTGATCAATTCATAAATAGCTTCTGCATAGATTGCTGCTGCTCGGAAGAGATCGTCCAAGGCGATAAATTCGTTGGCTTGGTGCATGGTATCGATTGAGTCTGGGAACATCGCACCGTAGGCAACCCCACGTTCCAGTAAACGACCAAAGGTACCACCACCGATGACTTGCTCGTGACCTTGGAGACCAGTTTGTTTTTCATAAACATTCAACAAGGTTTGCACAAGCGGATCTTCCATTGGCACATAGTGAGGGGTATGGCCGTGTTCAGAAAGGCTAACAGAAGCAACTGGCAAGTTTTCAAGGACTGACTGGATGTGCTCTGGGCTTGTTCCTTTTGGATAACGGAAGTTAAGGGCAATGGTATTGTCAGCACTTGCTTCGTCAAAGCGGAAGACACCCGCATTCATAGAAAGGGAACCCATCTTTTCATCTACATGAGCAACCTTGAGATTTTCACCCTCATGGTCGTTCAAAAGAATCTTACCAGCGATGTCGAGGTAGTCTTTGGCAGGTCCTGCAAAGTCAAACTGACTGAGGAAAAAGGCAAGGTAGGTCGCACCATTGACACCTGATGCAGGCATAGCACCATGAGCTGATTTACCAATCACAGTCACCTTGTACTGGCCGTTTTCTTCTTGAATTTTTCCTCTGAGTTTGTGTTCTGCAACAAAGGCATCTAGTTTAGCTTGCAAGTCAGCCAGGTCGCCTGAAACAACTGCTGTTGCTGATTCAGGTACCATGTTTTCACGCAAACCACCTGTGAAGCTATGAAGGCGAGCCGCACCTGTATTTTCACCTGCAAAATGGAGATATTCTGTGATATTCCCTTTTTCACCATTGATGATAGGGAATTCAGCATCTGGAGAGAAACCGAAGTCTGGTTTCGCAAGTCCTACATGTTCAAAGTAGTAGTCCATGTCTGCCCAGCCTGACTCTTCATCTGTTCCGACGATGAAACGAACTTTCTTAGAAGTTGGAAGACCCAATTCTTTGATGATTTTCAAACCATAGTAACAAGCTGTTGTAGGCCCCTTGTCGTCTGAAGCTCCACGCGCATAAAGACGACCGTCTTTGATAGTTGGTGTGTAAGGATCTGTGTCCCAACCACTACCAGCTGGCACCACGTCCATGTGAGCAAAGATTCCGAGAACTTCTTCTCCTTCACCAAACTCAAAATGTCCTGCGTAGTTATCAACATTTTTAGTTGGATAGCCATCGCGGTCTGCGATTTCAAGGAATTTTTCCAAGGCTTTTACTGGACCAGGTCCAAATGGATGCTGCGCATCTACATTGCTGTCATCACGTTCTGAGTTGATTTCCAAAAGGCTAAACAAGTCAGCCAAGAGGTCTTCTTTGCGTTTTTCTACTTCTGCTGTAAAATCAATTGCTGTCATTTTTTCTTCTTTCTATCTTTTCTCGATGATTTCATCCACTGGAAAGCGGTAGCTTGGTTCCAATTTTTCGTCAGTGTAACCTACCGTAATCAAGAGTTCTGGGCGGAAACGGTCTTCGATGTCCAAAACTTCGTTGGCTTTTGATTTATCAAATCCAAGGATAATGTTAGAACCGATTCCCTGGTCTGTCAAAGCCAGAACCAAGTTCATGGCTACTAGTCCCGCATTAAGGGCCAAGTAGTCACTAACTTGCTGTTCACTGTAACGCGCAAACTCGGCAGGCAAATTCTTCATGAAATATTGAAGTTGCTCTTCTGAGAAATTCTTTGCACCACCAACTCGGGCAATCTTGCGGGCACGTTTGGCAAGATCTGTATCTGTAAACAAGGCAATGGTCACTGGCGCTGATGATACCTGCTCAAAGTTCGAACCATATGCTAATTTTGCCAATTCTGCATTTTTTTCACGAACCACCACAAACTTCCATGGCTGGCTGTTATGGGCACTTGGGGCCAAGGTTGCGATTTCGATAGCCGTACGCACATCTTTGGGATCTACCGGTTTATCAGTAAAATGCTTAGTCGCATGACGTTTTTTATTTAATTCAAGAAATTTCATAATCGATTTCCTTTTCTAATTCTACTGCATCCATTCTACCATATTTTGAAAGAGCTTGCAGAGATTTTTCATAGAAAGAAATTGGAACACGGATGAGTAACCAAACGAAGTCCATCATTTAAGTCAGGGATTCCCTCATCCAGTTCCTACTATTTTTCAATGGCTTAAAGAAACTAGTCTATCTTGTATTCTGACTTTATAGCCTCCAAGAAATCCTTCACATCCTCTACATACCCATGTTTTTCAATTAAACTAGCTAAGAGTTCTAGATTGTGCCCTCGATAGTTGTCATCTCGGCGTAGTTCTTCATACATTTCGATAAAGGGAAGGCCCTTGGACTTGGCCAATTCTAACTCCGCTTCATAGTCATAAGCGACTTTACGAAACAGGATATTGACCAACTCCCCATCTTCAACCTCTATCACGGCATACTGGGCACGGTGATTTTTTAATTCCTCCCAATCAAAATAGGGCATACCAATCGAACCTGGATTGATGATTTGTTGCCCTTGACTTCCATAGCGAAGCAACTGCTTGTGAACATGACCATAGACTGCCACGTCCGTTTCCTCATCTAGGAGTTGGTCAAATTTTTCTGTATCATTCCCAACCAACAAGTCACCTCCATAATTTTTGTCAGGTAAATTATGAGAGAGAGAAAAGCGTAGTCCGTCAACTTCTTTCTTTTCCAGCAAAGGCAAGCTTCGTAGCCAGACAATCGTTGCAGGATCCATTCGCTCCATTAAAAACTGGGTCATTCGCATGAGCTGAACTTCCTGTGGGTCTTCTAAGCCATATTGCCCATCTAAAGCCTCCAGGACGCAATCATCCCAGTTTCCACGAACAGCCACCGTAATCGGAAGGTCTTGTAGCAAAGCCACCAAGTCATTTGCACCTGGACCAGGAAGAAAAATATCTCCCAGAAGCCAGTATTCACTGGCTCCTTGAGTTTTAGCATCTGCAATCACTGCTTCTAGTGCCGTTGCATTCCCATGAATATCTGATAAAATTGCGATTTTATGGTTCATCATAATCTCCTTTTGTTTGGTAGTCCACTCTTTCTTCCGCCACTTGAGCCAATTCCACTTCTTCCTGAGGGTTCAACTTTCTCTGCACAGCTTCTGCGACTGCCCTTGGCACACCAACTTCGACAATCTCATCCACACTGGCTTCCTTGATTTTAGTGAGAGACTTGAAATGCTTCATGAGATTCTGCTTGCGTTTAGGTCCCAGACCATCAATTCCATCCAGTTGAGATGAAAAGGAGTTTTTGGAGCGCAGTTGACGGTGGAAAGTGATAGCAAAGCGGTGCACCTCATCCTGAATGCGTTGGAGGAGGAAAAATTCCTGAGAATTGCGAGACAACTCCACCACTTCAAGCGGATCTCCAAAGAGTATTTCATGGGTTTGGTGCTTGTCATTCTTTTGCAGCCCAGCAATGGGAATATCCAAGCCCAGCTCCTCTTGGATGACTTGCTTGGCGATATTGACTTGACCTTGTCCCCCATCAATCACAATCAAATCAGGAGGAGTCAAACCGTCTCGTTGAACTCGACCATAGCGTCTACGAATGACCTCTCGCATACTGGCATAATCGTCTGGACCCACAACCGTTTTTATCTTGTACTTACGGTAATCCTTCTTACTCGGTTTACCATTGACAAAGACCACCATAGCAGACACCGGACTGGTCCCCATGATGTTGGAGTTGTCAAAAGACTCAATGCGAACCGGAGTTGGTATTTGAAGCAAGCGTCCTAGATTTTCAATAGCTCCTTGGGTCTTTTCGACTGATTTTTCTAGCAGATTGAACTTCTGCTCCAGACTAACACGGGCATTTTTTATGGCTAGATTGACCAGTTGTTTTTTCTCTCCACGTTGAGGTTTGAGAATCTTGGTATCCACCAAGGCCTTGACCGCTTCTTGGTCAATATCCTGCGGAATCAATACTTCATTAGGAACCAGGTGAGATTTTTCTTGATAAAATTGTCCCACATAGGTCAAGAAGTCCTCATCCGGATCATTGTAGTAGGGAAAGAGATTGACATCCCGTTCGATGAGTTTTCCTTGACGAACAAAGAAAACCTGGACACACATCCAACCCTTGTCCACATAGTAGCCAAAGACATCCCGATTTTGGAGATCCTTTGCCATAACCCGTTGCTTGGTCCGAAGTGTTCCAATAGCCTGAATCAGATCACGGTATTCCGCCGCACGTTCAAACTCCATACTTTGAGCCGCCTTTACCATCTTCCCCTTGAGGTCATCGATGATTTTATCATCCTGCCCTTTTAGGAAATCAGAAACCTCCTGAGCCATGGACTTGAAATAGGTCTCATCTTTTTTACAGATAGTATGGGCCATACACTGGCCGATATGGTAGTAAAAACAAACCTTAGAGGGCGGGTTGGTACATTTCCGAAAAGGAAAAATCCGATCCAGTAGTCGCTTGATTTCATTGGCTGCCCCCACATCTGGATAAGGGCCAAAATAAAGACCACCGTCCTTTTTGACCTGACGGGTAATAATCAAGCGTGGATAGCGCTCATTGGTGATTTTGATAAAAGGATAGGACTTATCATCCTTGAGCATGATATTGTACTTGGGCTGATTTTCCTTAATCAGGTTGATTTCTAGGAGAAGTGCCTCAATATTGGACTCAGTGACGATAAATTCAAAATCCACAATTTCAGACACCAGGGCCTCTGTCTTGGTATCATGGCTTCCACGGAAATAGGAGCGCACACGATTGCGCAGATTTTTTGCCTTTCCGACATAGATAATGGTGCCATTTTTATCCTTGTGAATGTAACAACCAGGGCTGGTCGGCAAGAGCTCTAGTTTTGATTTGATCAAGTTATTCATAGTTCCATTATAGCAAAAAGGCCGTAACAGGACGAACAAAAAGCCCCACCAATCACTTGTTGGAGAAGCTTTGATTTCTTTTAAGATTGCACCGACTTCATCTAGTCGCTACTGGTATAGAGCTCTTGAACAGCCTTCACATCCTGAGGCTGAATTCCATAGTAGGAACCTGCTGGCTGCATAACAGAAGTCTCGTTGGTATGATCCAATCCGATGGCATGCCCCAGCTCGTGCTCCGCCGTGTGCACAATCCGTTCATAAGAATAACCATAACTTGGATTGGATAGATAATAGTGATTCAGGCGAACCGTTACAGATATAAATTGATTGGTTAACAAATTGGTTTGACTCTCGGCTTGACCTGCTACAGCGGTCGATCCATCATTCATCTCACTTGCCACAATATCTGCCTGGCTAGGATCCGCAACCACCTCAAAGGTAAAGGCTCCCGTTTGATTCCAGTTTTTTATAGCTTCTGCATAGGCACCTTGGAAGGTCTCATCCATTTGAGGTTCAATATAGATGCGAGCTGAGGCCTGAGCCCACTTACCTTCTGCATGTTGGTGACTGTCTGTCTGAGACAAGACTTCCAGCGTTCCCGTCTCCCTCCATTGATTCCAGCCATCTTGACCAATCTTGCTCATTTTTTCAACCTGATTGACCGCAGAATGAAAATCACCAGACAGATACCAAACCACTCCAAAGGCAATGAGCAGTAGAATAACTACAGTCCAAACCAAACGCCAGAAGAAACGCCAAATTCCCAAAAGAAATCGGAAGAATAATCGAATAATCCAGAACATGACGCCCCACCTTTCATAAAAATAAGAACCTATCTTGAAATCACATTCTCCTTGATCAAGATAGATTCTCTATTTTACTGAAGAAAGCTGAAAGAAACCTAAAACTAAGATAAACGTTCTTCCAAGACAAAGTCAATTGGTAGAGTAGCCAAAAAACGTTCCAATTGTTTTTCCCAGTAGTACCACTCGTGCTTACCTAGACTATGACTATAGGTCACCTCAAAACCAAGTTTTTTGAGGTTTTTCACTGCGAGATTATTGGCAGAGTAGAGATAGTCTTGCTCTCCACACCAAGCCCATAGTTTAGTCTTTTTATCGGATTTTGCAGCCATGCTTTCAAGCGAATGAGGACTAGCTGTCCAGTCTTTAATCTCTCCAAAAACTCCTCGCCAGTATGCAAGTGACCCCAGATCCTGACTTTCAGGAGAAAATTCCTGAAAACTGAGTGCACCAGAAAAACTAGCCGCATGAGAAAAACGATTTGTCGATAGAGCGAGTTTGAAGGAACCGTATCCACCCATGGATAGGCCTGCTATGAAAGTTTTTTCTCGCTTGCTGGTCATATTGGGGAAGAAACGTTTCATTACCTGAGGTAACTCTTCTGCTAGAGCTGTATAGTAGTTATAGCCATACTGAGTATCTGTGTACCAGCCATTGCTAGTATTGGGCATGATAACAATGAGATTGGTCCCACGCAACAAGCGCTCGACATTGGTACGTTTGAGCCAGCTATTTTGGTTTCCTGACATTCCGTGCAAAAGATAAAGAACAGGAATATCCGTGCAATCTGGTTCAGTCACCCGACTAGCATCTGGATAGAGTACGGTAACGCCCCACTCCATATCCAAAACTTTTGAGTAATACTCAATATTCATAACTGCCATGGTTGTCTCCTTTTACTATTCTATAAGAAAAAGCCGAATTTCGACTTTTTCTGTAGGTATGCTGCTTATTATTTTGCTTCCATCACGACTGGCAAGATTGCCGGGCGACGCTTGGTTTGATCAAAGAGGTACTTGGTCAGATTGTCGCGAACCTTGCCTTTGAGATCTGCCCAGTCAAAGTCATCACCTTGAAGATACTCTTCTACCGTTTGGTTAATCAATTCTGAACTTTCACGGAGAATATCGCGGCTCTTCTTGAGGTAAACAAACCCACGCGTATGAACACGGGCCTTGGCCACAATTTTTTTCTCACGACGGTTGACAGTGATCGCCACGATAAAGATCCCATCCTCTGACAAGACCTTACGGTCACGAAGGACGACATTTCCAACATCCCCGATGGCATTTCCATCAATCAAGACATCACCTGCAGAAACTGCCCCAGCTGGAACAAAGTCCCCATGTTCATAAGACATGGTCGTTCCCTTTTTAGGGATGAAGATATGCTCTGGCAACATTCCAACTGCCATGGCAGCCTTGGCATGCGCATCCAACTCACGATACTCCCCTTGGATAGGGAAGAGGTAATTTGGTTGCAAAAGATTGATCATTAACTGCAAATCACGCGCATTCCCATGTCCGGATACTCGCAAGCTTTGGGTAATGAGTTTCACCACACCACCAGCTTGGTAGATCATGTTTTCAACACGCGCCATGACAGCTTCTTTGGCGATAGATGGAGTGGTTACGATATAGACCAAGTCCCCATCTTTGATTTCCACATAACGGTGGCGTCCAATGGACATCTTGCGAAGTCCATTAATCGGCTCACCCATACGGCCCGTCTCAAGGATAATCAACTCATGGTCGTCAAAACGAGACATTTCTTTGGGTTTAATCAAGAGACTTTCATTGGCTAGAGACAATTTTTTGAGTCGAATCGCAGTGCGGACGATATTTTCAATATCAAATCCAGTCAAAACAACTCGGCGACCTGTATCTGCTGCAGCATCAAAAACCTGCTGGATACGAGAAAGGTTGCTGGCAACTGCGGCAACGATGATACGACCTTCCCAATCTGCAATGGTCTGGGTAATTTCGTCTCCAACTTCACTCTCACTCGCCACCTGGATATTGCTGTCTGCATTGGCTGAATCACTGAGGAGCGCCAAGACACCATCACGACCGATTTCTGCCAAACGAGCAAAATCCGTCGCATAGGATTCGCTAGCTGTCTGGTCAAACTTGAAGTCCCCTGTATAAACGATGCTACCTTCAGCTGTTTTCAGGACTATTCCCAAACTTTCTGGGATAGAGTGAGTTGTACGGAAGAAGGAAACCACAGTCCCTCCAAAATCAATCTCCGTATCTTCATCAATCACATGGAAGTCATTGAATTTCTTAACCGTATCATTTCCTTTGACAAAGAGTTTGGCCAACTCAATGGTCAACTCAGAACCAAATACAGGCACCTTAGCCTCTGCCAAAAGATAAGGCAGGGCACCAATGGCATCTGCATGTCCGTGGGTCAAAAAGACCCCTGCGATACGATCGCTATTTTCAAAAAGGTAGTCCATATTTGGAATGACGACATCAACACCTAGTTGTTCATTTTCAGGGTATTTAAGCCCCGCATCCAAAACAAAAATAGAACCATCGATTTCAGCGATGTACATATTTTTACCATTTTCTCGTACACCACCTAGTGTTGTTAAACTAATATTACTCATTTTCCCTCCGAAACTTCATTTATCTTGATTATAGGGCGAATTCACCCTCTTATTCTAAAAGTTCTCAAACTTTCAGCCGAATCTTTTCCTACCATTATACCATTTTTTTGATTATTTTCAAAACGAAGATAGGTTTTTAACTAGAGATTAGTCACTACTGTGAATCGAATTCTTTTACTTTGACTTCTCTTTTGGAGGCTTCATCGAAGATAATAGAACGATTGTACCATCAAAAATACGGATTTTCTGAATCAATTTGATTTCAGATACCTTTCTCGAACTCTAAATTTTTCTTTTAGTTCAAAAAACTTGCTTTTACCTCTCGACTTGAGAACTATTTTCTACAAAGACATGGTTTATCTACATCCAAAAGCGAAAATTTCCTGTTCGCTACAGAATCTAAAAATTTCAGCAATTAGCCATTAAGATGGAGGTTAACGATAGGAAATTTCTTCAAAAAGAAAAAAGACTTAGAAATTCTAAATCTTTTTATCATCTTTAGTTTGGATAGATATAAGTTACGTTACCTAAAAATTCATGAGGATTAAAGAAGCCACGATAATTCGCAATCTGCTTTTGACGTCTGTAGTTTGCTTCCAATACCTGGATAGAGTTTTCACTTTGAACATCTGTTACATAAGCAACGTGTCCATATTCACCACCATCCCAAACGGCGATTGCTCCTACTACTGGAACACTTCCTGTCTTATAACCTTGAGCGCTCGCGTAGATTGCCCACGTGTTGGCATTTCCCCACCAGTTGCTAGCCCAAGGAGCCAATTCTTTCACACCCCATGTACACTGACCAACAGGATAAGAGTTTCCATAGTTTGTCGGAGTCTTTTCGACAACATCCTCTGTATCTGATACCACATTCGCAGTGCTAGCTGGAGCACTGTAGGTAGAGCTAGCCTGAGCGGAACCACTTACTTCCAATACTTCGCCTGGGTGGATAGTGTCAAAGATGGTTTTTCCATTCAAAGCTGCCAACTCATGCGGATCCATGCCGTTTGCAGTTGCAATGGCATAAAATGAATCACCGTCTTGGACAACGTAAGAGTTCGCATGAACAGTTTGAGCCCCAACTGTAGCCAAAATAGCGGTAGAAGTCAAACCAAGAGTCAGTTTCGTAACTGTTTTTTTCATAACTAGATTCCCCTTATATTTTCTTGATAAGAAAATCATACTTGATTTACATGTCAGTTCGTTTAGAGTTATATTTTAGTCCTGTTACAAAAATTTATACTTTTACTACATAAGGTTTAAAAGTAGACATCGTATAAAGTGATAGAAGAGAATAGAAAATGAATCATTTTCCCCAATTTTTACATCAGTGAACCACTCAAAAGACCGTCTTATCAACCACTCCCACATCAAGCATTTATCCGACAAAAAGAGACCGAAATAGGTCATCTCAGTCCCTTTCCATCTATAACTCCATTAAAAAGTCATATATTTCTTGCACGGTACCCAGCGCCATCATTTCTTGATCTTTGACGGTTTGTTTAAGTTTTTGGTATATCTGACTTTCTCCAATCTCCCTCTTTGGCGCTTCTTTATTGACTGTCATGACACCATCTTTGATCGTTACAAAGCCCAGTTCCTCAAATACTTGAATCATCTTGACCAGCAAGATTTGTTGGATATTGAGATAAGCCGCCAGATCTTTCAGCTTGTAGCGAATATCAAACTCTGGAAACTGGTAAATGGTCTTGTACAATTTTGCAAACTGTTCTCTAGTCCCGTAACCTGTCAGATAGTAGGCCTTATCGATGTCATTTTTGAAATAGACAGCAGAGAAATCCTGTTCCTGAAAAATGGTCTTCAGCAGGGTAATATCCTCGGGAATGGTTTTCACAACAACCGCGTCACTAGTCGCTAGATCTGGCAACTCACCAGAAAAATCCAAGACTGGAACCCCTTCTGGCAAGACTGCATTCTTCCCACGAATGTTAAAGAGTTGAATACCCTCCACACGCGCATCCACCATCATCAACTGGAGGGCAGTTTGACCATTCCATTGATTGACAGACAAGGTAACTGCCAATTCTAGGTTTTTTGTTTGAGCAAACTCTGTCGCCCATCTACCTTGTCCAAAGGCCACCACTTCAAAAGTCGCCTCACCCTTGGAAATTTTCAGCTTGAGATGGGCATTGCCTGCCCCCATGGTACGGGCACTTTCGACCTGAAAATCCTTGATATAAAAGACAGGTTTCTGATTGTCCATTCCAAAGGGTGCCAAGCGTTCAAAACTTTTAACCGTTTCCAGGCTAAGAGTCTCCAAGTCCAACTCTTCATCTAGATTTAACTTATTCTTACCACTAGCATCTGCGCCTTTTTCACGGATATAATCTTCTAGGACCTGAGATAAATCTGAGAGTTTCTCCACTTCCAGCGTCATTCCTGCTGCACCAGCATGGCCGCCAAAGGCGATAAAGAGGTCGCGATGGGGATCTAGGGCTTCAAAAATATCGACCGCTTCCACACTACGAGCGCTACCCTTGGCACGATCATCTTCTATATTAAGAACGATGACTGTCTGCCCTAGTTCTTCCAACAAACGACCAGCAACGATACCCAGAACGCCAGGATTCCAGCCTTCCTTTGCCAAGACCTGGACCTTCTTCTCAGGATCCACCATGGTCTTAGCTTCTTCATAGATTGACTGAACGATTTCCTTGCGCTCTTCATTTTTCTGGTGAATCATGAGGGCAATCTCATGAGCTTCCTCGTCGTCAAACCCAGTCAGCAAATCAATGGCAGGATTGGGATCATCCAATCGCCCCAAGGCATTTAAACGAGGGGCAATCTGAAAGCCAACCGTTTCTTCCGTTACTTCATTAGCAGCAATCCCAGCCATATCCAGCATTTCTTGTAGACCAATACGCTGAGTATGCCCCAGCATCTCCAGACCATATTGGACCAAAATGCGATTCTCATCCGTCAAACTCACCATATCTGCAATGGTTCCGATAGCGACCAAATCGAGTAGCTCCACTTGCACTTCTTCTAAAAGAGCGCAAGCTAGCTTGAAAGCCACTCCGCATCCGGCCAACTGTTTGAAAGGATAGTCCGCATCTGGATGTTCAGGGTGAACAATCGCATAGGCATCAGGAAGGGTTTCCGGCATGGAATGGTGGTCGGTCACAATGACATCTACTCCCATAGACTGGGCCAATTCAATGGCCTCGTGACCAGCAACTCCATTATCCACTGTCACAATCAAGGAAATTCCCTCTTGCTCGATAAAGTATTTATAGACACTGGCATTGGGACCATAGCCATCGGTAAAACGATTGGGTAGGTGAACACGGCACTCGGCGCCAAGCTGTTCTAAACTTTCCTTAATAATAGAAGCCGAAGTCATGCCATCCGCATCGTAGTCTCCATAAATGAGAATATTTTCCCCTTCTTCAATGGCCTGACGAATCCGTTCCACTGCCTTATCCATATCATGGAGCAGATAGGGGTCATGTAAATCCTCTAAAGAAGGTTCTAAAAACTTCTTTAGACTTTCTTCATCCTGAATCCCTCTTTCAAATAATAACCGAGCCACCTCAGGACCCAGTCCAGCCTTCTTGGCTATCTTTGTAAAATCCGCATCTTCAACCTGCGGGGCAAACTGCCATTCATAAGTAGGAGTTATCAAAAAAACATCCACTCTTTCTAAGAATTCTATCGTTTCATTATAACATGATTTAGGCATTTTCTCTATCCAGATTGCTTTTTTATAATATTTTAGTGAATTTTTTTCAGATATGATTTGACAAGAACATTCTTTTGTTGTAGAATCATGTTATAAAATCTAACACAAAGGAGATCTCTCATGGCTTTAGTAGAATTTAAAAACGTCGAAAAATATTACGGAGACTACCACGCACTCCGCGACATCAATCTCCGTTTTGAAAAAGGACAAGTTGTTGTCCTGCTTGGACCTTCCGGTTCTGGGAAGTCCACTCTTATCCGAACGATTAATGGTTTAGAGGCTGTTGACAAAGGAAGTCTCCTAGTCAATGGACATCAAGTAGCAGGTGCCAGTCAGAAAGATCTAGTTCCTCTCCGTAAGGAAGTGGGCATGGTTTTTCAACATTTTAACCTTTATCCACACAAAACAGTGTTAGAAAATGTAACACTTGCACCCATTAAAGTTCTAGGAATTGATAAAAAAGAAGCTGAAAAAACAGCCCAAAAATATCTGGAATTTGTAAATATGTGGGACAAGAAAGATTCCTATCCGGCCATGCTATCTGGTGGACAAAAACAACGGATTGCCATCGCACGCGGACTCGCTATGCATCCCGAACTCCTCCTCTTTGATGAGCCAACATCTGCTCTTGATCCTGAGACTATCGGAGATGTTCTAGCAGTTATGCAAAAACTGGCACATGACGGAATGAACATGATCATCGTTACCCACGAAATGGGCTTTGCCCGTGAAGTTGCTGACCGTATCATCTTTATGGCCGACGGAGAAGTTTTGGTGGATACGACAGATGTCGATGACTTTTTCGACAATCCAAGCGAACCTCGTGCCCAGCAATTCCTCAGCAAAATTATCAACCACGAAAGTGACAAAGTCAAATAAGGAGGCGCCTATGAAAAAGAAATTCTTTTTATCAGCATTATTGATTAGCCTTTTCGGTCTTGCTGCTGCAAAACCAGTCCAAGCCGATACTAGCGTCGCAGACATTCAAAAAAGAGGCGAACTGGTTGTCGGTGTCAAACAAGACGTTCCCAATTTTGGTTACAAAGATCCCAAGACAGGGACTTATTCTGGTATCGAAACCGACTTAGCCAAGATGATTGCAGATGAGCTCAAGGTCAAGATTCGCTACGTTCCTGTTACCGCTCAAACCCGTGGACCTCTTCTTGACAATGAACAGGTCGATTTGGATATCGCAACCTTCACCATCACAGACGAACGCAAAAAACTCTATAACTTTACAAGTCCCTACTACACGGACGCTTCTGGCTTTTTGGTCAATAAATCTGCCAACATCAAAAGCATTGAGGACCTAAACGGTAAAACGATTGGGGTTGCCCAAGGATCCATCACCCAACGCCTGATTACTGAACTGGGCAAAAAGAAAGGTCTAACCTTTAAATTCGTTGAACTTGGTTCCTACCCAGAATTGATTACTTCCCTTCACGCTCACCGTATTGATGCCTTTTCCGTGGATCGCTCTATCCTGTCTGGCTACATTAGTAAACGGACAGAACTACTAGATGATAGTTTCAAGCCATCTGACTACGGTATCGTCACCAAGAAATCAAATACCGAGCTAAACGACTATCTTGATACCTTGGTCACTAAATGGACCAAGGATGGTAGTTTGCAGAAACTCTATGACCGATACAAGCTCAAACCATCTAGCCATACCGCAGATTAAGGAGGACACCCCATGACAGATTTATCATCTTGGACAGCCTATTTTCAGGATTTTGGACAATTTTTTAATGGTTTCCTCTTCACCCTTGCCCTAGCGATTGGATCTTTTATCCTCGCCATGGTTTTGGGCATCTTCTTTGGGGCCATGTCAACCAGCAAACGCCCATTCTTGCGTGTTTTGGCTCGTATCTTTGTCGAATTTTACCAAAATACTCCCCTCTTGGTGCAGTTTGTCATCGTCTTTTATGGTTTGCCTCTTATCAGTGAACACACCATCATGATTCCGATTTATTGGACAGCTGTACTTTGTGTGGGACTCTATCACGGCGCCTATATCGCTGAGGTTATTCGTTCAGGGATTCAGTCTATTCCTAGCGGTCAGATGGAGGCCGCCTTGTCCCAAGGTTTTACCTATATCAGTGCCATGCGCTTGATTATCTTGCCTCAGGCCTTCCGTATCATTCTCCCTCCATTGACCAACCAAATCGTCAACCTCATCAAGAACACCTCTACAGTTGCCATCATCTCTGGAGTAGACTTGATGTTTGTGACCAAATCTTGGTCGGCCCTCAACGGAAACTATATCCCAGCCTTTTTAGGCGCTGCTCTTCTCTACTTTGCTCTATGCTTCCCTGTTGCCCAGTTTGGTCGCAAGATGGAGCAAGCCAACAAAAAAGCCTATTCACTTTAGGAGGTTACTATGGAATCTATTTTAGAAGTTTTGACCCCAGATAACCTAATCTTTATCTTTAAAGGATTTGGCTTGACCCTCTACATTTCTCTGATTGCTATCGTCCTCTCGACCCTTATCGGAACAGTACTAGCCGTCATGAGAAATGGGAAAAATCCTGTCTTACGGATCATCTCCAGCATTTATATCGAGTTTGTACGTAACGTTCCCAACCTCCTCTGGATTTTCACCATCTTTTTGGTGTTTAAGATGAAGTCCACACCAGCTGGTATTACCGCCTTTACCCTTTTTACCTCAGCAGCCTTAGCTGAGATTATCCGAGGCGGTCTCAATGCCGTGGACAAGGGCCAGTATGAAGCAGGAATGTCGCAAGGTTTTACCTCTGCGCAAATCCTCTACTACATCATTCTCCCACAAGCGATCCGCAAAATGCTGCCAGCCATCATTTCTCAGTTTGTAACTGTGATTAAGGATACCAGTCTTCTCTACTCTGTTATCGCTCTACAAGAACTCTTTGGCGCCAGCCAAATTCTCATGGGCCGTTATTTCGAACCAGAGCAGGTCTTCAGTCTTTATATCCTGATTGCCTTGATTTACTTTATCTTTAACTTTACTATTTCTAGCTTGTCTCATAAGCTAGCAAAACGTTGGCAACAAGCTGCGGAATAAAAACGAAATGTGAACTCAAAACAAGGGTTCACATTTTTTGCTATAAATGAAAAAGAGCAGCTCAATGCTATGCAAACGTTTTACTTTTTTGGTAAAATGACTTTAAAACCATAACGTAAGGAGAAAAAAATGATCCAAGAACTTTGCAAAGAATTCTCTCAACTTGAACAAGTAGAAGCTATTGCTCTTGGTGGTTCTCGTGCAGGACAAGTCTACGATCAAAATTCTGACTATGACGTTTATGTCTATCTAAACTCTTCTATTGATGAGGCGATTCGACGAGATATCTTGAGTAAGTATTGTTCTTATATGGAAATTGGAAACCAGTTTTGGGAGTTAGAGGATGACTGTGTACTAAACAACGGTATCCAAATCGAGTTGATTTATCGTTCGCTGGAGTCGTTTGAACAAGAATTGAACACAACTGTTTTTCAACACAAAGCTCAAAATGCTTATACAACTTGCATGTGGCATAATCTACTCCACAGCAAGATTCTATACGACCCGAATGGACACTATGCTTCTCTCCAAAAGACTTACCAGATTCCCTATCCACAGGAACTCAAAAAGCATATCATCGAAAGGCAACTCCTTTTGCTAGAACAAGCCATGCCTGCCTTCTCTCACCAAATAGAAAAAGCTATCAAGCGCCAAGATCTTCTCAGTATGAATCATCGTACGAGTGAGTTTTTTGCTTCCTACTTTGACTTGTTATTTGCGCTCAATGAGCAAATCCATCCTGGTGAAAAACGAATGTTGGAGTACGCAAAGACCAATTGTACACTCCTCCCTATGCAATTTGAAGAAACTATTCGCAAGTACTTCCAACTACTCTATCAACCACAACAAGGAGAACAAGCGATCGTAACCTTGCAAACTATCCTGAAGGAACTAAAAGCCATTTTGCCATAGACCAAAAAGAAAATGTGAACCTCTGTTGCTGTTCACATTTTTATTTGTCGTTGACTGTAAAATTCTAGTCTACTCATATTCAGTT
Source organism: Streptococcus sp. 27098_8_70 (assembly GCF_041432215.1). Classification (GTDB taxonomy): domain Bacteria; phylum Bacillota; class Bacilli; order Lactobacillales; family Streptococcaceae; genus Streptococcus; species Streptococcus oralis_CP. The sequence goes on from NZ_JAPVZD010000001.1 coordinate 754,708, forward strand.
GCCTATTTTTGACTCTCTCTGAAAATCTGCAACTAGGTTAGAAATTGTTCAATTGATTGACGAACAATCATAAAACCGCTCCAAAAACCGCACTCACAATCACTTACCCTGCTCTTTCATTACTAGTGACAATTTTTCCCTTAGGGTTACTACAAGATTTTTTAGAGATTCTAACAAGAATTACAATATGAATTTTACATATTACCATAGAACACCTCTATAGGAGAAAATCAGAGCTAAAATTAATAAAATATAGAAGGCGAGAAAAAGCCATCTCATCTTCACACATAGAGCAATGTATTCTCTGATAAAGGCCGATGGGATATAGTAGGCGGCTGTACGGCAACCAAGGCCATCTCCCTTCATCCCAATACGGCGAGCATAGGTACTGGTACGAAAAACATGGTAATCATTGGTCACAAAGAGAAAACGTGGACTGGCCACCAGCTTCTCTCCCATTTCTTTTGAGAAGAGAAGATTCTCATAGGTCGTCGTTGAGTCTTCCTCTAGGAGAATCGCTTCTCTCGGAACATCCGTCTCTTCCAGCAAATAATTACAAATCGCCTGAGCTTCGGATATCTTTTCATCTCCACCTTGACCACCACTTGCGATGATTTTAACATTGGGATTGAGAGACTGGTGATAAGCTTCTACTGCCTTGTCAATGCGACTCTTCAGTAAGGGAGTCACTTTTTCTCCATTCAATAAGCCTGCTCCGTGAATGATGATAAAATCATAATATTTTTTCTTGGGAATAAAAAGATACAGAATAGAATAAAGCAGAAATCCTGCAAAAGCAAAACCAAAAATCAAATACGAATAAATCAAAAAGAAAAAGATAATATTCACTAGATGATTGGTATAGAACAAGCCCTTAGTATCGCTCACTCGAATCGCCATGATTACAAAAAAGAATAGAATCACGCACCCTAATCCTAGAGACAAATAATTTGCCTTGGATTTTCCTTCTTTTTTCAATAACACAAATCCATTATAAATAAGGAAAAAACCACTTAGAAAAACTAAAAGAGGCAGCAGGAGAAAAATCCCTGCAAAGAAAACCATGTGCACTTCTTTCTGCCCAGCTTCGTAAAAAAGATTGGCAATGGACATATAAGAAAAGAGCAGAGACAAAAGCAAGAGAGCTGGATTCCAGAGACTGCGATTGTCCCTTAAAAACGAAACGAGAAAAAGTAAGACAAAAAATCCTGTGATAAAGTACATAGTCTCCTCCTTTGATGACTACATTGTACCATAATTATAGCAATAGAAAAAGAGAACCTTAGTCCTCTTACTTAGAGAGTTTATTCTGAGCATCTGCTACAACCTGAGCCAGACTTGTCTGACGAAGTTGGTTCTCCATAGCTGCTTGAACATCGAACAACTTTTGGTCCAAGACTGCATGGATATTAGCACCAATTGGGCAATTAGGATTTGGATTGTCATGGAAACTAAAGAGCTTACCGGATTTTCCTAAACACTCCACAGCTTGGTAGACATCCAACAAACTGATATCCTGAAGGTCTTTTATTATCTCAGTTCCTCCCGTACCACGAGCAACTGAAATCAATCCAGCTTTTTTGAGTTGCGATAAAGTCTTACGGATAATGACTGGATTGACTCCGACACTGGCCGCAAGAAAATCGCTGGTTACCTTACTATCTGTATCCTGCATTGCAATAATAATCATCATATGAGTCGCAATTGTAAATCGGCTTGAAATTTGCATCTTCTTCTCCTTTCATTGATATTTTATTCATCTTTTCCCGTATAAACATTATACCTTTTTTGCTTATCCTGTCAAATATTAACGAATGATTATCTTCTCAATGCAAAAAGTCCTGTATCCCTCTTGGTACCCAGAACAGCGGAGGACATACAAAGACTTATTTCTTTATGCAATTTTACGGACAATCCCTTTTGTTTTATGACTTGACCAAACCGAGCTGATAGACACCCCAGCACCAACTAAGGTAAACACAGCTAACATAGCTAGATTATAAAAATAGTTATCTGGAAAATCACCGCTAAAGATTAATTGATTCACCACTCGGAAAGCAAAGGCAAACTCAACCCCTAGTTTAGCAACGACTTCCATCGCCAAATCAATTTGATTCACTAGAAAGACAGTAATCACCATCCAAATAGAGGAAATCACAATCCCCTTTCGAGATACCTTTCTTCCAAGGATTTCATATCCTTTAATGGTACAAATCCCCAGAACAATACCCGCTACCATAGCTACATAACCTAGACGAGCGATAAATAGAGCAACTGCTCCACCAATCAAGGCTCCCAGCAAGGCACCAACTGCTCCAAGAAGAACATTTTCCTTTTGATTTTGATAAGAATCTACCTCAATCTGAAGATTGCTCTTCAGCAATTGATAGCTTTCCTCGTTGATAAGGAAAATTGAATCACCTAATTGATAGAGACCAACGGGGCCCTCCTGACCGCTGTAGGCACACACTTGGACGAAATGATGGGTTTCAAGGAAGGCAACGAGATCTGTTATGAGCGTCTGTAACTTTTCAATTGTTTTTGATTTGCGCATGGCACCTTTTACGACAAAAGAAACAAGGTACTGGTTGATAGACAAGGTCGACAAGTTTGGAAGAGATTCACTCTTAAACTCATCCCAAACCAATTCATTTTCTTCTGAATCCGCAGGATTGCCATTCAAACTCACACTGACACAAAGTCGAAACTGGTTTTTCACGTCAGTTTCTTGCAGGAAAAGTAAATAGCCTGACTGCGTGCCATAAATACAACGTGAATCTTCGTCAAATTGCAAGCCCAACTCCGAGGCAATAGCGTGTAACTCTTCTGGTTTCATTATCTGTCTCCTCTTATTTTGAATATCAATTAGTATGAGATTCAAATTATTTATATTCCGTTATTCTAACATAAATTTGAGAAGCCGTCAATTCGTATCCAGTTCGTCTTATCGCGAAACAGCAGCAGTCACTAGACTATCTGATTTCTAGCTAGAAGTCCTCTTAAAACCAATCTTTCTTGTCTCTTTCCATCCAGAGTTCAACATCCTGATCATAACCTTCTTGTTCACTAATCTGACCTAACAATTCATGGTTATGAGTGTGGTGAATTCCATTTATCAAGCTTTCATAGTAAACCTGAAAATAAGGGAGCTTTAAATCCTTAGCCAGCTGCAATTCGGCTTCTACATCATAATCCACTCGACGAAAATCAACATCAGACAAACCTGCCTCATCAAACTCTAAGATCATATACTGGGCCCGCAGGTCCTTACGCAACTTCGCATCTAGAAAGAAAGGTTGTCCAATGGAACCTGGATTAAGAATCAACTGTCCATCACTTCCATAACGAAGCAACTGTTGATGAATATGGCCATATACTGCGATAGAGGCGTGTGGATTCGTGACCAATCTATCAAAATCTTCTTGTTTTCCCGTATGAATCAATTCTCTACCCCAGTTTTTATCAGGGAGATGGTGAGTGATTCCCACCATCAAATCACCAAACTGACGATGAACTTGCAGGGGTTGATTATTGAGGTCTTCGATTTCTTCAGGGCTGACCTCCTCTAAGATGTACTGACTTTGACGCAGGAGATAACGATGACTCGCTATTGTAGGATCTAACTTGCGATGCAGACCTCGCCAGAGACTATTCTCCCAATTTCCCAGAACTCTTACTGTAATAGGCAAGCTAGCTAAGAGGTCCAAGATCCTTCTACGTCCTGTCCCTGGCATCAGAATATCCCCTAAAAGCCAGTACTCATCTACCTCTGCAGCTTTAGCATCATCCAGTACAGCTTCCAAAGCTGTCGTATTTCCATGTATGTCTGAAAGAACTGCTATTTTGGTCATTCTTTCTCCTCATTCTCTTACTTCTTTTGTTAGTATTATAACAGAAAACACTCGAAAAGATCACTATCACTGATCACTGGATTAAATTGTAAGAGCTTCTAAATCGTGCTATAATATAAGTAGAGATTTCCCCTTCATTTAGGATTATGTGGTCTACAATATCTCTCAATTTTTCCAGATTGGAGGACTATTGCCATGCGGAATTATCTTAAGTATATCCCATACTACCTTGTCACTTTCTTTTTTTACTGGCCCCTCTATGAGCTCCTCTCTCTACTCATCTCTGACCCATATACACTGAAGGGACTGTACATTTATAACATCATCCTCTTCTCACCTCTGGTAACCTTTATCGTATCGCTACTTTATAGCTATCGATTTCATTTCTCACTTTGGTGGCTACTCGGTATTGGTCTGCTCTATTGCTTTACCATCATCACCTTTGGTGAATTCATTCTGCTTTATTTCCTAGCTTACGAAATCTTTACCCTACTTGGTATGGCTTCTGGTGTGGGGATCAAGCATGTCTTCCAGCGAGAGAAAAATAAAAAAATTATGCAAAAACCTTGAAAATTCTCGCAATCATGCTATAATAATGCATAGAGACAAGTCACTTAGTCCCTTTCTACTAGAGAGTGCGTGGTTGCTGGAAACGCATAGAAAGCCTAAACTGATACTACTCTACTGACTTTTATGCAAACATAAAACGGTGGCTACGTTAAAGCCAATCAGAGGTGTTCCTCTTTTTTGAGGAACATAAATGAAGGTGGAACCACGTTGCGACGTCCTTTTATGGATGTCGTTTTTTGTTTTGTCAGAAGGAGGAAGAACGATGCTTTATATGATTGGCGGATCGCCTTGTAGTGGAAAGTCAACAATTGCCTCACTTCTTGCTAGACAGTATCAACTACTTCATATCAAACTGGATGATTTGGTAGAAGAGATGATGAGTCAAGCAAGTGCAGACTCACAGCCAATTTGCCTTCTTAGGAAGGATAGAAATCCGGAACAAATCTGGATGAGAAAGCCAGAAGAGATGGCAGATGAAGAATGGTGCTTTTATGAAGAGATTTTTCCTTATGTAAAATCTTACTTGATAAAAAATCAAAACAGACCTCTCTTGGTGGAGGGAGCAGGACTTTTGCCTCACTTGGTAAAGGAGCTTGAATGTCAAGTATCATCCTATCTATGCTTGACTCCGACAGCTGATTTTCAAAAAAAGCATTATATACAGAGAGAATGGGTTCCTTATGTCTTAGAGGGTACAACCAACCCTGATCAAGCTTTTGAAAACTGGATGCAACGAGACATTCTTTTTGCTCAAATGGTTCGTAAGGAAGCGGTGAGATTAGGCTATCCTAGCCTCGTAACAGATGGTAGTCAATCAGAGAATCAGACTGCGGAAGAAGTTGCTCGGCTCTTAAAATTGTCCAACAAAAATAGAATAAATATTTAAGGAGAAAACCATGATTAAGATTACTTTCCCAGATGGCGCTGTTCGTGAATTCGAATCTGGCGTTACTACTTTTGAAATTGCCCAATCTATCAGCAATTCCCTCGCTAAAAAAGCTCTCGCTGGTAAATTCAACGGCAAACTCATCGACACGACTCGTGCTATCACTGAAGATGGAAGCATCGAAATCGTGACACCTGATCACGAAGATGCCCTTCCAATCTTGCGCCACTCAGCTGCCCACTTGTTTGCCCAAGCAGCTCGTCGCCTCTTCCCAGACATTCATTTGGGTGTCGGTCCAGCTATCGAAGATGGTTTCTACTACGATACAGATAACCAAGCTGGTCAAATCTCTAACGAAGACCTTCCTCGCATCGAAGAAGAAATGCAAAAAATCGTTAAAGAAAACTTCCCATCTATCCGTGAAGAAGTGACTAAAGACGAGGCGCGTGAAATCTTCAAGAACGACCCATATAAATTGGAATTGATTGAAGAACACTCTGAAGATGAAGGTGGTTTGACCATCTACCGTCAAGGTGAATATGTAGACCTTTGCCGTGGGCCACACGTCCCATCAACAGGCCGTATCCAAATCTTCCACCTTCTCAATGTAGCAGGTGCTTACTGGCGTGGAAATAGCGACAACGCTATGATGCAACGTATCTACGGTACAGCTTGGTTCGACAAGAAAGACTTGAAGAACTACCTTCAAATGCGTGAAGAAGCTAAGGAACGTGACCACCGTAAACTTGGTAAAGAGCTTGATCTCTTCATGATTTCTCAAGAAGTTGGTCAAGGACTTCCATTCTGGTTGCCAAATGGTGCCACTATCCGTCGTGAATTGGAACGCTATATCGTCGACAAAGAGTTGGCTTCTGGCTACCAACACGTATACACTCCACCACTTGCTTCTGTAGAGCTTTACAAGACTTCTGGTCACTGGGATCATTACCAAGAAGATATGTTCCCAACTATGGACATGGGTGACGGTGAAGAATTCGTTCTTCGTCCAATGAACTGCCCACACCACATCCAAGTCTTTAAACACCATGTACACTCATACCGTGAGTTGCCAATCCGTATCGCTGAAATCGGGATGATGCACCGCTATGAGAAATCAGGTGCTTTGACTGGTCTTCAGCGTGTGCGTGAAATGTCTCTTAACGACGGTCACCTCTTTGTGACTCCAGAACAAATCCAAGAAGAATTCCAACGTGCCCTTCAGTTGATTATTGATGTATATGGGGACTTCAACCTAAACGAATACCGCTTCCGCCTCTCTCTTCGTGACCCTCAAGATACTCACAAATACTTTGATAACGATGAGATGTGGGAAAATGCTCAAACTATGCTTCGTGCAGCTCTTGATGAAATGGGTGTTGACTACTTTGAAGCTGAAGGTGAAGCAGCCTTCTACGGACCAAAATTGGATATCCAAGTTAAAACTGCACTTGGTAAAGAAGAAACCCTTTCTACCATCCAGCTTGACTTCTTGCTTCCAGAACGCTTCGACCTTAAATACATCGGAGCTGATGGTGAAGAACATCGCCCAGTTATGATTCACCGTGGTGTTATCTCAACCATGGAACGCTTTACAGCTATCTTGATTGAAAACTACAAAGGTGCTTTCCCAACTTGGCTTGCACCTCACCAAGTGACTCTTATCCCAGTTTCTAACGAAAAACACGTAGACTACGCTTGGGAAGTAGCTAAGAAACTCCGTGACCGTGGTGTTCGTGCCGATGTGGATGAACGCAATGAAAAAATGCAGTTCAAGATCCGTGCTTCTCAAACCAGCAAGATTCCTTACCAATTAATCGTCGGAGACAAGGAAATGGAAGATGGAACTGTCAACGTTCGTCGCTACGGCCAAAAAGAAACACAAACTGTCTCAGTTGATGATTTTGTTCAAGCTATCCTTGCTGATATTGCCAACAAATCACGCGTTGAGAAATAATACTCTTCGAAAATCAAATTCAAACCACGTCAACGTCGCCTTGCCGTACTCAAGTACAGCCTGCGGCTAGTTTCCTAGTTTGCTCTTTGATTTTCATTGAGTATAAGAGCCTAGCATAAAAGCCTCCATTCGGAGGCTTTTTCTCATTTATGTTTACTCAATAACGAGCTTCACTTCAGCGAATTTGATCCGTACGGTTGTTCCTTTTCCAACCTCAGACTCGATACGAATCCGGTGCCCCAGTTCTTCAGAAATTTTCTTGGATAGATAGAGGCCAAGTCCAGATGATTGCTGGGTCAAACGGCCATTGTAGCCTGAAAAACCACGTTCAAAGACTCGGAGGACATCACTGTTTTTTATCCCAATTCCCGTATCCTTAATACAGAGCTCCTGACTCTCCATAGAAATCTCGAGCCCACCTTCCTTAGTATATTTGAGGCTGTTTGAAAGGATTTGTTCAATGACGACCAACAGCCACTTCTTATCGGTCACGATAGTTTTGTCGAGGTCATGTAGATTGACTGTTAGTCCCTTCTGGATAAAGAAAAGTGCGTACTTACGAACCATATCCTTGACCAAGTCCTCCACTTGAACCTGTTCAAAGACCAAGTCATCGTGAAAACTCTCTAAACGTAAGTACTGCAAAACCAGATTGGTATAGGAGTCAATCTTGAAAATTTCCTGTTCCAGTTGCTGCTTGACCTCCCGATCAGAGACTTCTGCTACTAAAAGGCGACTAGCTGCAATGGGCGTCTTGATCTGATGAACCCATAAGGTGTAGTAATCAAGCAAATCCGTCAGCTTGCTCTGCGCTTCTGACTTCTTTTGATACAATTCAGACTCACGCTCTTCGAGCTTTTCTGCTAGCGCACATTCCAAAGGAGACTTGGGGTCTCTCTCAGCATAGAGTACTTCCTGTCGATAAACCTGAGCTTCTGCAAATATATCCCAAGCCAAAAATAAGAAGGTCAAAAAACTACTGAGCAGAAAGAAATAAAGAAAATAAGTTCCTAGACTAGCAAATAAAAACTGAAAGAGAAGGACGAGAAAGCCCAATGAAAAAATATAGGTAAAAACGCGACTGCGAGAGCGCAGATAGGCTAGAAAAAATGATTTCCAATCAAGCATGTTTCAGTCCGTATCCTATTCCTTTCTTGGTTTCAATAAAGCCTACTAAGCCTTGCTCCTCCAACTTTTTACGCAAGCGAGCAACGTTGACAGATAAGGTGTTATCATCGATGAAAAAGTCGCTATTCCAGAGTTCTCTCATCAAGTCATCACGCGCCACGATATTGCCAGCATGTTCAAACAAGACCCGCAAAATTTGAAATTCATTCTTGGTCAAACTCAGGACTTCCCCCTGATAGTGCAGGTCCATAGACTTGGTATTGAGGATCACACCCGCATACTCCAGAAGACTTTCATCCCGCCCAAATTCATAGGAACGGCGCAACAAGCCTTGAACCTTGGCAAGGAGCACCTGCTGGTCAAAAGGCTTGGTCACAAAGTCATCTGCCCCCATATTGATCGCCATGACAATATCCATCGCCTGGTCTCTCGAAGACAGAAACATGATGGGTACCTTGGAAATCTTGCGAATCTCCTGACACCAGTGGTAACCATTAAAAAGAGGCAGACCAATATCCATGAGGACCAAATGAGGTTCTGACTGAACAAAAAGGCTCAAGACTTCCATAAAGTCCTCTACCAAAACGACCTCAAAACCCCACTCAGAGAGTAATTTCCCAACTTGTTGCCGAATAACTTGGTCATCTTCTACTAGTAAAATCTTGTGCATGCGCTCCTCCTTTGTTATTTCTCAAAGTATCAAAACCCTTCATATCAGATTTACGGATCAGTATCTCATACTGTTTAGCAGCCTATTTCCCAAATCCAGATCAGAAAACAGATGCTAAATAGAGAATATTCCCACTGATATCATACCTTATTTTTAATTATAGTTCCAGCCTTATCCTATATTTTCCTTTTTGTGCTCATTTAGTTAGCGTTTCTTTAACTTATTTAATAGATCTAGCCTTCTTATTGACAAGCTAGCCATGATTTGTTAGAATATGAATGAACGAACAAAGTTATTCATTCATGAAAACTAAGGAGGTTAAATCATATTGGACAAAAAACAATCTTTAAAGACAGCAGCCTATGAAGTTTTTTCGAAAAAAGGTTACAAGGCAACAGGAATTTCAGAAATTGCTAGGCAAGCTGGTGTTGCAGTTGGTTCTTTTTATAACTATTATGAGAGTAAAGAAGCTATTTTTCTAGACATCTATATAGATGAAAACAACCGTGTTCGCCAAGCTATGATCGAAGAACTGGATTGGGAAATTGACATGATCGACCTCATTGGTCAACTATTTGCTCAGTCCAGAACTCTCGTTTCTTCCAATAAAATCCTTGCAGAATGGTACAATCCTGCCATCGCAGATGAGTTGCACAGCTACTATTCCTCGGAAGAAGGCAAAGTCGCAAATCCTTTTCATCAGTTTCTAGTTAAAACTTTTACAAATCGTATGCAGGCTGAAGGGTACTCGCCAGAAAAGATTCAAGATATTTTACAGGTTTATAATCTTTTTTACTATATGGATATGCATATCACGGAAAAAGATTTTCCAGATATTGGCAAAACTGTTGAAATACTTGCAACCAACTTCATTAAAGGAGTTCTAAAATAAAGAATGGATTTCTTTATTTTTTGAAAAGATATGAATGAATTATTTTATAATTCATTCATAAAATTAAGAACAGGAGTCATAAAAAATGAAAAGAGGTAAAAAAATGTTTATTATCATTCTATCAACACTTGGAGCGCTATGTATTATAACTTGGAGTGTCATCGCTTATCTTGGACGAAGCCAGACATTATCGATAAAATCCATTGAAAACCCCAGCGGAGATCTATATTTAATTCATATCACAAAACCGAGTCATCAAATCTGGAAAGCTGGGGCTTATGCTAAGTTTACACTCCCTGATACCTCGTCTACTGCTAGTAAATATGAAGCTAAGGGAGAGCAAACCAGTCGATGGCTAACCATTGCCTCCACACCTGATGAAGATGAAATTCTCATTTTGACTCATAATAGTGGTAGCAACTTTAAGAACACCTTGACACATTTACCGGCTGGCAGTGAGATTGAGATGAGTTGGCTGGATTCCTCTTTGTCTGTTAAAGATACGAATCAGCCACTAGTTTGCTTTGCATCTGATGTCGGCATTTCTGCTCTACGCCCCTTTATCAAAGAATGGGCTGGTAAATGTCCGATTATTCTCAACCATTTTGACAAAGGAGTTACTATTTTCGATAATGAGATGAAAGAACTGGCTCAAAAAACACCGAATTTTACTTATAAAACTAGCGAGGAACTTTCTCAAAGTCAAGAATTTTTAAAACGTGCTATTGATGAATACGGCAATCAAGCCAGCTATCTCATCACCGGTCAGCCTGATGATGTTAAAGAGATGAAGAATTTTTTAAAGGAAAATGGGATTGATAGCAAAAACATACAAGTAAGCTCGTTTAGAGGTTTGAAATAGGAGCAATCTATCTTCTATGTATTTCAATCAAACCCTACTAGCTAATTCTAGGTAAATGTGGTAGGATAAACATAGAGAAAGGAGCTTTTATGGCCAATATTTTTGACTACTTAAATGATGTAGCATACGATTCCTTTTATGACCTCCCCGTGAACGAGTTAGATGTTCTTGCCTTGACTGAATTAACCTACCTTGCTTTTGATGATGTAGTCACCCAAGAACCAAAGCGCCTCATAGATCTTGCATCTCAAATCCCTAGAGACACGACTATGCTGACCAATAAGAACCGTCTCCAATTGTTAGATCAGCTCGCTCAACACAAACGCTTTAAAAATTGCAAGCTCTCAGACTTTATCAACGATATTGATCCTGAATTGCAAAAACAGTTTGCAGCCATGACTTATCGTATCAGTCTCGACACCTATTTGCTTGTTTTTCGCGGAACGGATGACAGTATCATTGGTTGGAAAGAAGATTTTCATATGACCTATATGAAGGAAATTCCAGCTCAAAAACATGCTCTCCAGTATTTACAGAATTTTTTTGCTCAACATCCTAACCAAAAGATTGTCATAGCTGGACACTCAAAAGGGGGCAATCTAGCCGTCTATGCTGCTAGTCAGCTCGATCCAGTCTTACAAAAAAACATTGTCGCTGTCTATACTTTTGATGCTCCTGGGCTTCACAAGGAACTAACCGAAACACCTGGCTATCAAAACATGATGGAAAGAACGAAAGTATTTGTTCCACAAGGTTCTATCATCGGGATGATGCTGGAAATTCCGGATAAAAAAATTGTTGTTCGAAGCACTGCCTTGGGTGGTATCGCCCAGCACGATACCTTTAGTTGGCAGGTTGAAGACAAGCACTTTGTCCAACTAGACGAGACCAATAGTGACAGCCAGCAAGTCGATACCACCTTCAAGGAATGGGTTGAGACGGTCCCTGATACGGAACTGCAGCTCTACTTCGACCTCTTTTTTGGAATCATTCTCGATGCAGGCATCTCTTCTATCAACGACCTTTCTTCCTTCAAAGTCATTGAACACATTCATCATCTCTTTATCCAAGCCCAATCCCTCACTCCCGAAGAAAGAGAGACCATGGGACGCTTAACCCAACTCTTGATTGATACTCGTTACCAAGCTTGGAAAAATCGTTAAGATAAGAAAGTCAATGAACCACCCGATTCGTTGGCTTTTTTAGAAAAAAGGGTCAGAAAAGTTAGACTAAATCACAAACCTTGACTAGAGATTCATTTTTTGTTAAAATGTAACAAATCTTATTACATCTAATATAAGATAAATCCATGAAAGGAATTCTACTATGAAATCATTAAAAGGTATTTTATTTATCGGACTTAGTATGCTTCTGACTATCCTAGCTTGGCTCAGTTCAGGTGCTAGTCAGTTTCTAATCCCTGGTTTAGCTCTCACTACCCTCTCACTTACTTTTATACTAGCTAGCCGTTTACCCTTACTTGAAACTTGGTTTAACGGACTTGAAAAAATGTATCTAGCTCATAAATTCACCGCTTTTCTATCCATTCTCCTACTAACCCTACACAACTTTAGCATGGGCGGTCTCTGGGGTTCGCATTTAGCCGCCCAGTTTGGAAATATCGCTATCTATATCTTTATCAGCATCGTTCTGGTTGCCTATCTGGGACAATATATCCAGTATGAAGCATGGAGATGGATTCATCGATTGGTTTATCTAGCCTATATCTTTGGCCTTTTTCATGTTTTGATGATCATGGGAAATCGTCTCCTCTCCTTTAGTTTCCTAGGTCTTATCTTTGGAATCTATGCTCTTTTAGGCTTGCTTGCAGGTTTTTATATTATTTTCCTTTATCAAAAGGTCGGTTTCACCTATCTTGGAAAAATCGTAGGAATCAAACGCCTCAATCACGATACAACTGAAATTGAAATAGAACTCAGTCACCCTTTCACCTACGAATATGGACAATTTGCCTTTCTAAAAATTTTCCAAAAAGGTTTTGAGACTGCTCCACACCCTTTCTCCATCTCTGGAGGGCAAGGACGAACTCTTTATTTTACGATAAAAAACTCTGGTGACCACACCAAGAATATCTATGACAATCTTCAAGTTGGTAGCAAGGTTGCAGTTGATCGCGCCTATGGGCATATGACTATGGAACACGGTCCAAAGCAGCAAATCTGGATTGCAGGTGGAATTGGAATGACACCCTTCATCTCTTATATCCGGGAGCATCCTATCCTAGACAGAAATGTCCGCTTCTACTATAGTTTCCGTGGGGAGGAAAATGCTGTCTACCTAGATCTACTTCGTGACTACGCCCGTCAAAATGCTAACTTTGACCTTCAGCTGGTCGATAGCAATGAAAAAGGATACCTGACTTTGGATCAAGAAGAAATCCCTGACCAGTCTACTGTTTATATGTGTGGACCTCTTCCTATGATGAAGGCCCTTGCCAAGCAAATCAAGAAAAAGAATCCCAAAGCAAAACTCATTTACGAAGGTTTCAAGTTTAAATAAGATTATTGTCCCTCTAACACAAAAGAGAGACTTTCTTTTCACTTTATTTCTCTCTTCTATGCTATACTTAGTTTAGTACATTCTTTGAGATTGGAGCCAGTATGAAAATCCATAAAACCGTGAATCCCGTTGCCTATGAAAACACTTATTACCTGGAAGGAGATCAACACCTGATTGTGGTTGACCCAGGTAGCCATTGGGAAGCTATCCGCAAGACTATCGAAAAAATCAACAAACCAGTCTGTGCGATTCTCCTGACCCACACCCACTACGACCATATTATGAGTCTGGACTTGGTTCGTGAAACTTTTGGAAATCCTCCAGTTTATGTAGCAGAGAGTGAAGCTAGCTGGCTTTACACTCCAGTCGATAATCTCTCTGGTCTCCCTCGTCATGATGATCTGGCAGATGTGGTCGCAAAACCAGCAGAACACACCTTTGTCTTTCACGAGGAATACCAGCTTGAGGAATTTCGTTTTACAGTTCTACCAACCCCAGGGCACTCTATCGGCGGTGTTTCTATCGTCTTTCCTGATGCTCATCTAGTCTTGACGGGAGATGCTCTTTTCCGAGAAACCATCGGACGGACAGACCTTCCTACAGGTAGCACGGAACAACTCCTCCATAGCATTCAGACGCAACTCTTCACTCTTCCTAACTACGATGTCTATCCTGGACATGGTCCAGCTACGACTATCGCTCACGAAAAGACTTTTAATCCCTTTTTTTAGAAAACAAAAAACCAAGGATAACATCCTTGGTTTTTGTCTTACCAAATAATCACACGGTCTTCTGGTGAACGCCACATGCCGTCGCCTTCTTTGACATCATAGGTTGTAAAGAAGTCATCGAAGTTTGGTACTTGAACGTTGACACGGAGTTTGGCAGGCGCGTGCACATCGACACTGGCCATGAGTTTCATCAACTCAGGACGGCCTTTCATGCGCCAGATACGAGCAAAGTTGTGGAAAAATTCTTCAACTGAGAAGTCTGGTTCTCTCTTAGCAGCTTCAAGGGCTGCAGCAATTCCGCCCAAGTCAGCAACGTTTTCTGATACAGTTAGTTTTCCGTTGATTCTTGCTCCGTAAGATTCTTGGCCATCAAACTGGTCGATAACTTTTTGTGTTTTTTCTTTAAAGGCAGCATAGTCACTCTCTGTCCACCAATCCTTGAGGCTACCATTTTCATCAAAGGACGCACCATTTGTGTCAAAGGCATGAGAGATTTCATGGGCAATAACAGCACCAATACCACCGTAGTTGGCAGAAGACGACTGATGCAAATCATAGAATGGAGCCTGTAAAATGGCAGCTGGGAAGACAATCAAGTTCTTCTGAGGATTGTAGTAGGCATTGACCATATGAGCTGGCATGCCCCATTCCTTGTAATCAACAGGCTGATTCCACTTGCTCCAGCTGTGCTTGATTTCCACACGCGCAAAGGCTAGGGCATTCTCAAAGAGACTGACAGTTTCGTCCACTACCTTGTCCTTATAGCGTTCTGGCAATTCCTCTGGATAACCGATATAAGGCTTGATGACATTGAGTTTGACAATGGCCTTATCTCGTGTTTCAGGCGTGAGCCAGTCGTTCTTAGCCAAACGTTCCTTATAAACGTCAATCATAGTCGCCACTTTTTTCTCTACGTCTGCCTTAGCTTCTGGAGAGAATTTTTCATGCGCATACCAGAGACCAAGGGCTTGCTTAAAGGGACCTTGGGCCAAGTGATAGGCTGCCTTGACCTTATCCTGAGCTTCTGGCACACCTGAAAGGGCACGACCATAAGCACCTGACAAGACACGAATCTCGTCTGTGAGATAGCTTGTTGAGAGATTGACCACACCCAAAATCAAGGTTGCTTTAAATAGAGGCCACGCTTCTTCACTATAAAACTGATCTGCTGCTTGCCAAAAACGTTCCTCGTCTACGATAACCTTATCTGGAGTTTGTCCAATTACTGCTTGGAAGAAGTCATCTAGAGGTAGTGCAGGGGCAAACTTTTTGAAATCTTCATAAGCGTATGGATGATAGAGTTTGGCATATTCTGAACTTTCTTCGTTTGAAAGAACCACTGCTGCGATACGACGGTCCAATTCCAATCGTTTCTCTAAAAGATCTTCGATTTCTTCATCTGAGAAGTTATAGGCTTTGAGGAGATTAGAAGTACTTTCTTTCCAAAGATTCAATAATTCCTCACGCTGAGGATGGTCTTCGGCATAGTAGGTTGTATCAGGCAAGATAGTTCCTGGAGCACTAGCCCAGAGAACATTGGTTCTAGCATCCATAAAGTCTGGTGATACGCCAAATGGAAGGAAATTTGGTTTGCCAGCTAATTCAAATGCTGCTAATTTGCTGGTAAAATCCGCAAAACTCTCCAAATCTTGGTATTCCTTGAGCAGAGGAAGAACAGGTTTGATCCCATCAGCTTCTCTCTTATCAAAATCACGTACCATACGATGGTACTTAACAAAGTTTGCGAGGATAGCGTCCTCTGGAACATCTTCCCCTTCCAACCACTTGTCCGTAGTTGCCAGCATTAACTCTTCAATCTCCTCATCAAGGTCAATAAAGCCACCTGTTCGAGATTTATCAGCTGGAATGACAGCTGTCTTTTCCCATTCGCCATTGATTGCATCATAAAAATCGTCTTGATAACGTGTCATCTTGTTCTCGCTTTCATTTTTTCACTTATTCTTAGCTTAGCAAAAAACACTTGGGAATGCAATTAAAAATGGTCTCTCTTTTTTCTTCATTTTTCAGTTATTATTTTAAATTTTTTAAAAATTAACTTGACTTAATTTTTTTTTTAAGGTATATTAAAAGACAGGAGGAAAATAACTGTATGATACGTATCGAAAACCTCAGTGTCTCCTACAAAGAAACGTTGGCACTAAAGGATATTTCACTAGTGCTCCAAGGACCAACTATTACCGGAATTATTGGTCCAAACGGTGCTGGAAAATCAACTTTATTAAAAAGTATGTTGGGAATTATCCCACACGAAGGCCAGGCCTTTCTCGATGACAAAGAAGTCAAGAAATCTTTACATCGAGTTGCCTATGTCGAGCAAAAAATCCATATCGACTACAATTTCCCTATCAAGGTCAAGGAATGTGTCTCACTGGGACTCTATCCATCTATCCCGCTCTTCCACACTTTAAAGGCCAGCCACTGGAAAAAAGTGGCGGATGCACTTGAAATCGTTGGACTCTCAGACTATGCTGATCGCCAAATCAGTCAGCTCTCTGGAGGACAATTCCAACGTGTTTTGATTGCCCGCTGCTTAGTGCAGGAAGCTGACTACATCTTTTTAGATGAGCCTTTTGTCGGGATTGACTCGATCAGTGAAGAGATTATCATGAATACACTGAGAGACCTTAAAAAAGCTGGTAAAACAGTTCTCATCGTCCATCATGACCTCAGCAAAGTCCCTCATTATTTCGACCAAGTTATGCTTCTCAATCGAGAATTGGTTGCTATTGGTTCAACTGAAGAAACCTTTACCGAAGTCAATCTCAAAAAAGCTTATGGTAGTAAGCTCTTCTTTAATGGAGGTGACCTATGATAGTAGAATTTATCGATGGATTGCAACATTTCCATTTCCTACAAAATGCCTTGATCACAGCTATAGTCATCGGGGTGGTTGCTGGAGCCGTGGGATGTTTTATCATCTTACGTGGAATGTCTCTCATGGGGGATGCCATCTCTCACGCAGTTTTGCCCGGCGTAGCCCTTTCCTTTATCCTGGGAATTGATTTCTTTATTGGAGCGATCATCTTTGGCTTGATGGCTTCCATCATCATTACCTACATCAAGGGGAACTCTATCATCAAGAGTGACACTGCCATTGGTATTACCTTTTCATCTTTCTTAGCCTTAGGTGTCATCTTGATTAGTGTTGCCAAGAGTTCGACAGACCTCTTCCATATCCTTTTTGGGAATATCCTCGCTGTCCAAGATACGGACATGTGGATCACCATTGGTGTGGGGGCATTGATTCTCTTGATTATCGGGATTTTCTTTAAACAACTATTGATTACATCCTTTGACGAGCTTTTGGCTAAAGCCATGGGAATGCCTGTTAATTTCTATCACTACCTCCTCATGGTACTCTTGACCCTTGTGTCAGTCACTGCCATGCAAAGTGTTGGAACGATTCTTATCGTGGCCATGTTGATCACCCCAGCTGCGACGGCTTACCTTTATGCGAATAGCCTAAAGAGCATGATTTTTCTTTCATCAACCCTAGGGGCAACCGCTTCTGTTTTGGGACTCTTTATCGGCTATAGCTTCAACCTCGCAGCAGGATCCAGCATCGTGCTCACATCTGCCAGCTTCTTCTTAATCAGTTTCTTTATCTCTCCAAAGCAACGATACTTGAAACTAAAAAATAAAAAAATCAATAAATAAGGGGAAACCCTTCTGGAGGAATCTAATGAAAAAATTAGGTACATTGCTCGTTCTTTTTCTTTCTATCATTGGATTAGCTGCCTGTGCTAGTGGGAAAAAAGATACAGCATCTACAAACCAAAAACTAAAGGTTGTAGCGACTAACTCTATCATTGCTGATATTACTAAAAATATCGCTGGTGACAAGATTGATCTTCATAGTATCGTTCCTGTTGGTCAAGACCCACACGAGTACGAACCACTTCCTGAAGACGTAAAGAAAACTTCTGAGGCTGACCTCATTTTCTATAACGGTATCAACCTTGAAACAGGTGGCAATGCTTGGTTTACCAAATTGGTCGAAAATGCCAAGAAAACTGAAAACAAAGACTACTATGCAGTTAGTGACGGCGTAGATATCATCTACCTTGAAGGTCAAAACGAGAAAGGCAAAGAAGACCCACACGCTTGGCTCAACCTTGAAAATGGGATAATTTATGCTAAAAATATCGCTAAACAGTTGATTGCAAAAGACCCTAGCAACAAGGAATTCTACGAAAAAAATCTCAAAGACTATACTGAAAAGCTAGACAAACTGGACAAGGAAGCCAAAGAGAAATTTAACAATATCCCTGCTGAGAAAAAACTCATTGTAACCAGCGAAGGATGCTTCAAATACTTCTCTAAAGCTTACGGAGTTCCAAGTGCCTACATCTGGGAAATCAACACGGAAGAAGAAGGTACTCCGGAACAAATCAAGACCTTGGTTGAAAAACTTCGCCAAACAAAAGTTCCATCACTCTTTGTTGAATCAAGTGTCGATGACCGTCCAATGAAGACTGTTTCACAAGACACAAATATCCCAATTTACGCACAAATCTTTACTGACTCAATCGCTGAAGAAGGTAAAGAAGGTGACAGCTACTACAACATGATGAAATACAACCTTGACAAGATTGCTGAAGGTTTGTCAAAATAATCCATTAAAAACGTCATTCTCACCGAATTGGCGTTTTTTTACACTTTCCGGTCAAATCATTGGAAAAATCTGATAATTCTCGGTAAAATGAAAGAAAAAAGAATGGAGTAGTTTCATGACCACTTTTCTCGGAAATCCTGTAACTTTTACAGGTAAACAACTGCAAGTCGGAGACAAGGCACTTGACTTTTCTCTTACAACAACCGATCTCTCTAAAAAAACGCTAGCTGACTTTGATGGAAAGAAAAAAGTCTTGAGTGTTGTCCCTTCTATCGATACTGGTGTCTGCTCAACGCAAACACGTCGCTTCAACCAAGAACTTGCCAACCTTGACAACACCGTCGTTCTTACCGTTTCTATGGACCTACCATTTGCCCAAGGACGCTGGTGCGGGGCTGAAGGTCTTGACAATGCTATCATGCTTTCAGACTACTTCGACCATTCTTTCGGACGCGATTATGCCCTCTTGATCAACGAATGGCATTTCCTTGCACGTGCCGTCTTTGTTCTCGATACTGACAATGTCATCCGTTATGTAGAATACGTTGACAATATCAACACGGAACCAGACTTTGAAGCTGCTATTGCTGCAGTGAAAGAACTGGACTAAAATCAAAGCCATTAGGGCAGAAAGCTAGAGAAATCTAGCTTTTTTTGGTATACTAGATGGAGAGAATGAACAAGAGGAAACGAATGACTCCAAATAAAGAAGATTATTTAAAATGTATTTATGAAATCGGTACGGAGATGCAAAAAATCACCAACAAAGAGATTGCTGCCCGTATGCAGGTCTCTCCGCCTGCTGTAACAGAGATGATCAAACGCATGAAAAGTGAAAATCTCATCCTCAAGGATAAGGAGAATGGCTATCTATTGACAGATATTGGCCTCAAACTGGTTTCTGAGCTCTATCGCAAACACCGGTTGATTGAGGTCTTTCTAGTTCACCATCTCGACTATACCAGTGACCAGATCCACGAAGAAGCTGAGGTCCTAGAGCACACTGTCTCTGACCTATTTGTAAAGAGACTGGATAAACTACTGGGCTTCCCTAAAACCTGTCCCCACGGTGGAACCATACCAGCCGAGGGAGAACTCTTGGTTGAAATCAATAACCTGCCACTAGCGGCCGTCCAGGAAGCTGGAACCTATCTCCTGACTCGCGTTCATGATAGCTTTGAACTACTCAAATATCTAGAAAAGCACGCAATTCATATCGGTGACCAACTCCAAGTCAAGCAGTTTGATGGCTTTTCCAATAGCTTTACTCTGGTCAACAAAGACGAAGACCTCCAAGTTAGTATGGATATCGCCAAACAACTCTATGTCGAAAAAATCAACTAAGCCCTTATTCTTGAAAGAAATTCCTTTCAGGGATTTTTTATTATTTTAGTTGTAAGTTCCATTCGTTTGATGTAGAATGAAGCTAGATAAAAGAGGGAGGTCTTCCTATGAAAAAGCTCTTTAGAATCCATTTTGCAGCCATTGTAGTCAGCGATTTGCTACTGTTGGTAACTTTCAGACCCCGATACGAACTTTCTTTGGAGAGAGGCCTGATTTTTTGCTTCATTTTCATCCTTGCTCAAGGACTACTGCTATTTCGCTTGGTCAATCGACTCAAAAAACAGTTCTCTGAGATTTATCCTCAGATGAACAAAAAAATTCGCTTCTACTATTTAGGAGTGCTCATCAGCGATTTTCTATTATTTGTCTTTTTAGCCATCACTGACCCTCAATATTTCTACTCTCTTACTCCAGTCTTTACTTCCTGTCATTCTACTTTATATTATATGACGGCTAGCCACCTAAGAGAAAACTATCCCGACTTTTACAACAAACACATCGCCTTCTGGGAGTGTCTATAAACAAAAACCAAGCCAACTGGGCTTGGTTTTCTTATCTATTTTTAGTATCAAGAATGATGGTAACTGGCCCATCATTTACCAGCTCCACCTGCATATCCGCTCCAAAGATGCCTGTCTGAACAGGTACTTCCTGAGCTAGCTTTTGGTTTAAAGCCTCATAGAAGGCAGCTGCTATATCCGGCTTGGCTGCACCTGTAAAGGCTGGGCGATTGCCTTTCTTGGTATCCGCAAAGAGGGTAAACTGAGAAATAGAAAGGAATTCCCCTTCAATATCCTTGACAGACAGATTCATCTTGCCTTCTGCATCAGAAAAAATCCGCATGTTGACAAGCTTTCTCACAGAATAGTCCAAATCTTCCTCTTGGTCCTCTGGGCCAACACCGACCAGCAATAAGAGACCCTGATTGATTTTTCCCTCTACCTGACCTTCAATACTCACTTGGGCTTTTTTAACCCGTTGGATAATGATTTTCATAATAGCCTTTCTAGTAAGAGCTAGGACAATTAGCCATTAGTCCGTTTAACAGAGTAAACCTCTGGCACACTCTTAATCTTATCCACGACTGTGGTCAGTGTAGAGAGGTTGGAAATACCAAAGGAGACATGGATATTAGCAAATTTCATATCCTTAGTTGGCTGAGCATTAACGGTTGAGATATTCTTGGTCGTGTTTGAGAGAACTTGTAAAACATCATTTAAGAGCCCTGTACGGTTGAGACCATAGATATCGATGTGGGCAGTGTATTCCTTGCTTGAGAATTGATCTTCCCACTCCACATCAAGGAGACGTTGCTCGTAGTTTTCTTGGGCACGGAGATTCATACAGTCCACACGGTGAATAGCCACACCGCGTCCCTTAGTAATGTAACCGACAATGTCGTCACCCGGAACTGGATTGCAACACTTGGCAATCCGAACGAGGAGTCCTGAGGCACCTTCAATCACCACACCACCCTCATGCTTGACCTTGAGGGTTTCTTTATTTTCAACCTTAACTTCGCCACCTTTGACAAGCTCTTCTGCTTCCGCCTTGGCCTTGGCGCGTTCTTCCTCACGACGTTCCTTTTCGGTCAAGCGGTTAAAGACCGTAATAGCGCCAATTTCTCCAAAACCAATGGCTGCGTAGAGAGCCTCTTCTGTCTTGTAGCTGGTCTTTTGAAGGACCTCGTCCATGTGACGCTTGTCCATGAACTTATTGGCTACATAGCCGTTTTCTTGGAACTGGGCCATCAACATTTCACGGCCCTTGTTAACGGATAATTCCTTGTCTTGATTTTTAAAGAACTGACGAATCTTGTTGCGCGCCTTGCTGGTCTTGACCATGTTGAGCCAGTCACGACTCGGACCAAAGGAGTTGGGGTTGGTGATAATTTCAACCTGATCCCCTGTCTTGAGCTTGGTTGTCAGTGGAACCATACGGCCATTGACCTTGGCACCTGTCGCTTTTTCACCGACTTTGGTATGGATTTCATAGGCAAAGTCAATCGGTCCTGAATCTTTTGGAAGGGAGCGAACCGCACCGTCTGGAGTAAAGACGTAAATCTCCTCCGCCAGATAGTTTTCTTTAACAGAGTCCACAAATTCCTTGGCATCATCAGCCTGGTCTTGGAGCTCCATCATCTCCTTTATCCAGTTCATTCCAATAGCTGATTCCTTGCTGTTGACCTGCCCTTTAATGCCTTTCTTATAAGCCCAGTGAGCCGCAACCCCGTACTCAGCCACCTCATGCATTTCCTTAGTCCGAATCTGGAATTCAATCGGCCCTTTTGGTCCATAGACAGTCGTATGGATAGACTGGTAACCGTTGGCCTTGCGATTGGCGATATAGTCTTTGAAGCGACCTGGCATAGGTTTCCAAAGTTCATGCACATAACCCAGCATGGCGTAAACATCACTCTGGGTATCTAAGATACAGCGAATGGCAATCAGGTCATAAATTTCCTCAAAGCGTTTCTTCTTATCCTGCATCTTGCGAAAGATCGAATAGATATGCTTAGGACGACCATAGATTTTCCCTTTGAGATTGCGTTCGGAAGTGTACTCCTCTAACTTTGTCACGACTTCATCGACCAAAGCCTCTCGCTCTCTGCGTTTTTCTTTCATCATGTGGGTAATCTTGTAAAACTCAGTTGGATTGAGGTAACGGAAAGATAGATCTTCCAACTCCCACTTGACACTGGAAATCCCTAGACGATGAGCAAGTGGTGCGTAAATTTCCATGGTTTCTCTGGAGATCCGTTCCTGCTTGTCCTTTCGCAGGTGTTTGAGAGTCCGCATATTATGCAAACGGTCCGATAATTTAACCAAGATAACACGGATATCCTCAGACATGGCCATAAGCATCTTGCGGTGATTTTCAGCCAATTGTTCCTCAAGTGATTTGTACTCAACCTTACCAAGCTTGGTCACCCCATCAACGATAATCCGAACATCATGACCGAACTCTCTTTCCAAATCATCCAGTGTCGCATCTGTGTCTTCAACCACGTCATGCAAAAAACCACAGGCAACGGTTACGGCATCCAGCTTGAGCTTAGCCAGAATCCCTGCTACCTGAATGGGATGGATAATATAGGGCTCACCTGATTTCCGAAACTGCCCACTATGACAATCAACTGCGTAAATCAATGCTTTTTGTACAAAAGCAACGTCTTCCTTTGTTAAATATTCTCTCGTTAAAGCGACTACCTGATCGCCCGTCAAATTCACTTCTTTCGGCATCTATACTCTCCAATTCTTCCTACCATTTTATCACTTTTTTAAGAATATTAAAACTAGAAAAGCCTGTTTTCATGCCGAGCCTGTGCATTTAAAAGAAAAAACACTGCAAGAGAAACTCTGCAGTGCTTTGCTATTCTATTTATCTTAGTAGACTGTTTTTTCAGTTTCTACATCAAAGAAGTGTGCTTTGTTCAAGTCAAATCCAAGTTCAACTGTTGCACCCGTTTGCAAGTAGTCACGAGCATCCACTTTGGCAACAAACTCATCTTTACCAACTTGGCAGTAAAGGTGAGATTCTGAACCAAGCAATTCTGATACAGAGATGGTTGCTTTAACCACTGATTCTGGGAATGTTTCAAGGAAAGCAGGTTCTGCATTCACATCTTCTGGACGAATACCGAAGATCAAGTCTTTTCCTTCGTAGCCTTTGTCACGAAGAACTTTCAAAGCACCTTCTGGCACTTTCAAGCGGAAACCGTCAGAAACAATTTCGCTACCAACCAATTTCACATTGATGAAGTTCATAGCTGGGCTTCCGATAAATCCTGCTACAAATTTGTTAACTGGGTTTTTGTAAACTTCTTGAGGTGTACCGATTTGTTCAACACGTCCGATAGTACCTGTACCAGCAGGGTTCTTAGTTGCTGACATGATAACGATACGGTCTGCAAGTGTCATCGCTTCTGTTTGGTCGTGGGTTACGTAGATAGTTGTAGCTCCGATACGACGGTGGATTTTCGCAATTTCAGCACGCATAGATACACGAAGTTTGGCATCCAAGTTTGACAAAGGTTCGTCCATCAAGAACACTTTTGCATCACGGACGATGGCACGACCCATGGCAACACGTTGACGTTGACCACCTGAAAGGTCAGCAGGTTTACGATCCAAGAATTCTTTCAAACCAAGGATTGCTGCTGCTTCTTGAACACGTTTGTCGATGTCTTCTTTGCTGTACTTACGCAATTTCAAACCAAAAGCCATGTTGTCATACACAGTCATGTGTGGGTAAAGAGCGTAGTTTTGGAATACCATGGCGATGTCACGGTCTTTTGGAGCTACGTCGTTGACAACCACGCCATCGATAGATGCAGTACCTTCTGTAATGTCTTCAAGACCAGCAATCATACGAAGAGTTGTTGATTTACCACATCCTGAAGGACCTACGAAAACGATAAATTCCTTGTCTTTGATGTCCAAGTTGAAGTCTTCAACTGAGTAGTGTTCGCTGTTTGGATATTTTTTGTAAATGTTTTTAAGATTTAATTCTACCATGGAAGGTGAACTCCTTTTGTCTTTTGATAGTTTTATTATAGATGAAAACGCTTTATTTTTCTATGGCAAGGTGACCAAAAAAATAAAAAAGTTCTGTGCAACTTGCACAAAACTTTAAAGAATATCTGGTAAAATCAACTGATAACAAAGAGTGAGATCCGTCAACTCCTTCAACTGAAGTCCTGTTAACTCTTCCCATCTATCAATCTTGTATTGGAGAGAGTTGCGGTGCAGATAGAGTTGCTGGGCTGTTTTAGTCAGAACAGCACTGTTTTCCCAGAGAGAAAGGATAATTTCCTGAATCTGGTCTTGATCCAAGATCATCTGGTGCAGGCATTCCTTGGTTACCTTCAGGTCCACTAGTCTTTCTCCCATACTCCATAGATAGAGTTGTGAAAAGGTGTGTACACCTTGGTGACCCTGACGCCACCAAGTCTTAAACAAATCTCGCTCCGCTTTGATTAAGTCTGATAGGGCTTGAGGGCCTGTCTGAGGCCAAACCTGGCCTAACATGATCGACAGACGAAGACCAAAGTCATACTCAACCGCTTCAATCGTATCAGATAAGATTGAGCGAACAGAGGTGTACTTATCTTGTTGAAGCACAAACACATAATCCTGAGCCCCGACCTGCAATACTGTCTGGCAGTTGGGAAAAAGAGTCCGCATCATGTCTAGCCAAGAGGATAGATTTTCCTGTTGGAAATAGGAAAGATGGCAATAAACCAGCTGAATCTTTTTGAAAGTTTGTGGTGCCTGCCCCTTCCCCTCAATCAGATAGGGATACCAAGGATTGAGCGAACGAGCCTGCTCTTGCTGGGTCAAAAGGGCAACCAGCTGCTTTTCACGCTCGCTGAGCCCAGCTTCCTCCAGTAAAATCCACTGCTTAGAAGCTAAAGGGAGAGTGAGATAGCCCGGTTTCTCTACTGGCTGATCTGAAATCTGAGCTTCAGGAAACCAGTCTTGTAATTCCTTTGCAATCATATTCTAGCCCTCCACTTTTTGGATGCACCAAGAAATTATGGTCTCTAGACGCTCCAGATTTTCAGTCAGATGGAGATAGCCCATGACTGCTTCAAAACCTGTAGACATGCGGTAAGTCACCACATCAGCATTTTTAGCCTTTGTGTGGCTATTGGTATTGCGACCACGTTTGTAGATTTCTTCTTCTTTTTCCGTCAGGACTTGCTCTTCCAACATGAGGGCAATCAAGCGAGCCTGAGCCTTGGCTGACACATACTTAGTCGCCTCTTGGTGGAGTTTATTGGGTTTGGTCATTCCTTTAAGGATGAGATGGCGACGGATATACATGGAGTAAACTGCATCTCCCTCAAAAGCTAGGGCAATCCCGTTAATGAGATTGACATCAATCACGTGTCCACCTCACTCCATCCTTGGTGTCAAGGAGCTTAATTCCTTGAGCCGCTAATTGATCACGGATTTGGTCTGCTGTCGCAAAGTCACGATTGGCACGCGCTTCTTGACGTTTTTGGATTAAGGCTTCAATGTCTGCATCCAAAACTTCCTCAACAAAGACAATCCCAAAGACTTCCAACATAGCCGCAAGAGCTTCCTTAACACTTGCATCATAGTTGCCGGAGTTTATCCATTTGGCCATTTCAAAGACAACTGTGATACCATTGGCAGCGTTAAAGTCCTCATCCATGGCTGCAACAAACTTATCTTTAAAGACTTTCAACTCTTGAGCATCTACATTTCCAGTAAATGGTTGCTCGTAAGTGTTCTTCAGATACTTGAGATTAGTCTCTGCATCCCGCACTGCTTTTTCTGTAAAGTTGATAGGCTTGCGGTAATGCTGAGTGGCAAAGAAGAAACGAAGCACTTGGCCATCGATGGTTTTGAGGGCATCGTGTACCGTAATGAAGTTGCCCAAAGACTTGGACATCTTGACATTGTCGATATTGACAAAGCCATTGTGCATCCAGTAGTTGGCAAAAGTCTTGCCTGTTTTTGCTTCTGACTGGGCAATTTCATTGGTATGATGCGGAAACTCCAGATCGGCTCCCCCACCGTGAATATCAATAGTATCACCTAGAATCTCTGTCGACATGACCGAACACTCGATATGCCAGCCCGGACGACCAGGTCCCCAAGGACTGTCCCAAGAAATCTCGCCTGGTTTTGCAGCTTTCCAAAGAGCAAAGTCTACAGGATTTTCCTTGCGAGCCGTTTCTTCATCGGTACGACCTGAAGCACCCAGCTCCAAATCTTCCAAGGTTTTATTGGCCAACTTAGCATAGTTATGTGATTTTTCTACACGGAAATAGACATCCCCTTGACTCTCATAAGCATAACCTTTTTCAATCAAGTCTTCCACAAAGCGGATGATGTCAGCCATAAACTCCACCACACGCGGATGGCGAGTCGCAGGTTTGACGCCCAAGGCTGTCACATCCTCACGAAAGGCAGCGATGTACTTGTCCGCAACCTCCTGAGGCGTGATACCTTCTTCCTTGGCACGGTTGATAATCTTATCATCCACATCTGTGAAATTGGAAATATAGGCAACCTCATACCCACGGTACTCAAAATAACGGCGAATGGTATCAAAAGCCACCGTCGATCGGGCATTCCCTACGTGGATATAGTTGTATACCGTTGGCCCACAGACATACATGCGAACCTTTCCTTCTTCGATTGGGACAAATTCTCGCAAATCACGAGACATGGTGTCGTAAATTTTAATCATGCGGTCCACTCCCTTCTCTATTTCTGACTTTTTCGGCTGAAAACCAGCTCTGCAAATGGGCCAAATTGTCTGAGGCTATCCAGTTGGTAAAAGCGCTGCCCTTCCTCTTGGGTAAAGAGGGGAACCCCCTTTCCTAGGATAAGGGGCGCTATCTGAATAACGAGGTGGTCGAAAAGATCCGCATCCAAGAGCGGTCCTACCAAGGAATTACCACCAATCACAAAGACATTTTTGCCTTTGTCAATCTGCTGAACAAAGTCCACCACATCCCCAGCTACTGGCTGGTAATTGCTGACAGGCAGGTGCCTATCATGCGTAAAGACATAGTTTTCCGTAGCTTGATATAAACTTTCTACATCTTGTAAATCTTGGATTTCCTCAAAGGTCCGCTTGCCCATGATGGTGATATCCATTTGCCTGTAAAAATCATCATAGCCTGTATCCTCTACAGAACCAAGCTGATGCAGCCAGTCTATCCTGTGCTGGCTGTCTGCTAAGTAGCCATCCATGGTGATACAGCCGTAAAAATATACTGCCATTCTTGTAGTTACCTTTCTAGTTCCTTTGCTATTGTCAAAGCGATAGTGAAAAAAGTCATGGCATCAGCTGTCCGATCTTCATGGCGGGCATCCCAGGTTCGGTTATGATGATCCACATAGTCAGCTGTATAGAAGAACTGATAGACTTTACTCTTACAAAATTGACTCCAAGCCATGATAGCTGAAACTTCCATGTCCACCACTTGGGCTCCAGCAGCCAAGCGACGCTTGACCTTATCAGGCGTTTCTCGATAAAAGGCATTACTACTCTCTACAACCCCGACGATCTGTGACTGGCTTCTCTAGCCTGCTCTAGTTTATTGACGTAGTACTCACGTTTTTCTTCGACTTCGTGGATCGTTGGTTCATCCTTCTGTCCATGAACTCGGACGATCTTAGCCGGAATACCGACAACTGTCACATCACTAGGTACGTCTGCCACGACTACTGCAGCAGCACCGACTTTGGCATTTTCACCGATTTCTACCGGTCCGATGACTTGGGCATGGGCTGATATGAGAGCTCCTTTACGCACAGTCGGATGGCGTTTGCCAACATCCTTCCCTGTCCCACCAAGTGTTACTCCGTGATAGAGAAGAACACCTTTTTCAACAATCGCCGTCTCTCCAATCACCAGACCTGAACCATGGTCGATAAAGACACCTGATTCTATCTGAGCCCCCGGATGGATCTCAATCTGAGTCCAGAAGCGCCAAAACTGACTGTGCATACGAGCCAAGAGTTTAAAGCCATGCTTCCAGAGAAAATGCGAGAGACGGTGGGCAGCCAAGGCCTTAACACCTGGATAGGTCAGCAAGACTTCCAAGGTAGTGCGAGCCGCTGGATCATTTTCTTTTACGATATCAATGGTTTCACGCCACCATCCCATACATTTCTCCTTTCTTATTCTGAGTCTTTTGGTGTTTCTGTAGTTTCTTTCTTAGGTTTGTGGTCCTTGTGGTGGTGACGAGGACGATCGCCATGACGATGACCTTTATCCCCTTTTTCTTCTGAACGTTCAGGTTTTGGCGGACGTGGCAAGAGTGCCTTCATAGAAGCATCTACACGACCTTTTTCATCGATCTTAATAACCTTTACATCTACAAAATCACCAATTTGAACTAAATCTTCGACATTATTGGTACGCGTCCAAGCCATTTCCGAAATGTGAACGAGGGCGTCTGTCTTGTCAAAGAGGTTGACAAAGGCACCGAATTTCTCGATACGAACAACCTTGGCATGGTAAACTTCATCTACTTTAGCCTCACGAACCAAGCCAGCAATGATTTCTTTGGCACGGTTAATAGCGGCTTGGTCGCTAGAGTAGATAGAAACATTACCTTCTTCGTCGATATCAATCTTAACGCCTGTCTCAGCGATAATCTTGTCGATGGTTTCTCCACCTTTACCGATGACAATCTTGATTTTGTCGACATCAATCTTGATGGTGTCAATTTTTGGAGCAGTTGGAGCCAATTCTGGACGCACTTCTGGAATAGTAGCTTCGATCACATCAAGGATTTCAAAACGCGCTTTCTTGGCTTGGGCAAGGGCCTCAGTCAAGATTTCTGCAGTAATCCCTTGGATCTTGATATCCATTTGAAGGGCTGTAATCCCGCCACGAGTACCGGCAACCTTAAAGTCCATGTCTCCAAAGTGGTCTTCCAATCCTTGGATATCTGTCAATACTGTATAGTTATTTCCATCTGAGATGAGACCCATGGCAATACCAGCTACTGGCGCCTTGATTGGCACACCACCAGCCATAAGGGCAAGCGTTCCCGCACAGATAGAAGCTTGAGAAGAAGAACCGTTTGATTCTAAGACTTCTGCTACCAAGCGGATCGCGTATGGAAATTCTTCCAAACTTGGCAAGACTTGAGCAAGGGCACGCTCACCAAGAGCACCGTGACCAATTTCACGACGACCTGGTGCACCATAACGACCAGTTTCCCCTACAGAGTATTGAGGGAAGTTATAGTGGTGCATGAAGCGTTTCTTGTACTCTGGGTCCAAACCATCGATGATTTGCGTTTCGCCCATCGGAGCCAATGTCAAGACTGAAAGGGCTTGAGTTTGCCCACGAGTGAAGAGACCTGAACCGTGCACACGAGGAAGGAAATCGACAACTGCATCCAAAGAACGGATTTCATCGACTTTACGGCCGTCAGGACGAACCTTGTCTTCTGTGATCAAACGGCGTACTTCAGCGTGTTCCATTTGTTCCAAGATTTCAGCCACATCACGCATGATTCGTTCAAATTCTTCATGGTCTGCATATTTTTCTTCGTAAACTGCGGTCACTTGATCTTTCACTGCTTGAGTTGCAGCTTCACGAGCCAATTTTTCTTCTACTTGGACCGCTTTTTGGAGGTCGCTGTTGTAGGTTGCAATGATTTCAGCCTGCAAGTTCGCATCCACATGAAGCAATTCCACTTCTGCTTTTTCCTTACCGACCGCAGCAACGATTTCTTCTTGGAAGGCAATCAATTCTTTAACAGCTTCGTGTCCTTTCAGAAGGGCTTCCAACATGATTTCTTCTGACAATTCTTTGGCACCAGACTCAACCATGTTGATAGCGTGTTTGGTCCCAGCTACTGTCAATTCAAGAAGCGATTGCTCTGCCTGTTCTTGAGTAGGGTTGATAATGATTTGACCATCTACATAACCCACTTGTACCCCAGCGATTGGTCCGTCAAACGGGATGTCTGAAATAGAAAGTGCCAAGGATGAACCAAACATAGCTGCCATTGGTGCAGATGCATTTTCATCGTAAGAAAGAACTGTGTTGATGACTTGGACTTCATTACGGAACCCCTCCGCAAACATAGGACGGATTGGACGGTCAATCAAACGCGCTGTCAAAGTCGCATCTGTTGAAGGACGTCCTTCACGTTTCATAAAGCCACCAGGAAACTTCCCAGCCGCATACATTTTTTCTTCGTAGTTGACTTGAAGAGGGAAGAAATCCCCAGTTGCCATCTTCTTAGACATAACGGCCGCAGTCAAGACAGTTGACTCACCGTAACGCACAACAACCGAGCCATTTGCTTGCTTAGCAACCTGACCAGTCTCTACAATTAACTCACGACCAGCAAAAGTCGTTTGAAACACTTGTTTTGTCATTTTAATCCCCTTTGGATTGATGAAATTATACGCCTTGCCTACAAAGATCAAGATACTAAGCCGTTAAGCAACTCAAAGGAAAATAGGAAATCGAACGACGGAGCGACTGCTCCTAGGTAGATTTATCTTTTTCCACAGAGTTGTAGGCGTGTTCAATTAATCAAGATATTTTGGACGGTTCGGTTTGCCGAACATTTCTATAGAAAAATAGGAAGGTGACGCCACACTCGATGAGTGCTAGGAAGCTTATCTTTTTTCCTAAGAAATGAGACCAAAATTCAATTAAGAATTTTTTTGATATTTCACTGACACAGTGCGGACGGGAGCAACTTCCTTCGGAATTTCATCCCTAATTTTTAAGCCTGAAGTCTCAAAAATTCCGTCCTAGAAAATAACAGAGTTATTCTCTAGGATACCACTATAGCGTGAAATATCTTTTAACACTCACTTCGTTCGTATTTATTATAGAACCAATTATCAGATTTCGATTAAAAATTAATCAACTATTAAAAAATCCTTAATACCCTAAATACCCTCATCTTTGTATCAAGTACGTACAGAGTCTATTTTATCATATTTTTCTTAAAAAGTGCGGGCTTTTCTATTAAAAAGGAACCATTCCCCTCACCTGAGAAGAATGGTTTGCTTTTTATTATCCTAAAGACTGATGGTTAAACAAGGCATGGGTTGCTTGGTGGATATATTTTGCTGTTTCAGCATTGTTCATGGTGTAAAGATGCACACCTGCGACATCCTGGGTTACCAAGTCCACGATTTGATCCACTGCATAGGCAAGTCCTGCTGCTCTGAGCGACTCAGGGTCATGCTCATACTTGTCTAAGATAGCCTTAAATTTGCGTGGAAGATGGATATTCTCACAAGTCTTCAAGAGACGAAGCGCTTGATTACGGTTAAGAATAGGCATGATACCCGCATGAATAGGAACATCAATCCCTGCCAAGGTACACTTGTCTTGGAAATCGTAGAAGCGCTCATTGTCAAAGAAAAGTTGCGTTACAAGGCTTGAACAGCCTGCATCCACTTTCTTCTTGAGATTTTGAATATCTGAGATCTGGTTTGGCGAGTCAGGATGCCCTTCAGGATAACAAGCGCCAATAATATCAAAGTGAGAGGCTTGTTCCTTGATGAACTCGATCAAATCCGTTGCGTAGCGGAAATCCTTTTGTGGTTCCACATCAGGGATAATGTCCCCACGCAAGGCCAAGATTTTCTGTACCCCAACCTTATCCAAGTCTGCAATGGTTTCAGCAACCTTGTCCTTAGTCAGATAGATGGCTGGCAAGTGGGCAATAGTTGGAATCGCCAAATCATTCTGGATAAAGTCAGCCAAACGAACCGTTGTTTCCTTGATATTAAATTTATTATTGCTAGCAGTCACACTGATAAAGTGCGGTGTCAGCTCCCGCATATCCTGCAAGGCTGAAATAATTTTATCATTACCCACAGCTGGGTTTGGAGGGAACACTTCAAATGAAAGTGACGGAGTTTGGCGTGACATAGTCATTATCCTTTTCTTTTTGATTTCATGATTGCTGAGCCAGCTAGGGCCAAGCAGTTCCTTGATCAGTCAGTGTCAAGAGAGAAATCTTATCTTACAATTTCTCACGCGCAGCTTTTGCTGCTTCGACAAGGCGGATCAAGCTTTCTTTTGTTTCTGGAATACCACGTGTTTTCAAACCACAGTCAGGGTTGATCCAAACTTTCTTGCTTGGTACTTTGGCAAGGATAGCTTCGATGGTGTGGTCGATTTCGCCTTCATTTGGCACACGAGGTGAGTGGATATCGTAAACCCCAGGTCCCACTTCTGTTTGGAAGTTTTTCGCTTTGAGTTCGTCCAAGATTTCAAGGTTTGAACGGCTTGCTTCAAAGGAAATAACGTCCGCATCCATGTTGTCGATAGCTGGGATGATATCTGTAAATTCTGAGTAACACATGTGAGTGTGGATTTGTGTATCTGGCGCTACTGTTGAGTGTACCAAGCGGAAGGCTGGAATAGCCCAGTCAAGGTAGTCTTCGTACCAGTCGCTACGACGGAGTGGCAATTTCTCACGAAGAGCAGCCTCGTCGATTTGGATGATTTTCACACCTGCAGCTTCAAGGTCAAGAACTTCATCCTTAATAGCAAGGGCGATTTGAAGAGTTGAGTCCTTGATAGAGATGTCTTCACGTGGGAATGACCAGTTAAGGATGGTAACAGGTCCTGTCAACATACCTTTAACAGGTTTATCAGTACGGCTTTGTGCGTAGCTAGACCATTTGACAGTGATTGGGTTGAGACGAGTGACATCACCCCAGATGATTGGTGGTTTCACCCCACGCATACCGTATGATTGTACCCAACCATTCTTAGAGAAGAGGTAACCTGACAAGTTTTGACCGAAGTACTCAACCATGTCGTTACGCTCGAACTCACCGTGTACAAGCACGTCAAATCCAACTTCTTCTTGCCATTTGATCCATTCGTCGATAGTTTCAGCAAGGAAGGCATCGTATTCTTCTTGTGACAATTCACCTTTACGGTAAGCCAAACGTTTGGCACGAACTTCCTTAGTTTGAGGGAATGAACCGATGGTTGTTGTTGGAAGTGCTGGAAGTTTAAAGGCTTCTTCTTGGATAGCTTCACGTTCTGCAAAGGCTGGCAAACGAGTGTAGTCTGCATCTGTCAATCCGGCAATACGGGCACGAAGTTCAGTATTTTCACCCACACGCTCAGTCGCAAAGAGTTCTTTATTAGCTGCAAGAGCTTCTGCACCTTGACCATTGCGGATAGCATCCAAATCACGAATCTCATCCAATTTTTCAACTGCAAAAGCAAAGTGGTTCAAGATAGCTGGCTCAAATTCTTCATTAGCAGTTGTAAATGGCACATGAAGAAGTGAGCATGAGCTAGTCAAAACGATATTTTCAGCTGGGATTTGCTCAAGAACAGCCAAGCTCTTTTCGTAGTTGTTGCGCCAGATGTTCTTACCATTGACAATACCTGCATAGAGAGTCTTGTCAGCTGGGAAGCCACCTTTAACAAGTTCAAGAGTTTTCTTACCTTCAACGAAGTCCAAACCAATGGCATCAACTGGCAAGTTTACAAGATCAGAGTAGACGTCACGAACGTCACCGAAGTAAGTTTGAAGCAAGACTTCAAGACCTTTTTTGTCAGCCAAGAGTTTGTTGTAGAGGTTCAAGAAGAGTGCTTTTTCTTCTTCTGTCAAGTCTTTAACAAGAGCAGCTTCGTCCAATTGGATACGAGCCGCACCAAGTTCAGCCAATTTAGCAAAAACTTCTTGGTATGCAGCCACTAAGCTATCTACAAAGTCTTCTGCTTTCACGCCTTCTTCAAAGTCAGACAATTGAAGGAAAGTGAATGGTCCTACAAGGACTGGACGAGTGTTCAATCCAAGTTCTTTTGCTTCTTGGAACTCATCAAAGATCTTGTGACCAGCCAATTTAACTTGAGTGTCTTTTTCAAATTTAGGCACGATGTAGTGGTAGTTGGTGTTGAACCATTTCTTCATCGGAAGGGCACGCACGTCTCCTTTTTCTCCTTGGTAACCACGCGCCAAAGCAAAGTAACGCTCAAGGTCTGACAATTCCAAGTTTTGAACAGAAGCTGGCACCACGTTGAAGAGGAAAGCCGCGTCTAGGAAGTTGTCATAGTGAGAAAAGTCGTTTGATGGGATTTCAGTGATGCCTTTTTCTTTGACAATGTTCCAGTGTTTAGCACGCAATTCTTTAGCCACAGCCAAGAGTTCTTCTTCTGAGATTTCTTTTCTAAAGTATTTTTCAGTTGTAAATTTTAATTCGCGGAATTCGCCCAAACGAGGGAAACCGATGATCGTAGTTGACATGATGTGTCCTCCAAAATTTGTTGTTGAAACTATCTTAACAGAAAAGAAACTGTCTGTATAATTGTAAATAATTAGGCTTTGATATAGTTTGAAACTATATCACTTTTTTGAACAAGAGAAAAAGACTTGAGACCAGTGTCTCAAATCCTTTGTATTGCTTGTTTTATTGCTGTATTTTAGTTAGAATGCTCAAACGAGCTATTGACGATTCTCATCAGTGACTATGGCATGCTATTAGAAAAGACTATAGGTTAGTTATCCTTTGGTAATTTTGATATTTCCCTGAAAAAGTGCGGACGGGAGGTAAAATTGTTCTGTGGATGATTTTAGCCAACCAAGTAATCTCATCTCTATCAACTTTTTTCCTGTTCAAGTGGGACGACTGCTAGTGTCTTTCCTAAACTGGCTAAGACTTTCAAGACTGTATCCAACTGAGGACTGGTCTTTCCTGTCTCCATCCTAGCTATAACAGGCTGGCTTACTCCACTGAGTTCTTCTAGCTTTTTCTGACTAATACCTTGCTCATGTCTAGCTTCTATCAACTCACTCATGATAGCCACTCGCATATCACTTTCAAGGATTTCCTCCTTGGTAAAGAGTTCAGATCGGATATCTTTCCAATTACTTCCAATAGCACTATTCTTCATCACTTAACCCTCTTTCTTTTATGTCTTTCAGTTCACGCTTGGCTTTATCAATCTCTCTCCTAGGAGTTTTCTGAGTCTTTTTAACAAAATGATGTAAAAGAACAAAACTCCCATCAACCCATGCTACAAATAAAATCCTATCCTTAAGAGGTCGTAGTTCCCAAATCTCATCTTCCAAATGTTTGATATAGGGTTCACCAGTTCTAGTCCCATGCTGACTAAGCAACTCGATATAGTCGTTTAGTTTATTGAGTTTGATGCGACTGTCCTTACTCTTCTTTCTAGCCAATTCTCTCATATAATCTAAGACTGGCTCATTTCCATTTTTGTCCTTATAGAAGTAAATTGTATGCACCAAGCAACCTCTTTTCAATTTAATTATAACTTAAAAGTTATTAAAAGTAAATCCTAATACTCATAAAAAGGAGACCTTAGAAAAACTCTAAAGGTCTCATCTTTATTATTCGAAAAAATTACGAGAAGAGTTATAATGTGGAGCCAATCCTGACTCTTACTCCAGCTCAATGCCTTTCTCTCGGAGATTAGCCAGGCACTCCTCATAGTATTCTGCATCATGCTCACTATAGATGGGATTGTCCAACTTTTCCTCAGGCAAGTCTTCATAAGCTGGGCAAATTTTGCCACGGTAGTTCTTGTCCAGCCATTCTGGACTGACATTGTAGCCACGGCCAGCCATTTCCTCCATAATCAAGCGATGATAAGCATAGAGTTGATAGGGCGAGTGGTTAAAGACATAGTCCACCGTCGCATGCTTTCTGCCCCAGCCATTGCCACGCAGGGCGCAGCACTCTCGATGTTGCCCCAAGAGCTGCGGACGGGGAAGTTGTGAAATCAAAGCCTCATGCCAAAGTCTCATGGGAGTCTCCTTTCAGTAAAGTCGAATGTTGCAAGTAGGTATTTGGATAGCGATCAAGCAAGTCTCGAGTCTTAGCGATTAAGTCCTCCTTAGAAGCCTGACCAAAGCGGTAGCGATCCAGCAAGAGCATATAGTCCTTACGCTCGGCATCGGTCGCTTTATTTTTGAAATAGCCCCAAATATGCTGAAAAGCGTTGCAAACCTGACCCCTGTGTTCTGGAATCTGGCAAGCACGGTCAATGAGGTTTTGAACATGGCTGACCTCCACCTGTTCATTCTTCAAGTATTGGCGAATCCCATTGTAAATATTGCTAGAATGACTCAAAACGAGGTATTTGTTCCTAGCCCAGAGTTGTTGGCAAAGGGCACGTTGGTTGTTGTTAGTCATAATTGACATTATACCATGTTTGAGTCAAAAACATTATTTCTTACATTATGTACTTATAAAATTGCCTCTTTTAAAGCTTCTTGAAGTTCTTCATCTACTGCGTATATATAAAGTCCATTTACTCCTCTAGTTAATAAAACATTTAATTCATTTTTCAAAAGATCTTCACCAAAGTTCTTCATTTCACCATTTTCGAGTTTTCTATTTTGAACCGCACCTTTATTTTTACTTTCAGAAATATCAAACATGATTTTACCATTTCTGTATTTAACTGATGGACCAATAATTACCCCAGCGTAATTCAAATCAAATCCCTGAACCGTAAAAGTAGAGCCTATTTCATCAATTGTTTGGGGTTGCTCTATCCAAGATAATTTTGCGTCTTTCTTCTCTGGCTTTATTTGTTGATTCCAAGGAGCCTTCCAGTCGCCGATTTCAACAAACCATTTTGGTCTATCTTGTTTCTTTTTTTCTTCAACATAAGGCCAATCATATGTTGCAACTAATCTAGAAATACCTAGTTTTTGATCTTTATTCTTTAACTTAATAGCTTTTTGTAGTTCAAAAGGAGAATCAAAAATTCTAATATCATATTGCTTATCTTTTGTTAATTTTTTGATTTCACAATCATCAATAATACTTCTAATCCAATTGACAGTTTCAGGATTTGCTTTTATTCTCATTTGATTACGTAATTCAATTAAATTTCCTTCCAGATTAGCTTCATGCTCCAATTCAAAAAATGTATTATCAGTCCATATTTGAGATTTATTCATAATCTGTTTATCATCATAAACCAAAACAACTACTTTCGACTGTGCTAATAAATCAATTAAATGATTTCCTCCAAGATATGCTTGATTTTTCGCAGTAAGCAGTAAATGCCCTTCGTCAACTATAACCACTCCTGCTTTAATCTTTTCTTTTCTCAAGGCATTTAAAAATTGAGTAGGCTTCATTGCCACTTCCAAACTAGAACCACTATTCCAATTCAGTTTTCTTTCAATTTCTTTATATACACTTAATTGGTTATTATGATTTACAATAAGATTAATGTAATTATTATCTTTAATAAATGAAATATCTTCAGAATTTAATAAATCATCTACCAACGAACTCATTAAAACTGTTTTCCCTGCTCCAGCTTCTCCTTTAACCAGAATAAGGGTTCCCTCTTGATTTTTACTAATGGAAGCAATTATTTTATTTATGATAGTATTTTTAGCTTCAATTTGTTCTTCGGTTAATTTATGAAAGGGAGATGCTTTAAAAATTGCTGAATTTCGAACAATACTCTCAATCGGAAATAATGACTGATTTCTTTTTCTCAGTGAACGCCAAACTTTTGAAAAAATTGAATCCAATTCATTAGATGTATAATATTCATTTTGAGGATTCTCTTTTCTATTTTGTACTCTTATGACTTTACCAACACTTGAAAGATAAAGCATTAAACGATTTTCAATGTCTAGAGTTAAAGACTTATTAAAATGATTGTGACCAATTATAAACATCTTCGTTGTAGAAGATGTTGCAAAGTCTCTCCAATCATCCCTGTTTTCTTTCTTTATATCATCTGTTAAGTGCTGGCTAGTTCGCCGAATTATATCAGCTGTTTCACCTACATATACACTAAATTGATCATTCTTATTATCGTTAACAATATAGACAACTGGATAATCAAATAAAAGTTTCATATCATTTTTATGTTCACTAGATTTAAGTTGACTTTTAAGATTTACCAGCGAATTGTTTGAATACTCTATCTCTCTTACTATTGGGCTTTTTATTTTAACCATTATTTCTCCAACTCAGTATATTTTTTATTATTACCTTTACTTAACTTAACAGGATATTTCCGATTATTATCAACTAATTTATCTTCAATAATCTTTTCTACATCTAATTGTAAATTATCAGCCAACATAAAACTATAAATTAGAACATCGGCTAGTTCCTCTTTTATTCTTCCCAATGATTTACTAGTGACCTCTTCAGACTGCTTCCACTGAAATAATTCTAAAAGTTCACTCGCTTCGATCGAAATTGAAATTGCTAAATCTTTTTCATTATGAAATTTTCTCCAATCACGGTCATCTCGAAATTTATTAATTTTATCAATTGTTGACTTCATTTTAATTCTCCAATGTAAATCTACTAATATATATTATAACATGAATAAGTTTTATAAATGTGATAAAAATAAAATAAAAAAGAAGGATTTACTCCTTCTCTGTGGACACTATTCAATTTCTATCACTTATTAGTTAGAATTTCTATCAACTCTTCGTCATTAAGTGATTTATTATCACTGAACCTAATTGAATTATCATAATAAGCCTCATAGTATTCAGGTGATAATAATGTCATATCTAAGATGTAGCTTTTATCTTTATCCTTTTGATAATTTGCTACTATCTCTGATTCTCGTAGTTCTTTCTGAGATTTTGGTGTACCATTAGTCCTTTGGTACTTTTCCATCAACTGCAAGTGTTGAAAAATTACTGAAATATATCTAGAAGGATTTACTAGAAATCTTTTACTTACAACAGACTTCGGAACTAAGATTAGAAGTTCCTCTACACCATTTTCATTAGGAGCAAGAACATACTGGCTTTCAAAGGTAGCCCACTCATGACTCTCAGAATCCCAACAATCAAAACGTTGTACTTCATTACTGATTTTTAAACCGTGTAATCGAGCTTGTTCTAAAGAATATAAAATCAATTCTTTTTTTAATAAACTTACTAACAAATCAGACAGCCTATCTTCTGAAAAACTCTTTACAAAAATCGGCATCGCTATAGGTGTCAGTAATTTTTCTTTGATTCTACCTACCGATTTATAGACATACCCAAAAAATTGATCAAGCATCTTCATTGAAACACCTGTCCCTTTGGAGTTACTCTCAGAATATCCAAAGTGGATAGCATTACATTCTTTAGAGTGTGAAAACAATTGAAATGCGCCTGCTTTATTACCTAAAGTGTACATTTTATAGACTGTATTTACAAAATCATTAACAATATTTCTAAAACCATCTGATAGCAACAATGGGTCTAAAAATAATTTAACATCCTTTGATGTATCTACATCAACAAAATCCAATCCTACTTGGATTGATTCTCTATTTAATAAGTTTGATATTCTTATAATATCTACCTCTTTTCTTAATTTTTTCTACAACTATTATTATATCAAATAAAATCAAAAAATCAATATATTGTATATATTTATAACAAAATTTTAAATTTACACTATATATTGTATAAATTACTTAATTCGAGTCCGTAATTCTATTATTCTCTATATCTTGTGTTTTACAGTACTTAATAACAAACCCAAAATCACCCTTAGAATGTAGTCTAGGGGTGATTTTTTGCTTACAGATTAACATTTACATCCTAGACTACTATCTCGGATTTTGTTGAGTTCTTTCAGGAGTTGAGTTAGGTACTTTTTTATGGGTAGGCTATTCGAAACTTAAAACGTAACAAAATCTATTATTTCTTCATCGTTCGAAATTTAGTTTACTCCTAAATTTTATTCTTTACACTCCTTTGAAGATTAGAGGACGATTTTTCTTCCTACTTCAACGCACTTTTGACCTTTTTCTTCGTGATGATGCGGTCGTTTTTGTTGGCTAGGGATTTGAGTCTGGCTTCGAGCAGGATTTTTCGGCCTGCTTCGTTACGGGTATAGACGAGGTGATAACGTCCGATAGTTGGCCTCAGAAAGTCGAGGAATTTCTGTGCTTCTTCCTTGCGCTTGTCAAAAAGGCTAGGCACGGCATAGTAAGGTGATTGACCTTGTAGGACTTTCTCTGCCTTCAAGAGATAGCGCTGGTTATCCACTGGAGCAAAGAACTCTCCCACAGTCTGCGCAAACAGCTCCTTGTCCCTCATGCTTCCTCCCTTGAGATAGGCGAAAACTATATAATTTTCCTTGTCCTCCTCTACATGAACACGGGATTGATCGTCCGTTAGATGCCCCGAATCTAGCAGAGCCTTTCGGATCTGCTCACCCAGAGATTGCAAACGTTTATAGGGACTTTTATAACGGAGGTAGCGCCAAGATGCAAAGACCAAAAAGAGGAGACAGGCTGCTGTAAGCCACCAAACACCAATCAGTCTCAGTCTAAATAGCAAGACTAACAAATCTACTGCCAACAAGAGCAAT
The DNA here is from genome assembly GCF_041432215.1 of Streptococcus sp. 27098_8_70. Classification (GTDB taxonomy): domain Bacteria; phylum Bacillota; class Bacilli; order Lactobacillales; family Streptococcaceae; genus Streptococcus; species Streptococcus oralis_CP. The sequence goes on from NZ_JAPVZD010000001.1 coordinate 795,598, forward strand.
GACATGCGAACCCATTTTAATGCATCAAGCAAGAGCATGACTGGGACCTTCTGTTTTTGGGTTGCGACTTCTGTAACTATCTCGAGCTGATCCGCTACGACAAGAGCATCTTGCCATTTTTTTCTCAAGCCTGCTCGATCCTTGGAGAGACTCTTAACTCGCTCATTGTACTCACTAATTTGCTTTTTCTTAAAAGGGGGCTTTGGAAAATCCAAACGATCCAAACCGGTCTCAATACTCTCCTGATTATAGGACAAGCCAAGAAAATGCTCCATCCGTCGCGACAAGGTCTGCAGATCCTGATTGCTCTCTGGTCTAGGCTCCTCACTAGGAAGAGTGATAAGTGCTTGCGCTTGAACGGCTACCAGATGCCAGATGTTACTGGTCTTTTCTGGATGTCCCGGCCAGATACGAATGGCACGGCCACGCATCTGGTTACTTAGCATAAAGCTCCCCACAAAGCTTCCGAGTATTAGGGAATTAACACAAGGAGCATCCCAACCCTCTCCGAGGAGAGATTTGGTTCCGACTAGGACTTGAATCTGCCCTCGTTGAAAAAGCTCCGTCACTGCCGCTACGATTCCCTTAGCTGAGCTAGGAAAATCAACCTGCACATAATCTTTTGGATCCAAGTGACCAATAGATGAGAAACTAAGAGGAACCTGAGGCAAGAGTTCCTTCAACTCTGCTACCACATCGGTAGGCAAAATAACGACACTACCTGACAAGACAGCCAAAGATACAGGGGTCTCTTGCTCCTGAGCTTTTCGACGAATGCTTTCAAAATAAGGGAGTACCCCCAACTGAGAAATGGTTGCCTGATTATCTCCCAGATAGGTAGCAAAATCCTTGCGAATATAGTCAGCTAGTACTAACTGTCTCAGTTCCTGACCTAGACTCTCATACTCCGTCAAAAAGATATCGACAATGGCAGACAACTTCCCCAGAGATTGGGTTAAAAGCTGGTCAGAAGCCTTAGACTTAACCAGATAAACCTGACGTTTTTCCACCAACCCACGCGCCTTCAAGTCAGCCTCTAACTTTTTCCTATATCCATCTGGATCATCATACCAATCTGGAGTCTGATAGAGTATGCTCTGCAACAGCGTCTCCAGCCAGTAGGAGGTCAATGCTGGAAGCTTCTGGGTTCCCAGTAAATTTTGTAAAGAGGGAGGAATCGTTAACCCCTGAGAATGCATATAAATCAACATAGCAGACAAGTACTTGGGATCTTCTAAGAGCAAATCAGATGAAATATCCCCTTTGAGGACCTTTGAATCTGCTACAAATGTTTGAAAATCAGGATCGACTATAAGGTGGTGAATATAGTCCCACTTAGTCTCCTCAAACCGTTTGAGACGTTCCGCCTCTTCAGCTGTTGGTGAACACATATAGACAAAATCCTGATGAGGGCAAAGAGTGTCTTCCTTGACTAGTTCAGGTACCGTAATTTCTTGGTCGATTTCCCCACACATACGGATATAGCGTTCCCAGAGTTCAGGATCGCTGTCATAAGGTGGTGTCGCTGTCAGGGAGATGAGTTTCAGCGGTCCATACTGCTTGCGAAAGGCTTCCAGACTTTTCCACCATTCATTGCGCAGGTGGTGGCATTCGTCCAAACAAAGAGTCGCAACTTTCTGAGCTCTTAGGCTTGCAAGCAAATCAAACCCCACAAAATCCTCTGCTTCTCCATCTTCTTGTGATTGAAGTTGGTTCATGGCACTATGAAAAGCCTGATAGGTCACAATCGTTAATGCCTTCATCTCCTTTAAGTTTTGGGAAACGAGATCTGAAATCTTCTGTTCGTTCTCTAAAAAGGCTGTTTGAATCCTGTCCACCCATTGTTCACGAATGGTGACAGTTGGAACCAAGACAAGGGCTGGATTGCCAAAACGAGCGATTAGCTCGATACCAATGGTGGTCTTGCCGGACCCTGGAGCAGCCACTAGATGAACATGACCGTCTGCTTGATAGTCCTGAACACGATCCAAGACCTGTTTTTGATATTGGCGCCAGCTTCCTTTAAAGTCTAAACCTAACATGATACTCCTCATTCTATACCGTCATTTTCTTATTCTCATTTTACCACACTTATTTCACCAGTCAGATAATCCAGATAGTTTTTATTATCAAAATATGGTATAGTAGTATCATACTATCTATGAGGAGTTTACATGTCACAGGATAAGCAAATGAAAGCTGTTTCTCCCCTTCTACAGCAAGTCATCAATATCTCATCTATCGTCGGGGGTGTCGGCACCTTGATTTTCTGTATTTGGGCCTATCAGGCGGGTGTTTTACAGTCCAAGGAAACCCTATCGGCCTTTATCCAGCAAGCTGGGGTTTGGGGGCCACCACTCTTTATCTTTTTACAGATCCTACAAACCGTCGTTCCGATCATTCCGGGAGCTTTGACCTCAGTGGCTGGGGTCTTTATTTACGGCCACATCATCGGGACTATCTATAACTATATCGGCATCGTGATTGGCTGTGCCATTATCTTTTACCTCGTGCGCCTCTATGGAGCTGCCTTTGTCCAGTCCGTCGTCAGCAAGCGCACCTATGACAAATACATCGGTTGGCTAGATAAGGGCAATCGTTTCGATCGTTTCTTTATCTTTATGATGATCTGGCCAGTTAGCCCAGCTGACTTTCTCTGTATGCTGGCAGCACTGACCAAGATGACCTTCAAGCGCTATATGATTATTATCATTTTGACCAAGCCCTTTACCCTAGTGGTTTACACTTATGGTTTGACTTATATTATTGATTTCTTCTGGCAGATGTTTTGAGGATAGAAAAATCCGTTTGGTTTCCCAAGCGGATGTTTTCTTTGTTTTATTTTGCGACACTCTTAGCAAGGACAAAGTTCCCAAGTGTGGCAGAACCATTACCTGCGACTGCTGGAGTCACGATATAGTCACGCACGTCTGGTACTGGTAGGTAACCATTTAGAAGAGCAGTGAATTTCTCACGTACACGGTCCAGCATGTGTTGTTGGGCCATAACCCCACCACCAAAGACGATCACATCTGGACGGAACGTCACGGTAGCATTGACCGCAGCTTGAGCGATATAGTAGGCTTGGACGTCCCAGACAGAACTGTTGAGTTCGATGTTTTCACCACGAATACCTGTACGAGCTTCGAGGCTTGGACCAGCCGCAAAGCCTTCCAAGCAGCCCTTGTGGAATGGACAAACGCCGTTAAATTCTTTCTCTACATCCATTGGGTGCTTAGCCACATAGTAGTGACCCATCTCAGGGTGACCGACACCACCGATAAACTCGCCACGTTGGATAACACCTGCACCGATACCTGTACCGATCGTGTAGTAAACCAAGTTCTCGATACGGCCGCCAGCATTGTTACGGGCAACTACTTCACCATAGGCAGAGCTGTTTACGTCTGTCGTGAAGTACATTGGAACGTTGAGGGCGCGACGAAGGGCACCAAGCAAGTCTACATTTGCCCAGTGAGGTTTCGGAGTTGTTGTGATAAAGCCATAAGTTTTTGAGTTTTTGTCGATATCGATCGGACCAAATGAACCGACAGCAAGACCTGCAAGATTATCGAATTTTGAAAAGAATTCGATGGTTTTATCGATAGTCTCGATAGGAGTTGTTGTAGGAAACTGTGTTTTTTCTACAACGTTAAAATTTTCATCTCCGACAGCACAGACAAACTTTGTACCGCCCGCTTCTAAGCTTCCATATAATTTTGTCATGATAAACCTCTTATCTTTGTTTTCTCTATTATAGCACATTTTAAAGGGCTAGATTTCTCAATATTTTAGATTTTCCTCTGTAAATCTTACCATCCAAGTAAAAACGAACAAACATAATATTTGTTCGTTTTGTTTTTAGATTTGATTTTCGAAGAGGACTAGGCTTTCACTTCGATGATAGCATCACCCTTGACAACTGAACCGCTTGCGACTGGTGTCACAGAAGCGTAGTCTGCTGTGTTGGTTACGATAACCATTGTTGTGTCATCAAGACCTGCAGCAGCGATTTTGTTTGAGTCAAAGGTTCCAAGAACATCACCAGCTTTGACCTTGTCGCCTTGAGCAACCTTTTGTTCAAAACCTTCACCGTTCATAGTCACCGTATCAATACCAACATGGATCAAGATTTCAGCTCCATTAGCTGTCTTCAAACCGTAAGCATGTCCTGTGGCAAAAGCAATCGATACTTCCGCATCAGCTGGTGCATAAACCACACCTTGGCTTGGTTTTACTGCGATACCTTGTCCCATTGCACCGCTTGAAAAGACTGGATCATCAACATTCTCAAGGGCAACTACGTCCCCAACGATTGGAGTTTGGATTGTTTCATTTTGAGGAGCTACTGGAATGTTACCAGTTGTTTCTTCTTGAACCAAGCGTTCTGTCGCCACTTCACTAGCAACTTCTTCTTCGTCCTCGTAACCAAACATGTAGGTAAGGGCAAAACCAAGAACAAATGATACAGCTACCATAAGAAGGTATTGTAGAAGTTGTCCGTTACCAATGTAAAGCATTGTACCAGGGATGACTGTGATACCATTACCAGTACCAGCAAGTCCAAGGATAGATGCCAATCCACCACCGATTGCACCAGCAATCAATGAAAGGAAGAATGGTTTACGGAAACGCAAGTTAACCCCGAAGATAGCAGGCTCAGTAATACCTAGGAAGGCAGAAAGAGCAGCTGGGAAAGCAAGTGTTTTAAGTTTAGGATTTTTAGTTTTCACACCAACGGCTACTGTCGCAGCCCCTTGAGCTGTCATCGCTGCAGTGATGATGGCGTTGAATGGGTTAGCATGGTCAGCAGCAAGCAATTGAACTTCAAGCAAGTTGAAGATGTGATGAACACCTGATACGACGATTAATTGGTGAACTCCACCAATCAAGAAACCACCAAGTCCGAATGGCAAGTTAAGAATAGCTTTTGTTCCAATGAGGATGTAACTTTCAACAACGTGGAAGACTGGTCCGATAACAAACAATCCAAGGATTGACATTACAAGGAGTGTTACGAACGGTGTTACCAAGAGGTCAAGTACATCTGGAACAACTTTACGAACAGCTTTTTCAAATTTAGCTCCGACAACCCCGATGATGAAGGCTGGAAGAACTGAACCTTGCAAACCTACAACTGGGATAAATCCGAAGAACTGCATTGCAGTTACTTCACCACCAGAAGCAACAGCCCAGGCATTTGGAAGTGAGTCAGATACGAGCATCATACCAAGGACGATACCAACGGCTGGGTTACCACCGAATACGCGGAAGGTTGACCATACAACCAAACCTGGCAAGATGATGAAGGCTGTATCTGTGAGGATTTGGCTGTAAATGGTAACATCTTCTGGAAGTGTGATTCCAAGAGCGTTCAAGAGACCACGAAGACCCATGAAGAGACCTGTCGCTACGATAACTGGAATGATTGGTACAAAGACGTCACCGAAAGTACGGATAGCACGTTGGAACCAGTTTCCTTGTTTAGCAGCTTCTGCTTTCATATCTTCTTTAGAAGATGTTGGTAAACCAAGTGCAACCACTTCGTCGTACATCTTGTTTACTGTACCAGTCCCAAAGATGATTTGGTATTGGCCTGAGTTAAAGAAAGCTCCTTGAACTTTATCCAAGTTCTCAATCACTTCCTTCTTGATTTTCCCTTCATCTTTGACCATGACACGTAGACGAGTCGCACAGTGAGCTACACTGTTGACATTTTCACGTCCACCAAGGGCTTCGATGACCTTTTTTGCAATATCCTGATTGTTCATTTGCAAAAATCTCCTTATATAAAATTTTGTAAAGTGTTTGAAAGCGATTTTATCCGCCCTACGACTATTATTTTATCATGTTTCTAAAATATGTCAAGCGTTTTGCAGAAATTTTTATTCCCTTTCTTTTTCCTCTGATTATTTTTGCTCGTTTTTGAGGGAAATTCTCTTTTTCCTCAAAAAAATATCTTTAAACTTGAGGAATAAAGGTTTTTATTTACATTTTCTTTCATTTTTTCGTGAAAATTTGTTAGATTTCCTTTACTTGATTTATGGCAACCGTTTGACATTTTTTGCTATTTTTTAACATAAAAGACTTGCTTTTTTGGTCGAAAACGTTTACTATTAAGGTAGTAGAACTTTAGGAGGAAAGATAAAATGGAATGGACAACTGAGCGCCGTTATAGACGCTATGAAGACTGGTCTAATGATGAAATCAAACAAATCAAGGAAACGATGGCACAATCTCCTTGGCATACTCGTTACCATGTCGAGCCTAAAATAGGTCTTCTCAATGACCCAAATGGCTTTTCTTATTTCGATGGCAAATGGATTCTCTTTTACCAGAACTTCCCCTTTGGTGCAGCACATGGGTTGAAGTCTTGGGTGCAGCTTGAAAGTGATGATTTAGTGCGCTTTACAGAAACTGGAGTCAAAGTTTTGCCAGATACTCCATTAGATAGCCACGGTGCCTACTCTGGTTCTGCCATGCAGTTTGGCGATCAGTTGTTCCTATTTTATACTGGAAATGTCCGTGATGAAAACTGGATCCGTCACCCCTACCAGATCGGGGCTCTTTTAGATAAGGATGGCAAGATTACAAAAATTGACAAGATCTTGATTGACCAGCCATCAGACTCTACTGATCACTTCCGTGACCCACAAATTTTCAACTTTAAGGGGCAATATTATGCTATCGTGGGTGGACAGGACTTGGAGAAAAAAGGCTTTGTTCGTCTCTACAAGGCTATAGATAATGATTACACCAACTGGCAAGCAGTTGGTGACCTAGACTTTGCCAACGACCGTACTGCCTATATGATGGAATGTCCAAATCTGGTCTTTATCGGTGAACAACCTGTACTTCTCTACTGCCCGCAAGGATTGGATAAGAGTGTTCTAGACTATGATAATATCTATCCAAACATGTACAAAATCGGGGCTTCTTTTGATCCTGAAAATGCTAAAATGGTAGATGTCTCTCCATTGCAAAATCTAGACTATGGTTTCGAAGCCTATGCAACGCAAGCCTTCAACGCTCCAGACGGACGCTCTCTAGCAGTTAGTTGGCTTGGACTACCAGATGTAGTCTACCCATCTGATCGTTTTGACCACCAAGGAACTTTCTCATTGGTCAAGGAACTCACTATCAAAGATGGCAAACTCTACCAATACCCTGTCGCAGCTATCAAGGACCTTCGTGTCTCTGAAGAACCCTTTTCAAATCGTGCTCAAACCAATAACAGCTATGAACTCGAGCTCAACTTGGAAGCCAATAGCCAGAGCGAGATTGTCTTACTTGCCGACAAAGAAGGCAAGGGACTTTCAATCAACTTTGACCTTGTAAATGGTCAAGTGACAGTGGATCGTAGCCAGGCTGGTGAGCAGTACGCCCAAGAATTTGGAAGCACTCGTTCTTGCCCAATCGACAAGCAAACTACTACTGCTAACATCTTCATCGACAATTCTGTTTTTGAAATTTTTATCAATAAAGGAGAAAAAGTATTTTCTGGTCGCGTCTTTCCGAATGCCGATCAAAATGGTATCCTGATCAAATCTGGAAACCCAACCGGAACCTACTATGAATTAGATTATGGTCGCAAAACTAACTGATGTCGCAAAACTTGCTGGTGTCAGCCCTACTACCGTTTCTCGGGTTATCAATAAAAAAGGTTATCTGTCTGAAAAAACCATTCTCAAGGTCAATGAAGCCATGAGAGAATTGGGCTATAAGCCCAACAATTTAGCTCGTAGCCTCCAAGGAAAATCAGCTAAGTTGATTGGCTTAATTTTCCCAAATATTTCCAATGTTTTCTATGCAGAATTGATTGATAAGTTGGAACACCAACTCTTTAAAAATGGATACAAGACCATCATCTGTAACAGCGAGCACGACTCTAAGAAGGAACGGGAGTACATCGAAATGCTAGAGGCCAATCAGGTCGACGGTATCATTTCTGGTAGTCATAACTTGGGAATTGAAGACTACAATCGTGTAACAGCGCCAATCATTTCCTTTGACCGAAACTTGTCTCCAGACATTCCTGTTGTCTCCTCTGACAACTACGGTGGCGGGGTTCTCGCTGCCCAAACCTTGGTCAAGACAGGTGCCCAGTCTATTATCATGATTACAGGGAATGACAATTCCAATTCGCCTACTGGACTGCGTCATGCTGGTTTTGCCTCTGTACTCCCAAAAGCGCCTATTATCAATGTTTCGAGTGACTTTTCTCCCGTCAGAAAGGAAATGGAAATCAAGAATATCTTGACTCATCAGAAACCAGATGCTATCTTTGCTTCAGATGATCTGACAGCCATCTTGGTTATCAAAATAGCTCAGGAACTGGGAATCTCTGTTCCTGAAGAGCTCAAAGTCATCGGCTATGATGGGACTTACTTTATCGAAAACTACTACCCTCAACTGGCGACCATCAAGCAACCCTTGGAAGAGATTGCCCAACTCACTGTTGATCTTCTCTTGCAGAAGATCGAAGGCAAGGAAGTCGCGACAACTGGTTACTTCTTACCAGTCACCCTATTACCTGGAAAAAGTATTTAAGTACAAAAAACTCAGACGAATTCGTCTGAGTTTTTTATGATCTTAAGTTTTCGAGATAGCGCTGGGCTGTCTCTAAGTTAAAGGTTTTATCTGCGATGAGGTGCTCAACGAGGGGAGCAACTTCAGACTCACTAGCACCTGCTAGGAGAGCTAAGGATTTGGCCTGTAACTTCATGTGACCTTGCTGGATGCCCGTACTCACCAAGGCTTTGAGGGCCGCAAAGTTTTGGGCGAGACCGATAGAAACGATAATCTGAGCTAAGGATTTTAGTCTCGTTTTTCCAATCAAAAAATGTTGAGCATTTAGTTCTGAAAATCTCTAAGAAAACAGATGCAAGACAAATTTTCTTATACTCTGCTACAAGTTTTTTACCCAACTGATGTTATTGTTACCAAATGTCTCCATGATGACTTCATTCGATTTACTTGTCTTCTCCTTTGTTATGTAAGATGTCTTCTTTGACACAAAATATGCTTTTTTCCTATAAAAAAACACTCCTATCTCTAATTTACCAGTTTTCAATAGGGAGATTTTCTTATATCTCATTTTATGTAGTCAATCCCCCGCGTGTGCGGGAAAAACTTGCTTGATGGCTACAAAGGAAAAATTGGTGGAGGATCACCCCCGCGTCTGCGGGAAAAACTGGGCCATCTATGAGATGGGGCTAGATAATCAGGGATCACCCCCGCTTCTGCGGGAAAAACATAACTTCCATAAAGCGAATACAAGCATCTGTAGGATCACCCCCGCGTCTGCGGGAAAAACAGAGGGATTGTCCAGCTTGTGGATGTGTCTACAGGATCACCCCCGCGTCTGCGGGAAAAACAGAGGGATTGTCCAGCTTGTAGATGTGTCTACAGGATCACCCCCGCGTCTGCGGGAAAAATAAACATGAAAGCCAGTTCAATTCCTGTATCCAGGATAGGATCATCCCCGCGTGTGCGGGAAAAACTCCATTGATAAGCTAAAGTTGCTAAAAATACTGGGATCACCCCCGCGTCTGCGGGAAAAACTCAACGTTTTCATTCGTGAGATAATACCATTCAGGATCACCTCCGCGTGTGCGGGAAAAACATCGCTAGACTGCTGATTTGCTTGTCTTGTTCAGGATCACCCCCGCGTGTGCGGGAAAAACCAATTCTTCATCTTTTTTAAGAAGTGAACTTAAGGATCACCCCCGCGTCTGCGGGAAAAACAGTGGAGCAGTCAAACCCAATCGGCTTCTATCAGGATCACCCCCGCGTGTGCGGGAAAAACGTAAGGATTGCAGCACTTGAAACGTCTTGCGTAGGATCACCCCCGCGTATGCGGGAAAAACTCACCCTCATGGTCATTGATAGTCATAATCATGGGATCACCCCCGCGTGTGCGGGAAAAACCTACCGTCATTCTTACCGATGACCAAGCCCTCAGGATCACCCCAGCATGTGCGGGAAAAACAAAGGCATTAAAAAGCCCTCTTTACTATACCCAGGATCACCCCCGCTTCTGCGGGAAAAACCACGGTTTCTATTTCAACGGTCAGAAGCAAATGGGATCAATCCCACGTCTGCGGGAAAAACACAACCATTCAAAAGGTCATTTTCTTAGACCCAGGATCACCCTCGCATATGCGGGAAAAACTTACTTGTTTCTTTCTTATTATCTTCAATCGTAGAATCACCCCCGCGTGTGCGGGAAAAACTTCAAGTGCCTTGATTTGCTTATCCTGGTCTTGGGATCATCCCCGCGTGTGCGGGAAAAACGGATATCCACCCCGTTCGTACAAGTGAATTGTGGGATCACTCCCGCGTGTGCGGGAAAAACATTTGACTCAATATGGGAATGTCAATCGTGTTAGGATTACCCCCGCTTCTGCGGGAAAAAACCTGCCAAAATGACAAGGATGCTGACTGCACCGGGATCACCCCCGCGTGTGCGGGAAAAATAGGCTATAATCAGTCACCAAACGGAAAGTCACGGGATCACCCCCGCGTATGCGGGAAAAACAGATTGGCAAAGAATATCGCAAGAGCAGTGGTAGGATCACCCCCGCGTGTGCGGGAAAAACTGTTCTACGTAAATAAAGCTGACACGATCACTTATTTTAGGAAGTTCTCGCAGAGATGTTTTCTTCGTTCCACTTTTTTTTACCATGATTCGTTTCCCAATGGAATAACGGTCATTAAACCAAAACCGTATGCTTTTTTCTTTCCCATTCCTTCAGTCAAAAGCTTCTTAAAAAGATCTGCATCACTAACTGTTAAGACCCCTTCATAAACAACCTTTATCAATCGGATAGGTTTAACAGCTTTTTTAAACACCTCATAACCACGTTCAACGATTGAAAAATCTTCTTTTATCAGTGAGAATCCATTTTTGTCAGAGCGTTCTACTAGATAATTCATCTGATGTTCACTCGTAATATGAGGTTTTACAATACCTCTTTTAAGATTATCTGGTGATACTAAGGAAATAACTGGATTAAGCACCACTCGAAATTTCATTCGGCTACCAGTATAGATGTTATCTAAAAATTGTTGATAATCCTTGGTTTGAGCACTACCAGCAACCCCATATTTTTCTAATCCTTGTAAATCAGGTTTATTTTTACTAACAATAATCAGGTAATCTTTATCTTGGATACGATCTATACGCCATAATTTTCTTGTTCGAATAGATTGTTCCATTTCTTCTGGAAAACTCTCTTCTACCCAAGCATGATATGCGCCTATATGTGTTAAGCGCCTAATTTTTCGGCGATTGGTCCGATCAATTTCTACTCTTGAGATATACATACCATCAATCTCCTATACTCTTAAAAACATCATGTGCCGTATTTTTATCTCGAAACGAATTCCGAACTTGAACCAGTTCTCTAGTTTCATACCTATAGCCAAATCTTCTCCCCTTTTGTGAAAAAGACTTGACAACATCTTGTCTCAATTGATAAATACCTCTATCGGTTAAATGTCTATCAGAATAGATTTCTAAAGTTACGGCATCCATAAACTTTCTCTTCATAAACCATGGTGAAGCTTGCCATTCAAGAGTTCTCAAACTTTCAACTGCTCCAATCTCAGTTTCACCTAAGATAAAATCTGCAGTCAACGGCAGAGCCCTTCTTCCCATAAATGGTTGGAAATAGGGATTTCTCAAAGCTTGTAAAATCATTTCCAAAAACTGCTCATTATTATGAGAAAGAGCCACTACAAAAACAGCATCTTCTAAATAATAACGATTTGTGACATAATTTCGTTCAAACTTTCCTTTTTCTGTATACTTCTGTGCAATATGAAAATCTCTGAGTAAATTTCCTTGTTGATCCACTCGAACTGCAAAATCCAGCTCGTTTAAACGAACAATTTTTTCATCATCGTCTCGACGATATCCTAGACTTGAAGCAATCAACCCAATAACAGAACTCTTAGAAGGATAAAAATCCGTATGTCTTGTTTCGAAATGTGAACTTGTCCCCCAAGATTGCAAAGGACCAGCAAATTTCAACAAAATAGTCTTCATGCCATTCACCTATTTTTTGAGGAATTGTTCTAAGGTTTCCGAAAAATCTTTTAATAATTCTGAAACTGAATATTTTTCCTCACCAATTTGTTTTAAACTCTCATTTTCATCCAAAGTCACATAGAAAGTCAAAAGTGGTTTATTCACGAATTTTTCAACTCTTGTATACTCTTTAGACAGTTTTTCAATAGATTTCGCCACATAACCATCTGTTGATTTAACTGGTTCTTCAAAAGCACTGACAAGATTAACAGGACGATCATCACGCAAAGAAACGATTAGAGCCTGCGGTAAAGTTTGATTGGCAAAAGTATTCACTTTTCCTGTCGGGAGGGAATTTGCAAATGCTTCGATGAATAAATTCAAACTGTTCTTTAAGGATTTCTCATCCTCTAGTTGTTTTGATAATTCATGAATCGCAACATTGGCATAACGATAGAGCGTAGAAGAGTTAAATTCGATGGTTCCCAGCATACCTGCACCTGCATTATCCTCTGGAGCTAAATCATCAATAGCAGTAAAGAAATCAAATTCAGTTTGTACAGCATGTGTTGAAATAGCATGAGCAACTTGAGAGGAAGCATCCTCGTTTAGAACTGGATCTTCAGCTACCATTCGACCGAACATAGCAACATCAATGGCTGGATTTGAGTTAGCTAGTTTTTGAAGTTCCTTTTTATCAGTCAGATTTTCATAGGCTGCTTGAGCTAATTTCTCAGCTTGTCTATCCCCCATAAAGTAAAGTGCCTTGACTTTACCTTTTTTCTTAATTCCAGTAGCTATCAAGACTGTATCTGCTTTGGTTAGTGCATCTTCAAAACTGATAGAATTATCTAGTTCTACAATTTTACCCGCAACATACCTTACAATGTCTTTTGTTCGGACACCGACATTTGACTGTTCTCCATAAGTATTAAAATAGTCTCTTATAGCTCTCTTCCAAGCTTGAGAACTCACGCGCGATCTTTTTACGCCACCGTACTGAGCAGTCTTTGGGCTACCTGTATCATCTCTATTCATATTTGAAGGTGGTAAGGTTTGTATAGCATGAATATCTAAAAATAAGCGTTGGTTAGTTGTCATTGTGTTTTTCTCCTTTGATTTGTTTATAATATGATCTTGCCCAATTTAGGCGAAGATTTTCTTGTACATTTTTTAAAAACCAATACAAGTCTTCAGCTAACTTAGCATAATCAACCTTTGTAGCAGGAGACTTTGTTTTGAGCAACATCATCATGTGGCGTAAATGGTAGATCAACTCTTCAAAAGTTGATGATGTAATCATAACATTGAACCTTCTGTCAATGGCTGTCGTGTCATCTCCTTTTCGAAGTTGACTAAGAGCAGAACCGATATTTTGATAAGTATCGGGCTCATCTAACATCACACTGGTTGAAGTTCCTTGTTGATGTAAGGCGTAAAATTGGATAGCTGTATAAATCGCTAACTCCTCATAGCTAGGCTGCTGGTATGAATTGACGAACTCCTCTGGTAAATGCTCAAATAAAATCGGCCAGATATCTGTTGCATCGCTCAAGGGTTTACCCAACGTTTTTCTAATTTTGGCCAGTGCGGCTTTACTCAATGGTGACTCCAACTCATAACTCAATTGTCTAATAATTCTTTTTGTGACAGAACCAACTGTCTGTTTGGATTGTTCCAACACACACCTCCTATTTTAATTGTTGATGAAGCAAATATTCAAATGAATTATAGGCAGTTGCAATATTTTTTATTCGACCATCTTTTTCAATGCCGAGGTAGTCCCTAGTTCCTCCGTGACCTAAGATGCTCTTTGCTTCAGCTTTAACCATTTTTTTCAGCAAATCTCTCCATTCTTTGATTTTAGGATCCTTTTCATCATCTGGTAGGATACTGGATAACCATTCTCGAAAAGGGTGATCGATTTTGAAATAGAGCATTTCAACCATCTGATTAGTATAATTGTTGTTTGAGATATTCCTGATTTCTTTTAGTTCCTCTATATAGCGTTTATATACTTTGGAAATGACAGTTTTTGTTTCTTCTACCACCTCATTAATACGTGGTACCCAACCACTCTCATTAAAATCCGCCAAAACTAAATCATTGATAAGTATAGAGTCAATAACTTCATCAGTTGGAAGCCATGAAGTAGCATTTCCATCATCCTGCATACTAATGGAAATAATATTAAATAATCTATTTCCTATTATGTCACCTATATCTCCGAGCCAATCAATAATTCCCGGTTTTCTAAAGTGCCCTGTTCTATCTTCTACTGCTAGCAAACCAAATGACCGCCACAACGATTGATTCAAGAGATGTTTCCTAGGAGTATAGCTATCTTTATTTTCTCCTGTAGTATTATATTTCCATGTTGTCATCGGCTCTAAAAAATTGTCCCGATGATTAATTTCGGGTAATTTTACAATCTCAAAAGAGAAAGGCTTATTTAAATCATATTCTGGATCAATATAAATCCCTCTGCTCCAAATCGTATACAGATTAGTTAAATCTGTACATTCACTACCAAACAAATAGCGATTAATATTATCAGAACTAGCAAATTCCCAACAGGGACATTGAATACTTTCTAAATTATCATGGTCATAGAATGGCAAGATACAATTTAGTAACAGCGTTTCAAATAAAGAAGTTCCCTGTATAAAAACTGCCCCGATATCAAACAACCAGCCCTTTGACACTTTATATTTTTCTTTTCCAAAAATAACTTTATCGGATAATCCTGAGTACCCTTGAAAAGTTAAAAGCCATCGTGTAACTTCGGAAGCAGTCAGTTGTTCTTTATTTTTACCATTCTTTGGGGAAAATAAGGCTAACTTATTCTCACTCTCTGAAATCGTTCTATTGATATTTTTCCCAGAGATACTGCTTGCTTTTGCTTTACTAATTTTGTCTGCTACAATATCCTCTTTTCTAACTTGAAAAAATGGATATTCCTTATCAAATAAGTAAAAGCGATCCCGCCATTTTTCTAGGTAATGACTAACAATGTCTGGGAACTTACCACTTTCCCAAAGATCTTTCCATGTATCATATAAATCATCCTGATAGTCAGCAATATCAGATTCTTCCACAGGCTCAATTTGTTTAAACCGCTCATCTACTGCCAGATACTCATAGACATTACCATCTGCATCAAAGCGTGAAAAGACAGTATGTAACACAGCCAGCAAAACTCGCAGCACAGCAAAATCTTGCGTTTTTGTATCTCCTGCTAAATCTTTGTACTGATGAGCATTTATAAATAATTCCTGCAAGGAAACTTCTTTTGTTGTTCCTTTTTCATCATAAACGACAGAAATCCAGGGTTCATCTAGTAAATTAAATCGACTCATTCTTATTTAACCTCTCCGTTGTAATCCCATATTTTTTATCATATAAGAGTTTAAACCCATTGAGAATAAACTCATTGTTTTCATCAAAAATAATCCCGAGAGCTCCTTTTAACCACGATGAATTTCGCCATTGACTTAAATAGCTGTTGTTATACCTTTCAAGCTCTTCAATAGTTTGATCGATATTATAGCCCTTGGATAAACTCATAGGAAGTCGTAAAGTATTTTGTGCTACTTTTTTAGCGACCAAAGGATTATCAATATTCTGAGATATATCTTGATTTTCAATAAATAAGCTATAGCCATCAGACATTTTTTTTAAAGCAATCACTTCAATTGTATCTTCAACATCACGAACCTGAGCATTAGATTTTTCTTCACTATCGTTTGGATGCAGGTTCTTCAACCAACCAATCAGACTATTGTTTCTATGTCTCGATATTTTTAAGACAGGATCATTGATACGGTATGTTCTTGCCTTTGTTTCCTTATTCTTAATCGTGACATCATGCTCCGTCTTAGCATCTAAATATTTTTGCTGAAATTCCTGACTTGAAAACTCAATTGTAAAATCTGGACTATAAACTTTCTGGACTAATGGTGAAATATCATCTGGCAATCTCATGATATCTGGTAAAAAGTGCTGAGTTCTGGCTAACAGATAATCACCATAAACAAAACTACTTCCTTCTTCAAAATCCAACTCTTGGGAAGTTCCTAAAACGTAAAACCTAGCTATTTCATGCTTTTGAGGCCGTTCTATTTGGTGTCGATGAAGTCGTCCAATACGTTGTATTAGCAAATCCATAGGTGCCAGATCACTTATCATCACATCGAAATCAATATCCAAGGATTGCTCAATCACCTGAGTTCCAATGATAACTTTCTTATGTGGACGGTCTACATTTTTTCCGATTTGTTGTAATAATTCTTTCTCTTTTTGGATTCTTTCGGTCGCAATAAAACTGGAATGAAGTAATTCCACCATATCATCTCCAAAAATTTCCGAAAAGTTTCTTGCCAACTCTTGGGATCTTCTCACTGTATTGACAATGATTCCAACTACTCCACCGCCCTCAAGGGCATCTTTAACAGTTCCCAATAACTGCTCTTCTTGTAAACGAATGATGTGAATGTCTTTTATGTTTTGCTTATTGAATGTTGTAAGTTGATAAATCTCTGAGCCATCATTATAAGTGATTAAAGGATAAACGTCTGTCTTTAATTGGTCCGTATTTTCAATATCTCGCCATTTGATCCCCATCCCAGACATATAGCTTTTAAGGATATTTTCTCTTTGTTGAGAAGGTAATGTCGCTGACAAAATGACTACCGGAACACCATAGGCTCCCATCCATTTTATCGCCTCCATCAAATATTGACTCATATAAGCATCATAAGCGTGAACTTCATCAATAATAACAACCTTTTTACTAAAACCTAGATGACGCAAAGCTAAATGTTTTTGTTTCAATGCTAACATTAAAAACTGATCAACAGTCCCCACTACAAAATCATCTAAAGCCGAAGTCTTTCTCCCAGAAAACCATTCATTAATGATAACGCTACCATTTTCTATATCATCAAAATTAAATGTATTAGCTTTAAGTTTTAAAAAATCTTCGTTTAGAGCTGCTTTCCCGTGTACCAACTGAATAGATAGTATGTCTTCAGAATCATCCTTTAAACTTTCAACCCATTTTTCAATACGATTAAAAATCCCATTCGATGTCGCCTGAGTTGGTAAACCAAAAAAAAGACCGCTTCTTCCCGTCTTAGTAGCTAACTGCTCTGCTGTAATCAATGAAGCTTCTGTCTTCCCTAACCCCATTGGTGCTTCTAGAACTACAATCCCAGGTTTAGATATTTGAGTAATAACATGAGATAAGGTTGATTGAACATTATTAGGTTCAAATCCAAATCTTTCCTTATAAAGACTATCTGGTTTTGAGATATATTTAGGTTGCCACAAACTAGTTTTTTTCCACCTTTCAAACCCATCTTGAAGGCGTCTTAACTTATCTACCTCCTCTTTTTCATTGACACTTAATAAAGGAAAGTAGTACTCATTACTAGCGATCCAGTCAGCCATAATCAGCAATCCTGATAAGATAACTTGAGCAGGCTGTTTAATTCTAGGAAGCTCTCTCACAGAGTCAAACCCCAACTCATCTAAAGCACCGTTGAAGATTTCTTTTTGAACCAAATCCCAATTCTTATGGATAGCACTCTCCTTACTTTCATTTTGAAAATAGTTTGAAAGATAGCTCCCTTGATTTTTTACATCCTCAATCGTATCAATCGGTCGTCCATGGTGTCCACCAATAATAGTCGAAATATCCTCTTGAACACCATAACTAGATAGCAAATATTGACCTGCAAGGCTGTGATGACTCTTTTTTGGTGATGATAGTTGAAGTGAACTAATTTTAGTAAATCCTGACTGCTCCAATTTTTCTAATAGTTGAATATCCAAATCATCTGAATTTGCAAATCCTCTTTGAGTTTGAAAGGCTGGAGTTGCTTTCCCGATATCATGAACAGCAGCTAAAAATTGTGCAAGTCGTTTCCCTAAACCGCCATCATGTGTTACTGAATCCAGAGAATCCTCAATCAGTTTTTTTTGCCCCTCACTTAACCAATGCTCCCAGAGAAGTCCAATTATATTTTTTGTATCTTCTAGATGCTGAGACAAGGGTAACCAAAAAAATCTACCATTTTCTTCCTTTTTCTTAGCCCAAAGAGTATCGGACTTTTTCTTAGACATGCTTCATCCCCTCTTCATCCCATTTTATATATTTCCATTTTATACCTAAAAGTTTTAAAATACAACAACAAACATGGAAGGGGTTACAAAAACATGCTGTTTTCTAAAGTAGTGTAAACATAAGAATGGGAAAATCCTTTTTAGAGGAGTTTTAAAACATTACTAGAATGATCTTTATTACTATAAAACCATTCACCATAGAATTGCTTCACTTCCATACCCTAAAGTAAGAAATGGATGATATTTCCCTTAAATTAACTGTAAAGGATTGTATTGTTGAAAATGGGTACATTCTCTGTGATTCAAATATCAAAAAAAGAGAGAATAATGTAATCCTCTCCTGTTCTTCGTTATATGTGAGACTTTTCAATTGACAATGAACTTGTTTTCCTTATGTTTCATTTTTTGAGACTAATACCACGGTTTCAACTGGCTAAGACCGCCAGACTTTTAAATATTGCTGAGCTGTCTCTAGGTTAAAGGTTTTGTCTGCAATAAGGCGCTCAACGAGGGGAGCAACCTCGGACTCACTAGCACCTGCTAGGAGAGCTAGGGATTTGGCCTGTAATTTCATGTGGCCTTGCTGGATGCCCGTACTGACCAAGGCTTTGAGGGCCGCAAAGTTTTGAGCAAGACCGATGGACACGATAATCTGAGCTAATTCCTTAGCTGAAGGATTTCCTAGTAGTTCATGACTGAGGGCTACACGAGGGTTGAGACCGATAGAGCCACCCTTGGTCGCTACCGGCATGGGTAGGGTCATCTCACCGACCAATTCTTCTCTTTCCATGTCCAGCGTCCATTGACTGAGACCTTGATAGCGTCCATCTCGACTGGCAAAGGCATGGGCCCCAGCTTCGATGGCACGCCAGTCATTACCCGTGGCAATCAAAATAGCATCAATACCATTAAAAATCCCTTTATTATGGGTAGCCGCTCGGTAGGGATCAACCTGCGCAAACTGGCTAGCCAAGGCTATTTTCTCCGCAATTTCTCGTCCTTGGTCCCTTTGGGGACTCAAGTAGCGAAAGGCGATACGACAGCTTGCAGTCACCAGAGAATCGGTCGCGTAGTTGGACAGGATTCCCATGAGACTCTGTCCTTGACTGAGTTCTTCTAAGACTGGCTTCAAGGCTTCCAGCATGGTGTTGAGCATATTGGCTCCCATGGCTTCCTGAGTATCGACATGGAGATAAACAACTAGAAAGTCTGTTTCACTTTTGATCTGCTCTACATGCAAATCACGCGCCCCGCCTCCACGTTTGACGATAGAAGGATAGGCTTGATTGGCAAGTTCCAAGAGTTCGGCTTTCTTGCTGGAAATCTTCTCTTGCGCTTTTTCAGGTTCAGCAACTTGATAAAGGGCTACCTGACCAATCATCTGGCGCTCATGTACTTGAGCAGTAAAGCCACCTGCTCGCTTGATGATTTTACTAGCATAGCTAGCCGCAGCAACCACAGACGGTTCTTCTGTCACATAGGGAACTGTGTAGCCCTGACCATTCACCACAAGCTCTGGAATGATGGAATAAGGTAGAGAAAAAGTTCCCACTACATTCTCACTCAGCTGGTCTGCAACTGCCAAGCTGACTTGTTCATCCTGCTCGAGACTCGTTTGCTTTTCAGGACTAAGGAGCGCCTGAGCTTTCAGTAACTCAAGGCGCTCATGGTATGATTTTTTAGAAAATCCATTCCAACTTATCTTCATTATTTTTCAACCTTGCTATAACGGCGTTGGTGGTCGATAATTTCAACCAAGGCATAGTCTTGATGTTCATAGTCTGCAAATTGAGCTGAGCCAGACTCATCCAACTGCAATTCTTCGAAGAAGACTTTTTCATAGTCTGCAACTGACAATGCTGTACGTTGCTTGAGTTTGCTCAAGCGGTCCTTATCAAGGTAAGCTTCATAGTCTTCGACCAATTCACCACTAAAGAACTCTGAAACCGCTCCACTTCCGTAACTGTAGAGGGCAATTTTATCTCCAGCCTTCAAAGTCTCTGCATTTTCCAAAAGAGAAAGGAGGCCGAGGAAGAGGGAACCTGTATAGATATTCCCAATCATCTGACTGTAGAGAATGGACTTGTCAAAGTTCTCTTGCAAACTATCCTTTTTTTCTTTAGACAAAGTTTTGTCCATCATCTTGCGCAAGCCTTTTAGGGCCAACTTAGGATAAGGCAAGTGGAAACAGATAGCCGCAAAGTCATCCATCGTCCAATCATAGCGTTTCTTATATTCATCCCAAGTCGTTGTCAGGCAATCAAGATACTGTTGGGTCGAGTACATGCCGTTTACATAAGGAGTGCTTGAGTAGTTCGGACGCCAGAAATCCATGATGTCGCGCGTTTGAGCAACGTTATCATTGTTAAAGGCCATGATGCGTGGATTTTGAGTGATTAGCATCGCTACACTTCCAGCACCCTGAGTTGGTTCACCTGGAGTTCCTACACCATACTTGGCAATATCACTGGCAATGACCAAAACCTTGGATTCTGGAGAATTTTCCACATGCAATTTAGCATAATGAAGGGCAGCTGTCGCTCCATAGCAGGCTTCTTTGATTTCAAAGCTACGGGCGAAAGGCTGAATGCCTAATAGGCCATGAACAAAGACTGCCGCTGCCTTACTCTGGTCAATCCCTGACTCGGTCGCCACGATGACCATATCGATTTCTTCTTTTTCTTTGTCTGTTAAAATAGAGTTGCTTGCACTAGCTGCCAAGGTAACAATGTCCTCAGTCAGTGGAGCAATACTAATTTCATTTAACAAGA
Source organism: Streptococcus sp. 27098_8_70 (assembly GCF_041432215.1). Lineage (GTDB taxonomy): Bacteria > Bacillota > Bacilli > Lactobacillales > Streptococcaceae > Streptococcus > Streptococcus oralis_CP. Next base: position 816,529 of record NZ_JAPVZD010000001.1, read on the forward strand.
GTCCCTTGCTAAATTTTTCGGGGTCAACTCCCCTCGCTTCTGCTAGGTCTTGTAATTTCAAGACATATTGACTGGTCGCAAAACCAATCTTATCAATACCGATTGTCATATTTACCTCTGTTTTTTCATTCATTGTAAAAAATCGTTTCATTCTATTTTATCACAAATAGGGACAAAAGAGAGAAAAAAGACTTGATTCAACAAATCAAGTCTTTGATTTGACTGCATTAGGAAGAGATTCCTCGTTGTTTTCGGATGTAGTAATAAAGCTTTAGAATTACCGTTCCACTTGCCATTCCAATAGAAATAACAAGGGCTAACATAACCACCAAAGTCGCGCTGGCAATAGCATGGCTGTAATCTCCTGTCACAAAGAAAGCTGTCGTTCGATAGGATAAATAACCTGGCACCAAGGGGGCAAGAATGGCCAAGACAAAGACCACCGCTGGTGTCTTATAGACAATACTTAAAATCTGGCTGATGCAAGAGCCAATTACTGCTGCGATAAAGGTCGCGACAATAACATTGGTTGGTTCTTTGAGCACGAGATAGAGGAGCCAAACGCCCATTCCCAAAATACCACCAGGTAGGAGCATGGAACGTTGAACATTCAGTACGATTAGAAAGGTGATAATGGCGAGTAAACTCGCCACTGCTTGGAGCAAAATACTTGTTAGAGTCATCTTATGTCATCAAAACCAGGGCGACAGAGGTGCCAGCCCCTAAAGCGAGGGTAATGAGCAAAGATTCAAACATCTTGCTCATACCAGAGTTGATATGGTTGGTCATGATATCCCGTACCGCATTTGTCAGAGCAATCCCTGGAACAAAGGGCATGACCGCTCCTGCTATAATCAGGTCTGCCGTCGAAGGAAATCCTGTATAGCGGGCCCAGAACTGGGCGATCAATCCGAAAACAAAGGCACCCGCAAAGGCCGTTACAAAAGGAATGCGGACAAACTTCTCTACGTAGAGAGAGAAGGCAAAACCAAATAAGGTCGCAATAGCTGCGCCAAAAGCGTCATAGACATTGCCCCCAAACATAATCGAGAAGAAAGGGGCACTGAGGGTCGCTGCTACGGTCACTTGGAACTTGGTATAAGGAAGGGCTTGATTGCCGATTTCTTTGAGCTTTTTAAAGGCTGTCGAGAGATCAATCTGCCCTCCGACAAGCTCCCGTGATACTTGGTTGACATCACACACTTTTTCAATGTTATAAGAGGATGAGGTCACCCGTTTCATCCGAGAAATATTGGTGTTTTCAATCGAAAAGAAAATAGCTGCGGGCATGGCAAGAACATTGCAATCCATTATTCCCTGCGAATGGGCAATACGGATCATAGTATCCTCAACCCGATGAATCTCTGAGCCACTTTTCAGGAGAATGGTTCCTGCTAGCATAATCACATCAATGACGGCATTCAACTCTCTCGATTCGTCCATTTTCTCCTCCTTTTTTCTACTTCCTATATTTTATCACAAAATCTTGTGAAAAAAAATCTTTGTCATGAAATCATGACAAAGATTCGTTTAATCTCGAGAACTTTCGCGGTTTCCTTCATTGTTTGGTTGATTCGTTGGAGGATTATTCCCTTGTTGATTTCCTTGCTGGTTCCCCTGGTTTGGACTTGTAGGAGAACCCTGGTTCCCACGTTGGGCAGGATTAGAGGATGAAGTTGACGGTGGTGTTTTTGGTTTGTAGATGGAAAGTTTGATACGCGTACTTGCAAGATCAACCTGTTCTCCTGCTCTTGGCGTTTGATTTACAACAGTTCCTTCTGCCGTTCCTTCAGGAGCAGTCGATACTTCTACAACCTCAATATTTGCTTCCTTCACACCGACAATCTGAGTCAAGTTATTCTTTGTAAACTCGAGACTTGAACCGATGTAGTTCGGCATGCTGACACTAGTCACCTTCTTAGCTACTGTTAAGGTAATCGTAGTGGCTTTTGAGAGATCATAAGTCGAACCCGAAGCAGGAGTCTGTCTGAGGACGGTTCCAGGTTCGCTTTCGCTGGATTCTTCCTCTTCCATCTTAATTAGATTTTCAGGAACCTTCTTCTCCTTGAGTTCGGCTACGACTTCCGTATACTTACGTCCGACGTAATTGCTCAATTGGAAGGATTGCTTACCAGAAGAAACAATCAAATTGACCTTGGTTCCTTCTTTTCGGCTGCTACCAGCTTCTGGATCCGTTCGAATAACACGTCCCTCTGCTACTGTATCGCTGGCTTCTGACTTTTCTTCACCGGCTTCAAACTTGGATTTTTTCAGAGCTTCCTTAGCCTCTGCAACGGTTTGTCCAGCTACGTCAGGAATAGCAATCGTTGCTGGTGTTCTTGCCAAAATCCAGACCAAAGAGGCTGCAACCAATAGAAGACTAGCTAAAAGAATCATATAGCGAGCCTTAAACTTCCGTTTCTTGGCAGGCTTTGGCGCTGGAGCAGGCTCTGCCACTGGTTGAGTTGGTTTCTTTGGCTGAGGGCGTTCTTCTTGCGCCGGAGCTTTTGGAATCGATGTCAGTGTACTTTGTGGAACTTTAGGCAAAGTCTTAGTATCTGCCTTACTCGCATCGTCAAAGACCAGTTTCGGTTCATTGCGACGATTATAAGACAAGCTAGTTGACAAGTCCACATACATTTCCGAAACAGACTGATAACGATCTGACAGCTTCTTAGCAGTCGCCTTGATGACAACATTTTCCAAAGCCTGAGGGACAGATGGGTTTTCAGCTATGACGGACGGAAGTGGCTTCTGGAAATGCTGGAGGGCAATCGTAACTGCGCTATCCCCATCATAGGGGATATGACCTGTCAGCATTTCATAGAAGATGATCCCCATTGCATAGATATCACTCTGGAAGGTCGCTTTAGAACCACGCGCTTGCTCAGGTGACAAATAATGAACAGAGCCTAACATTGAGTTTGTCTGGGTCAGACTGGTCTCTGCAAAGGCTACGGCAATCCCAAAGTCCGTGACCTTAGCTGTGCCGTCAGGTGTCAAGAGGATATTTTGAGGTTTCAAATCCCGGTGAACGATTCCTCGAGTATGGGCTAAGCGCATGGCCAAGAGGATTTGCCCCATAATCCGAACTGCTTCTTCATTTGAAAGAGGATAGTGTTCTTTGATATAACGCTTGAGGTCAAGGCCTGCTACGTATTCCATAGCCAGGTACTGTTGACCGTCTTCCTCACCAATATCTGTTATCCGAACGATATGAGGATGGTCCAGATCCGCCATGGCTCTCGCTTCGCGCTGAAAACGTGCCACAGCAATCGGGTCCGTCTGGTAGTTGGTCCTCAGGACCTTCACTGCCACTTCTTCCCCGTCTAGGATCAAATCCTTGGCCAAGTAAACATCTGCCATGCCTCCTCGACCAATCTGCTTGACAATCCGATACCGCCCGGCAAAAATCTTGCCGATTTGGATCATTCTGCTGCCTCCTCGTTCATGTAAACAAGGGCAACCGTAATGTTGTCTAAACCTCCTGCATTGTTAGCGAAGCGAATGAGGGTTGCCGCCTTGTCTGCTAGGGAAATATCACTGGTTACGATATCATAAATCTCGCTTGCCGAAATCATATTGGTCAAACCATCACTATTGAGCAAGAGATAATCTCCTGACTCCAATGTAATCATCCCAAAATCTGGCTGGATTTCATCCTTTTGTCCGATAGACTGGGTAATGATATTCTTTTGAGGGTGAGTTTCTGCTTCTTCTGGAGTCAATTGACCAGCCTTGAGCAATTCATTGACCAAAGAATGGTCACTCGTCAACTGGTGGTATTCTTCTCCACGAATCAAACCGATACGAGAATCTCCAATATGAGCATAGATGGCTTGGTTGTCAATAAACGCAACAGCTTCTAGCGTTGTTCCCATACCTCTGTAGGCTTCGTCCTGACCTAGTTGATGAATTTTTTGATTTTCAATCTCCAGGTAGTGGGCAAACCACTCACGAACTTCATTGACTGAATCAATTTGGGTATCCACCCAAGCCACACCGAGGTCTGTGACCGCCATCTCACTAGCGATATTTCCTGCACGGTGCCCTCCCATTCCGTCAGCCAAGATGATCATAGTGCGTCCTGCTCGGTTGACAAAGTGATTGACATAGTCCTGATTATTTGTCCGTTTCTGACCAACATCTGTTAATAATGCTATTTCCATTGTGTCAGTTCCTTCCTATTCTGATATCTTGCGAAATTGGCTGATAAAGAATCCATCACTTCCATACAATTCAGGAGTAATCAGGATGCAGCCATCTTTCAGGATATCTTTACATTCGTGTTCTAGTTTAACCTGCTCGAACTCGGGATGACTTTCTAAAAACGCCTCAACGACTTGAAAGTTCTCCTCAGAGACAATAGTACAGGTACTATACGTTATTATACCACCTTTACGTAGTGTTTGACAAACACTACCTAATATTTCCAGCTGAATTTCCTGTAAGGATGTGAAATCTGCTGTTTCTTTATTGTATTTGATGTCTGGTTTGCGGCGTAAAAGTCCAATCCCAGAACAGGGAGCATCTACCAAAATCTTATCAAAAGAATCCCGACCGAAAAACTCATGAACCTTTCTGGCATCCAATTTTTGCGTTTGCACTTGATCTGCTACTCCTAAACGCTCCGCATTTTCTTGGATCAAGTCCAACTTATGGTCATACAAGTCCAGAGCAGTAACCTGACCTGTCCTGAGATACGAAGCCATATGGGCTGTTTTCCCACCCGGAGCGGCACAGGCATCTAGAACCTGCTCATCTCCTTGTAAATCAAGAGTGGGAGCAACCAGTTGACTAGACTCGTCTTGGATGGTAATAGCTCCCTCTGCAAACAAATCATGGCCTGCAAAATGCCCCTGCTCCTTGACCAGACCAGTGGCCGCCAAAGGGGAATCAGTCGCCTCTAACAAAGCTTTGATTTCCTCTTTTCGGCTCAAGTTGGTCACCCGGATGCTAGCCTTGTTGCGTACCAAGAGACTTTCAAAGATGGCTTGTGCTCGCTCTTCACCGTACTCTTCCTTGAGCTTAGATACTAGCCAAACTGGGAGAGAATAAGCAATGGAATCACGCTTGTTTTTGCGTTTGATACTGTCAATGTCTGGCCAGCCTTCTCGCAAAATACGACGAAGGACGGCGTTGACTAATTTTTCACTGCCTTTTTTACGCGCTTTGGCTAGTTCCACTGCTTCATTAACAACAGCGTGATTAGGAATCTTATCCAGATACCGAAGTTGGTAAGCGCTCAGGAGGAGCAGAATATAGAGCCAGTTATCTAGCTTATCCCGGTCTTCGATAAAGTGGGACAGGTACCATTCCAGAGTCAGTTTTCGGGCTACCGTACCGTAGACAATCTCTGTCACCAAACCCTTATCTGCTACTGAGATTTGAGTGCCCTTGAGGTGTTTATTTAAGGCAATATTGGAATATGCTTGGTTAACCAAAACATCCTCTAGCACTGCTAGAGCTAGACTTCTAGCCGTTTCTACTTTAGTCACCAAATCGTTCTCCTACAGTCAATGTCCGTCCGACTCCGTTGAGGAAGGAAGAAATGTCCATCTTAGGTTTCCCAGCTGGCTGCACTTGCTTGAGAGACAGAGCTCCTTCAGCCGTTGCGACAATCAATTCCTTCTTGCCAATAGACAGGATCTCGCCTGGAGCTCCCTGACCTTCTACTGGCAGGGCTTCATAAATCTTAAAGCGATCACCCTTGAGAAAAGTGTGAGCAACAGGCCATGGATTCATGCCACGTATTTGGTTGAAGAGTTGACGGTTAGTCTTATTCCAGTCCAACTTTTCTTCCTCTGGCTTGATATTTGGCGAGAAAGTGACCTGGCTTGGGTCCTGAGGCACAGGTTTGATCTCCCCGGCAATATAGGCAGGCAGGGTATCCAATAGCAAGTCACGACCAACAAGCGCTAATTTTTCAAACAAGGTGCCGACATTGTCCTCATCTGTGATAGGAATACTACGGCGGGAAATCATATCTCCTGCATCCATTTCCTTAACCATCTCCATAATGGTCACACCAGCTTCCTCATCCCCTTTAATCAAGGCATAATGAATGGGCGCGCCACCACGGTGTTTGGGAAGGAGGGATGCGTGAACGTTGACCGCAAAGTCCATGCTATCAAGGAGTTTACTTGGGAGAAACTGCCCAAAAGCAGCAGTGATAATCCCATCCGCCCCTAGCTTCATAATGTCTTCCATCTCTGGACTCCCAGATAATTTTTCAGGTTGGTAGATGGGAAGGCCTGCTTCTTTGGCAGCCTGCTTAACCGGGGTTTCTTGGATCACTTTTTTACGGCCGACAGCGCGGTCTGGCTGGGTCACAACAGCTAGAATCTCGTAACGATCATCTGATAACAAGCCCTTCAAAACTGTCGCTGAAAATTCAGGTGTCCCCATAAAGATTAGTTTTGTCATTTCTTCTCCTTCTTATAAAAATTGCTGCGGTTCGTGGTCAATGCTGAGACGAAGCTCGCTATTTTCTCGTTCTTGAGTCAAGGCCAAAACTCGATTGAGGGTTGGTCCTAGTTCATCTTCTAAACGGTATTTAATCAAAATCTGGTAATGATAAAGGTTGTGAGTACGGGCGATGGGTTTTGGCGTTGGTCCAAGGATTTTACTAGTTTCCGATAAACCTGAACGTAAAATTCCCATGACTTCATAGGCACGTTTGACAACCTCTTCTTCTTTCTTGTGAGAGAGGGTAATCCCAATGGTGAAATAATAAGGTGGGTAGCCAAGTTGGCGTCTGATACTCATTTCATAAGCGTAAAAGCCTTCGTAGTCTTGGTCTTTGGCAAATCGAATGGCATAGTGCTCAGGATTGTATGACTGGATCAAGACCTGCCCAGCCTTTTCTGCACGACCTGCACGGCCTGCCACCTGAGTTAAGAGTTGGAAGGTTCTCTCAGAGGAACGGAAATCAGGCAAGTTTAGGGCTGTATCCGCATTGAGGACTCCGACTAGGGTCACATTTGGAAAATCCAAGCCCTTGGCAATCATCTGAGTTCCCAGCAAGATATCTGCTTCCCCTCGGCCAAACTGTTCAAGAAGAGCTTGGTGACTACCTTTCTTGCGAGTCGTATCCACATCCATCCGCAGAATGCGAGCCTGAGGAAAGAGCTCTGCTAGCTCATCATAGGCTTTCTGAGTCCCCGTCCCGTAGTAGCGAATGCTGCGACTCTGACAGTTGGGACAGACATGAGGAATTCCCTTGGAAAAGCCACAGTAATGGCAGTTCATGGTCTTGGTATCCATGTGGAGAGTCAGAGAAATATCGCAGTTGGGGCAACTATCTACCGTCCCACACTCCCGACACATAACAAAGCTAGAATAACCCCGACGGTTGAGCATGAGGACTACCTGCTCTTTTTTATCCAGACGATCTTGAATGGCCTCTAGCAAAGGAGGGGTAAAGTTTGACGTCTCATTCTGCCCGATATAGTCACGAAAGTCAATCACTTGAACTTCAGGAATAGTGGCTAAAGGATTGGCCCGTTGGGTCAGACGTAAGTGTTGATAGACACCTTTTCCAGCCCGCGCACGGCTCTCTAAGCTCGGTGTCGCCGAGCCGAGGACCAGGGCTGCTTGATTGTACTGGTCCCGTAGAATGGCGACCTCTCTAGCATGATAACGGGGATTGCTGTCTTGTTTGTAGCTGGCTTCATGCTCTTCATCGATAATCATGACACCTAGATTTTTCAAAGGAGCAAAGATAGCTGATCGAGCACCAACAACAACTTGGGCATCGCCGCGTTCGACCTTGCGCCATTCGTCGTACTTCTCACCATTGGATAGGCCTGAGTGAAGAATGGCTACTTTCTCACCGAAACGAGCAATGAAACATTCCGTCATCTGTGGCGTCAGGGAAATCTCAGGCACCAGCAAAATGGCTGTCTTGCCCTTGTCCAAGGCCCCTTGGATGATCTGTAAGTAAACCTCTGTTTTCCCACTTCCTGTAATCCCTTGAAGGAGGAAAGGAGGCTGTTGACTGCCAATAGCACTGACAACGGCATCACGCGCCTGTCTTTGTTCTGGATTCAATTCCAAAGGTTGGCTGGCTTCAATGCCTTCAAAATAAACAGCTGAGCGTTGCACTTCCTTTTGGACTAGGGTTAGAGCTTCTTGTTCCACAAAAAAGTTGACTTGCTCCCGCGAATAAGACTCTAACAAGCTAGCCAGGGGAGCACTTTCAGGATGAGACAGCAGATAGTCTCTCAGCTCTGCCTTTTTCTTAGCACGCGCAGAAATCTCAATCTGCTCTAGTCGAGTATCATCAACCTCATACCAAGACTGGGTCTTGACCTTCTTTTGATCGACTGCCTGGTATTCTAAGCGGAGCAGACCTTTTCTAGTCAAGCGCATCATTTCTGCCTGCTTGGCAAGGTCTAGAGAAGAAAAGGCTAGCGAATCTTCTGAACCAAACAGACGCTCTCGGTCTGCCTGACTCAGACCTTCCAGAGGATAGAGAATCTTATCATAACTGGAGTTTAAAAATCCAGGCAACATGGCTTTTAGGATGGAGATTTTATAAGAAAAGACAGACTTGCGTAACTCCTCAGCCAGCCAGAGTTGCTCTTGAGTCAAGACGGGAGAAAAGTCTAGCACCTCTGCAATCTCCTTCAAGTCCTGATCAGCTTCTTCCTCATCTGACTGGAACTCCAAATCTAGCACAATCCCTTGGATCAAACGATTACCCTTGCCGAAGGGGACATGGACCCGCATACCGACTTCCAGCATGTCTACAAATTCCTCAGGGACCTTGTAACTGTAAGGCTGGTCCGTCTGCATCAGGGGAACATCCACGATAATCTTTGCAATAGCCATCTTCTCACCTCCTTCTTGTCAGTATATTCTTGCAATAGAAAAAATAAGATTGAGTCCCCCCAACCTTAAATTTTTTCACCATCTTCTTTTTCTTTAGCAATTTGCTCTTTGATTTTCTTTTCTTCTTCTTCTTTGCGGCGTTTTTCTTCTTCGATACGGAGACGAACCGCTTCACGTTTTCCTTCTGGATCTGGGTGAATGGTTACATTTCCAGACTCGATTTCTTCCAAAGCGCGAAGAGTTGATTTTTCAGACTTAAACTCTTGAGTTGCTGGCGCACCGGCTTCTAGTTCGTGGGCGCGTTTTGCTTCCAAGATTACGAGTGAATATTTTGATGGTACCTTGTCTAGCAAGGTATCAATAGAGGGTTTTAACATCATTTGCTTGTACCTGTTTCCTATAGTTTATCGAGTAGTTGGAGATTTTGGCAACATCTCCTGATAGTGACCAATGACACGGTCCACACGGAAGTGTTCTGCTTCGATCACACGCTTGACACGTTCAGCAGCGAGGGGCACCTGATCGTTGACAATGGCATAATCATACTCACGCATGAGGGCAATTTCTTCCTTGGCTTTTTCGATTCGTTGGGCAATCACTTCAGCGCTATCTGTTCCACGACCTACCAAACGATCTTGCAATTCATCCAAATCTGGTGGCGTTAGAAAGATAAAGACAGCATCTGGAACCTTTTTCTTAACCTGAAGGGCTCCTTGCACTTCAATCTCAAGAAAGACATCGATTCCCTTGTCCAGAGTTTCATTGACATAGGTCAGAGGAGTTCCATAGTAGTTACCGACATATTCTGCATATTCCAACATCTGACCTTGACGGATCAGCTCTTCAAACTCTTCACGAGTACGGAAGAAATAGTCCAACCCATCCACTTCACCAGGACGTTGCGCACGCGTCGTCATCGATACAGAGTATTGAAATTGATTCTCAGAACTCTCAAAAATCTCTCTTCTAACCGTTCCTTTCCCAACTCCTGAAGGACCAGAAAAAACGATTAGCAAGCCTCGGTCTGCCATTATGTCTCCTTTAGTTAGTCTGTGAAATAAAGTGAAATTTCTCTCGGATACTGATGATTACGTCAGTTATCCTTCTACAGTCTTTCTATCTAGTGTAACAAAAAAGCAGTAATTTTTCAACTGCTCTTTCTTATTTATTTAGCATAATCTACTGCACGAAGTTCGCGGATCACGGTTACCTTGATATTTCCTGGGTAATCGAGATTGTTTTCAATTTTCTCACGAACTTTGTGAGCCAAGATTGTGACTTTGTCGTCTTTGATTTGTCCTGGATTAACCATGATACGGATTTCACGTCCTGCTTGAAGGGCGAAGCTATTTTGCACCCCTTCAAAGCCATTGGCGATTTCTTCCAAGTCATGGAGACGCTTGATATAGCTTTCAAGAGATTCACTACGAGCACCTGGACGCGCTGCACTCAAGGCATCTGCTGCAGCAACAATCACTGCAATGACGCTTTCAGCTTCGACATCACCGTGGTGGCTAGCAATAGTATTCACCACAACTGGGTGTTCCTTGTACTTACGAGCCAACTCCGTACCAATCTCAACGTGGCTTCCTTCAACCTCGCGGTCAATAGCTTTCCCGATGTCATGAAGGAATCCAGCACGACGGGCAAGAGCTGCATTTTCACCAAGTTCACTCGCGATGATACCAGATAACTTTGCAACCTCAATCGAATGACGCAAGACATTTTGTCCATATGAAGTACGGAACTGCAAACGTCCCATGATCTTCATCAAGTCTGGATGGAGGTTAGGCGCACCAATCTCATAGGCAGCAGCTTCTCCATATTCACGGATTTTATTGTCAATCTCTTGACGGTTTTTCTCCACCAACTCCTCGATACGAGCTGGGTGGATACGGCCATCCTTGAGCAACATTTCCATGGTCATACGAGCAATTTCACGACGAATCGGATCAAATCCTGACAAGGTTACCACTTCTGGCGTGTCGTCGATGATTACATCGACCCCTGTCAAACTTTCAAAGGTACGAATGTTTCGCCCTTCGCGTCCGATAATGCGTCCCTTCATGGTATCGTCTGGTAGGTGAACTGTCGAGTTTGTTGACTCTGCTACATAGTCACCAGCGATACGCTGCATAGCCTGAACCAAGATATCTTTCGCAATCTTGTCTGAACGTTCCTTCACTTCTTGCTCTGCCTCACGAATGCGGCTAGCAATTTCCTTGCTCAAATTTTCCTCTGTCTGAGCCAAGATAATATCTCGAGCCTCAGTTTGGGAAAGGGAACCGATACGTTCAAGTTCAGCTTCTTTTTGTCTTTCGACTTCCTCTAATTGCTCTTCACGTGCATCAAGGTTTTTTGCTCTATCAGAAATACTTTGTTCTTTTTGTTCAAGTGTTTTTTCTTTGTTCGTCAAATTGTCGTCCTTACGGTCAAGGCTCGTAGCTCTCTCCGTCAAACGACTTTCAATTTGCTTGAGCTCCTGACGTTCTGACTTAAATTCAGCGTCCACTTCTTCACGGTATTTTCTGGCTTCCTCTTTGGCCTCCAATAGTGCTTCTTTTTTAAGAGACTTGCTTTCGCTCTTGGCTTCATTTAGCAATAAATCCGCTTCGCGCTCAGCTTGTCCTCGTAAATTAGTTGCTTCTTGTTCAGCATTTAGAAGCATCAACTCTGCAGCTTCTTGGGATGATTTCATCTTAGCTGAGATGCTGACATATCCAATGACTAAACCAATGATGACGGCAAAAACAGCAATCGCAAGTGTCATGATTTCCATGTTTTTACCTCATTAAATTTGTTTATCGAATGACATACATTCCTTAATATTCTATCATAAAAAACCGATTTTCACAAACCCAAATTGAAGAGTTTTGTGTGAATTTTAGACAAAGAGTCATCTACTTCTAAGCTCTATTGTATTAAATTATCTAGTGGAATATGATTAATTGTAATTTGCCCTTTTGATTCTAAAGGTAAGCATTTTTTTATAAAGTTCTGACATTTCGCGTCTTTCAATTCATCTATGTTAATCACTTGATAATTATTTTTTATTCTATCATTTAAAATATCATAATAAATTTCAACTAAACAGCCCTTTGTTCGGCCACAGAGTATGTCATGAGCATCATAATACACTTTGTGTCCTGTTTTTGAGATAAATAGATTCCTTAGTTTGACTTCCCATAGACACGATAACAATTGGAAATAATATATAGGTTCTTGGGGGTAATCAAAATACATATCCTCCTCTGAAGTAGGTAAAGAACCCAAAGAACTTAAAACTACAAACTTCTCTAACATTTCAAAATGAAAATATGAGTCTAACTCATAGAACTGCTCATACTCGTCTACTTCATAAATGCCATTAAAAAATTCAAAAAATAATACTAGAATACTATCAGTTCCCATGCGTCCATTCATGCAATCAACGATGTAATTTGATATCTTTCTACCAAAATATGGTAGAAGCCTATTCGTTGTATAATCACTCTCAATTATATTTGAAAGTTCTTCTAATGATTTCTGGAACTCTCTTAAACTTGGTTTTTTAACTTTTGAATCTTTATTTTTATCTTCTACGACTCTTTCGTCTGCATCCACATAATAAATTTTAAAAATTAATGATAGAATTTTCCCAAGGTCATCATCTCTCAATTTACTCTTTTTCAAAATGTTATCTATGACTTCCTCTGTAGGTTCCATTCTATTATGATTTAACTTAAATTTATTATCAATAATCTCCTTTGCTGACCCAATTTCCTCACTATTTAAAATTACAATAATTTTAAATCTTTTATTCTCAGAAAGATAGTCAATATAACCCAATAAATCATTGTAATCTGAAGGGTTATCTGATTTTGCTACATATGAAACCCGTTCAAAATCATCAAAAATAATGATAGAATCTCGCTTCATCAAATCCGTTCCAACTGTTTTAAAGAACCATTTAAAAACTCCTCCAACAAGTGGAATAAAGTCCAAATTTCCGAGTATGGATTGTTTTTCTATTTCATTGATCAATATTTTCTCGGCTTGCTCTCTTGTTTTTATCCCAAAGCAGGAAATATAGTAGATTTCTTTCTTTTTATAAATTTGATTTTCAAAAAACGTCTTTATAAAAAATGTTTTCCCACTTCCCCAAGAACCATCCAACCAGAAGACATTATGAATAGAGGCCGGACTATTTAAAAACTCCACCAGATGAGTTTGATAAGGATAGTCATCCAAGTCATATTCCGGAAATAGCTCTGGGTCCAGTTTCTTATAACTAACTTTTTTAAAAATTATGTCTAAAAACCAGAACAGTATTGTTGGTATAGTCATTGCTAACAATATTATTACACGATTCTCATACAAAATTGAAATAATATCTTTAAAAAAATTATAATTAGATAAAAATTTATAGATAGGTAAAGCAAAGCGTTTAAATTGTTCAATCTCAAGTGCAAGATACAGTACCCATATACTGGCTATAAATATTTTGTACCACTCGACAATTCTAACATTACTACTCCATGATGGTCTTTGAAATGGATATTTCAGTAGCCGTTTAAAATTCAGAAAAAAATTAAGAATCCTCGTTTTTATATTTTTCATATATACCCCTTTTAATCTATATTATCATGATTATACCACAAAATAAAAGTTATTAAGCGGATTCAAGGGACAAGAATCTAATTATTATACTAATAATTTTTCACTGATTTTTTAACTTAGGAAGTCTATCATTTTCCAAAAATTTTATCTTAAATCTATCCATTAAAATCCCTAAAATAAAAAAGCCTACCTTTCAGTAGACTTAGTAATGATCTTTGAAGGACAAGAAAGCGACGCCATCTCCATCCATCATATAAATCAAGCGATTTTCTGCATCAATGCGCCGTGACCAAGCTCCTTGGTAGTCATACTTGAGTGGTTCTGGTTTCCCAATTCCTGAAAAAGGATCGCGTTGAATATCTTTGATTAATTTATTGATTCTTTTTAATGTTTTCTTATCTTGGTTTTGCCAATAGCAATAATCCGCCCAGGCATCTTCTGTAAAATTGAGCAGCATTCCTCACTCCTCAATCACATGCACCTGAGTGCTTCCAGCACGAACTTGAGCCATTCCTCGCAAGACCTTATCAGAAAGTTCCTTATTTTGAGCGATTCTCAGGGTTTCCTGAATACTATCCCACTCGCTCTTTGAAAGGACTACAATATCCTCATCTGGATTTTTATTGACCACCGTTAAAGGCTCAAATTCATCGTTTACCTTCTTCATGTAGTCTTTTAAATGATTTCGGAATGTTGAGTAAAGAACTGCTTCCATAACCATACCTCGTTTTACCTCTTTTCCACTATTATACACGAAAAGAAAGAAATTGTCAGGAACTTGTACAAGATTTTTCTTTTCTATCTATTTATTCGAAAAAATCTCAAAAAGCCTACCTGATAGTAGACTTAATTGCTTTCAATTTTGATAGGCACTCTGCCAAAATTCTGCTCTGCCATACTTGGCTGTCCTAGTTGGTAAATCTGGTCTGCCTTTTGCGTCATAGCATCCCAAGGTTCTTTCCCAATTCGGCTGACTAGATGGACCTGCTCTTTCAGAGACTTGAGATGTTGTCTGCCTTTTTCGGTAAAGCCAAGGACATGGATGGCTTCTGGCAAGTAACTTTCTCTGGCCTGCACCAAAATATAGGTCAAGAGGCGTCTGACACGCGCTTTTGTGTAACGTTTGGTCGCAACCGCCTCGACCAATTCCTCCACAGACTGGGCTGTTTTGATAGCATCCTTGATGCGCACAGCCATTTCTTGATTGACCTGATAGATGGCGGTTAGGTCTGGATTTGACAAGATTTGATAGCGGAGCAAGGGAAAATAGTCTTCCCAGCTCACCTTACTGGTCTGCTCAAAGAGGGCAAGAGAAGGCATAAAGCGTTCTAAGAAACCTTGGTCTGATTGATGCTGACGAAGGGCTGTCGCCGAGGCAAAGTCCACATCCTTATCCACAGAATGGTAACCCGCCCCCTGACGTTGAATTGGATGCAGGTTGACGTTTCGTCCTGCAATTGCCTTGGCATAAGCTAGAGCTAGAACATGATTGGGCGTATTGCCAGAAAAATCAAGGCCAGCAAATTCCTTCCACATGGCTTGGGTTTTCTGAGGGTAGGAGAATGAATCAGGTAGATTGTCCACAAAATTCTCCATCTCAACGCCTTGCTCTGCGTATAATTCAGCAATTTTCTGGTAGTCCAGAACTTCCTCTGTCCCAAAAGCTAGGCTATCAATGCCCAACCGATCCAAGATATCCACAGCTCCTTGGCCAAAGAAATCTGCCGCCTGAACACTGACTAAAAAGGGCAATTCCACTACCAGATCCGCTCCATTTTCCAGCGCCATCTGAGCCCGAGCCCACTTGTCTACGATAGCAGGTTCTCCACGCTGCATGAAATTTCCAGACATGGCAACGATTTTCAGTCCCTCCGCCTGATCCAGCAGGTATTTATGCCCATTATGAAAAGGATTAAACTCCGCGATAATACCTGTGATGGTCATGATGTTCTCCTACTTCTGCGCGACAAAAAACCAACGGGTGCTGATTTCTGTCGGCTCCTTGTCCTCAAAGTCCGCATAGAGTTTGAAAGATTTGAAACCAGCCTGTTCCAGCAAAATATCATAGGTCAAGACTTCGTATGTACGCTCCTCATGTACTTCATCGTGGCGACTAAAGGAACCGTCAGCCTCCTTGATAAAGAAAGTCAACTCATGCACGATGGAGTGAGGAGCTTCGTCCTCATAGGTATCCCAAAGCATAGCAAAATCTTCCGCATTTTCATGGTAAGAATAGCCTGGAAAAACCTCATCTGTCTGGTAGGTCGAATGCACATCAAAGATAAAAACACCGTCTTCATTAAGCGCATTGTACACTTCCTTAAAGACGTCCCCTACCTCTACCTCATCCTGCATGTAACAGATTGAGTCTGAGTAACACGTAACAAAGTCGTACTTACCAGCCTTGGACAAATCCAGCATATTACCTTCAATAAAATCAATCTTTTGCTTGGCTGAAGTAGCTCTCTTCTCAGCAATCTTCAGCATATCCGCGCTCAAGTCAAGTCCTGTCACATCAAAACCAGCCTGAGAAAAGCGCACAGACTGGATACCTGTCCCACAAGCAAGTTCCAAAAGCTTCTTTCTCTCCTTGGTCTTAGGCAAATGACGGAGTGAAAAATCCGTCCATTTATCGTATAAACTATCATCCATGACTGCATCGTAAACAGCCGCAAAGGTTTCATAAGTAGCCATATTCATGATACCAAGTCCGCCCGTAATCGGAATGAAAATTAGGAGCTTGACGATGGAGCCGAGCTCCAAGGAAGGCTATCTATTTTCCGACGATTACAGGACGGGTTCAAATCCTTTCTAAGATACAAAGAGCGTTAAAAGCAAGAAGAAAATAGGAAACTTTCTGCTGTATCGTCAGATACAAAGGAAGTTACTCTTTTTCTCGCAGCTTTTAGCTCGTGTTCAGTTTCGAGATGAACAAAACACAACGCTCTCACCTTTCTATCAATTTTTTCTATAATAAGCAAAGAAACCCAGTTGAGTGCAACTGAGTTCGATTGAAGACAAAGTCTTTTTAAGACTTTCCTTAGGTGATTTCGGACGTCTGCGACCTTCTTCGAAGTTCCAAGACTTAGTTTTGAGCCTAAGGTCTCAAAACTCCCGACTTCTTGAAACATTTTTGTTTCAAGAAGTTTTATCACAACGGAAAGTCTCGGTAATTTCTCACTTTCTCACTCAGAAAACAAGAATAATCTCAATACATTGTCGAATTTCAAAGTAATTCCCAGCCGAAATTCAAGTCATCTTCTACGCCAGAGTTTCAGATAAATCTACTGAGCTCGCCTCATGCCATAGTTTTTCTAGGTTATAGTGGGCACGCATTTCTTCTGAGAAGATATGCACAACGACGCCACCAAGGTCCAGCAAGACCCAGCCTCCAGCTGCATCTCCTTCGACATGGCTACCTTTAAAGCCAGCTTCAGCTACTTTTTCACGGATATTGTCAGCGATAGCGTCCAACTGACGGCTATTCATTGAGCTCGTGATGACAAAGTAGTCCGTCACGCTGGTCAAATCTTGTACATCAAGTGCGAGGATATCCTCCGCACGTTTCTCATCAGCCGCTTTCACGACTAGTTCTAGTAATTCTTTTTCGTTCATTTAGTCCTCTTTCAAATAGTGCACAAAGGCGTTATAGGTTTCAAGGGTTTGGGGATAGATGGGGAATCCCTGATGAGCTAGATGCTCCACGGTACGAGCTGTCTCATAAGCCACTGCCTTATTGAGCGACAAACTTGCAATTTCACGCGCCACATCCACTCCTGGAAAGGCACGATTGTGCTCGATATAGTCTGCGACGTAGACAACTTTATCCAGGTCGCTCATCTGACCAGCACCGACTGTATGGATTTCAATAGCTCGCAGGATTTCTGGATCATGCAAATCCAAATCTTCCTGAATCTTGTAGATACCAACCATGCCATGCCAGACATTATTGCCCCAGTTTTTAAGGTCAGTGCCTAGCTGATGACGGTCAATCAAGTCTAGAAATTCCTGATCTGACAGCTTTTTAGCATAATCATGAAGAAGGCCTGCTAGACCAGCTTTCTCAACATCGACTCCAAATCGCTGGGCAAGCTCTATGGCTGCACGCTCCACACCCAAACAATGGGTTAAACGTTTTTCAGGTAGAAGCTCTGCCATTCTTTCCAACAAAGCCTCTCGGGAGCAGTTGATATAGTCTTGATAGGCCATCAGTAGAGCCCCTCCTTCTCGATGTAGTCTAGCACTGGCTGAGGTAGGAGAAAGTTGGGTTTCCGACCTTGGGCAATGAAGTCACGTACCATGCTGGAGGAAATATCCATGAGAGGCACATCCACCCAGATAACTGGATAGGAAGTTCCTGCCTTGTAGCGTGGGCGCTGAACTCCCACAAACTGAACCATGTCAACCAGCTCATCAATTCGGTACCACTTTGGTAGATAGTCCACCATATCCGCCCCGATAATGAAGTAATAATCCGTATCTGGATGTTGCTCTGTCAAAATCTTCATGGTGTCGTAGGTGTAGGAAATGCCCTTACGCTCTAACTCAATGGTTTCAATGTCCAGACCTTCAATCCCCTCAATCGCCAACTCAAGCATCTTGAGACGGTGGTGTTCAGGGATGGTTTCTTTTTTGTCTACATGAGGTGGTTGGTATTCGGGCATAAGCAGGACCTGATCTAGTCCTAACTGTTGTCGTACTTGGTCCGCCACAACAAGATGGGCATTGTGAACAGGGTTAAAATTTCCCCCTAAAATCCCGACTTGTTTGCGTTTTTTCTCCTTGATTTCTGGCTTCAACTCTACCTTGGTAAAGGGAGTCAATAATTCGATTGCCATAGGCTCGTCTTCCTTTAATTCTCTGTAAAAACAGTTGTTTGGAGTAGGTTTTAGATTTCTTTGACTTTTTTAGAAATCTTGCGATTTTCTTTCTTGCTGGATTGTTTAAACAAAATCAAGATGCGTCCGATTTTTTGGACAGTATCCACACCGATTTCTTCTTCCAAGATTTCAGCTACTTCGTGGATGTTTTCATCTGTGTTTTGTAAGAGAGTAACCTTAATCAATTCACGGGCGTCAAGAGCCTGACGGACGCTAGTTTTGATTTGGTCGTTGAGACCATTTTTTCCGATTTGGATGATGGGTTTGAGGGTGTGTGCCTGGCTGTTGAGGAAGGCACGTTGTTTTGATGTTAATGACATAATTTCTTAAAAAGAGTTTCTTTTAATACTTTTCTGAAGTGGTGACGGACGTCAGCAAAGTCCTTCGGACTTTCATGACTAAAATTTGAGCCTAAGGTCTCAAATTTTCCTTTGTTGGTACAACTCCTTGTACCAACTGACACCACGGCGAAAAGTATTCGTTATAGGCTCGCAGAGCTCGCTCGAATCCAGACAACTCTTTCCTTTCTGTGTTTAAATAATTGCTTTTCGTGTGACGACGGCGACGCCTTCTGGTGCCCAGACGGCGACTTTGGCGGTGCCTGTTACGCGGATCCAGCCTAGTCCTGAGATGACTAGGTCTGTCTTGTCCTTGATGGTAAATACATGTTGGACTAGTTTTGGAAAATCTTCTTTTTCCTTGCTATTTGGTGGTGTGAGAAGAGTTCCCAGATGCTTGTCATAAAAGGCACTAGCGCCTTCAAGCTTAGTACGATGGAGTTTGAGTTCATTGTCAAAGAAAGCTGTAAATCCTTGCTTTTCTCCTGATATAAAGTCAAAGCGTCCAAGACCACCTAAAAACAGGGTTTGCTCAGGATTGAGCTGATAGGTTTTGGGCTTGATTTCCTTTTTAGGGCTGACATACTTGAGGTTTTTAGCCGTCAAGTAGTGGGCCATCTGGTGGCGGTGAATAATCCCCGGTGTATCGTAAATATAAGATCCGTCGTCAAGCGGAATCTCAATCTTGTCCAAGGTTGTTCCTGGGAAACGCGAAGTCGTGATGACATTTTGGTCACCCGTGATTTCTTGGATAATAGCGTTGATAAGGGTTGATTTTCCAACGTTGGTCACACCAACTACGTAGACATCACGGCCCTTGCGGTAGTGCTCGATTTTATCAATGACTTCTTTGATGGCATGCTTGTTTTGGGCTGAAGTCAGGACGACATCAACAGGACGAAGTCCTTCTTCGTGGGCACGTTCCATGAGCCACTGGCTAATCTTACCCGGCTTAACTGACTTGGGCAGGATATCTTTTTTATTTCCCACCAAGAGGACATCATTGCCCGATACAAAACGTGGTAAGCCTGGGATGACAGAGCCATTAAAGTCAAAGATATCAATGACATTGACCACCAAGGCATCACTGTCTCCCACCTCGTGCAAGAGTTTGAGAAAATCATCGTCTGTCAACTGGACATCCGTGATTTCATTGTAGTGACGGAGACGGAAACAACGTTGGCAATAGACTTCGCCAGTCTCCAAACCTTTTTCAAGTGCCGACTGGGGGGTAAAGCCAAGTCCAGCCTTGTCTGTCGTCTGAATGGCTGCTCCACAACCAATACAGAGAATTTCTTCCATAGTTAGATTCCTTTTTTATATGTAATCGGTCCGTACTTTTCAGTGATTTTTCGCATGACACGGCGCTCGCGAACTCGGTTAATCTGCGTTTTGATAGAGTCATGTTGGACCAAGGGCTTGACCAAGATCGAGCGAATACCTGCACGGTGAGCTGCTCGTATATCCGTCATAAGTTGGTCGCCGACCATGACCACTTCATTTTTCTCATAGTGGAATTCCTTCATGGCACGGTCAATCCCAAAAGTGAAAGGCTTCAAGGCCCAATAAACGTAATCAATCCCAAACTTCTCAACTGCGCGTTGTACCCGTTTTTTGGTATTATTTGAAACAACAATGATGCGAATACCTGCATCACGAAGGTCATGTAGCCATTGCTTCATCTCTGGCGTCCCATCAGGGTTGTTCCAAGCAATGAGGGTATTGTCCAAATCGACCAAAACAGCCTTGATCCCCTGCGCCTGCAGGCTTGGGACTGTCAGATCATAAACTGCTTCCACAGCAAAATCTGGCATGTAATTTTCAATCGCCATTCTGGCTCCTTTTCTTTTTAATTTCTAGCAATATTCTTTAAATATTGGGCTAAGACTACCCATAAAATGAGACTAGCTAGCAAAATATAAATCCAAGCATTTGGTTCATTTGCAAACGGTAAGGGAACATTCATTCCGAAGAATCCTGTAATAACCGCAAGGATAGCTAGTAAGACTGAGATAATTGTCAAAGTTGTCAAATTATCATTTAGATTATTATTTAGGATGTTGTTGTAAGAGGCTGAGAGTTGTTGCAAAACTTGAGAAATCAAGTCTGTCATCGAAACCAACTGATGCGCTTCAATCATGGCATCGTCAAACTGCTCTCTTTCTACCTCATTAAAATTGCGATAAAGAGCATGCCCTTGGATGTGTTCCAAGAGGAGACGATTTTGTTTGGCAGCTGCTGTCAGGTAAACCATACCAGTTTCCAAGTCAGAGAGGGCAAAAAGATTTTTTTTAGTTGTTTTTTGACGAAGAAGTGCACTGATTTCATCCTTACTTTTATCCATTTCTTCAATAACTGGATAATAAGCATTGCTTATAATCTCTAAACTGGCAAAAAGAAATTTGTAGATTGAAACAACTTCATGGCTTTCAAGGTAGGATGCCATTCGTTTAATCACATAACTATTCTTGTGATTGCTAATTGTGATCAGCCGTTGTTTTTCAACGATAAAGGTCATCGGAATCGCTTCATAATATTCTTTGTCTTTTTCTAAATCAAGAACATTATAAATGAAGGTTACCGTTCCCGTTTCACGGTGATAGTCCATGTGGGCACGCTCATTTCTATCCAGAGCATACTCGATGGTTTCCTTGTCCAATCCATAGACATCCGAAAGGTCTTCCATGTTTTTAATCTTGTCTACATCAAGGTCTATCCATGTACAATCGTGACCTAATTTTTTCTCTACAAATAGCATACTCTCTCCTTTACCAAACTCCTTCTATTGTACCACAAATCTGCTAAAATAGCCGGCCTATTCAGCACGAGATAGATTACTGACGACGGTGATATTACGATTGGGAACAAAGTGAAGGGCTTGATCGTCACCCCGCAGTTGCGTTGTACGGATCCCTACGCTAACGACCTTTCCAGAAACGGTAATCGGTCCATTTGTGAGAACCACTTCATCACCCACATCAAGCTGGCGTTCAAAAAGGATGAAGAAACCATTGATGACATCGGATAGAAAGCCTTGCGCCCCCATACCAATGGCCACCCCAGCAATCCCCGCACCAGCAAGGAGGCTGGAAACTGGCAAACCTAAAATAGACAGGATGCAATAGAGCAAGAAGAAATAAAGAATGTAGTTAAAGACATTCTCCAGCAAACGAGAAATGGTCTTTTGTCTGCCAGCATCTCGATTGGAAAATTTAAGTGAGGGCTTTACAATCTTTCGTACAGTGGCGTGAAGCATCTTTTTAGCTATATAAAATAGCAAAAACAAAATCAAAAGAGAAATCACCTTGGTTAAGAGATTCTCTAACATGGTTGTTAAATCAAGTTTATCAAAATAGCGTTGAAAAAAATCTTGCATATAAAACTCCTTTTCCCTATTATACCATAAAATCGTCCTTCTCTTTTCTTTCATAATTATTCAATTATAGGCCATATTTTCAAAATATCACTTGCCTCTATAGCATATTTATACTATAATTATAAACAATACATTTGAAGGAGACTGCTATGAAACGAATCATTAGAGCCTGGACCAAGGCAAGCCTCATCAAACGAATCCTTATTGGAATGATCTTGGGAGCTACATTAGGAATGCTCTTTCCAAACCTTACAGGAATTGGCCTGCTTGGAGATCTCTTTGTAGGTGGACTGAAAGCCATCGCTCCTATTTTGGTTTTTGCCCTTGTTGCCAATGCCCTTTCCCAACACCAAAAGGGACAAAACACCAATATGAAGACGGTTATTTTCCTATACTTGCTCGGAACCTTTGCTGCTGCATTGGTAGCCGTTCTAGCTAGTTTCTTACTGCCTGTACAAATCACCCTGACCAACGCAAATACAGAAGTTGCTGCTCCTGACGGTATTGGTCAAGTCCTCAGCAATCTACTACTCAAACTGGTGGACAATCCCTTGAATGCCATTGTTGAAGCCAACTATATCGGGATTCTCTCTTGGGCAGTTATCTTTGGCTTGGCTATGAGAGAGGCAAGTAAACACAGTAAAGAATTACTGAAAACCATGGCGGATGTCACCTCTAAAATCGTAGAATGGATTATCAACCTAGCTCCTTTTGGAATTTTAGGCTTGGTGTTTAAGACCATCTCAGACAAGGGTATTGCCAGTCTGGCCAACTACGGTGTCCTCCTAGGACTCTTGATTGCTACTATGGCCTTTGTCGCTCTCATCATCAACCCGCTCATCGCTTTTCTCTTTATGAGGAAAAATCCCTATCCCCTTGTTTTGAAATGTCTACGTGTCAGTGGTATTACAGCCTTTTTCACTCGTAGCTCTGCTGCAAATATCCCTGTCAATATGAAACTCTGCCAAGATTTGGGACTGAATCCTGACACCTACTCTGTCTCCATCCCGCTTGGTTCAACCATCAACATGGCTGGCGCTGCTGTTACCATAAATGTCCTGACCTTGGCTGCCGTCAACACACTCGGAATTTCGGTAGACTTTGGGACAGCATTTGTGCTCAGTGTCGTGGCTGCCATTTCTGCCTGCGGGGCCTCTGGGATCGCTGGGGGATCCCTTCTCCTCATTCCTGTAGCTTGTAGCCTCTTTGGGATTTCCAACGACTTGGCTATGCAGGTTGTCGGAGTCGGTTTTGTGATCGGAGTCGTGCAAGACTCCTGCGAAACAGCCCTGAATTCTTCTACAGATGTCCTCTTTACAGCGGTTGCCGAGTATGCTACAAACCGAAAACTTCGTCCCTAGTCTCTAACTCCTCGTTAAACACTTGACTCTATTAGTTTAGGAAATTTTCATGTCCCTCACTCAACGTACGACCAAACTGGTCTTAGCGACCTGTCTCGCTTGTTTTTTCGCTTACTTTTTAGATTTATCGTCAGCAGTTTCAGCCGGAATTATCGCTCTCTTAAGCCTCTCCGACACACGCAGAAGCACGCTGAAATTAGCACGTAACCGCCTCTTTTCCATGCTCCTAGCGCTCGCTATCGGTGTTCTAGCCTTTCAGCTGACGGGCTTTCACATCTGGAGTCTGGGCCTCTACCTGGCTCTCTATGTCCCTCTTGCTTACAAAATGGGCTGGGAAATCGGCATCACCCCTAGCAGTGTCTTGGTCGGTCATCTCTTGGTACAGGAGTCTACTTCCCCTGATCTCTTGCTTAATGAAGTACTCCTCTTTCTCATCGGGACAAGCTTTGCTCTATTGGTCAACCTTTATATGCCCTCTCGTGAGAAAGCCATCCAAAGCTACCACCTTCAGGTCGAAGAAAAGTTAAAAGACATCTTGCTTCGCTTTAAATACTATCTGTCGAGGGGAGACGGACGCAATCAAGCTCAACTCGTTGACCAATTAGACAAGCTCCTCGATGAGGCTCTCAAACTGGTCTACCTGGATCACTCGGACCATCTCTTTCACCAGACGGACTACCACATCCATTACTTTGAGATGAGGCAGCGACAAAGTCGTATTCTACGAAACATGGCCCAGCAGATCAATACCTGTCATCTGGCCGCAAGTGAGAGTTTGATCTTGGCCCAGCTCTTTTCAAAGATTGCTGCCCAGCTAAGTCAGACCAATCCTGCTCATGACTTACTTGATGACATCGAACGCTATCTGCAAGTCTTCCGCAATCGGAGTCTCCCGAAAACACGTGAGGAGTTTGAAACCCGTGCCACCCTCCTGCAACTACTACGCGAAGCCGAAACCTTTATCCAGGTTAAGGTCGATTTTTATCAAAAATATGGAAACTAGAACGCAAAGAACCTCAGATGACTTCCTCTGAGGTTCTTGTGTTTTGCATTTGGAAGAGAATTTTATTCCCTCACACTGTTTTCAAAAAAGAAATAGCAACTCCTAGTCGTCCATTACACCACCTGTCAGCTGGTACATGAGGTAAATGTGCTCCAAGACTTTTACCTTATCCATGTGGTCTACATCTTTAAAGCCTCCTAATGCCAAAAGTGGAACGAAACCGAAACACTCATCGTAGGCTAATTGAGCATGTTTGGCAACAGCTTGCCTATATAAATTAAGTTCAAAGTTATCAGTCACATATGAATTATCTAAAAATCGAATGAATAAATCCAGACCCTTACAAATAATATCCATATCCTGAATATTATATTGGACAATTCCCACGTAGGCATTCTTTTCCCAAGTAATAATATCTCCAAATGCCGTCACAAACATTGGAAAAGCAATGTCACCTCTGAAATAGCTATTTTGGAGAAGCTCTAGATAATCATCTGGATTGATAACTTTTAGATAACCATCAAGAAAAGTTCCTAGACCATCTTCCTGCCAAATTTGAAGCAACTCAGCTGGAACTTGATTCTGGTATTTTTCAATCACTTCTTGGGGCATATCTGCCACTTTAACAAAGTTTTCTAACATTTTATCCTCCAATTCGCATTAACAGCAATGCTCAAAAAATCGCATTCTTCAAAATGTAATCAAGCTTACTCTACTTTTGATTATGCTCCTTCTGGAAGGCTTCCATAGCCTTGAACTGTTCTAGTTCTTTTTCGTTTCTTGGTTCAAAGCCAAGAAATTGATATCTGAAAAAATTCATACGAGCAGTTGGTCCAAAATTACTTTTCAACCATGGAGCATAGTCATAGTCGACTGAAAGCTTGTTGTTATCATCTAAATGGATGATACAAATATACCAATCTGACAAGTCATTTTCAATAAACACTCTTTTCAGATCTTCTGACTTTTTAAATAAAACCTTGTTTTCGCTTAGAATATCCATCATTGATAGACCAAAATCTTCTGATAATTCCAGATGGTAATGATAGTGATTTTTATACTTAAAATAGAAATAGGCTTCCCCGCTATAGGTCTTGTCCATCTCGATTACAATATACAAGTCATCCCACTCAACTGGGATCATATCGTTGGCTTGATGCACGATTTCGATAATTTTCTCATTAATCTGGTTTTCCATATGTTCCTACGGTTTAGATGTATTTTCCCCGTCTCTAGTATCCTCTATCTGTGAATGGTGCCGCGTTCTTACTGATAGGTCACCATCATAAAAATGAGGAGCAAGACAAACAAGGCTAGGCTAATCAAGAGGGTTACCATTTTTACCAAGCGCTTGTTCTGCCAGTAGCCTGGTTTTCCGATATTGCTGGTCGCATCCATGGAAAAGAGTTGGCTTTGACGAGGTTGGATGAGAACCAGAACAATCAAGGCGATGGCTAGGATTATTCCTACAATCATCAAAACTTCCATCATTTTCACCTCAAGATTCCTAATAATGTAAAGATCAGGGTAAGAAGGATGAGCATGCCGAGTAAAATGGAGAAAGTTTTACTGATCTTTTCTCCTCGGGTAGGCTTTTCTTTCTTAAGCGCTCCTTGCTTTAACTCTTCCATTCGTCCTTCGACATCCTTGTAAAATAAATCTTTTTTAGTCATGTCCTTCCCCTATTATCCTTTCCATCCTCTCTTGGTAAGTAGCCAAGTCCACATAGTTGGCATGACGACCTTGATGTCCAAGGGCTCGGCCCATCTTGTCAAGACTGCTGAGAGCTTCTTGAATCTTCGCAATCATGTCTCCAACAGCCTGCACATCAAAGAGGTGTTCTGGAGCTGTGTAAGATCTGTTATGAGCTGTTTGGTCAAAGGCTAGGATGAGCATGTTGTGCTCGAAGGCTTGACGGACAGCATCCAAAAGCTCGTTTCCGTAATTGATGTCTAGATAGAGATCCGACAGCTGGTAGAGTTCTCGAATCTTTTGCGGACTAGCGTTTTGATAGAGAACGACATTGGGATAGGAAAGCAAGGTCAGCAACTTAGACGACATTTCGGTCACTGCCGCGATTCGGAAGGTCACCATTGGCAAGGACTCAATCAGAGTTTCGATATGCTCGATCTGATCCGAGTTGGTAACGATCAGAGCATCTGCTCGAACGAAGTTTTCTCTTTTGAACTGATAATGATAACCTAGAAGGACAAACTTGTCATGATAGGCTGGATTGGTCAAGACCAAGGCCTTTTCATAGGTAGCCTTGTCTGGTATGAGGATCTGCTTGGCTCTCAGCTCCTCTTGCTCCAGTAGCAACTGCATATTACCAGGAAGACAATCATCTAGCGGTTCTTGCCAGACTAAGATATCCTGTCCAGTCTTGTCTGGATAATGGTATGAGACCAAAAAAGAAGTGGCGAGAGTGTTAAAGAGAAGGTGGCGAGTGTCGATTCCCAAGTCTTGCAAAAAGAAGATCGTGAACTCCACTCGATTTTTAAAATGGCGTAGACCTTGTCCGGGCAAGGTTAGGAGGATATCGCCTGTCACATGATTTTCTAGGACAATTTCCTGTCCCTTTGCATCCTGATACTTGGTCAGGATAGCCTGCCCATCTGCACTATAGGTGGTCTTGGCAAAGCAGGTTCCGTATCGGTTATAGTGGTCTGCTTGGTAGATGCGACCGGATAGGTCCTTCCAGTCGACTTGCTTGACCAGACGGGCCTGAGGAGCATCCACATAGTGAATCACGCCCCTCTCCCGAGAATCCTCTAGGATATGCGCCGACTGATTATTGCCCGCAATCTCCCAAAACTCAGGTACGGCTACTTGGTTGAAATAAAGAGCTTTTCCCGACTCGTAACCTAGATAGTAGGTAAAGGGAGAAAGAATCCCATCTGGGAGAAAGCCATCTGGCTCGATCACAACCGTGACATGGGACAGGCCAGCAGCTTCTAGACTTTCATGTAAATCTCGACTTTCCTGGCCATATCTATCAAATAGTTGAATCATGCAGAACCTCCTCTATCGTTTTCTTCCACTTGTCCCTTACCTTATCTGTTAAAAATTCTCTCGCTAGGTCATAAGATGCTGTTCGCATATCTGGCAAATGATTTTCCTGATAGAGCTGGCAGATCTTTTCCGCGAAGGCCCTTTTAATTTCCATTTCAACATGGTCGTCTGAACTTGGAATCAAGTAGCCATTTTGACCGTCCTGGATAAAGGTTTGGTTGCCATAAGGCACATCAAAGCCAATCAGGGGCAAGCCTGAACCAACTGCCTCCATCAAGGTCAGACCAAAGCCTTCACTGGTTGAGGCTGTCAGATAGACTTCGTACTGGGGATAGATCTGAGCTAGATCTGCATGCCCTTTGAGCTGGATATAGTTCTCCGCTTGGTGAGCCGTGATGATTTCCCTTAAAAGGGACTCCTCACCCCCACTGCCATAAATGTCAAGGGTAAGCTCTGGAAGGACTTGATGCGCTTGGATAACCGCCTTGACGAGCCAGTCGATGTGTTTTTCCTTGGCCAAACGCGAAGCGGTAATGAGAGAAAAGGGCTTTCGTTCCCTAGCAGGCTCCGTCAACTGATCAATGCTCCCAACTGGAATCGTGACGATTCGTGGACGATGCTGACTGTACTGGGCAAATTGACCTTCGAGAACTTCCTTCTGCCGATCCGTAGACACGATAAAGCAATCGACCTTGTCCGCATTTGTAAATTGATATTCATAGTAGTTATTCCAAAGGAGATAGTCTCCGTTGCTAGCATTTTCACTATAGTGCTCTGCGTGAACGACAACTGCTAGATGGGCCTTTTGTGCTTCTTCAAAAACAGCCTGACCAATCCCAGTTTCCCTGTCCAAGATGACCAAATCAGACTTGCTCAAGTTCAAACTTTGCATAAAATAGCGCATAAGGGCTGGCTTTCCGTACAGAATCCAGTCCTTAAATCGATAGACCTCTTCCTGTCCTTCAGTCATCAAGATATCGTAAGCAGTGCTGCCATCTTCATTGAAAAAGCTTCGTTGATAGAGCCTAGCCACTTGGTCTTTGGGCGCGAAATATTCTGTACAGTAGCGTGTGTAGGAGAAATAATCCTTGCGAATCAAGTTCCCCCCAAACACATACTCTGCATGCTGTACTAGATTCTTAGCCGAGTCTACCAAGTAGCAGGTCACAAATTTATCCTCATCTGAAAAGTAGACACGCAAGACTTTGCCATCTTGCTCCCTATGACTCTCAAGGCCACCGAAAGAGGCCAAGACTTCGTCAACTGTGACACTGGTCGGGGCTAGCTTGATGTCTGTAAAATGATTATAAAGCCAGATTACCTGATCATCCGCAAAGCCGATATTGGCCGTTAAATGCTGGATATTATCTGCCAAAATCAAGTCGGTAAAGATAAACTTAGATGCTAGGTCTAAACTTCTAAAAATCCCTGCTCGGTAGGCCTGGGCATACTCGACACCACTGCTCGCCCAACCGATTCCTAGATTTAT
Organism: Streptococcus sp. 27098_8_70; assembly: GCF_041432215.1. GTDB lineage: Bacteria > Bacillota > Bacilli > Lactobacillales > Streptococcaceae > Streptococcus > Streptococcus oralis_CP. The sequence goes on from NZ_JAPVZD010000001.1 coordinate 845,422, forward strand.
ATTGTAAATTGTCATATGATCCTCTTTTTATGGAAAATGGGTGAGAATCTCACCTTTGGGCGTTACTTCCACAATCCCCATGAGAAGATTGCGTACCATATCTGTATGGATTTGTTGCTTCATGGTTTCAAATCCAGCATAGGCCTCCTGATAATACTCTACGATAGGGTTCTTTTGAGAAGCAGACTGGCTCCCGATTGCTTGACTGAGCTGTTGGAGATAGTCGACTTGCTCAACCCAGTTGTCATCAATAGCCTTGAGCATGGATATTCTCAGAAAAGAATCATAGAGTTGGTGAGGTTGGAGGACTTCCTTTTTAGCTGCGATTTCCTTGGCTATTATTTCCTCTAGTAACTCCCGAATCTGATCTGCATCAGACAGGTTCAAATCATCTGGTAACTCTCTCATCCCAAAGCTAATATTGGTCACGATAAAGTGAAAGAGTTCTTGGGGGCTGCTATAGGCTTTTTCTGAGATTTGTTTGGTATAGTCTGCCAGTATATCCTCAAGAATATGCTCTAAATCACGGCTTCCGTCCAGCAAACGATCTCTTTCTTGGTAGACCATCTGACGCTGGATATTGACGCTTTCCGCATACTCTAAGGTTTGTCTGCGTACTGAGCGACTGGCACTATCACTAGCCTCTTGGGCTTTTCTGACGAGATTGCGGTACTTGCGAGCCTTGAGTAGGATAGGTTTGCTAATATCTTCCACTTGGTAGTCTTGATACAGGTCGTGAACCCAAGATGGCCCGAACTTTTTGATCACATCATCTTCAAGCGACACGAAAAATTGAGACATACCTGGATCACCCTGCCGGCCAGAACGACCTCTGATTTGCAGGTCAATTCGTCGGCTCTCCATTCGCTCGGTACCGATCACAATCAAACCGCCCAATTCTGCAACACCTGGACCGAGTTTGATATCTGTCCCGCGACCGGCCATAGAAGTCGCAACGGTCACTGCCCCCATCTGTCCAGACTCTGCGACGATCTGGGCTTCACGCGCCGCATGATTGGCATTAAGGACATTGTGGGAAATCCCCTCTCGCAAGAGCAAGGACGAATAAAGCTGGGACATTTCTACAGATCCGACAAAGATCAGGAGTGGATTGCCTTTGGCGTGGTAGGTCTTGATTGCTTCCAGAGAGGCATAGACTTTCTCAGGGAGGGTCACATAGAGATTGTCCGGATGGTCCATCCGCCTAAGTGGGCGATTGGTCGGAATGCGAATGACGGCCATATTGTAGGTTTCGAAAAATTCATTTTCTGCTACCTTTCCCGTTCCTGTCATACCTGAGATTTTGCGAAACATCTTAAAGAGACTCTGGTAGGTTATTGAAGCCATGGCTCTGGTTTCAGGAGAAAGCTTCACATGTTCCTTGGCTTCGATGGCTTGGTGGAGACCTCCTTGAAGTTTGGTCATTTCCATCAGGCGACCTGTTCCCTTGTCTAACAAGACCATTTCTTGCCCTCGAACCAGGTAGTCCTTGTCCTTGGTAAAGAGCGTATGAGCTCTGAGCGCATAGACTAGATGTCGAACATAACTGGTGTACTCTTCCTTATAGAGATAGTCGATTCCTAAGAAAGCTTCAACCGTCTGGGCCCCCTTTCGGGTCAACCAAACTTGGTCTTTTTCTTCCTTGTAGATGTAGTCCTCTCCCTCAACCAAGGTCGTCACTAGGGTATCAATCATCCCATAATAGTTAGACTGGACCCGGGGAGACCCTGCGATAATCAAGGGAGTTTGAGCACTATCGAGTAGAATATCATCGATCTCATCGATGATGACGTAGTTAAAGGGAGGCAGGAATTTTCCCTCACGAGTGGAGGCAAGGTTGTCATTGAGATAGTCAAATCCCAATACACTATTGGTCGTGTAGACGATATCTGAGGTGTAGATCTTTCTTTTCTCTTCGGCAGTCAAATCCTCTTTGAGATCCTCTGAAAAAGGCAGACCGACAGTTAGACCTAAAAATTGGTAGACTGGGCCCATTTCACTTGCGTCCCGTCTAGCCAGATAGTCATTGGTCGTGACCAGCATGCTGCCCTTTCCCGTTAGGGCATTGAGGTAGAGGGGCATGGTTGCAGTCAAGGTCTTGCCTTCACCCGTATTCATCTCAGCCACATTTCCTTGGTTGATCACAATGGCTCCCATGACCTGCACATCATAGGGAAAGAGACCCAAGACCCGTTTATCGGCCTCACGGACAAGGGCATAGGCTTCTACCAATAGCTCATCCACGGTTTCTCCCTGGGCAAGGCGCTGGCGAAACTCCTCTGTCTTTGCAGCCATTTCCTCATCACTGAGGGCAGCCATCTCTTCTTCGAGGGCGTTGATTTGGCTTAAAAGTTTCTTGACCTTTCTCAGTTGTCTTTCTTGATACAAACGATTAAACAACAGCATCCTCCTTAATAGAAAACGAAACAAAGTCAAGAGCCTCAAAACCTGCACTAATCAAGGAAAGGCGATAGGTGTAGGCCGTTTCAGGATAGGTGAAGCTAAAGGAAAATTGTCTTTCAATCTTCTCCTCGATAATTTCTTCATAACGGTTTAAAAAGGTCAGTTTGAGATAGAGGCCATTGGCCGGTTGAACCTGCATCTTCATAGATAGACGGTAGATGTAATTTTTCTTGAGAAGAGGGAGGCTAGGTTGACTTCTAGTAGCCTGGTAGTTGACACTAGAATACCAGGTTTTAAGGGTTTCACCTGAAGCCAGCAAAGGGTTTTTCAGTGTAACATGACCGTCCGCATGATAGGTGATCTGGCTCCCGTAAAGATAAGTGGCTCCCATCTCGCCCCACCTAATATCCTCTCTCTTGATGATAATCATGTCTCACCTCTTCCGTATTCTTCTAGTATCATCTTGTAAAAATGAATAAACCAGGCAACGTTTGTTCCTGTATCATCATTGTGTCGACCTGCTGTCCCTTTGGACAAAATCTTAGCTCCTGTCTGGCAAAGAGTCTCCACTAGCTGGTCATAGGCACCACTATCCATATCCTCGTCCTTCATGTAAGAAAGACCAAAGGTCGTCTGGGAAAAATCAGCTTGTTCAAATCGGGTCCAAAAACGTTGATCCAAGTCCTTCATGTCTTTCTGACTCACTCCTCCAGTCTGAAGGTGCAAGACATCAAAGCTAGTTGGAAAGACTCCTGGCGCCTCTAGTCGGCCCCGCTGTGCGATGGTTCCTAGATTGGTCAAGGGTTTTCCGACTACAATCCCCTTGGGTTCAAAGTAGGCTCCGTAGTAGAGGGCTGGGAAGGTTCCCATTGACAGCCCAGATAGGATCAAGTCACTTCTATCCAAGCCTAGGTAGTCTAGATAGTGTTGGATGGTTGCTTGAATTTTATCTTCTAATTCCTCAGTTCCTAGGTAAAAGGCTCCTCCTTCTAATCGAGGGTCCGAAAAGAGGAGAAAGGGGCATCTGAGATTCTTCATCATCCAGTAACCCTCAAAACCTTCCGCCGGACGGTAACCTGAGAAATAGACTGCTAGAGGAGGCTTGAAATCTCCTGGGTGAAAGAAATAGTTGATTTCCTCACGTTTTTTGTCATGTAGGATATTGCCTCCGAGAACAAATTTTCCAAACTGTTTCCGGCTCCAGCGTTGGTGGAGATTGCCGATGTTGACCTTTCCCTGACCACGCGCTTCAAGAGAAATACTCAGATAAGCGTCATAGTCTTGCTCCACGATGATTGCTGAGGCAAAGTCTGCTTCCTCAAGGAGAATGTCCTGTCTAATCTCTGAAACGGACCCTGCTGGGATTTTTCGCAAACGCAGGCGCAAGTCCACTGGTCCACTCTTTTCATATTCGAGCCAGAGTTCGATTGGCGAATGGGCTTGGACAGTCTGATTATAGGCCCAAGAGGCTAGCTGGGTATAGGTTTTCCCAAAATCACCTTCTAATTCCAGATGCTCAAATCCTTGATAGGAGACAGAGCCTTGGAAACTCGGGTGAATCCGTATCGTAGCTGGACTCAGCTTGTCTCCATAACCACCTTCAAAGAGGGAGGTGGAGAGGTCTCGAACAAAACCCTGTCGGTCTGACAGGTCCATCGCCTGCATACAGTGCTGTTTGATGAGATTTTGAAGATCTTCATCCTGACTTGCAAACTGTTCTGGATAGAAAACCGTATAGGGTTCTAAGCTAGATGTAAAAGGCAACAAATCTACTAAATAAGCCCCATCCGTGAGAATGACAGCATGAAATTGCTCCAAGTCTTTCTCATCCATGATTTTCTGGATAGCAGACGGTGTGTTGGGAGGAACATGATGCCAGTCTAGTTGAGCTGGTAGGGCAAGCGTATCTTGCCAATCCTCTGGACCGATTTGCAAGATCTTATACTTCTTTTCCATGAGTCACCTCCTCCAACCACTTTTCTAGCTTGATCAGGAATTGCTCTCCAGTGTGTTCCTTTATCTTTTCGATGGAATGGATCAAAGCATCATTCCACACCTGCAGGCTATCGAGATAGTAATGGGCCGCTTGAGCAAAATCGGCAGTGTTTTCCAACAGATAGCCATTTTTTTTATGACTAACATACTCTGTTTTGACCTTGTTGATCTGAGGGATACCAGCACTAATCCCCGCTATCTGAGTATAGAGAAGAGGCTGACAGTTCAAATCGACAATCAAACGAACAAATTCCAACTGCTTGATTAACTCCGACTCATCCTTCATATTGACAAACGAATAGCGCATGGCCTGATGGCGATTGTCCTCAAGCGGATTTTCGGCTCCTTGGTAATCAACTTCCTTCTCCAGTTCCTGGTCTTGAAACTGATCTGCAATTATCTCAGAAACACGTGTTTCCAGCTGCTTCATTTCTTCTTGACTAGCAGCAAAGGCTCCAAAGATCAGCTCCGTATCCTTGTTTTCAGAAAGGAAATGCAAGACCTGATAGAGAGCCTGGTCCTCTATCCCCTGCTCAAAGTCCAGTTGATAGTAGAGGAGCGACTCCTTCCGAGTCTGGCTCTTTCCTAGCTCCAAGCGCGTATCAAAAGGTGATAAATGACGAAATTTCGTTGCTTGATTTGAAAAGACAGACTGAACCAAGCGCAGGGTGTCCTCTCTGTCGACCAGAACAAGATCCACCTTATCCAGCAGACCTGCCAACTGAGGTAATTGCTCTTGAGGATTTCGTCCGATAAAAAGACTGAGAACCTTAGTGGTTTGGTGAGGCAATCGTTCTAAAAGGAAGTCATTGTGCTGGTCACAAGCAGGCAGAAAATAGGTCGCTCCTTCCTCGGGGAGTTGAGCTATTTTCTTCTCAAAAAACTCCGCAATCAATTCTCCCATATCTCGGTAAGCCTCTTTTTGGAATCGAAAAGCAAAGATAGGATTGACTTCGATACGCCCCCCATCTTGCAAGTGCTCTCTAAACTGCCACAGTCCCTTGGGATTGAGATAGTCTTGGTAGAGAGCCTGACCCTCTTCGTAGTAAATCACACTGGAAACCAGCCCCCGATCATCCATCAGGTAATTAGCAGACAAGAGCCCATCTTCCTTGAAATACTGAATCGTACTGATAAAACCTTCAATCCCATGCTCCACCTGAGCATAGGGCTTTCCATTTCTCAAAACTAAAATGGTAAAGGGACTGTAAACAAACTCGCAGTCCTCTTCCCACTCAATATCTCTGAGCTGCAAGACCTGCGGTCGAATCTCATGAAAATCCTGCAATTCATCAAATAAGGAATAAACTTGTGCTTCTAAAATACCTTGGCGATGGAGAAAATAGCGAAGATGAGGCTGATAGGACAAAAGGAGGACCTGTGCAGGGACCCCTTGGTGTTGCATCAAGCGAATCTGATTGAAGGTGTCATCAAATTCTAGCTTAAAATGAGAAAAATACCAAGGTGTCAAATCAGCATGCCAGGGACGCTCCTTGCCATACCAAGCCGGGATAAAGTAATACATCAAAACCTCCTAGAATAGTGGCCGATACCTTTCATTTAATCTGAGCGCCTGCAGTTCGTCGTGAATCGTAAAGAGCATGCCACTCAAAATTAAAAAGAGTCCGGGAATCATGCTGACTTTTAACAGACTCTCATCCTTCAAGACAAACAAGATCGGAAGTCCAGCCAAGATAACGTTAAAGACTGCACCTATCAGAGCAAATCGGAGAACCAAGCGATTGATAAAGCGACTAGTATCCTCACCGGGATAGACTCCGTAGATGTAATCTCCTGATTGCTTCATCCGATCTGCAATCTGTTGACCACTCACATTGACAAAAGCAAAGGCAATGCTAAAGACAAAGAGGATAAGGATATAAGCATAAATCCACAAAGGTTTCCCCATCGCATACTGCTCCAGTAGGGCAGGGTAGAGAGGATTACCCTTATCCAGATGTTGAAGCAAGAGCAAGAGATAGGAAGGCAAGCCCATGAGACTCATCACATACATATAAGGCATGCCACCAGCAGGATTGAGCATGATTTCCAGATAGGAATAGCGTTTAAAGCGAGAATGAAGCCCGATTTTATTGATAGGGATGCGGTATCTAGCTCGGTAAAAGAGCACGACGAGATAGGTAAAGAGGACACCAAGCACTACCAATAGGAAAAGCAACCAAGGGGAGATCTTATGAACTTGGACTGATTGGATGATGTCCTGAGGGAGTGAAGCCACCATACTCGCCAATAAAATGACGACAGGTCCTCCAACTCCGATAGACGCATTGATATCTGACAGCCAAACTAAGAAGAAGGTCCCCGCAACCAAAAGGCTGGTATTGAGGAGAAAGACCAAGAAGGGATTGTAGGGAGCTTGGACAGGAAGGTTTGTAGTCAAGGCCAAAGCCTGAATCAAGGCAATCCCTAACGTCAAGTACATTTTCCGTCTATCCTGGACTTCTGAAGAAACCGAGTTTAAGCCCAGTTTCTTCGAAAAGGAAAACATCTGCCACAAGATCATAGCTGACATCCAAGGTGAGAGCCCGATGGAAAAGAGAGAGAGGCTGCGAAGATTTCCACCAGTCAGGGCTACTGAAAAGTCCAGATAGGCTGCGCTTCCTCCGAGAAAATCCCGACTATTGAGATCAACAAAAGGAAGAGCCAGACGACTCCCGAGCACATAAATAAAGAGCAAAAACAGGGTGCGCATCCCTTTTTTTACCGCTATTGATGAACGAAATTCTTTCACTAGCTCCTCCTTTTCATTTTATCTTTCTGTCCTGTCACACGAGGCCAATCCAGCCTTTTTATCTTAGCACATTCAAATCTCTATCTCAGTTTTCATGAGTTTTCTCGTTCAGATAAGCCTTCAAAGTAGCCACCATTTCTTCTGGTCTTTCTGCTGAGAAAATACCCGCATAGGCACTTTCAGGTAGTTCTCGCGACTGGGTATTGTCAAAAGTCAAGATCGGTTTCTCAAAGCGTGAAATATAGTCATAAACAACACTCAACTTGTCATCGTGGTTAATATCGAGGTAGACATCTGTCTGCTGGATCAGTTTCTCGACCAAGAGGGGGAAGGTGTTGGGATAGAGGGTCACATTTTCAAAACGTGACAAGAGCATGAGTTCAGGTGCCATCGTCGTATAGGCTGCGATGTAGAAATGCACCTCTGGCAAGGCTTGAACCAGATAGTCGATTTTCTCAAGATGCCAAGAATTGGTCAAATTAACACAAGTCATAATTGGCTGATAGACTGTGACTGGATAGTCAATTCCGGCCTGACGCCATTTTTCAGTAATAGCAGACCACTCCATCAGATGATAGTGCCACCAAACCTCACGCAAACGCCCAACCGAATGAGTATTCCAAGGTTTGTCCTGAGAGAGGAAATGCAAGATGGCTGGCAGAGGCTCCAAAGGAATCTGGAAGATAAATTCATGTCCATGTGAGGCAGCCCCACTGTCAAAACCAATCTGGAAATTATAGTTTTGATCCAGAGAAGCATAGCTGTCATGAAAGAGCATATTGAGGATGGACTGGTCTCCCTCACTCACATGTTGGTGTTCCCGTTCCGTCAGCTCAACAAGTTTTTTTCTTACAGCTTCTGACCGCCACTTTTTGTTGTTTATCAAGAGAACACCTGCATTAAAGCCAACCCCAACTCCAAAACAAGATGGCGCAGCAGCCAGGTAGTTTTCTCCCAAGTCCATTTCAAAGAGAGCCGTCAGATCAGCCGTCACAACCAAATCACTGTCCAAGTATAGAACCTTATCCTCTTCAACAAAATCAGGGATAAAATAACGGGCAAAGGTCATGTGGTTGATATGGGGCAATTTGTTGCTCCAGTTCATCTGAAACTGGGCGCCAAGCATCTTGACATCCACTAACTCACCGCCCATTTGCTCTACTATCGGTCTGAGAGCACGGAACCATTCCTGGGGAATATCCTGATTAAAGATATAGACCTTGACATGGCTATTATGGTAGCAGAGAGACTTGAGTGCTGTTTCAATCTGGCGGATATAGGCATAATCTCCTGCGAGGACAATTGTTTTTTTCATTTAGTTTCCTTCAGTTCACAACGACTGCTTCTGTGATTCCAAAAGCGTGCGGATAGACTCGATCATTTGATCTACGGCTGCTGGTGAGTAGACATGACTGTAACCACTCGAGTCATGACTAGTGGTCTCAAAAGCAAATATAGGGATTTCTCTTTGCTGCACCTCTTGGATAATGTTTGCAATTTCATCCTCATGATTGATATCCAAGTAAAAGTCAATCTTTTCCAAGACTTTTTTGACATTCATGGGATTAAAGTAAGGATAGAGTCGTACATTCAGATGCGATTGCAAGTTCATGATTTCCGGCGCAAAATTGGTATGAGCTAGGATAGAGAACTCTACATCGGGCAGTTCTTGGATCAGGTGTTCGATTTGCTCTATGTGACACGTATTGGTAAAAATAGCGGTCGCATACTGGGGAGCTTGAACTAAGGATGCCAATCCTTTATGGAAATCACATTTTTTCATGACAATATCAGACCACTCTAGTCCGTAGTAAAACCACCAGTCCTCCCTGAAACGGTTGAGGTTGATTTGGTACCAAGGCTTGTCCCCTGTATAATGGATAATCTTGGCTGTCTTCTCAGTAGCAAGAGAATCCCTATACCAAGAATCCATCTGGTAATTTCGAGCCACTGTATCCATACCAACCATAAAATTATAGGTAGCTGGCAAAGGTTTCCAACGACCTTCAAACAGGTGATTTAACACACCCTGATCACCAAAAACTTGGTCATGCAGTTGGTCTGTCAAACTCAACAAGTGCTCCGTCACCTTTTCTTGGCGCCAGAGAGCCACATTAATCAGCAAGACACCTGCATTAAAAGTGCTAGGAACTAGAGCATCTGCGACAGCAGCTACTGGCCAGTCTGCCATATCTTCTAAAAAGAGTTGATCTAGGTTTGATCTAACGATAATATCCGAATCCAGGTACAAGGCTAGGTCTTCGCTAACAAACTGAGGAATAAAATAACGAAAGAAAGTTGCATAACTTAGGTGGGCTAGTGGTAAACGATACTCTTTCAAACCTTGATGACTAATCTTGACATTGACGATTTTTGAGGCTAGAGGCTCTAGACGTCTCTCCATGAGCTGAAACCATTCTGATGGCAAATCATCATTGAAAACATAAAAAGTTACTGCTCGGTTATGGGCGCAGATTGACTTGATTGTTGTTTCAATCTTGTCCATATATGCATTATCACCACCGAGCACAATGGCTTTTTGAAGCTCTTTTTTCATTTCGTCCCCTTTTCTTTTCACATTCGTTTGGCTACTTTTCTACTACTATAGTTCTGATTTTTTCGATGATTATCTCACCTTCCTATTATACCTTTTCCCCTAGTTTATTTCAAACTCAAAAGAGGATTTTCCCCTTCTCACATATAGAAAAAACCTTTGAAAAATCATGTTTTCAAAGGTTTTCCATTTTACTATTTATTCATTGATTTTTATATCTTATCAATGACTTTCTTGATCGTCACTCTGACTCTTCTTGGCAAGAAGACCGATACCTGTCACAGCTGCCAATGCTCCCAATAAAGCAGATGCTACGGAAGTCGACGCTCCTGTATTTGGCAAGACTTGTTTCGGCTTGCTTGAAGCGGATTGACCTTGGCTTGCAATGTTTGCCATTGAGAGAGAGGTGCTTGTTGAAGTAGATACCAGAGCACTTGCTGACGCAGATCTACTAATAGAATCTGAAGTCGAGAGACTAGCGCTAATCGACGCAGACTCGCTCACTGACATACTTGCTGAAATCGAAGCACTTTCTAGAGTCGATTCACTGGCTAACATGCTAGCTGAGAGTGATGCGCTCGTTGAAGTAGATTCGCTCACTGATGTACTTGCTGAGATCGAGGCACTTTCCAATGCTAACTCGTCTGCTAGCATACTTGCAGAAGTTGAAGTACTTGTTGAAGCAGATTGACTCGAGCTGACTGAGGCGGACTGGCTTGAGCTGACTGAGGCTGATTCACTTGAGCTTACCGATGCTGACTCACTGGCGCTCGCTGAAGCAGATTGGCTAGCACTCACCGATACAGATTGGCTTGAGCTTACAGATACTGATTGACTCGCGCTGGCTGAGGCTGACTGACTAGAACTTACCGAAGCAGACTGGCTCGCACTTGCAGATGCTGATTGGCTGGCACTCACTGAAGCAGACTGGCTAGCGCTAACTGAAGTGGATTCGCTGGAGCTTACGGACGCAGACTGGCTGGCGCTCGCTGATGCTGATTCGCTGGAGCTTGCAGACGCTGACTGACTCGAGCTTACTGAGGCGGATTGACTTGAGCTTACTGAGGCTGACTCACTCGAACTTGCTGAGGCTGACTGGCTTGAGCTTACTGAAGCTGATTGACTGGCACTTACGGAAACTGACTCACTTGCGCTCACAGATGCAGATTGGCTTGAGCTTACAGAAGCGGACTGGCTAGCGCTCACTGAGGCGGATTCACTTGAACTTACTGAGACAGATTGACTCGAGCTAGCTGAAGCTGATTGACTCGAGCTTGCAGACGCTGATTGGCTCGAACTTACTGAGGCGGATTGACTGGAGCTCGTCGATGCGGACTGACTCGAGCTTACTGAGGCAGACTGGCTAGCGCTTACGGAAGCAGATTCACTGGCGCTCAATGAAGCGGACTGACTCGAACTTACTGAGGCGGATTGACTTGAGCTTGCTGAAGCTGATTCGCTGGAGCTTACTGAGGCGGATTGGCTTGAGCTTACTGAGGCGGATTGGCTAGCGCTCGCTGAGGCTGACTCACTTGCGCTTACTGAAGCGGATTCGCTGGAGCTTACAGAGGCAGACTGGCTGGCACTTGCTGAAGCTGATTGGCTGGTGCTTACTGAGGCTGATTGACTCGAGCTCACTGATGCAGACTGGCTAGTGCTTACTGACGCGGACTGACTCGAGCTCACTGAGACAGATTCACTTGCGCTCACTGAAGCGGATTGGCTCGAGCTCGCTGAAGCGGATTGACTCGAGCTTACTGAGGCTGACTGGCTCGCGCTCGCTGAGGCGGATTGACTTGAGCTTACTGAAGCTGATTGGCTGGTGCTTACTGAAACAGACTGACTTGCGCTCACTGACGCTGATTGGCTGGCGCTGGCTGAAGCGGATTGACTTGCACTTACTGATGCAGATCGGCTGGTGCTTACTGAGGCTGATTCACTCGCACTTACCGATGCTGACTCACTGGCGCTCACCGAAGCAGACTCACTCGAACTTACTGAAGCGGACTGACTTGAACTTACCGAAGCTGACTGGCTAGCGCTCACTGACTCAGACTGGCTAGCACTTGCAGATGCTGATTGGCTGGAGCTTGCTGATGCAGACTGACTGGCACTCAATGAAGCGGATTGACTAGCACTTACTGATGCTGATTCACTTGCGCTGGCTGAAGCGGATTGGCTCGAACTTGCCGACGCAGATTGACTCGAGCTTACTGAAGCGGATTGACTCGAGCTCACTGACGCTGATTGACTAGAGCTCGCTGATGCAGATTCACTTGCACTTACTGAGGCGGACTGGCTAGCACTAGCTGAAGCGGATTGACTCGAGCTTACAGACGCAGACTCACTCGAACTCACTGAGGCTGATTGACTTGCACTCACCGATGCTGACTCACTTGCGCTCACCGATGCTGACTCACTTGCGCTCACCGATGCTGACTCACTCGAACTTACTGAGGCCGATTGACTCGAGCTTACAGACGCAGACTCACTCGAGCTCACTGAAGCGGATTGACTTGCGCTCATCGATGCTGACTGGCTTGCACTCAATGATGCAGATTGACTCGAGCTTACTGAGGCAGACTGACTTGCGCTCACTGAGGCGGACTGGCTAGCACTCAATGAAGCGGATTCGCTTGAGCTTACCGAAGCAGACTGACTTGAGCTTACAGACGCTGATTGACTCGAGCTTACTGATGCTGACTGACTAGCGCTCACTGAAGCGGATTGACTAGCGCTGGCTGAAGCAGATTCACTCGCACTTACCGATGCTGATCGACTCGAACTTGCTGAGGCTGACTGACTTGAGCTTACGGATGCTGACTCACTCGCACTTACAGAAGCGGATTGACTCGAGCTCACTGACGCTGATTGACTAGAGCTCGCTGATGCAGATTCACTTGCACTTACTGAAGTGGATTGACTCGAGCTCGCTGACGCTGACTGGCTCGCACTCGCTGATGCAGATTGACTAGCGCTGGCTGAGGCAGATTCGCTTGAGCTTGCTGAGGCGGATTGACTTGCACTCACTGAGGCGGATTGGCTGGAGCTTACCGAAGCGGATTGACTTGCACTTGCCGATACAGACTCACTTGCGCTTACTGAGGCTGACTGGCTTGCGCTCGCTGAAGCTGACTCACTGGCGCTTACCGAAGCGGATTGACTGGAGCTTACTGACGCAGACTCACTCGAACTCACTGAGGCTGATTGACTTGCACTCACCGATGCGGACTCACTCGCACTTACTGATGCGGATTGACTCGAACTTACTGAAGCAGACTGGCTGGCACTCGCTGAAGCGGATTCGCTGGAGCTGACTGACACTGACTGACTAGCACTTACTGAAGCTGACTCACTGGCGCTCACTGACGCTGACTGACTAGCACTTACTGATACTGACTCACTGGCGCTCACTGAAGCGGATTGACTCGAGCTCAATGAAGCGGACTGACTCGAGCTGACTGATGCGGATTGGCTAGCACTCGCTGAAACAGATTGGCTGAAGCTGACTGACGCTGATTGGCTCGAACTTACTGATGCTGATTGACTTGAGCTCACCGATACAGATTGGCTCGAACTTGCCGACGCTGACTGACTAGAACTTACCGAAGCGGATTGACTGGCGCTGACTGACGCTGACTGGCTAGCGCTCGTTGATGCGGACTGACTCGAGCTGACTGATGCAGATTGACTCGAGCTTACTGAAGCGGATTGGCTCGCACTCACTGAAGCGGATTGACTCGAGCTCACTGAAGCTGATCGACTCGCACTCGCTGAAGCGGACTGACTCGAACTTGCAGACGCTGATTGGCTCGCACTCACTGACGCAGACTGGCTGGAGCTGACAGACACTGATTGACTCGAGCTTACTGAGGCGGACTGGCTAGCGCTGACTGAGGCGGACTGACTAGCGCTCGCTGAAGCTGACTCACTTGCGCTCGCTGACACTGATTGGCTCGAACTTACTGAAGCAGACTGACTCGAGCTCGCTGAGGCGGATTGACTCGAGCTCACCGATGCGGACTGACTCGAGCTTACAGACGCTGACTGACTAGCACTTGCTGAGGCTGACTGGCTTGAGCTTACAGACGCTGACTGACTAGTGCTCGCTGATGCTGATTGACTCGAACTTACTGAGGCGGACTGGCTATTACTTACTGAAATAGACGCTTGATTTGGCGTAATTTGTCCATTAAACACATCTGAAACCAAACCATTCACTGTCGTACTTGCAGTCACCGGTCCACTAGGAAGTCGTCCTCCATTACGATCGTATACCTTCTTCAACTCATTTGCAGTAAAGGTTACACTAGTCGAGCTCCCCGTTGCTTGTTTGGTGAATGTTTCCCCTGCAATTGTAAGAGTAACAGTCCCACCTGGAGTCACTCCATCTACCGTGATCGCTTGATTTGTGAGACCACCTTTTTCGTTAAGGAACCGTTCCTCAATTCTAGGTGTCTGAGGGCGAACCTCAATCGGAATCTCTACTTCATCCGTACTTCCATCTGGATAAGTTACCACTGCAGTCAACGTATGCCGACCAGCAGACAAATTCGTATTGGTTCCAGATTTCCAAGTATAGGTTGTCTGAGTACCTGGAGTTATTCCTGTAGTCGGAAGTTCTGGAGTACCTGCAGCATTCGTAATGTACTGACTGGCTTCACCAACAGAAATGGTTGTTTGCCCAGAATTCAAAGTTAAGGTTTGAGATGAATTACCTTTAGCGACTGCTGTATATTTTTCAGTTTGCGCAACAGCTACAAATTGAATAGCTGCAGGATTTTCTGTTACAGATTTTTTATTTGTATCTACATCATTCCCATTATAATTATTTGCTTGGTCATATGTGTAGATATAACGCGTCCACAAACCGCCTGCTTGAATTGACTTACTGATAGAGCCACTTGCTGTTACTTTAAAAGGATTAGTAGAAGTTGCATTGCCATCTTGTCCAAATTTTTCAGTCGGAACAGTTGTTGTTATTGTATGAACATCGTTTTTAACATTACTTGAAGTAATCGTATCTACTGTTTTGCCTCTTGGCACTAAAGCAACCGTCGGATACTTTTCAACCCTCGCATGCTCAATTCGTCCGCTATTATCAGTGAACTCAAAAGTCGCTTCGAAACGTTCTTCACGATAAACTCTAATCAGTTGACCATCAACTGTAGCTCCTTCATTCGTAACAATTCGTGTTCGTTCTGGCTTCTCTGTATCCCTAGCAGCTCTGAAGCTAGCGGTATTTGAAGCTTGGGTCAAAGCTTGTCCGTTTCTGCTGTCACGAAGTCCAGACTTGGCACGTAACACAGCATTTGCAATGCTATTTCGAGCTTCTGTAGCCTTATTCAAAATAGAAGTAAAATCAGAAAGCTCCCCTTTCAAGGCATCTGCTATCTCATTCTTCGCTAGACTAGCCTTCGTGATCGCCTCATCCGAGTTTGGAAGCCCCTGAGCTTGAGCTAGAAACTGCACAATCTCAGCAGACAAAGCCTCTAATTTCTTCCGTTTTTCTTCACTTTGCTTTTCTGTCAAGGCTAGGGAAGTCATTGTGAGACTCGATTCAGCCGTCACACCTTCATTCTTTACACGACCAGACTGACTTTGAGGCAAGGATTCTGTAGAAAAATCAACTGCTTTTAATTCTTTCGAAGGTTGTGATTCTTTCACTGTCTCCCGAGCTGACTCACTTGCTTGGTACTGACTTTGAACACCAACTGAAGCTCTCTCTGACAGATTACTATTCGCTTGATTTTGTGTCCCAAGGGATTCACTTGAACTAGCAGTTACACTTTGACTGTTTGCAAAGGATTGACTAGTAGAAGCAGATTGGCTCATCGACTGGCTCATGCTAGAAGAGCTTGAGGCACTGACAGACTGACTCGTAGAGGCAGATTGACTGGCGCTCTGCGAATTGAATTCTGACAATGACTGGCTTTGACTGGTAGACAAAGACAAGCTAGCAGCATCTTGATGATCCTGTGTCGTCCCTAGCACTACTGAATCTCTCGTCGCCAGGGTATCTTTTGATTCGACAGTCTTTTCAACAGCGACTGCATCATTGGCATAAACACGCGTTTGCGTCGCAGCAAAACCACCTAAGATCGTCCCCGTAGCTGCTATCCCTTTCAAGACATCCAAGCCGGTCAACTTCTGACCTTCTTGCTTTTCAACCATTTCTGTCTTTACTTGGCTCGTATCCGCACTTCCACGCATCACCTTAAATAAGCCAAAAAGGGAAGTCGAGGCCCGTAGCCAATGCTTCCCTGATTTGATTAATTTGAACCGAGTTACACGGTCTGTTTCTCTATATTCACCCTTCTGGCGTCTAAAAAACATGTTCATCCCCTCAACTTGAAAAAGATCTATTCACCTATAAAAACTATCTCCTTATTATATACCAAATATACCGACAATTCAATATCTATAACACACTCTAAAGAAAGAAAATGATTTCAAAAATAACTCTATTTCAAATCTATTCTGTTTTTTCAATATAATCTTCATTTTATTGTTCTGTTAATATATTTTATTTATTTTTAAACATTTCTAAATGCTTTAAAATTTTAGCAATCAATTCCAATCACTCAGGGAATTGATTTTTATTCAAAATATAGAAAAAGTCCATGAATCAATAGCATCCACAGACTTTTAGAAGTAGAGTATTTAAAGTCAGTTTCACAAATGAATTAATGAGGCCAGTAGCCGAGGTAACTTTCTATCCTTTCCAACAAAAAAATCCACGAATCAAAAACATTCGAGGACTTTTCTTACGTCGCATTTAAGCAAAATGCCATACTAATTAATAGCCGTAATCTACGACACTGAGTTTTACAAATCGATTTCATTTGTAAAACGTGGTTACGACGGAAAAATCCACGAATCGATAATATTCGTGGATTTTTCCTAGTGAAGCGTTTAGGTAAGCCGATTTTACACTACGACACGGAGTTTGGCAAATCGATTCTATTTGCCAAACGTAGTTAGTAAGGCAGTTAGCTAGTTCGCCAAATAGCGACTAGCGTCCAACAATTAGGAACTTTAGTTCCAATTGTTGGTGCTGAGTTACATTTTTTCCTCCAACTCTACGTCTGGATACTTGTCCGCAAACCAGCGGAGGGCGAAGTCGTTTTCAAAGAGAAAGACAGGTTGGTCAAAACGGTCCTTGGCCAAGATATTGCGGCTTGAGGACATGCGCTCGTCCAAGTCCTCAGGCTTGATCCAACGAACAGTCTTTTTACCCATTGGGCTCATGACCACTTCTGCATTGTACTCGCCTTCCATGCGGTGCTTAAAGACTTCAAACTGGAGTTGTCCCACAGCCCCTAGCATGTACTCGCCAGTTTGGTAATTCTTATAAAGCTGAATGGCTCCTTCTTGCACCAATTGTTCGATACCCTTGTGGAAGGATTTTTGTTTCATGACGTTCTTAGCAGAAACTTTCATGAAAATCTCAGGTGTAAAGGTTGGAAGGGGTTCAAATTCAAACTTGTTTTTTCCAACCGTCAAGGTGTCTCCAACCTGATAAGTACCGGTATCGTAAACCCCGATGATATCTCCTGCCACGGCATTGGTCACATTCTCACGACTTTCCGCCATAAACTGAGTCACATTCGATAGTTTGGCACCCTTACCAGTACGAGGCAGATTGACACTCATCCCTCGCTCAAATTCACCCGATACGATACGAACAAAGGCGATACGGTCACGGTGACGAGGGTCCATGTTGGCTTGGATTTTAAAGACAAATCCTGAGAAATCCTTGTCATAAGGATCCACAATTTCGCCATCTGTTTTCTTGTGACCATGTGGTTCTGGAGCAAACTTAAGGAAGGTCTCAAGGAAGGTCTGCACCCCAAAGTTAGTGAGAGCTGAACCGAAGAAGACTGGTGTCAGTTCTCCTGCAAGAATAGCTTCTTCTGAAAATTCATTTCCTGCTTCTTGCAACAGTTCGATATCGTCCTTAACCTGAGCGTAGAAAGGATTGCTTCCAAAGAGCTTATCCCCTTCTTCCAGACTGGCAAAACGCTCATCTCCTTTATAGAGTTCCAAGCGTTGGTTATAGAGGTCATACAAGCCTTCAAAGGCTTTCCCCATCCCGATTGGCCAGTTCATAGGATAGCTCGCAATACCTAGGACTTCTTCTAGTTCTTGCAAGAGATCCAGTGGCTCACGACCGTCACGGTCCAGCTTGTTCATAAAGGTAAAGACTGGAATACCACGGTGCTTCACAACCTCAAACAATTTCTTGGTTTGGGCCTCGATACCCTTGGCAGAGTCCACGACCATGACGGCAGCATCCACCGCCATCAAGGTCCGATAAGTATCTTCTGAGAAGTCCTCGTGTCCTGGTGTGTCGAGGATGTTCACGCGCTTACCATCATAGTCAAACTGCATAACAGATGACGTGACCGAAATCCCACGTTGTTTCTCGATATCCATCCAGTCAGACTTGGCAAAAGTCCCTGTTTTCTTCCCTTTTACCGTACCAGCCTCACGAATCTCGCCCCCAAAGTAGAGCAACTGCTCAGTGATGGTTGTTTTCCCGGCGTCCGGGTGGGAGATGATAGCAAAAGTACGACGTTTCTTAATTTCTTCTTGAATAGTCATAAGTTCTCTTTCTTTGATTTTCTATTTTTAGTTGTTTCAGTAGCTAAGAATGATGTTTACATTGGATTTTACCATTCCTTTCAACTCTCCATTATAGCGGATTTTGGGGAGTTTTTCAATTGCTCATCTGATGAAAAGGCAAGCTAGAGCACAGATTGAGCCTGATTTCTCTTTTTCCACCGTTTCTTGAACAAGATATCAAAGAGAACCAGAGCCAGCGAAAGGATGACAGACACAAGGAGGTACTTTATCCATAGAGGAGCATTCGAGATAAACGGGGTATCTCTTAAGAGACCATAATTTCCACCTGTCACCTGATTAACACCAACTAGAAAGAGATTGAGAATAAAGGTATAGGCCACAATCATATATTTCTTGAGCAAGGTCTTGTCATAGTGATTCATCAAGTAAACCAAGGAATTCACTAGAAGGGCATAGTGCCCTATCAAAAATGAAAAACTGGTGATATGGGGGAAATCATAGGGATCAAAAACCGGGTAAACCAAAGCAAAGACTGCTCCGCTTGCTCCTAAGAGGGCAAAATATTGCTTGCTCCGCCATTTATCTGGCAAGAAAACCACCGCAAACATAGCCAAACGGCAATGGTAAAATGGAAGGCTATTAGAAAATGGAATCCCAAAGCCAACATACCAACTATATAGGGCTAGCAACTGGAGGATCTGAATCCCCTTAAACAAGCGGACAAATTTCGGATTCTTGTGATAAGCAAGTGCTCCATAAATACAAAGCACTAAAGTAAGCATCATAGTCCCATACCAAAAGAGGGAAATGGGAGGAGGAACCGTCTGAGATCTGGTGATAAATTGATGGAACATATTTCTATCCTAACTTTTATTTTTTCTATTCTCTAGTTTAACCATTATAGCGAATTAAAAGCGATTTTTCAATTTCTATTTCTTTTCAGTTTGGCTCCCTTATTTATAGGAAAATATGGTAAAATAGAACAGACTAAAAATCATCATTTCACGAAAGGATGCAAGATGAAAATTACGCAAGAAGAGGTAACACACGTTGCCAATCTTTCAAAATTAAAATTCTCTGAAGAAGAAACTGCTGCTTTTGCAACAACCTTGTCTAAAATTGTTGACATGGTTGAATTGCTGGGCGAAGTCGACACAACTGGTGTCGTACCTACTACAACCATGGCTGATCGCAAGACCGTACTCCGCCCTGATGTGGCCGAAGAAGGAACAGACCGTGACCGCTTGTTTAAAAACGTACCTGAAAAAGAAAACTACTATATCAAGGTGCCAGCTATCCTAGATGATGGAGGAGATGCCTAATGACTTTTAATAACAAAACTATTGAAGACTTGCACAATCTCCTTGTTTCTAAGGAGATTTCAGCTACTGAATTGACACAAGCAACGCTTGAAGATATTAAAGCTCGAGAAACAGCTATCAATGCTTTTGTCACTATCGCTGAAGAACAAGCCCTTTCGCAAGCTAAGGCTATTGATGAAGCTGGAATTGACGCGGATAATGTCCTTTCAGGAATTCCGCTTGCTGTCAAAGATAATATCTCTACCGACGGTATCCTCACAACTGCTGCCTCAAAAATGCTCTACAACTACGAGCCTATCTTTGATGCGACAGCCGTTGCCAATGCAAAAGCCAAGGGCATGATTGTTGTCGGAAAAACCAACATGGACGAATTTGCCATGGGTGGATCAGGTGAGACTTCCCACTACGGTGCAACTAAAAATGCTTGGGACCACAGCAAGGTTCCTGGTGGATCATCAAGTGGTTCTGCCGCAGCTGTGGCTTCAGGTCAAGTCCGCTTGTCACTTGGTTCTGATACGGGGGGATCCATCCGCCAACCTGCTGCCTTCAACGGGATTGTTGGTCTCAAACCAACCTACGGAACGGTTTCTCGATTCGGTCTCATTGCTTTCGGTAGCTCACTAGACCAAATCGGGCCTTTTGCACCAACTGTTAAGGAAAATGCCCTCTTGCTCAATGCGATTGCCAGCGAAGATACTAAAGACTCGACTTCTGCTCCTGTCCGCATTGCCGACTTTACTTCAAAAATCGGTCAAGACATCAAAGGTATGAAAATTGCTTTGCCTAAAGAATACCTCGGTGAAGGAATTGACCCAGAAGTTAAAGAAACCATTATCAAGGCAGCCAAACACTTTGAAAAACTTGGTGCCATTGTCGAAGAAGTCAGTCTTCCTCACTCTAAATACGGTGTTGCCGTTTACTACATTATAGCTTCTTCAGAAGCTTCCTCAAACCTGCAACGTTTTGACGGTATCCGTTACGGCTACCGCGCAGAAGATGCAAGCAACCTTGATGAAATCTATGTGAACAGCCGTAGTCAAGGTTTCGGTGAAGAGGTAAAACGCCGTATCATGCTAGGTACTTTCAGTCTTTCATCAGGTTACTACGATGCCTACTACAAAAAGGCTGGACAAGTCCGTACCCTCATCATTCAAGATTTCGAAAACGTCTTTGCGGATTACGACTTGATTTTGGGACCAACTGCTCCTAGTGTTGCCTACGATTTGGACTCCCTCAACCACGACCCAGTTGCCATGTACTTGGCTGATCTTTTGACCATCCCAGTCAACTTGGCAGGCCTCCCAGGAATTTCAATTCCTGCTGGATTCTCTCAAGGTCTCCCAGTCGGTCTCCAATTGATCGGTCCTAAGTACTCTGAGGAAACCATTTACCAAGCTGCTGCTGCTTTTGAAGCGACAACAGACTACCACAAACAACAACCCGTGATTTTTGGAGGTGACAACTAATGAACTTTGAAACAGTCATTGGACTTGAAGTCCACGTAGAGCTCAACACCAATTCAAAAATCTTCTCACCAACTTCTGCCCACTTCGGAAATGACCAAAACGCCAATACCAACGTGATTGACTGGTCTTTCCCAGGAGTACTTCCGGTTCTCAATAAAGGTGTTGTCGATGCTGGTATCAAGGCCGCTCTTGCCCTCAACATGGACATCCACAAGCACATGCACTTCGACCGCAAGAACTACTTCTACCCTGATAATCCAAAAGCCTACCAAATTTCTCAGTTTGATGAGCCTATCGGTTATAATGGTTGGATTGAAGTCGAGCTAGAAGACGGTACGACTAAGAAAATCGGTATCGAACGTGCTCACCTAGAAGAAGACGCTGGTAAAAACACCCACTGTACAGATGGCTACTCTTATGTTGACCTCAATCGTCAAGGGGTGCCATTGATTGAAATCGTATCTGAAGCCGACATGCGTTCCCCAGAAGAAGCCTATGCTTATCTAACAGCTCTCAAGGAAGTCATCCAGTACGCTGGCATTTCTGACGTTAAGATGGAAGAAGGTTCTATGCGTGTGGATGCCAACATCTCCCTTCGTCCTTATGGTCAAGAGAAATTCGGTACCAAGACTGAGTTGAAAAACCTCAACTCCTTCTCAAATGTTCGCAAAGGTCTCGAATACGAAGTCCAACGCCAGGCTGAAATCCTTCGCTCAGGTGGTCAAATTCGCCAAGAAACACGCCGTTACGATGAAGCTAACAAGGCAACCATCCTCATGCGTGTCAAAGAAGGTGCTGCAGACTACCGCTACTTCCCTGAACCAGACCTACCACTCTTTGAAATCTCAGATGAGTGGATTGAGGAAATGCGCACTGAATTACCAGAGTTTCCAAAAGAACGTCGTGCGCGCTACGTATCTGACCTTGGCTTATCAGACTACGATGCTAGCCAGTTGACGGCAAACAAAGTCACTTCTGACTTCTTTGAAAAAGCTGTTGCACTCGGTGGTGATGCCAAACAAGTCTCTAACTGGCTCCAAGGTGAAGTTGCTCAGTTCTTGAACGCCGAAGGTAAGACACTGGAACAAATCGAATTAACACCAGAAAACTTAGTAGAAATGATTGCCATCATCGAAGACGGCACGATCTCTTCTAAGATTGCCAAGAAAGTCTTTGTCCATCTGGCTAAAAATGGCGGTGGCGCGCGTGAATACGTGGAAAAAGCAGGCTTGGTGCAAATCTCTGATCCAGATGTCTTGATCCCAATCATCCACCAAGTCTTTGCGGATAACGAAGCTGCCGTTGCCGACTTCAAGTCAGGTAAACGCAACGCAGACAAGGCCTTCACAGGATTCCTTATGAAGGCAACCAAAGGCCAAGCCAACCCACAAGTCGCCCTTAAACTGCTTGCACAAGAATTGGCTAAGTTGAAAGAAAGTGAGTAATTTACTCTTTATACACTTTTTTCTACTTTTAAGACGAGAATGAGACAAGGAGAATAAATGAACAAATTTTTACGATTGCTATTTGTCTTAGTCATCATCGCTATGTTAGGCGCTTCTATACTACAAATTTTCTTTCCATCGTACATGGGAAGCCACTCCGGGTACGGAATATCTGCTGGTTGGCAACGAGAAATTGGAATATGGAATTTAGCTGTATTGATTATTATTCTCGCTATCAATATTAAATACGATTGGTTCTATCTACGAATCGCACTTCTTGCTCTCATTATTGGCGGAATTGGAATAGGAACAAATCACTTACTCAATTATATGGAGTATCACTCTCCTGTAAATGCTATCGGTGCTTTTGAAAATTACTTGCTAGCAATAGGGTGGATTGTGGGATGGCTCATCGAGCGCCAATCCATAAAGAAGCTAAATGCTAGTAAATAACGCCTAGTATATCTTAGATTATTTTAAAGGTTATTAATAGTTTAATAATCATTCGAATTCAGAATTCTACCTTTTCAATCATATAGTTAGGAGACACATGAAAAAGTTTTACGCTCTTTTAATGACCTGTTTATTACTTGTTTTTCTATCCGTGCCTCAAATCGTTGATGCAGGTGTCGGGCATTCCAGAAGTGGAGGGAGCAGCCGCAGTAGCAGCCGCTCAAGTGGAGGTGGAAGTCGTTCTGGCGGATCATCCTACCACTACTACCGCTCTGGATATGGATCATCCTCTGACAGTTCTGCTAGCTCTCCCTATTTAGGATTTATGTTCATATTAGTCGGAGGAATCATACTAGTTGTTATCGTCAAATCCTTGCGGAATAAGTCTGGAGATTCGAGTTCAACCTACACTAGTAATGATTCTCAAACGCTCCATCGTCGAGTTGAACACAACACACTGGCCATTAGTCGTGTGAAATATGGGGATCCAAACTTTGACGCGGTAGCCTTCACATCTTGGGTTAAGGAAGTCTACCTTAAATTGCAGGTTGCCTGGACTGAGAAAAATTGGAACTCTGTCCGCGCTTTGGAAAGTACCAGTCTCTACTCCCAACACAGTACCCAACTTGAGGACCATATTCGATCTAAAACAACTAATGTTTTAGAGAAAGTTTGTATCGAAAATGTTCGCATCAAGGAGTTCATTGAAAATCCTGACGGAAACGATACCTTAGTGGTGATTCTGTCATCTACCTTGCGGGACTATGTCATTGACGATGAGACTCGCCGTGTCATTGAAGGAGACCCTAAAAAAGATCTCTTCACCGTGTATCAATTAAACTTTATCCGTCAACACGGTAGCCAAACGCAAGCAGTCAATCCAGACCAAGTTGTGAGCGACCACTGTCCAAACTGTGGCGCCCCTTTGAAAATCTCTGCAGTTAGCGAGTGCGACTACTGTGGTGCCAATCTCTCTCGCAGTCCAAACCAATGGGTACTGGATACCTATGATGTTGTGGATGAAGACGAGCTTTATAATTAGGAGGAATTATGGGATTTATACGTGCAGCCTTATCAGCAGGCTTAAATAGTTTTAATGATAGTAAATTCAAGGAAGCCATCGTCCTTCCAGACAATGTCTCTGGCGACGCCTTGGCCATCAAGGGACAATTACTCACTAAAGACCCCGATGGACGTTCTCGTCACAGCAATCAAAATACTGGACTCTTGTCGGATGGCAGTGTGGTTATCGTTCCCCAAGGCTATACCGCTGTTTTGGTAAACAACGGTACCTTCCTTGGTGAAGTCCTCGAAGCTGGTAGCCACGAATGGCAAGCTGGTGATAATGCCTGGCTCCTTGAAAAAGGTGGTTTAAAAGGCACTTGGGAAAGCTTTAAAAACCGTTTCTCTTTCGGTGGACAAGTCATCACCCAACAAGAAATTATTTTTATCCGCATGCAACCTATTGCAGGTAATAAGTTCGGCACACAAAACGCGGTCGAATACTTCAGCGAACGTTACCAACAGCTGCTTAATATCCGTTTCTATGGCTTGTTTGATGTAAAAATAGCAGATCCAGTCCTCTTCTACGTGAGTTCTGTTAGCCGTCAAATTACTGACGGACAGCCATTTACTCTCCAAGATGTAGCTCAAGGAACGCTCCGTCAAAATATCGCACCAAAAATCGCGATTGCCATTGCCAAATATACCAACGAAAACAAGGTTGATATCTATAGCCTCAATGCCAACCAAGACACCTTTAACGAACTCGCTAAACAAGAGGTCAACAAGGTTTGGACAGGTCTCTACGGAATTGAAGCAACTAACATCTTGCTTGAAGACCTCAGCTACGACCAAGAAAGTCTTGATATCGTTCGCAAGCTTGATAGTGAGCTCGTGGCAATGAAGTACAACACGATTGAAATCGAAGAACGCCGTGCTCGTAACGAAGCACTTATTGCTGCAGCTGCCAACGAAGGGAATGGCAATGGGATGAACATGTTTATGGGCATGAATCTTGGCCAAACTCTGGGTGGTCAACTAAGCCAACAAGTTCAAAATCAAGCACCGGCTCAAAATGCTGGGCAAGCTACTAGCAAGAATTTTTATATCGAAGTCGATGGAAAATACGTCCTCGTTACCAAAGACGAAGATGGAAATATCGTACCAGTCAACTAATTAAGCTCCTTCTGACATTTGAGTAATGTTGTCTTTTATGGTACAATAAAGAGTAAATTATTTTATTAAAGAGGTAAAAACATGATTGAAGCAAGTAAATTAAAGGCTGGTATGACCTTTGAAACAGCTGACGGAAAATTGATCCGCGTTTTGGAAGCTAGCCACCACAAACCAGGTAAAGGAAACACAATCATGCGTATGAAATTGCGTGATGTCCGTACTGGTTCTACATTTGACACAAGCTACCGTCCAGAGGAAAAATTTGAACAAGCCATCATCGAGACTGTCCCAGCTCAATACTTGTACAAAATGGATGACACAGCCTACTTCATGAACACAGAAACTTACGACCAATACGAAATTCCTGTTGTCAACGTTGAAAACGAATTGCTTTACATCCTTGAAAACTCTGATGTGAAGATCCAATTCTACGGAACTGAAGTGATTGGTGTTACCGTTCCTACTACTGTCGAATTGACAGTTGCAGAAACTCAACCATCTATCAAAGGTGCTACTGTTACAGGTTCTGGTAAACCAGCAACGATGGAAACTGGACTTGTCGTAAACGTTCCAGACTTCATCGAAGCAGGACAAAAACTCGTTATCAACACTGCAGAAGGAACTTACGTTTCTCGTGCCTAATCTCTAGAAAGAGGTCATTCTATGGGAATTGAAGAACAACTTGGCGAAATCGTTATCGCCCCACGTGTACTTGAAAAAATCATTGCTATTGCTACTGCAAAAGTAGAGGGTGTACACTCTTTTTCAAACAAATCAGTGTCTGATACCCTTTCAAAACTTTCTCTCGGCCGTGGCGTTTATCTTAAAAACGTGGACGAAGAGCTCACAGCAGATATCTATCTCTACCTTGAGTACGGAGTAAAAGTTCCTAAGGTAGCGGTTGCTATCCAGAAAGCTGTCAAAGATGCCGTCCGCAATATGGCTGATGTAGAACTCACTGCCATCAATATTCACGTTGCAGGTATCGTTCCAGATAAAACACCAAAACCAGAATTGAAAGATCTATTTGACGAGGACTTCCTCAATGACTAGTCCACTATTAGAATCTAGACGCCAACTCCGTAAATGCGCTTTTCAAGCTCTCATGAGCCTTGAATTCGGTACGGATGTCGAAACTGCTTGTCGTTTCGCCTATACTCATGATCGTGAAGATACGGATGTGCAACTTCCAGCCTTTTTGACAGAGCTAGTTTCTGGTGTTCAGGCTAAAAAGGAAGAACTAGACAAGCAAATCACACAGCATTTAAAAGCAGGTTGGACCATCGAGCGATTAACGCTCGTGGAGAGAAACCTCCTTCGCTTGGGAGTCTTTGAAATCACTTCATTTGACACTCCGCAACTGGTTGCTGTTAATGAAGCTATTGAGCTTGCAAAGGACTTCTCAGATCAAAAATCTGCCCGTTTTATCAACGGACTGCTCAGCCAGTTTGTAAAAGAAGAACAGTAAAAAAAGTGTTTGACTTAGATCAAACACTTTTTTCTTTGCCTTTCACTATCTAAAAAAACGATAATAGATTAAATTAGAAAGAAACAACCAGATGAAGTCTGCATGGATGAGAAAATTTATAAAACAATGGCACAGAATTGTGATTTTTAGATTCTTTGTCCAACGGTAAACTAAAGCAAAGAAAAGACCGGAAAAACTATAAACCATCAAACTGATGAGGTCACGATGGGACAATACCAAATGACTGAGCCCAAAAATAAGAGCAGATAAGATGACATCCAAGTAATATTTGGACTTAGGAAAGAAGGAATTCATAAAATATCCTCTATGAACTAGTTCCTCCAATATAGGACCCAAAATGACAACTGAGATAAAAGAGAAGCAAGTCGTTAAAATAGTAGATTGCTCATTGAAGGATAGGACCGAAAGAAGGTCTTCAAAGATATAGTTATTATTAATGAAGCGACTAAACTGTAAGTAAAAAGCACTCAACAACTGACGGACAAAATAAGCAGCCACTAAACTAACTAAAAGGTAAAAGAATCTGGATTTTATCGAACCCTTTTTCTCAAAAATATAGAGCATTTTTTTCTTTTTCAACCAATAGATAAATAGTCCTAAAAGAGCTAGTTGCTCTACTGCTACAATAATAGAATAGCCATCCATACCCCAGACAAACATCTTAGCCAGATAAAGACTACTGAAATCTAGTAGATAAATTGATAGAAATACCAGTAATGTATAGACTCCCAAATGACCTAGTTTTTTCATACTTACTCCAAAAAATCTTTGTTGACTTATTTTTATAGCATAAATATCTTTTATTATATTAACAGCTATTTTTAAAAAAGTCAATTTTTTATCCTAAACGGTAGCTTTACTCATTGAGAAATAAGAAATTGATAAAAGAGATTTCTCTATCTTCCCATCAAATTAGAAAAAGTGTTTGACAATTATCAAACACTTTTTTCTTTGCCTTCCACTATCTAAAAAAATGATAATAGACATAATTGTAAACAAAAATCCAGATGGGTTTTGCATAAATGAGAAAGTTGAAAAAACTATGGCACAGGATGGTAATTTTTAAGTTCTTTGTCCAACGGTAGACAAGGGCATAGAAAAGACCGCCTAAACTATAAATAATCAAACTGATAGGATCTCGGTGAGTTAGGATCAAATGACTAAGTCCAAAGATAAGAGCAGATAGGATAACATCCAGATAGTACTTGGACTGGGGGAAAAAGGTATTCATAAAATACCCTCTATGAATCAGTTCCTCTAATATAGGTCCGACGATTACTGTTAAACTAAAACTGAGAACAGTTGATAGAAAAGTTGGTTGCCCATTGGAGTATAGAATCGAAAGAAGGTCTTGAAAGATATACTTGTTATCAATTAGGTGATGAAACTGTAACTGAAAAGCATCCACCAATTGACGATCAAAATAAGTAGCCACTAGAGCAACTACAAGGTAAAAGAATCTTGACTTCTTTGAACCCTTTTTTTCAAAAATATAGAGCATATCTTTCTTTTTGAGCCAGTAGATAAATAATAGCAAAAGAGCTATTACTTCAACTGTTAAAAAGATAGAATAGCCATCTATCCCCCATCCTAAAAACTTAGTTAGATGCATAATCCCTAACTCTGGTAGGTAAATCGATAGAAATACCAGTGATGTATAGACTCCCAAATGCCCTAGTTTTTTCATACTTACCCCTTTAATTTATCAATAGCTAATACCATAAGCACGTCTAGTCGCATGATTCAGTATTGTACTCCATTCTGTCGCCAAACTATATGCATATGGCGAAGGCCAATGTCTATCATAAACTAACCAAATCATGCCACCACCTGAAACTTGCTCTAAGTCCTCAGATAAAAGAACTGTAAATGTTTTTGTACCTGTCCTATCAAGTAGCTCCTTAAAATAAATTTTTGTCAGTTTACATCTACAGTATACATCTTTTTGTCTATTTTATAGCCTATCTCCTCAACTGTCAATTTTTCACCCTAAATGGTAGCTTTACTCATTGAGAAATAAGAAATTGATAAAAGAGATTTCTCTATCTTCCCATTAAATTAGAAAAAGTGTTTGACAATTATCAAACACTTTTTCTTTACTTCCTACTATCTAAAAATCAAATAATAAATATAAAATAAGATTGACGGAACATAGGGAATTGCATTATAGAAACTATGACAAAAAATGGTAAACCGAAGACTACCCGTAACTCGATAAGCGACTGCAAATAGAAGACCAAGAATACTATACATTAGGAGACTGATGGGGTCACGATGAGATAGAACTAAGTGACTAAGCCCGAAGATGAAAGAAGACAAAATCACATCCAAATAAAACTCCGACTTCGGAAAGAAGGTATTCATAAAATAACCTCTATAGATTGTCTCCTCAACAACAGGTACAATCGAAATGTTAAAGATTAAAAATATAAGACTTGATAGAGTCGTTTCTCTTCCGTTTGAGTAAAGTTCTGAAAGAAGGTCTTGGAAAATAAAGCTATTGTCAATCAATCGAATATTCTGCATTCTAAATCCATTTAGAAAAGAATAGATAAGAAAGCAAGCCACTAAGAAAGCGAGATAAGACCAGCGCCAACCCTTTTTCTCGAAGATAAAGAGCATCTTCTTCTTTTTCAACCACAAAACGAATAAAAAGAAAATAAGCAACACTTCTCCAACTAGGAAGATTATATAGCTGTCCATTCCTAAACCAAAGGTCCTAGCTAGAGTTATAGCCCCTAATGGCGTTAAATAAATGTACAGGAACATTAAAATCATACAGATTCCTAAATGTATTGTCTTTTTCATTCTTTCTCTCCTAATGGTAAACTCTCTATTAGGGCAATATAGAGGATATACCATTGATTATTTTCTTATTTATCTAGAGTATTCATATTTATCCATGCTCTATTATCAAAATAGCTAGAACAAATTGTTCTAGCTTTTAAATTTTCTTAGTATTTTCTAAAGCGTTGGTAACGTTCTTCGATAAGTTGGTCGAGTGGTAGTTCTTGCAACCTATCTAGTTCTGCATGCAATTCATTTTTAACGCAACCTAGCAGTTCTTTACTTGACAGCCCTGCTTCTGAGATTACCTTGTCTACGATTCCCATTTCTAGGAGTTCATGTGAAGTGATTTTCATCAACTCCGCCGCTTCCATAGCACGACTTCCATCCTTCCAAAGGATAGAGGCAAATCCTTCCGGGCTAAGTACTGCGTAGATTGAGTTTTCTAACATCCAGACACGATTAGCTACGGCTAGAGCTAGAGCCCCACCAGATCCACCTTCACCGATAATAATCGCGATGATTGGAACCTTGAGGTCACTCATTTCCATCAGGTTTCGGGCAATTGCTTCACCTTGTCCACGTTCCTCGGCTCCAACACCTGGGTAAGCACCCGCCGTATTGATAAAAGTCACAACTGGTCGGCCAAACTTTTCTGCCTGTTTCATCAGGCGCAAGGCCTTACGATAGCCTTCTGGATGAGGTTGCCCAAAATTCCGTTTGAGGTTATCATGAAGACTTTTTCCCTTTTGGATACCAACGACAGTTACTGCTTGGTCACCTAACCAACCAATTCCACCGATGATCGCACCATCATCACGGAAAGAGCGATCTCCATGCAATTCGATAAACTCGTCAAAGATTCCATTGGCAAAATCAAGTGCGGTCAAGCGACTCTGCTCGCGTGCCTCTCTGACTATTTTTGCAATATTCATCCGCGACTTCCTCCATGCAATCTTACTAATTTAGCAATTGTTTCAGGCAATTCTCTCCGTTTAACAATTGCATCAACAAATCCATGTTCAAGTAGAAATTCTGCCTTTTGGAAGTCATCCGGCAAGGTCTCACGAACTGTATTTTCGATAACACGACGTCCAGCAAACCCAACCAAACTCTGTGGCTCCGCTAGGATAATATCACCTTCCATAGCAAAAGAAGCAGTCACCCCACCTGTTGTCGGATCGGTTAAGATAGTTAGGTAAAAAAGTCCTGCCTTGGAATGACGTTGAACTGCCGCAGAAATTTTAGCCATCTGCATCAAACTCATGATTCCTTCTTGCATACGGGCTCCACCAGAAGCTGTGAAGAGAACGACTGACAAGTTTTCTACCGTTGCATACTCAAACAAGCGCGTGATTTTTTCACCCACAACGGTTCCCATAGAAGCCATGATAAAATTTGAATCCATGATCCCAAGGGCAACTTTTTGTCCCTTGATACTAGCTGTACCAGTCAGTACTGCTTCATCCAAACCTGTCTTTTCACGCATAGTAGCCAATTTTTTCTGGTAGCCAGGAAAGTTTAATGGATCTTGAGTTTCAATACCCGTAAACATCTCCACAAAGCTGTCAGAATCAATCGTCAAATCCAAGCGTTCCTGAGCTGAAATACGGAAAGTATAGCTACAATGGGGACAAATTCGTTCGCTCCCAAGGTCCTTTTGATAAATGGTGTGTTTACAACCAGGACACTGGGAGAAGAGTTCATCCGGAACCTCAGGCTTGGCTTGTGGTTTCTGCCTTACGGAACGGTTAGGATTGATCCGAATATACTTATCCTTTTTACTAAATAGAGCCATAACTCCCCCTTTTAGTTCTCATACTATTTGAAAGTCTATTCTTTTTCTTGGTATTTTGGCAAGAAAGTTTCCATCAAGAAGGAAGTATCGTAGTCACCAGCGATAACTCGGTGGTCTGAAATCAGATCCAACTGGAAGTCTGCATTGGTTTGCACTCCTTCAATATCAAGTTCATAAAGTGCCCGTTGCATCTTCATTAAGGCATCAAAACGATTCTCCCCATGAACAATGATTTTAGCAATCATACTATCATAGTAAGGAGGAATGGTATAACCTGGATAGACTGCAGAGTCTACACGCAATCCAACTCCTCCACTTGGAAGGTAGAGGTTGGTAATTTTACCTGGGCTTGGAGCAAAGTTAAATGCTGGATTTTCCGCATTGATCCGGCATTCGATAGCGTGACCTCGTAGGACAATATCTTCTTGTTTGAAAGGTAAAGGTTGCCCGGCAGCAATGCGAATCTGCTCCTTCACGATATCAACACCTGAAACAAACTCTGTGACTGGGTGTTCAACTTGCACACGAGTATTCATTTCCATGAAGTAGAAATTGCCACTGGCTTCATCGAGAAGAAATTCAATCGTCCCTGCATTTTCATAGCCTACAGACTCTGCTGCACGAACGGCTGCAGCACCAATTTCATGACGAAGGGTTTTGCCAATCGCAATGGATGGGCTTTCTTCTAAGACCTTTTGGTTATTCCGTTGGAGTGAACAATCCCGTTCACCAAGATGGACAACATGACCCTCTTGATCTGCAAGAATCTGAACTTCGATATGACGAGCTGGATAAATCACACGCTCAAGATACATAGCGCCATTTCCAAAATTGGCCTTAGCTTCACTGGATGCTGTCTCAAAGGCTGCGACCAAGTCTTCTGCCTTTTCAACCTTACGAATCCCTTTTCCACCACCACCTGCCGATGCCTTAAGCATGACTGGATAGCCAATTTTTTCTGCAACTGCAAGCGCCTCTTCAGCCGTGTGAACTTCACCATCAGATCCTGGGATAACTGGAACCCCAGCCTTGATCATTTGCTCACGCGCATTGATCTTATCTCCCATGGTATCCATCACAGCACCAGAAGGGCCGATGAACTTAATCCCTACTTCATCACACATCGTGGCAAATTTGGAGTTTTCGCTAAGAAATCCAAAACCTGGATGGATGGCTTCTGCTTCTGTCAAGACCGCAGCAGACAAAATTGCATTGATATTGAGATAAGATTCTGTCGCCTTACCAGGTCCGATACAGATAGCTTCATCCGCTAGGAGTGTGTGAAGGGCTTCCTTATCAGCAGTTGAATAAACTGCCACGGTCGCAATGCCCAATTCACGCGCAGCTCGAATAATGCGAACCGCAATCTCACCACGGTTGGCAATCAAAATTTTACGAAACATGGAGAACCTCCTTAGTTTCCAATTGCAAAGGTAAGAGTACCACTCGCTGCAAGCTTACCATCTACTTCAGCCTTTGCTTCAACCACAGCAATCGTACCACGACGTTTAACAAAAGTAGCCGTCATGACTAATTGGTCACCTGGTACAACTTGCTTCTTGAACTTAACCTTGTCCATGCCAGCGTAGAAGACCAGTTTCCCTTTATTTTCAGGTTTGGACAATTCCAAGACACCAGCAGTCTGAGCCAAGGCCTCCATGATAAGAACACCTGGCATGACTGGGTATTGAGGAAAATGACCATTGAAGAAAGGTTCGTTGATGGTCACATTTTTAATGGCAACAATGGTATCTTCGCTCACTTCCAAGACACGATCCACTAGGAGCATGGGGTAGCGATGGGGTAGAGCTTCTTTGATTCCTTGAATATCGATCATTTGATACGTACCAATCCTTTACCGAACTCAACCATTTCTTCATTTGAAACGAGAATTTCTGTCACCACACCATCTTTAGGTGCAGGGATTTCATTCATGACTTTCATGGCTTCGATGATCACCAAAGTCTGACCTTTTTTAACACTGTCTCCGACTGTGACAAAGGCAGGTTTATCTGGTCCAGCAGCCAAGTAAGCCACCCCTACAAGTGGACTTTCAACGACATCACCCGCTGGAGCAACCGTCGTTTCAGCTGGTGCTGGAGCTTCTTCCACTGCACTCTCAACTGGAGTTGAAGGGGCCGAAACTACTGGACTTGCAGCTACTGCAGCTGGCGCTGGAACAACTTGAGCTGGTACTTCAGAAGCCATTCTTGCTTCATTCTTACTGAACTGCAATTCGTCCGTTCCATTTTTATAAGAAAATTCTCTCAAACTTGATTGGTCAAATTGAGCCATCAAGTCCTTGATCTCATTTAAATTCATAATTATTTATTCTCCCAACGTTTGAAAGCAAGAACCGCATTGTGTCCACCAAAACCAAAAGTGTTTGAAATAGCATAAGGGATTTCTTGCTCCAATCCTTGTCCATAAACGACATTCGCTTCGATATAGTCTGACAACTCACTTGTTCCAGCTGTCATTGGTACATAGTTATGACGCATGGCTTCAATGGTAGCGATGGCTTCTACTGCCCCTGCAGCACCAAGCAAGTGTCCTGTAAAGGACTTGGTTGAAGATACAGGTACTTCTTTACCAAGGACAGCTACAATCGCACCACTTTCTCCTTTTTCATTAGCAGGAGTTGAAGTTCCGTGGGCATTGACGTAAGCCACTTGCTCTGGAGAAATTTCTGCTTCTTCCAAAGCCAACTTCATAGCCTTAATCGCACCTTGACCTTCTGGATGAGGTGAAGTCATATGGTAAGCATCACAGGTATTACCATAACCAACTACTTCAGCCAAGATAGTTGCACCACGTTTTTCAGCATGTTCAAGACTTTCAAGAACCAGCATTCCAGAACCTTCTCCCATGACAAAACCGTTACGGTCTTTGTCAAATGGAATAGAAGCACGAGCTGGATCTTCTGTAGTTGATAGGGCTGTCAAAGCTTGGAATCCAGCAATGGCAAAAGGAGTGATAGATGATTCTGATCCACCAACTAACATGACATCTTGGAAACCAAACTTGATAGAACGGAAGGCATCCCCAATGGCATCGTTTGATGAGGCACAGGCTGTATTGATTGATTTACAGATACCGTTTGCTCCGAAACGCATAGCAACATTTCCTGAAGCCATATTTGGCAAGGCTTTTGGAAGTGTCATTGGTTTAACGCGTTTTGGACCTTTTTCATGAAGACGGATAACCTGATCTTCGATTTCTTTAATTCCTCCAATACCTGAAGCAACGATGACACCAAAACGATCTTTATCGATTGCTTCTACATCAAGATTTGCATTTGTCACCGCTTCTTGAGCCGCATACAAGGCATACAAAGAATAGTTGTCAAAACGGTTGGTATCTTTTTTGACAAAGTATTTATCAAATGGGAAATCTTGGACTTCTGCTGCATTGTGCACAGCAAATTCGCTGTGGTCAAATTTAGTGATTTCTCCAATTCCAATTTTTCCAGTTTGCAAACTGTTCCAAAATTCTTCTGGAGTATTTCCGATAGGAGAGGTCAATCCGTAACCTGTTACTACAACTCGATTTAGTTTCATCTGTCTTACCTATATCTTTCCTTATTTTTACATGCTAAGTCCGCCATCAACAGCGAGAACTTGTCCAGTCAAATAATCCTGTCCAGCCAGGAACACTGTAGCATCTGCGATATGTTCTGCTTGACCGAACTGTTTCATTGGGATTTGGGCCAATGTCGCTTCCTTGACCTTATCAGACAAAACAGCAGTCATATCTGACTCGATCATTCCTGGTGCAAGAGCATTTACGCGCACATTACGATTGGCAACTTCACGTGCTACTGACTTGGTAAACCCAATCAAACCCGCTTTAGAAGCCGCATAGTTGGCTTGTCCGATATTTCCCATCAAACCGACCACACTCGACATATTGATAATCGCACCTTCACGTGCCTTGATCATCTGTTTCAAGACTGCTTGCGTCATGTTGAAAGCACCTGTCAAGTTGATCTTAATCACTTTTTCAAAGTCTTCCTCGGTCATCTTAAGCATGAGGGTATCCTGAGTAATCCCAGCATTGTTGACCAAGACATCAACCGAACCGAGTTCTGCGATTGCTTTTTCCACCATGCGTTTTGCATCTGCAAAGTCTGAAACATCACCTGAGATCGGTACTACTTTGACACCATAGTTTGAAAACTCAGCCAGCAATTCTTCTGAGATTGCTCCGCGACTATTCAAGACTACATTAGCGCCTAGTTGGGCAAATTTGTGAGCAATGGCAAGTCCGATACCACGACTTGAACCTGTTACAAAGACATTTTTGTTTGTAAGTTGCATTCTATTTCTCCTATTTCCTGTTGTATTTTGTGGGAGAAGGGATCATTAGTTTCCTAACAAAGTATCCAAGCTTGCTTGGTCTTCAACGTTAGCTAGCTGAGCTGTTTTATCGATTTTTTTGACAAAGCCTGATAGGACCTTACCCGGACCAATTTCAATAAAGTTGGTTACCCCAGCATCCTGCATCACAGCAATACTTTCATAAAAACGAACAGGTTCTTTGACCTGACGCGTCAAAAGCTCTTGGATTCGATCTTTTTCCATAACAGTAGCTTCCGTATTGCCGACTAGTGGGCAAGTAAAGTCAGAGAAACTCACTCCTTCAAGAGCTCCAGCTAGTTGCTGACTGGCTGGCTCAAGAAGAGCTGTATGGAAAGGACCAGATACATTTAAAGGAATCAGTCGTTTTGCTCCTGCTTCCTGCAAGAGTTCAACTGCGCGGTCAACCGCAGCCACCTCACCACCGATAACGATTTGGCTTGGGGTGTTGTAGTTAGCTGGAGTCACTACTCCAACTTTAGAGGCTGTTTCACAAGCTTCCTCAATCACTTCAACTGGAGTATTAAGAACGGCTACCATCTTTCCAGATCCTGCAGGTGCAGCCTCTTCCATATAAGCACCACGCTTAGCAACCAAGGCAACTGCCTCTTCGAAGTCCAAGGCACCACTTGCTACAAGAGCAGAATATTCCCCAAGAGACAATCCTGCTACCATATCCGGCTGATAACCCTTTTCTTTCAATAGTCGGTAAATAGCAACCGAAGTCGCTAAAATAGCTGGCTGCGTATAACGAGTCTGGTTTAGCTTGGTTTCTTCCTTATCAATCAAGTCACGTAGATCATAACCCAAAATCTGACTGGCTTGGTCAATTGTTTCCTTGACGATAGGGTAGCGATCATAGAGATCTCGCCCCATTCCTAGATACTGAGCACCTTGACCTGCAAATAGAAAGGCTGTTTTAGTCATTTCTTACAACTCCTGCCCAACGAGAGGCTTCTTCTTGAATTTTTTTGGCTGCACCATAGTGTAGATCTTTTAGGATTTCTTCGACAGTTTCCTCTTTAGAAACCAAACCAGCAATCTGACCTGCCATGACGGATCCACCTTCTACATCTCCATGAACAACGGCTTTAGCAAGAGCACCAGCTCCCATTTGCTCAAAGATTTCTAAATCTGGATCTTCTTGTTTAAAGGCATCCTTTTCAGCCTGTTCAAAGTCACGAGTCAACTGATTTTTAATGGCGCGAACAGCATGTCCAAAATGTTGGGCTGAAATAGTCGTATCGATATCACGCGCTTTTAAGATTTTTTCCTTGTATTTTGGATGAGCGTTAGATTCCTTAGCTACTACGAAACGCGTACCAACTTGAACAGCCTCTGCACCAAGCATAAAGCCTGCAGCGACACCTTCACCGTCGGCAATTCCTCCAGCTGCGATAACCGGAATTGAAACAGCTGCAGCAACTTGGCGAACCAAGGTCATGGTTGTTAATTTACCAATATGTCCACCGGCTTCCATTCCCTCTGCAATAACCGCATCTGCACCAATTTTTTCCATGCGTTTTGCCAAAGCAACACTTGGAACAACAGGAATAACTGTAATTCCTGCATCATGGAAACGAGTCATGTATTTACTTGGATTTCCTGCACCAGTTGTCACCACCTTGACCCCTTCTTCAATCACGAGATCAACGATGTCTTCTACAAAAGGTGACAAGAGCATGATGTTGACACCAAAAGGTTTGTCCGTAAGTGATTTGATTTTATCGATATTAGCCTTTACGACCTCTTTAGGTGCATTCCCACCACCGATGATCCCTAGACCACCAGCTTTTGATACTGCACCAGCCAAGTCACCATCCGCAACCCAGGCCATTCCTCCTTGAAAAATAGGATAATCAATGTTCAATAATTCTGTAATACGTGTTTTCATAGTGCCTCCATCATTCCTTGCTTACGTAATAGTTCGATGAGTTTATCATTTGAGTTTCAAACTATTACCTAAACAAGAGGGAGTGGGTTTCCCCTACTCCTTCTAGTAATATGTTAATTATTTTGTTTGCTCTTCAACGTAGGCAACCAAGTCACCAACTGTTTTCAAGTTATCTTCTGCTTCGATTTGGATATCGAAAGCATCTTCGATTTCAGAGATTACTTGGAACAAGTCCAATGAATCTGCATCCAAATCATCAAAAGTAGATTCAAGTGTTACTTCTGATGCGTCTTTCCCAAGTTCTTCAACGATAATTTCTTGTACTTTTTCAAATACTGCCATGATAGGACTCCTTTAAAATATAAAAAATTTATAACTATGTGTTTACCACATGATTACCTAGATTGTAAGAATGAGTGTGCCCCATGTCAAACCTCCACCGAAGCCTGATAGGAGAATCGTCTGGCTACCATCTAAACGAATCATGCCATTCTCCACACACTCTGAGAGCAGAATCGGGATACTTGCTGCACTGGTATTTCCATACTCCATCATATTGGCAGGAAGTTTGTCTCGGTCTACGCCGATCTTCTTAGCCATCTTATCCAAAATGCGGATATTTGCCTGATGAAGCAAGAGATAATCCAATTCCGATGCTGCGATTGGACCATTTTCAATGGTTTCTTTGATCGATCTAGCAACATCACGATTTGCAAAATCAAAAACTGCTCGTCCATCCATCTTCAAAAAAGCAGGAACCGCTTCTTGATCTGAGAAAGGAGAAGCCAAAGCCGTTTGACCATAGGTCAAACACTCGCTCCGAGAGCCATCTGTATAGAGACTTTCCACAAGGAAGTGACGTATTTCGCTCGCTTCCAAGAGAACCCCACCAGCACCATCCCCAAAGAGAACAGCTGTCGAACGATCTGACCAATCAACTGCCTTGGATAAGGTTTCAGCCCCGATAACAATCCCTTTTTTGAACTGTCCAGAACTTAAAAACTTTTCTGCAGTTGAGAGAGCGAATACAAAGCCACTACAAGCTGCTGTCAGATCAAAGGCGAAAGCTCTATGCGCTCCGATATTTGCCTGAACTCGAGCTGCCGTGGAAGGCATCATCGAGTCTGGAGTAATCGTCGCTACAATGATAAAATCAATCTGATCCGCTGTTAAGCTCCCTTTAGCCAACAAGCTCTTAGCTACTTCTGTCGCCAAATCACTTGTAGACTCTGTTTTTGAGATATGTCTCTGTTTAATTCCTGTCCGACTTGAAATCCACTCATCGCTTGTGTCCATGATTTGGGCTAAGTCATGATTAGTGACCACTTGCTCTGGAACATAATGAGCAACCTGGCTTATTTTTGCAAAAGCCATTATTTCAAATCCTCCAAGAATTGATAAAGATTGATTAATCCTCTACCCATAACTTCTATTTCCTCAGGACTCATGCCATCGATGATTTTTTCGACCATTGCCTTGTGAAAACGTCTATGAAGACGATGGACTAACCGACCTTTCTTGGTCAAATGCAGATACACTACACGTCTATCCTGATCAGAACGAATACGCTCAATATAACCTTTTCTCTCCAGGTTATTCAAACTCGTCGTCACTGTTCCAAGAGTTACCATCAGTTCTTTGGAAACCTTACTTGGCGTTGCCTCCGGGAACTTCCCAATCACATCGATCGTGTGCATTTCTTTGATGGAGATGTCTTTGAATCGACTACCTCGTAAGCTAACCTCCTCAATCACAAGGACGTTATTAAAAATAGATGTTAGATAATCATTTACTTGTTGGTAGTCCAAATCGTTTCCCTCCCCCTCAAAAAACTTTTACAATCAAAACATTTGATAAAAGAAGTATAACAAACTTCAAAAAATTGTGCAAGTATTTTTTCACATTCCTGTAAATTTCGGTCTTCTTCTTTCAGAATGTGCACGAACCCCTTCTTTAAAATCTTCAGTTAAAGATAACGATTCTTGTAATTTCAATTCTAATTCAGCATAATTCTGCCAATCCTTAAATTGACTTTCCCAAACTAACTTTTTAATCGCTGCGTATGAGTTTGCTGAACCTCTTCTTAATTTTTTCAGAACTTGTTCTCTTGTTTTTTCTAATTTGTCAACTTCACAAACACGGTATACCACGCCCCATTCTAGCGCTTTTTCAGCAGTTAAGGCTTCACCTGTCATAGCAAGTTGTGCAGCCCGTGTTACCCCAATACTACGACTCAAGAGATGAATCCCACCAGCGTCTGGCGCCAAGCCCACTCCGACAAAGGCTTGGATAAATTTTGCCTTGTCAGTCGCCAAACAGAAATCAACTGCTACTGCCATATTTGCTGCAGCACCAGCAACCGCTCCATCTACCTCCATCAAAACAGGTTTTGGAATTTGCTTGATTTTAAAAGAAATTGTATTGACTAATTCTGCAATCTTATTCAAAGAAGGGATATCATCTTCGTCTACTGCTCGTTTCATCTCAACCAAGTCTCCCCCAACTGAAAAAACCTTCCCATTAGCATTAATCAAGATGAACTGCACAGCTTGATCCTGCTCTGCTAGAGTCAAAGCTTCTAAAATCTCCTCACACATTGGGATATGGAAACCATTTGCCACTTCGGGACGATTCAAAGTAATGATAGCCAGATCATCTACGATCTGATATAAGATATGATTCATAGCTTCTCCTTTTCTTTTGTAAGGTAATAAAATTGTTTTATCATCAAAGTATACCTTTTTTTGGATAAAGAGGCAAGGAAAAAACTAAAGGAAAGTGTCTCAGCTGATTATTTACCCATCATTTATGAGTGTGAGTAAAATTTGACACTCTTACTTTTAAATCGTTATCGCTTTTCAGAATAAGTTAGTGTTTTCTTCTATTATAATAGGAAGTTATTTTCGTCATTGAAAAATGCCCCTCTTTCTGCTATAATCGTATAAAACACTTACTTGAGGAGTCCTTATGAAGGTTGTAAAATTTGGCGGAAGCTCGCTTGCCTCTGCTGGTCAGTTAGAAAAAGTCTTAAATATCGTTAAAAGTGATAAAGAACGCCGTTTTGTAGTCGTTTCTGCACCCGGAAAACGCAATGCTGAAGATACCAAGGTAACTGATGCCTTGATTAAATACTATCGCGACTACGTGGCTGGAAATGACATCAGTGCTAGCCAAAGCTGGATCATTGACCGTTATGCCGCTATGGTTAGTGAACTAGGGTTAAAACCTGCTGTTTTAGAAAAAATCTCTAAAAGTATTCGGGCCTTGGCAACTCTTCCTATAGAGGACAATGAATTTCTCTATGATACCTTCCTAGCGGCTGGAGAAAATAACAATGCCAAATTGATTGCAGCCTACTTTAACCAAAACGGTATCGATGCACGCTATGTTCACCCAAGAGAAGCTGGAATTGTTGTCACAAGTGAACCTGGAAACGCACGTATCATTCCATCTAGTTATGACAAGATTGAAGGCTTGGCTGATAGCACCGAAGTCCTTGTCATCCCTGGTTTCTTTGGTGTGACTAAGGAAAATCAAATCTGTACTTTTTCACGTGGAGGTTCAGATATCACAGGTTCTATCATTGCAGCAGGTGTTAAGGCTGATCTCTATGAGAACTTTACAGACGTAGATGGTATCTTTGCTGCCCATCCTGGTATTATCCACCAACCACACTCCATTCCTGAATTAACCTACCGTGAAATGCGTGAGTTGGCTTACGCTGGATTTTCAGTTCTTCATGACGAAGCTCTTCTACCCGCTTACCGCGGAAAAATTCCTCTTGTCATCAAGAATACCAACAACCCTGACCACCCAGGAACACGCATTGTTTTAGAACATAGTAGTGATAAATTCCCTGTAGTAGGAATTGCGGGTGACTCAGGATTCGTCAGCATCAACATGTCAAAATACCTCATGAACCGCGAAGTCGGGTTTGGTCGCAAGGTTCTTCAAATCCTTGAGGACCTCAATATCGGTTGGGAACACATGCCTACAGGTATTGACGATCTTTCAATCATCCTCCGCTCTCGTGAATTAACTCCTATCAAAGAAGAAGAAATTCTACGTCAACTCGTTCAAAAGGCTGAAGTGGACCATGCTGAAATCGAACATGACCTTTCCATCATTATGATTGTCGGAGAAAAGATGAAGAGCCATATCGGGGTAACTGCTACTGCAACACGGGCTTTGTCTGAGAATAAAATCAACATCCAGATGATGTCCCAAGGTTCAAGTGAAGTTTCCATCATGTTTGTTGTCAATAAAGAGCAAGAAAAAGCAGCTATCAAGGCTCTCTATCATGCCTTTTTCGGTGAAAGTAAGGAAGACTAATCATGGCCCAATCACTCAATCAAGTCATTGACCTCCAAACCACTGGAACATCTTACCTCTCTATCTCTGGAAAAGTTGGAAAATTTCTAGTTGGGGATCAAGCCTTAGAGTTTTATCCTGATGTCAATGTCGAACAATATATCCAAATCCCCTGGTCCAGCATTCAGCAAATCGGAGCCAACGTAAGTGGTCGCAAAATCAGCCGCCACTTTGAAGTCTTCACTGATCAAGGAAAATTCCTCTTTGCTTCAAAAGACTCTGGAGCTATCCTCAAAATTGCTCGGGAAAAACTTGGCAATGACAAGGTTGTGAAACTTCCGACTCTACTCCAGACCATTGGACAAAAACTTAAAAATCTATTTGCAAAAAAGTAGAAACTTTAGTATAATCATAGCAACGGATAAGTAGGTTATCTTCTTCTTTCAGAAAGTCTGCGGGTGCTGCGAGCAGATAGGAGGGATAGGTGAAATTCTACCGTTGTTCACAATTACATACACAATCAAGTGCACACCTGTGAAGTTGGATGGAACCGTGGCTCTGCCACTCCAACACTTTGTCAGGTGTGCTTTTTTCATAAAGGAGTTCTTATGTTAGATATTAAACGTATTCGTACAGATTTTGATGCTGTCGCTGAAAAATTAGCTACACGTGGTGTAGATGCTGCTATCTTAAATGAGATGAAAGAAATCGATGCTAAACGTCGTGACATCTTGGTCAAGGTTGAAACTTTAAAAGCAGAACGTAACACAGTTTCAGCTGAGATTGCCCAAGCCAAGCGCAACAAGGAAAATGCCGATGACAAGATTGCTGCAATGCAAACCCTATCTGCTGAAGTCAAAGCCTTGGATGCTGAATTGGCAGAAATCGATGCTAAATTAACAGAATTTACCACTACTCTTCCAAACATCCCAGCTGACAGTGT
This sequence comes from Streptococcus sp. 27098_8_70, assembly GCF_041432215.1. Lineage (GTDB taxonomy): Bacteria > Bacillota > Bacilli > Lactobacillales > Streptococcaceae > Streptococcus > Streptococcus oralis_CP. The sequence goes on from NZ_JAPVZD010000001.1 coordinate 888,159, forward strand.
TCCTGTTGGGGCTGATGAAGATGACAATGTGGAAGTCCGCCGTTGGGGTAGCCCACGCGAGTTTGACTTCGAACCAAAAGCTCACTGGGATCTTGGTGAAGACTTGGGTATCCTTGACTGGGAACGCGGTGGTAAGGTAACGGGCGCTCGTTTCCTCTTCTATAAAGGACTTGGGGCTCGTTTGGAACGGGCTATCTACAACTTCATGTTGGATGAGCATGGTAAAGAGGGCTATACCGAAGTCATCACACCATACATGGTTAACCATGACTCAATGTTTGGTACTGGTCAATATCCAAAATTCAAGGAAGACACTTTTGAATTGAAAGACACTAATTATGTCCTCATTCCTACAGCTGAAGTGCCTCTTACAAACTACTACCGTGATGAAATCCTTGACGGTAAAGACCTACCAATCTACTTCACTGCTATGAGTCCTTCATTTCGTTCTGAGGCTGGTTCAGCTGGTCGTGATACACGCGGCTTGATTCGTCTGCACCAATTCCACAAGGTTGAAATGGTCAAATTTACCAAACCAGAAGAATCTTACGAAGAATTGGAAAAAATGACAGCCAACGCTGAAAACATCCTTCAAAAACTCAACCTTCCATACCGTGTCGTTGCCCTCTCTACTGGGGACATGGGCTTCTCAGCTGCCAAGACTTATGACTTGGAAGTTTGGATTCCAGCCCAAAATACCTACCGTGAAATCTCAAGCTGTTCGAATACAGAAGATTTCCAAGCCCGTCGTGCTCAAATCCGTTACCGTGATGAAGCGGATGGCAAGGTGAAACTCCTTCACACCTTGAACGGTTCTGGACTTGCAGTCGGACGTACAGTGGCTGCCATTCTTGAAAACTATCAAAATGAAGATGGTTCTGTAACTATTCCAGAAGCACTTCGTCCATACATGGGTGGAGCTGAAGTTATCAAACCATAACAATAAGGCCTAGCTATTTCTAGCTAGACCTTTTTTCGTAACCAAATCAGATAACCAACCAAGACAAAGAATAAAATAGTGAGGCAAATAACGGTTTCAGCCAATACCAGATAATCCAGAAATGGAAGTTTCAAAATTCCCTGAGCCATCTTGAGCGAAGTAGCTGTGATAATGGTTGGGAAGGTGAGGGCTGAGAAGGCTGGTTGAAATCCTCGCTTTAAAATATGGGGCAGGCGAGTCAAAACAAAGAAAAAGAAGGACTGAGATGCCAAAATCATGACGATCAGGAGCCAAGTCGGTAGGCCTGCTCCTCCAACTCGAACCAGGGAAGCCAAGAGTAGAGAAAAGGGAGCACAGTAGATCCCTTCTTGTCCAAGCAAGGCTAGTGGGAGTGGTTCTTTCTTTAAATCGCTATAAATAAGCGGATAGAGATAGAAGGTCAAGACAAAACCAAAACTCAAGGTTGCATAGGCAATCTCAATAATGCCTACCAGAGGATAGGTCAAGGCTGCTACTGCAATCCCCACATAGAGTACCGTCCAGCTAGGAGTCGCATTGACCCTCCGACCTGGACAGGCAAATTTGATGGTAAAAGTAGCAATCAAAACCAAATCCAAGAGAAATGAAAACCACCAGATCCCTTGTGCTACCAAAGGAAGAGCAGGGAATACGCGAAAGACATAGGTCGACAAAATCATCCCAGCCATAGGAAAAGTGGCCATCCCAGATAAAAGAGGGGGCTTGGTCAATTCTTTCCTGGTTTCTTCCCAATTAAAAAGATGAAGAATCAGAAAGAAAAGCCACAAAACTAATCCAGTCAGACTAAATAAATGCGACAGAACTGGCCAAGTATCTGCAATCAGATTTCCTGCACCTGCTAAACCTAATAAACAGCCAGAGAATACTAAGGGGAGCTTTTTCATCCGAGCCTCCAATAATCATGTTATTATTAGTATAGCATAAAAGCGCTTAAAATAGCATAGAAAAATGAAAACTGGATTGCTCAGTCTTCATTTTTTCTTTCTGATTCGAACTAGGCATAGGGTTGTAATTCTGGGTTAATAGGCGTATTGGCTAGGTTGTTGGCATAGTTGCAGAGGCTGGCAAGACTAACACCCAGAACCACGTCCAAGGCATTTTGTTGCGTGTAGCCAGCTTCCAAAAATTCAGCCAAGGCTTCATCTCCTACACGCCCTTTGGTATTGATGACCGCCAAGGTAAACTTAGCTAGAGTATCTAGTTTTGGATCTGTTTCAATCGGAGTGCGGTTGCGAAGGGCTTGGAGAAGATCATCATTCATCTGGATTTGTTTGATTGAAAAGGCAGTATGTCCAGCCACGCAGAAAGCGCAGCCATTGGTTACGGCTGCCGTGATTTGCACTACTTCACGCTCTACTGGTGTTAAGCTATTGCGACGGTTGATGGCTCCGACAGTTCGGTAGGCTTCAAGCGCGGTAGGAGCGTTGGCCAAGAGACCGATTAGGTTGGGAATATAGCCATTGTTATCTTTTTGTACTGTTTCAAGAACTTCTTTCACTTCTGCTGGTGCTGATTCTACTGTGTGGATGGTAAATGTTGTCATAAGAAACCTCTTTTCATTTTATTGTCATTTAGTCTATCATAGAATTTCCCCCTTGGATAATATATATTTTCAATCGCCTTGATAGGAAATGTCTATGAAATGAAAAAATCACACTAAAAGTGTGATTGGGTTAGTGTTTAAAATACTTTTTAGTCTCAGCAATGACGACTGGCGACAAGACTAAGAGGGCAATCAAGTTTGGTAAAGCCATCAAGGCATTGACGATATCTGCGATAATCCAGACCATATCCAACTCGATAAATCCTCCCATCAAGACCATGACTACAAAGACTACACGGTAAAGCCAGATAAAACGAACACCAAAGAGAAACTCAAAACAGCGTTCTCCGTAGTAGTTCCATCCGAGAATCGTCGTAAAGGCAAAGAGTACAAGGAAGATGGTCAAGAGGGCAGGTCCAAAGTGTGAAAAAACTGTTGAAAAGGCTGACTGGGTCAAGGCAACTCCATTCAAATCACCGCTCCAAACTCCAGTTACCAAGATGGTCAAACCTGTCAGAGTACAGATAATCAACGTATCAATAAAGGTTCCTGTCATGGAAATCAAGCCTTGCTCTACTGGTTCGTTTGTCTTAGCCGCAGCTGCTGCAATGGGAGCTGAACCAAGACCAGATTCGTTCGAAAAGACTCCTCGCGCCACACCATTCTGGATAGCCATCCGAATGCTGGCACCTGCAAAACCACCTACCGCAGCAACTGGACTAAAGGCTGAAGTAAAGATGAGAACAAGTGTAGCTGGGACTTTCTCGATATTAAAGAGAATAACTGTAAGAGTTCCTAAAATATAGACAATAGCCATAAAAGGAACCACTGCTGTCGAAACTTTTGATATGGATTTGAGGCCACCAAAGACAGCAATCCCTACAAAAATGGATAAAATCAGAGCCGTGATAGCTGGATTAACTTGGGCTGTATTTTGAATGGATTCTGTAATCGAATTGACTTGGGTAAAGGTACCAATCCCTAGGAGGGCTACCAATACACCCGCTAGGGCAAAGAAGATAGCAAGTGGACGCCACTTTTCTCCCATCCCCAAAAGGATGTAATGCATGGGTCCTCCAGCTACAGCTCCATTTGCATCCTTAGTACGGTATTTGATGGCCAGCAAGCCTTCGGCATACTTGGTCGCCATCCCAAAGAAGGCTGCCATCCACATCCAAAAGAGGGCCCCTGGTCCACCAACCTTAATGGCTGTCGCGACCCCGATGATATTTCCCGTACCAACTGTGGCTGCTAGAGCCGTACAGAGAGCAGCAAAGCTCGACACATCGCCATGCCCCTTATCCTTGGTAAAGATCAACTGAAAGGCTTTAGGGAGACGAGCCACCTGCAAAAGGCCTAGTCGGATGGTCAAATAGATACCCGTTCCGACCAATAAGATCAAGAGGGGAGGCCCCCAAACGAAAGCATCAAGCTCTTTAAGCAATTCTAACATATCCTACTCCTATCTTTCAACCCCAAAAGAAAGAGCACATGCAAGATACATGTACTCTGGAATGCTTAGATAAATGCCAAAAAGTGGTCTATCCTAGCTCTGTCCTTTTACCTGAGAGTTTGAGCAGTTGCCTGCCTTGCCCCTTCGGTGCCTTCACGGTCTCTCCAGAGTTCCGTCCATTTACAGTCATGGAAAACAAACCTTTCTCCACTTCTATTAAACTTCATTCGGTGTTGGTATTCTATTTTTTATTATTTTACAAGAAAAGTTAGCCTTTGTCAATATATTCTATGAAAATTTTTGACCTTTCATTTCTTTTTTCAGAAAGGTTGACTCCTTCTTCTCTCTATCCTTTAAAGGTCACAATGGTAGCGCCACTGCCTCCAGCATTTTGTGGAGCATAGCCGAAACTCTTGACATGCTTGTTTCTTTGCAGGTATTTGGTGACGCCCTCACGGATGACTCCTGTTCCGATACCATGGATAATGTCGACCTGCGCCATGTTATTAAGCAGGGCTTGGTCGATAAAGGCGTCCAGCTCATTCATAGCTTCTTCGTACCGTTTGCCTCGGAGATCCAGTCTGGCTTGCGGACCACGACCAGAAGCACGTTTGACGACATTGACTTGTTTTTTCTTGACTGGGGCTTCTTGCTGAGCCTGAACAAGATCAAATTCTTTCTCTTCCAAGGTCATCTTGATCAAACCAACTTGGGCTTCCCAACGGCCATCCTTGAGCTGATTGGTCAATGTTCCACGTTGGCCATAACTGAGAACCACGATATCATCCCCAACCTTTGGAGCTCGTTTTTTCTTGGCTTTTTGAAGGACCTTGTTTTTAGACAAGTCGACTTTTTCAGGAGCCAGTTTTTTCAGCTCAGCCTTGGCCTCAATGATTTCGTGGGGTTTGAGTTGAGACTTACTGTGGAGGTTTTTCAGGATTTGGTCACTCTCACTTAGCGCTAGTTCCACAATCTCAGCAGCTTGTTCACGCGCCTTGTTAAGCTCAGTTTCTTTTTCACGGTTGAGTTCGTTGTAGAGTTTTTTGAGTGCTCGATTCATCTTGAGATTTTCTTGCTCCACCTCACGGATATTGTCCAAGCGTTTACGGCTTTCAAGTGTTTGCTCTTCCAATTGTTCAATGATACGGTTGACATCATTATCTTGATTAACCTGCTGGCTGGCATCTCCTACGATGACATCTGACAAGCCCAGGCGTTTGGCAATTTCAAAGGCATTGCTTCGACCAGGAACTCCCTGCATAAAGCGATAGGTCGGACGCAGGCTGGCTGTGTCAAACTCCATGCTGGCATTTTGCACAAAGGCTGTCTCAATACCATAAGCCTTGAGTTCTGGATAGTGGGTCGTCGCCATAGTCTTGACCTGACGCAGACGAAGATCCTCCAGAATAGCCATAGCAAGCGCTGCTCCTTCCTGCGGATCGGTACCTGCCCCAAGCTCATCTAGTAACAAGAGCGAGTGCTGGTTGACCTTGCCAAGAATATCTACGATATTGGTCATGTGGCTAGAGAAGGTAGACAAGCTTTGTTCGATAGACTGCTCATCCCCAATATCTGCGAAGATTTCCTCAAAAACACCGACACGGCTTCCCTTGTCAGCTAGAATGGGCAATCCAGATTGGGCCATGAGTTGAGTCAAGCCTAGGGTTTTGAGCATGATGGTCTTCCCACCAGTATTGGGACCTGTAATGACAATAGCTGTTAATTCCTTACCAAAGTGTACATCGTTTGCCACTGCATTTTTGACCAAAGGATGGCGAACATGAAGAAGTTGAATCTCTTGATTCTCTGAAAGTTGGGGAACGACTGCTTGTCTTTCTTGAATGAAACGCACCTTGGCACGAATCAAGTCTAAATGGCCGATAATCCAAGCGTCATTAGCAATCTCAGCAGCATGAGGACGAACCCGTTCCGATAGTTCTTGCAAGATGCGAATCATCTCATAACGCTCATCTGCTCGCAGACTAGCGATTTCTTCGCTCAGTTTCACGACCTCACGTGGCTCGATATAGACTGTGTTTCCACTAGCAGAGATGTCATGAACAACACCTGCAATCTTATTGCGATAGGTGTTCTTGACTGGTAAGACTTGACGACCATTTCTGCTAGCAATTATCCCTTCGGTCAACATCTGCGCTTTTTGCTTGAGCAAGTCTTGCAAGACATCTCGGACCTGACTCTCGCTATCATGAATTTTTCGACGAATGCGTGCTAGTTCTTCGCTGGCGAAATTCTCGATAAATCCTGCGTCATTTAGGGCTTGGAGACTCCCTTGCAAGTGTGGAAAATCATGCAGTTTTTCAAACCATCTCGCCAACTGCTCCAAGCGTACATTTTCAAGATTGGCATAAAAACTTTGCAACTCTCTGCTAGCAAGTAAGACCCGTTTGAGGAGTAGAAATTCCTCGATATTGAGGTCCGCCCCCATCTCCAGACGCTTGCAAACAGCTGATATCTCACGCGTCGCTAGGATGGTAAAGTGAGGTTGCTCCACAAATAGGGCTTGCATTTCCTCCATCTCTGTAAAGGCTTGTTTAATCTTATCCGCCTTGGCAGTTGGAGCTAAGCCTTTTAACTCCTCTAGTCCTTGTTCTGTCAAAAGATGCGGTTCAAACAAGGCTTTGATTTTATTAAATTCTAAGGTTTCTAGTATTTTTGTATTCATATTCTTTCCTTGTATGCTAGTTTACAAGATCATAGCAACTAGAGGTTTTGACCTAGTCCTCCAATCTGTAAACAAAGGGCTAGGAAAAATCCCGCCCTTTTTATCCGATTAAATTTGTCACCCAGAGTTGTTTGATAAAGTTTGTCGTAAAAGGGACACTTTGGATGATGTTTTTGGCTACTATACTTTTTTCGAGTGAATTTTGAATGACTGCTAGAGGCACTGTTGCGAGAATGGTCAGAGCCATTTGCAAGACAAATAAGGTTACTAATAGCGACAAAAGGCCTGCTCCGATACGCAACCATTTGACATCGAGCTTTTTAGTTGGAATCAAGTGTAGGAACAAACCGATAAAACGTCCGATACTGTAACAAATTCCGAAAACTAGAAGGTAGGCGAGACCCGCATAAAAGACCTTGTCTAGGTGAAACAGCTGGTCTGAAGGGAAGAAAAAGGTGCCCTGTCCTTCCTGAGGATTGGCATAAGGGACAAGCAAGTGGAAGTGATCTCCCAGCGATTTATAAAACTGTCCCGCAACAAAGGCTGAAATCACTGCAACGAGGAAATAATAACTTTGCAGCACCAAACCTCTACGGTAGCCGATGTAAAAGCCCCAAGCCAGAACCAATAAGAGTAGGATTGAAATCATAGGGAATCCTCAATCTTGCTCTGTTCTTGTTTGACAGCAATTAACTTGTGGCGGAGTTCTAACAACTCTTGCTCCTTGTCATCAAATTCAATCTCACGATTGAGCTGTGTAGACAGACAATTGACCGCCAAAAGAAGCGCAATGGTTTCATCATCCGCCCCAGGCATTTGTTCTTTAATTGCTTGGTATTTTTCAGTCGCAACCTTGGCAATTTCCTCCATAAAGAGGTTGTCATGCTCGGTTGTTAAGGTTAATGTCTTTTTTCCGAATGTAAACTTATATCGATTTAGATTTGCCATAAAATTCACCTCACGATATTATACCAAATTTCGCTAACTTTGTCAGTTTTTACCAATTTTCCTGCTTTTGTGGTACAATAGAGACTATGGCAAGTATCACACTCACACCCAGTGAACAGGAAATTCAGAGCTTTTTAAGTCAGTATCAGAAGGCTCTCAGTCCTAGTAAAAATCCCTATATCCGCTATTTTTTGCGCTTCCCTCAGGCAACAGTTTCCATCTATACTTCTGGAAAAGTCCTCCTGCAAGGCCAAGCTGCTGAGCAATACGCCAGTTTCTTTGGCTACCAAGTTCAACAAGAAAACAGTGGACAAGATTTCCCTATGATTGGGACCGATGAGGTGGGAAATGGTTCCTACTTTGGTGGGTTGGCTGTCGTGGCTTCCTTCGTAACACCTGACCAGCACGACTTCTTGCGAAAACTCGGGGTGGGGGATTCTAAGACTCTGACAGACCAAAAGATTCGTCAGATTGCTCCAATCCTCAAGGAAAAGATTTCGCACCAAGCGCTCCTCCTTTCACCTAGCAAGTACAACGAAGTTATCGGAGAGCGTTACAATGCTGTTTCTGTAAAGGTTGCCCTTCACAATCAGGCTATCTTTCTCCTGCTTCAAAAAGGAGTCCAGCCAGAAAAAATCGTGATTGATGCTTTTACAAGCCCTAAAAACTATGACAAGTACTTGGCGCAAGAAGCCAACCGTTTTCCAAACAAAATTAGCTTAGAAGAAAAAGCCGAGGGAAAATACCTGGCTGTTGCAGTTAGCTCCATCATTGCGCGTGATCTCTTCCTCGAAAACTTGGAAAATCTTGGACGAGAACTGGGCTACCAACTGCCAAGTGGCGCTGGAACTGCATCTGATAAGGTTGCAAGCAAAATCCTTCAAGCCTATGGTATGAAGGGACTTCATTTCTGCGCCAAACTGCATTTTAAAAACACTGAAAAAGCCAAAACACTTCTAGAAAGGTAAATTATGAATTTGTTTAAAACATTTCTAAAAGAATGGGGAGTTTTCTTCCTGATTATCGCACTGGTCGGTCTTAGCCGTATCTTTCTTTGGAGCAATGTCCGTGTAGAAGGACACTCGATGGACCCTACCCTAGCTGACGGAGAAGTTCTCTTCGTTGTTAAACACCTCCCAATTGACCGCTTCGACATTGTAGTTGCGCATGAGGAAGAAGGAAATAAAGACATTGTCAAAAGGGTCATCGGTATGCCTGGAGATACCATCCGCTACGAAAATGACAAACTCTTTATCAACGATAAAGAAACGGATGAACCCTACCTAGCTGAATACCTCAACTTGTTCAAAACAGAAAAGTTGCAAAATACCTATACTGGCAAAGGATTTGAAGGAAACAAAGGAGTCTACTTTAGAGAACTTGCTCAAAAAGCACAAGCCTTTACGGTCGATGTCAATTCCAATACCAGCTTCAGCTTTACTGTCCCTCAAGGCGAGTACCTTCTTCTTGGTGACGATCGTCTAGTCTCTAGCGACAGCCGCCATGTTGGTACCTTCAAGGCTAGCGAAATCAAAGGCGAAGCAAAATTCCGTTTCTGGCCACTTAACCGTATCGGAACTTTTTAAGATAAGGAAGAGGCCGAGAATGCTAAATCTCAGTCTCTTTTTCTATTGCGAGAAGAAGGACTTTTAGTCTCCTAGTTTGTTGAAAGAAACTAAGGATTTAACTCTCATGAACTCATGTAAAGGAAACCTATGGAAGTTTATTTTTCAGGCACCATTGAACGGATTATTTTTGAAAATCCCAGTAATTTTTATCGTATTCTCCTCCTAGATATCGAAGATACCAATGCGGAGGACTTTGACGATTTTGAAATCATCGTTACAGGAACCATGGCGGACGTGATTGAGGGTGAAGACTACACTTTTTGGGGACAAATCGTTCAGCACTCCAAGTATGGGGAACAGCTTCAGATCAGCCGTTATGAGCGGGCAAAACCCACTAGTAAGGGTCTAGTCAAGTACTTTTCTAGTAGCCATTTCAAGGGAATTGGACCCAAAACTGCCCAGAAAATCGTTGATAGCTACGGTGACAATACCATAGACGAAATTCTGGAGCATCCTGAAAAGCTGGAAAGCATTGCAGGACTCTCTGCCAAAAACCGTGAGGCTTTTGTCTCCACCCTCCGTCTCAACTATGGGACAGAAATGGTCTTGGCTAAACTTGCCAACTACGGCATTCCCAATAAACTTGCCTTTCAGATTCAAGACTTTTACAAGGAAGAAACGCTGGATATTGTCGAAAACTATCCCTACCAACTGGTTGAAGATATCAAGGGTTTGGGCTTTACCATTGCTGACCAATTGGCTGCCGAACTAGGTATCGAAAGCCAAGCTCCCGAGCGCTTCCGTGCTGGCCTTGTTCATAGTCTTTTTCAGGGATGTATGGATACGGGCGATACCTATATGGAAGCCCGAGATTTGCTGGAACAAACCCTTACTCTCCTCGAGTCTTCCCGTCCTGTGGAACTAGACCCCAGTCAAGTAGCTCAGGAATTATCTCATCTAATTGAAGAGGACAAGGTTCAGCAGATTGATACCAAAATCTTTGATAACAGCCTCTTTTTCGCTGAAGAAGGCATTCGCAGTCACTTGGTTCGTATCCTCGAAAAAGGAAAGCAGAAAAATCAGGATTTGGAAACCATTCACAAGCATATCTCTACTGTCGAGCAAGAACTGGGGATTCAGTACGATACCATTCAAAAACAGGCTATCTGCGACGCTATCCAGAACAAGGTCTTTATCCTGACAGGTGGGCCTGGTACAGGTAAGACGACTGTTATCAATGGAATTATCGCTGTTTATGCCCTCTTAGAAGGGCTTGATCTCAGGAAGAAAAGCAGTCTGCCGATTCTTCTAGCAGCTCCAACTGGTCGAGCGGCTCGGCGCATGAATGAATTGACAGGTTTGCCTAGCGCGACCATCCACCGCCATTTGGGAATGACGGGTGATGATGATACCAGCCATCTGGAAGATTATCTGGATGCCGATTTTATCATTGTAGATGAGTTTTCCATGGTGGATACTTGGCTAGCTAACCAACTCTTCTCCAACATCTCTTCTAACAGTAAAATACTCATCGTGGGCGATAGCGACCAGCTACCTTCTGTTAGTCCCGGACAAGTCCTGGCTGACCTGCTCCAGATACCCCTGATTCCTCAGACTCGTTTGGAACGGATTTACCGTCAGAGTGAAGAATCAACTATCGTCACCTTAGCTAGCCAGATTCGACAAGGCATCTTGCCAGCAGATTTCACCCAGAAAAAAGCTGATCGCTCCTACTTTGAAATCGCTAGTGGCCATATCCCAGCTACCATTGAAAAAATCCTCGGTGCTGCCCTCAGAAGTGGCATTCCGGCTCGCGATATTCAGGTGCTAGCGCCTATGTATCGAGGAACTGCTGGTATTGACGCCATCAACCAACTCATGCAAGACCTGCTCAATCCTCAGCAAAAGGGGCAAGTTAGCTTTGAAGCAACTCAGTGTCACTATCGAACAGGGGACAAGGTCATTCACCTAGTCAACGACGCTGAAGTCAATGTCTTTAATGGAGACCTAGGCTACATCACAGACCTAATTCCTGGTAAATACACCGAGTCCAAACAAGACGAGATTGTCATTGATTTTGATGGCAATGAGGTCATCTACCCACGTAACGAATGGTACAAGATTCGACTAGCCTATGCCATGAGTATTCATAAATCTCAGGGGAGTGAGTTTCCCGTTGTCATCCTGCCCATCACCAGTGCTAGCAAGCGCATGCTGGAGCGAAATCTCATCTACACAGCTATCACACGGGCCAAGAGCAAGCTCATCCTTCTTGGCGAATTACAGGCCTTTGACTATGCAGTCAAGCATATCGGGACTGCCCGCAAGACCTATCTGATTGAGCGTTTCAGTGATTTAATTGAAACTAATATTGAAGAAAGCAAACAAGCCTTCTCTGAAACTGCCACACCAAGTGACTCTGAACAATTCTACATCCTCACCGAGGAAAACTGGTCTAGCATCCCAGCCATGATCGGGATTACAGATGCAGACCTCAAAGAGATTTTTGGATAATAGTGCAACAGAAAACCCACCTAGTCAGGTGGGCTTTTTCTCTTTTAAGATTATTTAACTGTTGCAGTGCTTGTGATCAATTCAACAGCTTTTTTGATAGTGATATCGTGTTTCAACATGTCAGCTGAAAGCAAGTTTTGTACTTGTGCAACTTCCATGTTGTAGTCTGCTGCCAATTGCTCGATTTCTTTTTGGATTTCTTCTTCTGAAGCGTCAAATCCTTCAGCCTTGGCAACTGCTTCGATAACAAGGTTAGTCTTCGTACGTGACTCAGCTTCTGCTTCGTATTGTTTGTGAAGGTCTTCTTGAGTAGTTCCTGTGATTTGGAAGTACATGTCAGGGTTGATACCTTGGCGTTGCAAGTTTCCAAGGAATTCATTTACTGAACGGTGAACTTCTTCATGGATCATTTCTTCTGGAAGTTCTACGATTTCAGCGTTTTCTACAGCTTTATCGATTGCTGCACCTTCAACGGCATCTTTGTAAGCTTCTTCTTTCGCAGCAGTCAATTCTTTGCGGTATTTTTCTTTCAATTCGTCAAGAGTTTCCACTTCTTCGTCGATATCTTTTGCAAGTTCATCATCAAGAGCTGGAACTTCTTTAGCTTTTACTTCGTGGATAGTTGTTACGAATTTAGCTTCTTTACCTGCAAGGTCTTCTGCTTGGTAGTCTTCTGGGAATGTTACGATAACATCAACAGTTTCGCCAGCTGAGTGACCTACCAATTGGTCTTCGAAACCAGGGATGAATTGACCTGATCCAAGTCCAAGTGAGAAGTTTTCACCTTTTCCACCGTCAAATTCAACACCGTCGATAGAACCAACGAAGTCAATCACAACAGTGTCGCCATTTTCAGCAGCGCCTTCTTTGATAACCAATTCAGCCAAGTTGTTGCGTTCGCGTTCGATACGTTCTTCAACGTCAGCGTCAGTTACTTCTTTTTCTACATCAACTGATACTTCAAGGTTTTTGTAGTCACCCAATTTTACTTCAGGTTTTGTCACGACTTCAGCTGTGATAACCCAGTCTTGACCTTTTTCCATTGAAGTTACGTCAATTTTTGGTTGCGCAACCACTTCAAGACCAGCTTCTTTTACTGCAGCTTCATAAGCGTTTGGCAAAAGTGCGTTCATTGCATCTTGATAAAGAGCTTCTTCACCAAATTTTTGGTCGAAGATAGGGCGTGGAAGGTGACCTTTACGGAAACCAGGAACGTTAAGAGTTTTCTTTACTGAGTTAAATACACGGTCCAATTCTGGTTTGATTTGGTCTTGAGAGATTGTGAAAGTCAAGACACCACGGTTTGTTTCTTTGTTTTCAAATGATACAGACATTCTGTCATTTCTCCTTAAAATTTTTAATACAGTCCATTATACCATATAATAGCGACTTTTTTCAAGTAATGAATGCGCTTTTCAATAGTGCTAGAGGTACTTGCTCGCTTCCTTAATACTAAGTTCAGCCATTCTTTTCTGATTTTTTTCAATAAAACGTGCTACCCATTCGGGATTGGTTTTAGAGTAGTCTCTTAGAGCCCAGCCGATGGCTTTGTTGATAAAAAATTCTGTCTGGTCCAGATTGTTGACCAGGATCTTTTCCATCAGTTGGACATTTGTTTTTTCTTTCCTTAACAACTGGTGATCAATAGCGGCTCGCCTCAACCAGATATTGTCTGAGAGGCTCCATTTTAAAAGCACATCTTCAAGTTTCGGATGGTCGGCTACCAAACTTCCTACTACTCGGTCTAGGATATCTACCGTGTCCCACCAAGACTTTGTCACGACCAGACGCTCAAGCTTAGGCAAATCATCTTTCGTTAGATAAGACTGCATAGCTTTCAAATAGTTTGCAGCTACATATTGGTATTCTCTAGCATCCTTTCCCCAGCAAGTGTCTACAAAATCCCAATCGATGAGCTTTGTTTTTTTCGCACTTGGAAAGTATTTTTTATAAAGGGCATTTCTTTCAGGACCTGCAATACCTAAAAAGGAAAATTGGTAGCGCATATAGGCTTCCATAGGCCCTGCTTTTTTAGGGTCTTTTGCTGCTTCTAACTCCTCAAGTAAATCTGCAAGACTCATCTAAAAGTCCTCCTGCCCGACCAAGTGGTGCTGAAAGGCATAGACTGCAGCCTGGGTACGATCGCTGACCTCAAGCTTGGCAAGGATATTGGACACATGGGTCTTGACCGTCTTGAGAGATATAAAGAGTTCATCTGCAATGCGTTGATTTTCGTAGCCCTTGGCGATGAGTTGAAGTACGTCTCGCTCACGCGCAGTCAGCTCCTCATGAAGCTCCATATGATTACGGTGGTATTCAACCTTCTTGCTGACCTCTTGTTCAATAGCAAGCTCTCCAGCAGCCACCTTGCGGACGGCATGAAGCAGTTCGTCTGCACTAGAAGTCTTGAGCATATAACCTTTGGCACCCGCATTCAAGACCGGCATAATTTTTTCATTGTCCAAGTAAGAAGTTACAATCAAAATCTTGGCTTCAGGCCATTCTTTCAGGATGGCTAAGGTCGCGTCAATCCCATTCATCTCAGGCATGACGATATCCATGACAATGACATCTGGACGCAATTCCAAGGCCAACTCAATACCTTGAGATCCGTTGGCAGCCTCGCCCACAACTTCCACATCGTCTTGGAGATCAAAATAGCTTTTCAAGCCCAATCGGACCATTTCATGGTCATCTACCAGTAAAATTTTCATCTCTACTCCTTTATGATTCCTTATCTAGCAGGGGAATACGGATATCAACCGCCAGTCCTTGCTTTGGAGCTGTCAAAAGTTGAACCGTTCCAGCCATATCTTCGACCCGCTCCTTGATATTTCGCAGTCCATAACTCAAGTCATCTAAACTCCCTAACTGGAAACCAATCCCATTGTCCACCACCTTCAGCTGCAATTCAACATCTGTCTGATAGAGATAGACATCCAAACAAGATGCCTGGGCATGGCGAAGGGTATTGCTGATCAATTCCTGCAAAATGCGGAAGATATGTTCTTCAATCTTCTTGGGCAATTTAGACACCTTTTGCTTGAGACTAACCTTGAGATCACTCTTGTCCTCAAGCTCTTTTAAGAGGATTTGAATCCCCTCAATCAAACTCTTCTCTTCCAACTCAACAGGTCGCAAATGTAGGAGCAAGACCCGCAAATCTTTCTGGGCTGTTTCTAGGATAGCTGCGACACCTTGCAACTGGGTCTGCATCTTTTCTCTATCCAGCTTCAAAGCCTGCTGACTGACACCTGATAAAATCATATGGGCCGCAAACAACTCCTGACTAACCGTATCGTGCAGGTCACGTGCTATCCGCTTCCTTTCTTTCTCGATGATTGCTTCTTCCTTGACCAGGCTTTGATTTTCAGCCTTTTGAACAGCCTCTGTCAAGAGGTTAAGCTTGCCAGACAAGGACTTAAAACTGGCATCCAAGTCTGGATCTGCAAAGGCAACCACCTCTTTTCCTGCTAGCAGTCGCTTGAGATTGACCTGCATTTTTCTGCGAGAGACTTCTTCTATCACGCACCAAAAGAGGACAAAAAAGAAGGTCATGGAAAGGCTAAAGACCAAGATCAAGAAGATGAGTTTCTCTGTTTTCTCGATATCCTGTAGCAAATAGGACCAATCAAGATTTAGAATATCAAGCAGACTATTAGCCAAAAAGAGAATAAAGAGGAGTGAAGTCAGGCCGATTAACAGATAAGATTGCTTTTTCATCCTCTGACCACCTCCACATCGCCAACCATAGTAGTTAGGAAAATCTTGACACTCTTGTTACTCTTGAGGTAGTCTCTGGTTTCCTGATGATAGTGTTCATTGCGAAGGGATTTCTTGGGTTGATGGAGGAAAGTAAGATCTCCATAAAGACAGTTAACACTGAGGCTGATTTCCACATCTACGGGCAAGATAATCCTAGTCGTTCCGACCATCTTTCTAAGGATAATGACATTGTCATGATTGGTTAGGATAACTCTTTCCAAATGAATGGTGTCCTTACCCATGAGGCGAAAGAGGTTGATATCGTCAAATTGACATGTCTGGTGACTAGAGAAATGATGGAGATTGCTAAACCAAGGATTGTGTTCATTTTTAACCGTTACCACCTCTTCAAAGACCAAGTCGGTCTCCTCTCTTTCTTGATTCATCATCGGATAGAGAAGAAAGAGACTATAAATAACTGCCACAAAGATAGCTAATATCACAAAGGGATTGAGCATGACGATGAAAAAGAAAAGAATAGTCGCCACAAGGAGGAAAACGTTGTTGCCCTCTTTGCCTGTATAATAGCGGAGCAAGAGCAAAAAGAGGAATAGAATCAGCAGAAAACGCGAAAAATGCTCTGATACCATCAAAATCAGAGCTCCCGTCAATAGACAGGCTTCGATAAATAAAAAGATTTGAAATTTTTTCATAGATGCATCCTCTCCCTTCTATTTTATCACAATTCAAAAAAGTCACCTCGGTCTGAGGATGGATAAAGGAGATAGGACAGAAATCGCTCCAACAAACTAGGTTCTTTCAGCCCACCACAGTTGACAAAAGGCTACAAAAAAGGGCGGGATTCTTGTCCCAACCTCTCTACATCTGATCTTTTGCTTCTTTTAGTTTACCATAAAGAATGTAGTCTACTTTTTGCAGATCTGCTATGGTGGCACAGTTAAGGGCACACATGATCAAACGCAGATCTTCTTTCCAGATTTGGACAATACCAATCACCTCTTCGACGGAGTAGGTTTCAATCAACTCTAGAACAGTACGTGACAGTCCTACAGCCTTGGCACCAAAGACCAAGCACTTAATCATATCCAGCGGATTCCGAACGCCTCCACTGACCAAGAGTTCGACCTTGTCTTTCCAGTCTTGGGCATTGAGGAGGGCTTGCATGGTGGACTGGCCCCATTGATTAAGGTAATCATGCTGGCCACTGCGACGGTTTTCAATGTAAGCAAAGCTGGTGCCACCACGACCCGACAGGTCAACCGTTCGAACGCCCAGTTCATAGGCTCTTTCGATGGTCTTCACATCCATCCCAAAGCCCACTTCCTTTAAAATGATTGGAACAGGGATCCGCTTGCTATAATCTGCTAGATGCGATTGCCAGCTTCGAAACTTTCTTTCTCCCTCTGGCATGAGCAATTCCTGCATGACATTGACATGCACTTGCAGGAGGAGAGGATTCATCGCTTCTACAGTCTGAAGTCCTAACTCAACAGGCTTGTCCAATCCAATATTGGTTCCAAGAAGGAGATTTGGATGGCTAGACTTGACAGAAAATGAATCATCTGTAGGATCCTTGAGGGCTGCGCTATAAGAACCCGTCACGAACAAAATCCCACAGGCTTCCGCCACCTGAGCTAGTTTTTGATTGATTTCTCGTCCTTTATCACTTCCACCTGTCATGGCATTGATATAAAAAGGAAAATCCCACTTTCGACCAGCAAATTCTGTGGAAAGATCGATTTCATCCAGGTCGTAAAGAGGCAAGGAAGAATGAATCAACTCCACCTCATCAAAGCTGTTATAGGAACTTTTCTGCTCAAGGGCATAGCGGATGTGCTCATCCTTACGATTTGTCGTCATGTCCTATCCTTTCTTGGTATAAGAGCTCAATCTCCAGATCGGCCCAACGATTTTTTAAGGTTTCAGTTGATTGCTCATCAAAACTCAAGGCAATCCCACAGTCACCACCACCAGCGCCACTACTCTTGGCAACAGCCTGCAAATCTTGACTGGCTTCTTTCAACTGTCTCAGCGAAGGTGTGTATATATCTAGGCTCAAGCCTTCTAAAAGCTGACTGGCTGTTTCCACCTGCTCGATGATTTTTTCTGCATTCCCCTGCTCCAAGGCTTCTACCAAAGCAGCAACCGTTGCTTTTGAGGAACTTAAAAAATTCTGATTGATGTTTTGCTTGATTTGCTGGACCATTTGACTCGATACGGCTACTTCCTTGGTCCATCCAACTAGGAAATCACATTCTAGACCTGGTTTTACTTGTGAGATAGAAAAGCCCCAAGC
Source organism: Streptococcus sp. 27098_8_70 (assembly GCF_041432215.1). Classification (GTDB taxonomy): domain Bacteria; phylum Bacillota; class Bacilli; order Lactobacillales; family Streptococcaceae; genus Streptococcus; species Streptococcus oralis_CP. The sequence goes on from NZ_JAPVZD010000001.1 coordinate 905,869, forward strand.
ACGCTCCAAAACTGTTGCCAAGCTTTCTTCTTCCAACCAAGTAGCTATCTTCTTTCGATCAAAAGACTGGTAGAGAACCAAATCCTCTGCCACAATACAGGCAAGGTCTCCCATAGAGCCATTGTCGCCTCGCTTGAGTAAGACCGCGCTAGCCAGCTTGAATAAGAGATCCTGATCAATTGAAAGATTATACAGAGCCAGCAGGGCCTTGATCACCAAGACAACGACGCTACCACTAGAACCCAGACCAAACTTTTTGCCTTCCCGTTCCATTTTTCCACGAATTTCCAAAGAAAAAGGTCTCAAGGCTTGCCCACGATAAACGAGGAAATCTTCCACTAGAGCAATCGTTTCTTGAATCAAGCTGTAGTCAGGATTTGGCGTCAAGTCCACTGCATAATCAAACAGATCTGAATAGATACGGTAGCTATCAGAAAAGGCAATCTCTCCCCTCATATAGATAGGTATCGCCTTTATCAAGGCTAACTGTCCTGGCTCTAGAATAGCGTATTCCCCTGCCCAATAGAGTTTTCCACAAGTTTTAACAGCAATCATCTTGGCTCAAATCCTTTGTTTTTGACACAATCAGGCGGTAACGTTGACCAAAGATTTCAGATAGATGATCCAAATCTTTCTCTTGACAGAGGACCTTGACATTGGGACCGGCATCCATGGTAAAGTAACAGGCTTCACCTTGCTCACGAAGCTGGCGAACAAAGTCCATGGCTTCATAGGAAGCATCCGTTAGATAAGAAAAGGCTGGACTAGCAGTCTTGGTCGTAGCGTGCATGGCTAGGGCATTTTTCTCCGTTAATTCCCCAACCTTAGCAAAATCATTCTCTTTGAGATAAACCAGCATCTCCTGATAATCTTTCTCAGACTGGCGCACCCAGTCATCAAAGGTCGTCGAGGTTTCCACACAGAGTTTCATCCCGTCACGGCTAGAGATTGGTTTTTTCTTGTCCTCCAGCACCAACATAATCATAGCTAGTTTCAAGTCTGTCTCTACAGGGTAAATCTCTCCACTATCCTTGTCCCAGGCACCTAACGGTCCATAAAAACTACGAGAGGAAGAACCTGAGGCAAACTTAGCTTCCTGCGCCAACTGGCTCCGATTCAAACCAAGCTGGAAATAAGCATTGCAAGCCTTGACCAAGGCGGACAAACCACTAGAACTGGATGACAAGCCAGCCGCAGTCGGCATGTTGTTTTGGGTATCGATACGGACAAATCCCTCACCTTCTGGACGGTAACGGTTGATGATTTTGCTCATCTTGGCATGCTCAGCCTCACTCTGAAGCCGACCATTGATATAAAAGGCATCAGCAGTCGCATCCGTCGGTAGAGGCGACAAGGTCGTCTCTGTATACATGTTTTCCAAAGTAAGAGAGATACTGCTAGTAGCAGGAACCATCTCTTTTTCTTTTTTCTTTCCCCAATATTTGATAATGGCAATATTTGCGTAGGAACGTACTGTTACAGGCTTTCGATCCATGTCTGAACAGCTCCTTTCTCTTCTAATCGTTTTGCTAGTTCTTGCGCTTGGTCCAGATTAGCTACCAAGGCGATAATACAGCCTCCTAGTCCACCACCACTCATCTTGGCACCTAGAGCACCATGTCTCAGAGCCGCTTCAACGAGGGAGTCTGCCTCAGGGCTACTGACACCAATTTCTTTTAAATGTAAATGAGCTTGACTGAGGATTTGTCCCAGTCCCTCAGCATCTTTTCGTCTAATTGCCTCTTCTGCCTGCTGGGTCAATTCTCCCAAGGCATGCAAAAACGGTAGGGCATCCTTGCCCTTGCTTTGAACCACTTGGATAGCTTCACGAGTGTGACCATACACGCCCGTATCAGCAATCACCAAATAGGCGGATAAGTCCATCTCAAGTTCTGTAAAACCAACATTCTTGATAAAGCGAATGGGTTGGTCACTGAGACAGGTCTTGGCATCCAAACCACTCGGATTCATATGGGCAATCATCTCAGCCCGATTGACCAAGATTTCTAGTACATCATGAGGTAGGTCGGCTTGATAGTAGTCAAAAACAGCTCGAATGGCTGCTATGCTGATAGCAGCTGACGAACCCATCCCCCGTTTTTCGGGGATAGCCGAGTCAATCACACATCGAATGCAAGCTTCTTTGATATCCAAATACTCCAGCGAGGCATACACTGCCATGGACAAGGTATCCTCCTCATAAAGACGCCACGGGCTTTCAGCAGGGACCACCTTGCAGGTCACCTCCACCTCTAAGAGAGGCAGAGAAATAGCTGGATAGCCGTAGACTACCGCATGCTCTCCTATTAAAATAATCTTACTATGTGCCTGACCGACACCAACTTTTTTTGTCATGTTTTCCTTTAACCAGACGGAAAGACCGTCTCATTTCATACAGTAGTATTTTCTCCTATCTATTTTATTATATTTTCACAAAAAAAGCGATTGTTTCCTTCACAATCGCCTCTTTCATTATTGAACCCATTCGCCATTATAGTTGACAGAATAGCCTTCTACAGTCGTATTCACTGCTAAAGCACCTGAACTATAAGCGTAGTACCATTTGCCATTAACCTGGAACCAGCCTGTCTTCATATCGCCATTACTTGCGTTTAGATAATACCAAGTCGAACCTTCCTGATACCAGCCAGTCGCCATAGCTCCTGATGAACGAAGATAATACCACTTGTTCCCAAGGTATTGCCAGCCCGTTTGCATATCGCCATTTGGTTCATCTAAATAATACCAAGATAAGCCTTCCTGATACCAGCCAGTTGCCATAGCTCCTGATGAACGGAGATAGTACCACTTGTTACCAAGATATTGCCAACCCGTTTGCATTGTAGCAGTTGTTGGATCTAGATAGTACCAAGTTGAATCATCGTTTATCCAGCCACGTGCGAGCTCCCCAACAGTCAATCTGTTGATGCGAGAATCAAAGCCACCATCCTTCTGTAAATAATACCAGTGCCCCTCATCATGAACCCAACCGGTTTTTAAGGTGTGATAACTTCTTTGGTCTTCAAAATAGTAGACTCGTTTCTCTACTGGACTATCATATTGTTCCCCATGATGTTTGTTGGTGTTTGTAGCAGTTTTTGCTTCTAACACTTGCTTGCCAACAAATTCTTGTAGTACCCCATCTTGACCAAAGTAAAACCAATCTGGTCTAAAAGCAATCTCTTGTCTTGGAGAAGGACCAATCGTAACCCCTTTGTGTGGAGCAGGTATATATTGCCAGCCGACAACCATCTCTCCAGATAAAGGATCAAAATAATAGTATTTTCCATCAATCACTCGCCAGTAGGTTTCTTTGAGGTTCCCCTTCTTGTAGTAGGTTCTACCATTTTCTTGGACAAATTGCCAGCCTTCCGAATCAGCATCATCCGCAAAGACGGTGCTTGTAGCTAGCAAAGCAAAGAAAGAAACTGTCAGAACAACTTGCATCATTATTTTAAATTTTTTCATTAGATCTTTCCTCCATAACTGATTGTAGCAAAGACTTTATTGTATGTCAATATATAGAAACTTCTCAAAAAAAAGCAGTTACATAACTGCAACTGCTTTTCTATTCTTGCATGGTGTAACCAACACCACGCACGGTTTTAATGTAGCTTTTTTGACCTTTTACATCAAGCTTGCTACGTAGATAACGGATATAAACATCCACGATATTGGTCTCTGTCGCACTTTCGTACTTCCAAACACTTTCCAATAACTGCTCACGAGTCAAGACCTTCTTGCTTCCCATGAGAGTAGCCAGAAGGTCATACTCGCGGCGCGTCAGAGCAATCAACTCCTCGCCACGATAAACGGTATGATGTTCTACATCCATACGTAGGTTGCGGTATGACGTTGGAACCTTCATCTGACTACAGTGTTGGTCAATGAAGTCCCGACCTCGGAAAATCGCTGAAATACGAGCTACTAGATTATCAATAATCACTGGCTTATAGATGTAAGAAACGGCGAAGCGCTGGATTGTCTCAATCTGGTCTTGCAATTCTTCGCGATGGTCCAAGACCATGATCACTGAGGCAGGTTTTGTCCGACTCAGCCTCTCTGCAAAATCCTGGGCCGTCATATCCCCCAGACGAGCATTCAGTAAAATCAAGTCATAATCTGTCTGGAGAGCCATGGAGAGGGCTTTTTGTCCCTCCTCGACCAGATCAACACGGTATTGCTCTTTTTGGAGTTCCAGACTGAGAAAATGAGCGAGATTTCGTTCTTTCTCAAGTAATAAAATCCGTTTCCCCATGGCAGACCTACTTATTTTTCGTCATACCAAGAGTAGTGGAATGTTCCTTCTTTGTCTTTACGTTGGTAAGTATGGGCACCAAAGTAGTCACGTTGTGCTTGGATTAAGTTAGCTGGAAGGTCAGCTGAACGGTAGCTATCAAAGTAAGTAATAGCTGCTGAGAAGGTTGGCACTGGTACACCTGCTTGTACAGCAAGAGCTACGATATCACGCACTGCTTGTTGGTACTTGGCAGTGACATCCAAGAAGTATTCATCCAAGAGAAGGTTTGCAAGATCAGCATCGCGGTTGTAGGCATCTGTGATCTTTTGCAAGAAACGAGAACGGATGATACAGCCGTCACGCCAGATAGATGCGATGTCCGCAAATGGCAAGTTCCAGTTGTTTTCTTTAGAAGCTACACGCAATTGGGCAAAACCTTGTGCGTATGAGATGATTTTTGAGAAGTAAAGAGCTTGACGAATCTTTTCGATCAACTCAGCCTTGTCACCTTCAAATTTGAAGGCAGCTGGTTTTGGAAGGACCTTGCTAGCATGTACACGCTCTTCTTTGTATGTAGAGATGTAACGTGCAAATACTGACTCCGTAATCAGTGACAATGGTACACCAAGGTCAAGAGCTGATTGACTAGTCCATTTACCAGTTCCTTTGTTTCCTGCAGCATCCAGGATGTAGTCTACGATTGGGCCATCTTGACCTTCATCATCTTTACGGCTCAAGATATCAGCTGTGATTTCGATCAAGTAGCTGTCCAATTCACCCTTGTTCCACTCAGTAAAGATTTCTGCCATGTCTTCTGCAGAAAGACCAAGCAAGTGTTGCATCAAGTCATAGCTTTCTGCGATCAATTGCATGTCACCATACTCGATACCGTTGTGGACCATTTTCACATAGTGACCAGCTCCATCAGGACCGATGTAAGTCACACATGGTTTGCCATCTTCTGGTGCTTTAGCTGAGATTTCTTCGAGAACATCAGCAACCAATTCGTAGGCTTCTTTTTGTCCACCAGGCATGATAGAAGGCCCCTCAAGGGCACCTTTTTCACCACCAGAAACTCCAGTACCGATAAAGTTGATACCTGAGTTTGCTAGTTCTTCATTACGACGGATAGTATCTTTGTAGAAAGTATTTCCTCCATCGATCAAGATATCACCCTTGTCAAGGTGGGGAAGAAGAGCTTGGATAGTTGCGTCTGTACCAGGTCCAGCTTGAACCATCAGCATGATACGACGAGGTTTTTCGATTGAGTTTACAAAGCTTTCAACGTCATAGCTTGGCACAAAGTTCTTTTCAGGATGGCAAGCAATTACGTCTTCTGTTTTTTCTTTACTACGGTTGTAAATGGCAACTGTATAGCCACGAGATTCGATATTTAGGGCAAGGTTACGACCCATTACGGCCATACCAACGACACCAAAGTTAGCTTTTGTCATGTGACACTCCTCTTGTTTAATATGTTTTATTTTATCATTTTTACCTATGAAAGGAAAGAATTTTGTAACGGAGTCCTAGTAGTCCAAGTCATCTGCATGACCAGAACCATTCCCTACAAAGTAACCTGTCTTACAGTTGAGGGTGAAGAGATAGGTTCCATCTGGTTTATAGAGGTTGTAATAACCATTTCCGTTTACGATATTGACACGTTCTAGGATATATTGATTTCCAGTGATATAGCCACGAGCACGTGATGTTGCTAGAACTTGTTCCAATACACCATCCGCAAAGGTCCAAGCAGAATTGTTGCTATCATCTACAGCTGATTGGTTGTAAGGTACACGACTAGCACTTCTTTGAAGATTAACCCCATCGCCAGACAAACCACCATTTGTATCTCTAGCTGGTGCCGCGGTGCTTGTTGAAGGGGTCGTACTGCTTGCATTGCTTTCTGTAGCTGAACTTGAGCTTGCTTGACTCGTGCTAGAGCTTGAACTTGAGCTGGAAGCACTGGTTTGTTGACTCTTGCCAAGACTAATGGCCTTATCCAAGAGTTTGTCTAGTTCTGTGTTGCCTGTCTTAATTTCTGTAAATTTAGCATCCGCTTTGGCTTTCGCATTGGTATCCAAGACACCGTCAGTGATTGCTGGGCTTTCAAAGAGGGCATTGACATCTTGAATGGCCTTAATTTGAGTTGCTAGACTATCATATCTTGACTTAGCTAGTGTATAATCACGGCTACCTTCTAACTTATCTAGCAAGGTTTTCAGTTGGCTCAATTTATCAAACTGGCTGTTTTTCAGAGCTGTCTTATTAGCATCTGTATAGAAAGTATCATAGAGATCATTGAAGTCTTTCAAAGCTGTTTGTGTCCCTTGATCATCCGAAGAGGCTGCTTGAGAAGACTGGATTTCTTGGTTTGAACGAGATACTTGACGGTAGACATAATACGTTCCAGCAAGCACAAGAATTGCAGCTACTACCGAAGCAATGATGATGACACCTTTCTTCTTAGAGCCTGTTTCAGGTTCTGTTTGAGCCGAACGTGATAGAGGTGTATAGGTCTCCTCTTCTCGTTCCTCATTTATTTCTTTGGGCTCTGTTTCTGTTAAAACGAGAGGCTCTATTTCAGCATTTTCTTCATCTTGAAGTGGTGGAACAAACTGAGTAGTCTCTTCATTTTCTATCTCTTCAATAGATTCCTCAGCAACCAGGTCTGAATCGTCTACCTGATCAGAAGTCTCACTAGATTCTCGCACTTCTTGGATCATTTCCTCTAGGTTTTGAGTAGAAGCCAGTTCTTCTTTTTTAAACTGACGAGTTTCAAACTTGTCAGCTTCAATCTCTTCACGGTGTTGTTTGATGTATTTGTCTAAGATACTGTCCTCAGGCAATACTCCAGCCTCCACCTCTTCATTCTTACGAATGACTTGACCAACAGTCAAGTCTTTTGCTTCGTCAAAGTCGAATTGTGGTTCTTGATGTCCTTTTTTATGACGATCACGTCTTTTCTTACTCATGAGTTCACCTTTCTATTTTACCTCTTGGCGTTTGACACGCTGACCAAAGTATTGATACAAATCCACTTTTAAGGTCCCGTTATAGAGTTTTCGCTTTTTATCAGCTGGACTTCCGTACTTGTTTTCAAAAGCTTCGTCACTCGTCAGGATAAACTTACTCCACGTTTTCAGTGGTGCAAAGACTTGTCCCATCTCAGCATAGAGCTTGGTAACTCCTACATCATCAGACAAGCGTTCCCCATATGGTGGATTGGAAATGATAACGCCATTAATCTTGTCTGTACGCAGGTCCTGTACCCGCATTTGCTTAAAGGTGATATCACCTGCGACGCCTGCTGCTTGGGCATTTGCCTTGGCAATCTCCACCATGCGAGCATCAATATCACAGCCCATAATGTCCAGCTCAAGTTCACGATCCATTTTCTTAGCCGCCTCTGTACGAACTTCCTGGATTAGCCGATCGCTGACCCAGTTCCATTCCTCAAAAGCAAAGGAACGGCGAAGGCCAGGAGCCATCTTTCTAGCAATCATAGCCGCCTCGATACAGAAAGTTCCTGAACCACAGGTTGGATCAATCAAGGGCTTGTCTGGATACCAGTTAGATAGTTGTAAAATGGCCGCTGCCATATTTTCCTTGATCGGCGCTCCACCCTTTTCCGTACGATAACCACGTTTAAAGAGACTGGATCCTGTCGTGTCAATCATGACCGTTGCCACATCTTTCAGGATAGATACCTCAATCTTAAACTCGGGACCCGTTTCCATCAAGGGAACTCCTTCTGGGCGGGCATAGTGTTTTTGTAATTTCTTCACAACAGCCTTCTTGGAAATAGCCTGAACACTAGGCTCGTTATGAAGTTTAGACTTCACACATTTTGCCTTTGATATCGGGAAACGTGCTCCTAGCGGGAGATAGTTTTCCCAATCTAGAGCAAAAACACCTTGAAAAAGCTCTTCAAAAGTCTTAGCAGGAAAACTTCCGACTACAATCTTGATGCGATCCGCTGCGCGAAGCCAAAGGTTGGTCTCGATGATTGCCTTCACATCTCCTTGGAAGCGGACACGCCCATTTTCAACCTGGCAATCATAACCAAGGTCTCGCACCTCACGTCCAACGACAGCCTCAAGGCCCGCAGCAGCAGTTGCGATTAAATTAAATTGTTCTTTCATTTCTAGTCTTGCAAGACCTTTCTCTTGTTCACTTTAAAAAATGAGGTTGAGAAAGATTTCTCAGCCCCAACCTATATGCAATTTTCTATAAGCCATGTTTTGTTCCAGAAGTGACTAGGACCACTTCCTTCGATAATCATCTGTCTACCGCTAACAGCATAAAGCTGCTAGCAGTCAGAGTACTACGTTCGTTTCCGTGCACTCCATGCCCCGACCAAAATTTGGGTTGCTAGCTTGAGGGGTTTACCGCGTTCCACTCTCTCTGTTTCCAGAAAGACTCCGTCACTGTGGCACTTTCAAGCCTATTCTGACCTATCCGAAGACTTAGCCATTTCGACTGCCGTAACGATTTCTCGTCCCTAGGCTTATGGATTCGCCTAGCACAAACACTACAGGCATCACAGCCTGTGCTAGCATGGACTTTCCTCATGAAAAGAGAACCTCTTCACGCGATTATCCAAAAATTGCACTCATTCCTTAGTCAATTATAAATCTTGGTTGTCTAAGATTTGCTTACCAAATACTTCTTTTTCGAGACGATTTAAGCGTTTCAAAATATCAAAGTTTGTCATTGAAGTAGAAGCCGTTACTTCAATAGAGTCTGGTTGAGTTGGAGCTACCTGTGGTTTATGAGATAATTCTTCCTTCAAATCAGCAATCTCTTGACGAAGGGATTTGACCAAAGCTGCGTAGGTTTCATAATCCTTAATCACATCGTCTAGGAATTCATCTACCTCTGCTTTGCTGTATCCACGTACTTCACGTCCAAATTCTTGTTCAAAAATATCTTTCGCTGAAAATATAATACTTGCCATGTCTCTCTCCATTCTGGGTTGCTAGTATTATTATATAAAAAAAGACAAGTAAAAATCAAGGTCAAAGGCTTACTTTTCAGAAAAATTTTCTACTATTTCATTCAAGTCCTCAAATGTTAATCTTCTTGTAACATAGTCCGCTTGATTTTTCATCATTTGGTAAAAATATCGTAACTTGGTTTCGTTTTCTTCGTCGTAAAAAAGGTAACAAGTATCTGTATTTTCCAGCAAAAATTTCTGATAATCGCGTAATTGTCCCTTGTGCTCATATTGTGGATAGGCGTATTTGACAAAATCAACCTGCTTGAACTCACTCAATTTCGCTTGATTTGCTTCATTCCAATTACTGCCATGGGTTTCAAAATCAAAAATGGTCGCCAGCTGAAATCCATAGTCTGCTTTCATGTCTTTCGCCACCTGAAGCGCCCAGTACTCAAAGCCCAAGGTCCCTGTAAAGACAAGCCAGTTCACCCCATCCTCTGCTAGACGTTCCAGGTCTCTCCGAATGGCTGTTTTGATAATATCAACGCGAACATCCTTGTCATTAAAGAGACCAAGGTCGAAGGCTGAATAGCCTAAAATCAAGGCTGATGTCATTTTTAACCCTTTCTTTGTAAATTTATGATATAATAGAGTGATGTTATTGTACCAATAAGGAGAATTATGGTCAACTATCCACATAAAATTTCATCTCAAAAGAGACAAGCACCCCTGTCACAAACTAAAAATTTCGCAAATCGGGGAATGTCTTTTGAAAAGATGATCAATGCTACGAACGACTACTATTTGTCGCATGGGTTAGCTGTTATTCACAAGAAACCGACTCCCATCCAAATCGTACGTGTCGACTATCCCCAACGAAGTCGAGCCAAGATCGTTGAAGCCTACTTTAGACAAGCCTCAACTACTGACTATTCAGGGGTTTATGATGGATACTACATCGACTTTGAAGCAAAGGAAACCAGGCAAAAACATGCGATACCGATGAAGAATTTTCATCTCCATCAGATCCAGCATATGGAACAAGTCCTTGCCCAGCAAGGAATCTGCTTTGTACTCCTTCACTTTTCTTCTCAGCAAGAAACCTACTTATTACCGGCTATTGATCTCATCCGTTTCTATCATCAAGATAAGGGACAGAAGTCAATGCCACTTGGATATATTCGAGAAAATGGATATAGGATTGAGCCTGGGGCCTTTCCTCAAATTCCCTACCTCGACGTTATCAAAGAACATTTACTAGGTGGTAAAACAAGATGAACAAACAAACTTTTCTGCGAATAGCTAAGTATGTCAGTATCAGTCTCTTAACTGTATTTATCGCAGCTGTAATGCTTGGTGGAGGTCTCTTCCTCTACTATGTTAGCAAAGCTCCCGAACTTTCTGAAAGTAAACTAGTCGCTACAACGTCAAGTAAGATCTATGATAGCAATGACGAGCTTATCGCTGATCTTGGATCGGAACGTCGAGTCAATGCCCAAGCAAACGAAATACCGACCGATTTGGTCAACGCTATTGTTTCGATTGAGGACCATCGCTTCTTTAATCACCGAGGAATCGACACGATCCGTATCCTAGGTGCTACCCTACGAAACCTTCGTGGTGGTGGAGGTCTGCAAGGAGCTTCAACCTTGACACAGCAGTTGATTAAATTAACTTACTTCTCTACGTCAACTTCTGATCAGACTCTTTCTCGTAAGGCTCAGGAAGCTTGGTTAGCCGTTCAGTTAGAACAAAAAGCGACTAAGCAAGAGATCTTGACCTACTACATCAACAAGGTTTACATGTCAAACGGTAACTACGGAATGCAGACAGCTGCCCAAAGTTACTATGGCAAGGATCTCAAAGATTTAAGTATTCCTCAACTGGCTCTCCTTGCTGGTATGCCTCAGGCTCCAAACCAGTATGATCCATACTCGCATCCAGAAGCTGCTCAAGAACGTCGTAATCTCGTCCTCTCTGAGATGAAGGGGCAAGGTTACATTTCAGCTGAGCAATATGAAAAAGCGATTAATACTCCGATTACAGATGGACTTCAAAGTCTAAAATCGGCTAATAGTTATCCTCCATACATGGACAACTATCTCAAAGAGGTGATCGATCAAGTCGAACAAGAAACAGGCTACAACCTCTTAACGACTGGTATGGATGTCTACACCAACGTTGATCCTAAAGTTCAACAACATCTCTGGGATATCTACAATACCGACGAGTATGTCAACTATCCTGATGATGAAATGCAAGTAGCTTCAACGATTGTGGATGTGACAAACGGGAAAGTTATTGCTCAGTTAGGTTCTCGTCACCAATCAAGCAATGTTTCCTTCGGAATCAACCAAGCTGTTGAAACCAACCGTGACTGGGGTTCTACCATGAAGCCAATCACAGACTATGCTCCTGCCTTAGAGTATGACATCTACGACTCAACTGCTTCGATTGTACATGATGTTCCATACAACTATCCTGGAACAGATACCCCTGTTTACAACTGGGATAGAAGTTATTTTGGAAATATTACCATCCAATATGCGCTCCAACAATCACGGAACGTTACAGCTGTAGAAACCTTGAACAAAGTCGGTTTGGATAGAGCCAAGACCTTCCTAAATGGAATCGGTATTGACTATCCAGATATGCACTATGCCAACGCGATTTCAAGTAATACGACTGAGTCAAACAAAAAGTACGGAGCAAGTAGTGAGAAAATGGCTGCTGCTTACGCTGCTTTTGCTAACGGTGGTATCTACCATAAACCAATGTATATCAACAAAATCGTCTTTAGTGATGGTAGCTCAAAAGAATACGCTGATCCTGGTACTCGTGCCATGAAAGAGACGACCGCCTATATGATGACAGAAATGATGAAGACTGTCTTGGCATACGGAACGGGTCGTGGTGCTTATCTCCCTTGGCTACCTCAAGCTGGTAAGACTGGTACATCAAACTATACAGATGATGAAATTGAAAACTACATCAAAAACACAGGTTATGTCGCTCCAGACGAAATGTTTGTTGGGTATACTCGCAAATATTCAATGGCTGTGTGGACAGGTTACTCAAACCGCCTTACTCCTATCGTTGGTGATGGCTTCTATGTTGCAGCTAAGGTCTACCGTTCAATGATGACTTATCTGTCTGAGGATAACAACCCTGGCGACTGGACTATGCCAGAAGGCCTCTATCGAAGTGGTGAGTTCGTCTTTAAAAACGGTGCTCGTTCTGCATGGACTGCCCCTGCTCCGCAACAGGCTCCAACACCTGAAAGTTCGAGCTCGACATCAGAAAGTTCAACTTCACAGTCAAGCTCAACTACTCCAAGCACGAATAATAGTGCAAACAATAATACCAATAGCCAGCAACCAAATACAACGCCTGGTCAACAAAACCAGAACCAAAATCAGAATCCTCAACCAGCACAACCATAACATTTATCACCCGGATTTTTCTGGGTGATTTTTTCATAGCACTATTGCATTTATGTGCTTAACAAAAGCCTGAGAAGATGTCTTCTCAGGCTTTTTCTGTACTATAAACCTCATTGGGAAAGATAGGAAACGGATTTCGTAATCTTGTTAAGAGGTTTTACTAAATACTAGTCTTTCTTTGTTTTTGCGACAAAGATAGCAGATAGTGCTAGTCCAACACTTGCCAAGAAAATGGCTGTTTCTGACTGTTTCTCACCAGTTTCTGGCAATCTCTTGTCTTCTTTGGCAATTTGAACTGGTGCTCCTGAAGTCTGAGTTTTTTCTAACGAACTTAGCTTGAACTCTGGTTTCTCTACTGTCGGTGCTGCTTGGTCGCCTACTGTCGATAATGGACCTGTGTATTCTGGAAGCTCATGTACCAGTGCCATAACAGCATTGACACCGCCCTTGAACTCAGGTTTCTCTACTGTTGGAGCAGCTTGATCACCTACTGTTGCTAGCGGGCCTGTGTATTCTGGCAATTCATGCACTAGAGCCATCACTGCATTGACACCACCCTTGAACTCAGGTTTCTCTACTGTTGGAGCTGCTTGGTCACCTACTGTTGCTACTGCGCCTGTGTACTCTGGAAGTTCATGTACTAGGGCTTCAACTGCATTGACACCACCTGTGAATTCAGGAACCTCAAGAACGGGTGCTGGCTCTTCGCCCTTGCTTGATTGAACCGGTTCTTCTGTTAATTCTTGATGGAAGCTTGCCAATTCATAAAACTCAGCCTTGCCACCTTCCCAGACTAATTTGACGTCTAGAAGAGAGCCACCATTTCGGATAGCGAAAGTTTGGAGACTGGATGTAATGGCACCGAGGTCTAGCCAACTGTCTTGACCATCCTTGAGTGTTCTAGCAAGAACACGTGCCTTAGCTCCTTCAGGAAGACTGGAAACGAGACGAAGGTGGTTAGCATTGGTCGGCTCAGACAAGTGATACACCAACTCCCCCTTTTCTTTTTCAGACTTGTAGCTGGTCAAGACTTTTCCGTCTACAAGATTATTGTAGAAGTTGCCTTGGCTTTCTCCACCGTTTCCTTCTACTGTTGGATCATTGATTGGTTTGACAAATTCACCATCGTTGATGACCAATTCTGTAAAGCCTACAAAACGGGCATCATAGTCTGCTGTATAGAGGACACGGAGATAGTTAGCTTTAACTGGTGTCGTCAATTCACCCTCGATATAGCGATTTCCTGGCATCTTAGAATCGTGTGTCCAACCATCTGTCAATGAATCATCGTGTTGGCTATTGGCTACACCATCTCCTACTGTCACGACATCTGTCCAAGTTTTACCGTCTTGGCTGACTTGGATCTTACCATCACGAAGGTAGTTTTGAGTTCCGTCTTGGATATAAGCTCTAATCTTCTTGATGGTACGTTCGCTACCAAGTTTCAAGGTTACGTGACCATCTTTATGGGCGTAGTCTGAAAACTCAACGAAGTTGTTGTAAACACCGTCAAACAGTTGATCTAGGTTATTCAGTTTACGAACATCATTGCTTCCGTATGTTGGATGAATGCCCATAGTTGTAGATTCTAGTTTGGTTGGTTGTACTTCTTTGGTTGTCACAAGGAGAGAAGTGGCTGTCACAGCTTGTTCCTGATCTGTTTTATTGACCAGACGAACATAACGTACCAAGTGACTCACTACAGATCTGTCTGTCAACTGGCTAGCTAGCGTCCATTCTTGCGCATTTGCAGAGTACTCTAGAGTAAGAGCAGGGTTGGCCTGACCTTTGAGCTGGATGCTCTTGATCTGATGGATACGGTTAAGCTTCATTCCTAGATAGCTATGAGCAGGGAGTTTGGTTCCAGCTGGAATTTGAAGCTCGTAACTGCCTAAGCTATCCACTACTGGTGTTTCCTTCAAGGCATCGACGTTGGTGTCCGTTAACTCACTGTTTCCAGAGCGTGTCTCAACAGAGAAGTCTTGGATACGCCACCAGAGGTCGAGAGCCTTGGTATTGCGTACTCGGATGTAACGAGCATTGATTGCTCTAGTCACTTCCTTGGTTTGTTCACCTGCCAAGCGATCAAGTTCCTGCCAAGTAGTTCCATCTGTAGAGTACTCAAGTACACCTGCAGCAAGCTTATCACCCGTTCCTTGGCGAAGTCGTACTTTAGTGACTGACTTGACTTCACCGAGGTCAAGTTGTGCCCAAGCATCTACTGGTGTCGTATTGCTACCGTCAGCATTTGCCATCATGGCTTCTGTATTGTCCTTGCCATCAGTGATTTGACGGGCTGAGGTATTTAGTTTGTAAACTAAGTTTGAGCTTAGACTAACTGTCGTTGCTTGTTGGCTACGAGCTTTTTCAACTGGACGGTTGACTGCAATTTCCTGAACTGCAAACCAAGTGTTCTCGCGGTCTGCTGTCGCAATCATGCGAACTGCCTTGGCCTTGATGTTGAGATTCTCAAACTTAAGCAGGGATTCATTTCCGACATAGCTTGGCTCTTTCAAGGTTACCCAGTTGTCATTTTCATCTAGATACTGCACTTCTGCCTTACTAAAGGTATCACGTGGATTTGCCTGCGTTCCCATAGCAAAGGTCAAGGTTTGAATCGCTACTGGCTTGTTGAATTTCATACCGATATAATCACCTGTCTTGATGCTATTTGGTGATTTAATAATCGCATGAGTTGCCAAATCGCCATCCGTTACTTCTGCTAAACCACCTTCTACACCTGTTCGATTGGTGATAAAGGTACTGATGATTTGATCTGGATGCAAGACTTTTTGAACTTCAGATGCCAGAACTTCTTTCAGGGATAGGATAAATGGACGAATATGTTGAACACCCAATTCAGCTCTTTCCATATGGTCTACATAATGGAAGGTGTGAGTTTGAGACTGTTCGTACAATTTCAAACCTTTATAGTAGCTATCCCAAAGTTTGGCTGCATCGTTTGTAGCCATGGCTTCAGTTCCTGTAAGGAAGGCATCGAGAGCATTCATTTGATCGATTGCATTATCCAACCAATAGTGGATTTGGGCAACCATTTTTTTATCGCCTGATGCTTTATAGAGTTCGGCTGCTTCTTTAATCTTGGCAAATTCTGCACGCAAGGCTGCACGTTCGGCAGTCACATCCTGACCTGCTTTGAGCTTGGTCATGAAGTCTGTTAATTTTGGAGCTAAGTCTACCGATTCTTCTAGTTTGACGACACGATTATCCATGTTTTGGTTGATCATGTGCTTACCAAGTTCGCGGAAGGCTGCTGATACCTTGCTATCTTCAAAATGACCATTTTCTACAAAGTTGAAGGCAATGTCATTGATTTTCTTAGCTTCTTCTTCTGATTTCCATTGTTTCCATGAGTATTGAGCTCCTGAAAAGAGGGCAATCTTAGATGGTTCAGACTGTTGCATTGGGTTCAACATGATACCAGATAGCAAGCTTGGATCCACATTTGGATGAAGGAATTTCTCACCACCACCTAGAATCAAGTGCTGTTTCGAGTTATCTGTTACAGGCCAGTTAATCCAAAGTGAAACTGGGCGATAGGTCTTGCCACCTGCGGATAGATTGTTCTTGAGAGTTGAAAGGAAGCTTTCAGAGACTTCACCCCAAATCTTACCACCCGTCAAGGTCATGGATGTTGAACTTGGGAGATTTTCATTGAGGGATTTCAACTCATCCTCACGTCCATTACCCCAATACTGGCCAGGAACAAAGATCATTTCTTTACGAAGACCGCTGTAAGTTCCCTGCATTTCAGTCAACCACTTGGTCATATCTTGCATCAAGCGGTTATAGCTATTGTAGCCACCGACTGGGCTTGGAGCATCATCTGCAAGGATACCAAATTCACGGACACCCACTTTCATCAACTGGGTGAATTTGGCCTTGATGGTTGCCAAATCTTCTTGGTAATGCGCTTCATTGCCAAAGCGGATGCGGTTGTTCATGAATGGATGGATAGTCCAGACATAGCGAGTTTTACTTTGATTTCCGACACGAGCAAGTTCACGGATTTCAGCTAGTTTTTCTTCTGGATAGAGTTCACGCCATTTCTTGTTGTGGTATGGATCATCTTTTGGTGCAAAGAAGTATTGGTTCAATTTCAAATCGCCACCATAACGCATGAGCTCTGCACGATCGGCATTCGACCATGGATTTCCATAGTAACCTTCGATGAAACCACGATTCTTGAGCTCTGCGTAATCTTCTACTGTCACATTGCGAAGGACTGGCACTTGGCTTTCCTTGAGCATGTGTTTCAAGGTTGTCAAACCATAGAAGACTGCATCTGTGTCTTTTCCGACGATGGAAATCGAATTATCCTTGATGCTCAAGACATAGGCGTCGATCTTGTCAAAGAGACCTGCTGAAACATTGGACAAGTTTTGCTCTGCTTGTGAACCTTGTCCATGCACTCCAAGATAGATATTGGTTGCGCCAGCGATTGCCGCCTTACCAGTTGTATAAGATACTTGATTGTCCTGCAAGACACTCTTCAAGCGATTGCGAGTATAGATATCGAGTTGATCCCCCATAACCAGATTGACTTGCTTGCGAAGAGCTGTAACACCTTCTCCATAAGTCACTTTTTGTGGAGTTGGGAAGACCTTGTACTCTTTCTTGAGATAGTCTGAGCTCTTGCTGGCAGCTGCAATGCTGTCTTCGCTAGCTGGTTTACTTGCAGTAAATTGATCTGCCAATTCAACTGTTCCATCACCGGTTTGGTCTACTTTTGGCTTTTCTGGTGTAGTTGGTTTTTCTGGTTGACTTGGTGCAGGCGTTTCTTGCTCTTCTTTGACAGGTTTCAATAGATGAACTTCAGCTGCACTTGCAAAACCACCAACGCCTTCCAATACTTTCAACTCAATCTTGTTGGTATGCACCGCCGTAAAGTTGACTGTTTTTTCTTGGGCGTTGTTGTCCCAGCTTCCTTCTGAAACCTTGACCATTTGGCCATCTTTTTGTGCGTAGATTTCGTAGCGCGTCACGACACCATTTCCACCACCTGGTCGTGGGAGATAAGTCAAACCATTGACTTTTTCTGCTTCTTTCAAGGTCATAGTAAGGGTGTATGGCGCAGTGTCACCAGTCCACTTAGTATGCCAGAAGGTATTTGGATCATTGTCAAAGGCCTTTTCAACAGCGCCTTCAGTCTCGTTTCCTGGAAGTTGCTGACTGCTTGCGGTTGCAGTAATTTTATCATTTGAAATCAAACGAGGATTTACAAATGGTTTGTCTGACAACTCTGCACTATGCAAGATTCCTTTGAATCCACCGATGCTTTCAAGCGGTAGTACCAAGCTATTGTGGGCAAAGCGAGGGTGGGCTGGATTTGCAATACGCTCAATCTTTTCACCATCCACATAGACTTCTGTAGATTGTGGTTTGGTTACGATGGAGATTTGATAACGTTTGTTCTTTTCAAGTTTTTTATTGAATTGGATATGGAACTGTTCAAATTGATAAGCAAGATAACCGTCTTTATCAGCTAGATAGATACGGTTGTCCCCACTTGTTGAGAAGGTTTGTTCCCCGTCTCCAGTGACAGTTACATCAAACTTCAAGACGTGACTTGGGCCAACATCACCAGCCAAGCCTTCGATGCTGCTGTCTTTCTCAAATGCCAATCCTTGCTCGCTTGTCTTCACTTTCTTACTTGCATAGTCCTTAACTGTCTTAGGATTGATAGTAAACAAATCACTTTGATCAATCGCTTTATCAGGATTTGACTGTGGTGCATAAGGGCTCGTTGGTAGGGTACGTTCTGCAAAGGTTGCAGCCGCACGATCGGATCCCCAAGTACGTTCTGCAGTGGTTTGCATGCTCTTGAAGAAGCGTTTAAAGATATCATAAGAGGTCAAACCGGTCTCATGAAGGTCGATATTATCATTCCAAACTGCGTGCCCCCCACCAAGGATACTTGGATGAGAAGCTGGTAGAAGTGGACCTCCACCTGTTCTAAAATCATTCGGTGTCCAGCTATTGTACTGACGTTCGTAGTTAGCATAGTCCCCGTAAGCTGCTTGACTATTGCTTCCACTTGGCACACTATAGGTCGGTACATCTGTGATGTTGATAATCTTAGCTCCCTGAGCAATGGCTTCATTTGGTCGTTGCCATCCGATACTCCAGATATCAACCTCTACTCCGTTCCAATCAACCGCTGTTTTACCTCGTTTTGCACTGAGCGAGCCCCAGATACGAGGGGTGTAACCTTTAGACTTGATATATTGGGTCAAATCATTGACATAGCGACGGTAACTTTCTCTGCTGCCATAGTATTCATCCGTTCCGATATGAACAGTGGACACGCCATGAAGCGGTGCATCTGGTCCATCTAGGAGTTTGTCATAGACGGATTTGACAAATTTAAGAGTTTCTTCATATTTAGTATCCAAGTCTAGCATGGCAACTCGTTCGACATTGTGCTTGCCTGCATAATCGCTCAGACTACCTTGATACATGAGGTCTGGACGAACTTTAACAAATGAAAGTGCATGACCTGGTGTGTCAATTTCTGGTACTAGGTTGATATGAAGAGCCTTGGCCAATTTAATCAGATTTTGCATTTCTTCCTTGGTATAATGCTCATCTGATGTTAGTTTTTGCCCATTTTTACCGACAATGTCTGTCTCCACACGGAAACCAGTCTTAGCGTGTTCAAGTACATACTTGAGTTGTTCTTCTGAACTTAAATTCTTACCTGCCAAGTGTTCCTTGAGGAAGATATAGTTATCATTAAGGTGCAACTGCAAGTCGTTCATCTTGTAGTAGGCCATGTTGAGCATGATGTCTACGAGGGTGTCATAAGGGATAAATTTACGACCTGTATCCAACATAAAGCCACGGTGGCTGAAACTTGGGAAATCACGAATTTCGCCATTTTGTAGGTCTGTTTCTCCCATTTGAAGAAGAGTCCGAGTGGCGTAGAAGGCTCCTGTATTTGTGGCAGCTTCGATGGTAATCACATCATTTTGGATAGTGATACCGTACCCTTCTTTACCATAACCCTTGTTTTCAACCTTTTTAAATTCGATTCGTTTTTGAGCCTGCTTGTCACCTGTTGCTAGTTCCAATCCACGGCTAGCAAGGTCTGACTGGTAGAAGGTTGCTGCCTGATCAAAGCCAGAATCACCTGTCGCAAGGACTGTATCTGAAGTGATAGAAGATTGGCCTTCTTTCCCATACCATTGTTGAACAGCTGGTGCTACTTTTGGTTTGACACCTACACCCTCGTCCTGATGTAGACCCTTGATGACTACTTCAAATTCCTTAGTGAAAGTATGGCTGTCTTTGATTTGCTGCACCATAACCTTAACGCGTTGATCTGTCAGAGGTTTATGGATACGATTTTGAAGATCAATCACACCTTGCTTGTTGCTTCCGATAAGGCTAACTTTCCCTGGTAAAGTTGGTAAGACAAGAGACTGTCCATCTTCTGCTACTGTTAGTTCGGTTACTTGGCGGATATCCGTTACCTTACTATGGTCCGGAACGTTAGAATAAGCTCGAATTTCTTGGATTCCAACGTTTCTCCAGCCCATTGTCCCCGCTTGATAGTCATTGATCTCTAACTTAAGATATTTAGCTTGAATACTATTAGCTAAGTCAACTTTCTCATCTAAAACAGGATCTCCAGTCTTGGTATGAGCGAGTTTCCATTGTTTTTCTCCATTAGCGCCCACGTCTTCTTGACCTGCATAGTAGAGACTCCAAGATTTGATATTGGGGTCATTTTGCCCATTACGAAGACGACGATCCCAGTCAATTTCAACATGTTTGATCAAGGTAGTCTTAGGAAGGGTCAATTCAAAAGTTGGTTTTGGTACATCTTTGTCTGTAGCCCAACGGGTATTGTCGTCGCCATCAATAGCCTTATCTGCAGTAAAGTTGGTCCCAGTCTCATGGTTGCTTGCTTGAGCAGTAGCACCCTCGAGATGGTTGACATCTTCTCTATCTTCGATTGGCTTTTCAGCTGGTTTTACTGCTGGTGTAGTGGTTTCCGCAGGTTGATTATCCGCCTTTGGTGTTTCAACCGGTTTGGGCGTTTCTGCTGGCTTGGGACTTGCAGGACCTGTCTCTGGTTTTGCCTCTTCACTTGCTGCAGGATTGGTTCCCTCATCAGTCGCTGGAGTTTCTTCATGACTTGCTTCTGTTGCAGCTTCTGCATCCGCCTTTTCAAGCGCAGCGGCTAAATCATCTGGTAACTTATCCAGGGCTTGAACATGAGTGATACTTCCCTCTGTCTCTGAAGGTGTTGCTGTTTCTGCCGCCTGAACCATATTGGCGCCAAAGATACTAGCACCAATCATAACGGAGGCTGCACCGATTGCAAATTTTCTTATACTATAGTGACAGCGTTTCTCAAAAAAATGTCTATCCATCTTTCTCCTATTCCTTTCATCCGCATACACGAGTAAGCGGTATCATTTCTCCTTTGAAAAAGGAGAGAACCAAGAGGTCCTCTCCGGCTGTTTGTTCCTTTTTGATTCGAGTTGCTTTGAATTGCTGAAATCAAATCTCATTACTCTTCTTTACGTTTTGTCGCAAGGACCGCAGCAGATAAAGCGATACTCACACTTGCTAAGAAGAGGGCTACTTCTGAGCTGTGCTCCCCTGTAGCAGGTAGTTTTTCTTCATCTTTAGCTTCCAGAGTTTTGGCATCAGCTACTGGGCTTAGAGTGAGCGGGTACTCAGGTTTTTCAACTGTTGGAGCTGCTTGATCTCCAGCAGTAGCCAATACACCTGTGTAGGCTGGTTTCTCGTTTACCAAGGCTTGAACCGCATTGACGCCACCTTTGAACTCAGGGACTTCATTTGCAGCCGCTAGGACCGCATTGGCTCCACCTTTGTATTCTGGTAATTCGTGAACCAAGGCTTCAACCGCATTAACGCCGCCCTTGAACTCAGGGACTTCATGTACAGCTGCTTCTGTTGCATTGACGCCGCCTTTGAACTCAGGTACATCAAGAACTGGTGGTTGTTCTTCTCCCTTGCTACTTGTTGGAGCATCTGGTTTCGTAGCAGAATCTTTTAATTGATTGAGATAGTCTGCGAAGTAGGCCACCATTCTTTCCGTCAAGAGATGGTTATCCGTCGCATATTTCATGCTTGCCTGAACGCTAGCTACTTCCTCTTGATTGTCTTTGTCTGTTAATTTCTGCGCCTTAGCCAAAGCTGCTTCATAGCCAGACATGTCAAGTGGTGTTTCTGCTACCTGTGGACGGGTAAAGATGAGTTCCGCTGCAGATTGGTATTTATCGCCACCATCTCCGTAAGTCTTGGTACCAGTAAGGACAATTTTCTTAGCCTTGATTGTCTTGCCAAAGTCAATGTCTTTTGGTTTGTTGTTATTTGGCCAATCTGTCACTGTGAAGGTATGTTCTTTACCAGACTCATCTGTGACAACCAGTTTCACATCTCGCAAGTTTCCATTTGAATCAGAGGCACGTGGAACATAACGAAGTCCTGTGATTTCAGTAGGTTCTTTCAATACCATAGTTGCAGGCTTGCCTACATCTCCACCATTCCAAGATGTATGCCATAGACTAGACACATTGCCATCAAAGGCATTCTCAAGACCTTCACCTGGTTGAGCTGGCGCATCCAAACTTTCAAAGTCTTCTGCTACCAAAGCTGTCTTCTTCTGAACCAAAGCATTCTTCAAAGCTTCAATCTTGGCAATCTCTGCACGCGCTTCTTCCACGCTAATGTCATCATCTGCCTGACTGAGGTTAAAGACCGCCTCTTTCAAAGCATCCATAGACTCTTTCGTATAGTTGGTCATGGCAACCGTTGGCAAGTAGTTCTTCAGAGCATTTTCTGTCAACATCTTACCTGTTAGGGTAATTTCCTCGATGTGAAGATTGTCCATCATGAAATCGTTGTAACCACGGAAGTTGGCATTTCCACCAGCATCTCCATGAGTATTGCTTGCGTTTCCAGTTGAGTAGATACCTACCCAAGTATCGCCTGTTTCTGCACCTGTCACGAGGAAGGTTACTTTCTTGGCTTTCTTAGAATCTGTCCAAGTATTTGGCAATTCATGCATTTCCAAGTTGCTTGCTTGACTACCACGACGACCTGACTGGAATTCTCCCTTACCGACTACAAAGGCATAGGTATTGTCTGATCCTGCTTCGTATTCAAAAGTTACACGATAAGTCTTACCTGCCTCAAAGCGGAAGTTTTGCGGAATAGTTTGGTAAACCAAGTTACGACGGCTCACTAGTCCATTTGTCTTCAATGACCAATTTCCTTCGATAACATCATCGACTTTCTTACCATTCCAACCACGCTGTGTATATGGATCGTGTTTTTCAGACAAGTGAGTGCGGTTGTCTTCGACACCTTCGACACCGCCCACTACAAATGGGAAGATTCCTTGAGCTACATTTTCAAAGTCTTGTTTGAAGGTTCCTTGACCTGTATCATGCTTGTCTCCGTACATGCTTGAATTGTTTTCAAAGGTACGAATTTCATCAAAGTAAGTTGCTTCATCACCAGCTTCACGACTCAATGTCAAAGTAACATTTGATACGTCCGATCCAGTTGTAAAGAAGGCATACATATTTTGGAAGTAACTTGTATCATCAACTGTAGCATTGTCACGACGATTGTTATGAGCATATGCTTTGATATAGTTAAGAGCGAGTGACTTATTGGTATAGGTAGTCACTTCTTTCTCGCCAGTATTCACTGTGATACTTGCCTTAGCATTACTACGGTTATCGACACCGACATAAACAGCATACTTGGTATTTGGTTTCAAGCCAGTCAGTTTCTGAGTAAGACTGACCTTGCTCTTATTGCCTTGGATACGAAGCATTTCATTTGCACCCTGTGATTTGACAATTTCTGCCTTGGAAGCATCACCTGAAATGGTCCAGTGTTTCAAGGTTCCACTGTTAAATCCTTGGTCATAGATGTGCATGCCTTCGCTCCATGACATTTCAGGATTGGTTTGTTTTGAACGGTAGAGAACGTATGGTTGATTTGCTAGAAGGTCTAGGGTAATCTTGCCATCTTTTACAGTTAGTTCTTGCTCTTCTGTCTTACCTTGGTCAGTTAGCTTGTAAAGGTAAACCT
Source organism: Streptococcus sp. 27098_8_70 (assembly GCF_041432215.1). GTDB lineage: Bacteria > Bacillota > Bacilli > Lactobacillales > Streptococcaceae > Streptococcus > Streptococcus oralis_CP. Next base: position 929,600 of record NZ_JAPVZD010000001.1, read on the forward strand.
TGCTATTTGCCCAATCGCTTGGAAGGGTCCAAGTTGTTGCACCGGCCTGCGTATTAAAGTAGTACATCTTTTCCTTATCAGTAGGAAGTTTCTTACCATTTGCATCCCAGTTCCAAGGAGTCAAGTAAGCTGAACCATCTTGGATGACACGTCCGTTAAGCGTTACTGTACGTTCGCGGTACTGCGGGCTATTGACATCATTTGACTTACGAGTCACAACAACCTTGTTACCTGCTGCATCAACTAGCTCAACCTTCATTTCTGGAGTCCATTTATAGGTGCTACCGTTATCAGACATGGTAACTGGTGTACCATTTTCCCATTTACTTACAGTGAAGTGTTGGAAGTACTTAGTCATGACATCATGGGCAAATAAGTTGGTTACATAGCCATTGTAGTCGCTTCTTCCTTGCCAGCCTTCAAAGTCTTTCATGCTGTAGCCACCTAGAAGTGGGTAGTTGGCTGCACCACCGTAACTTCTGTAGTCCCCAACCCAAGAATCTTTTTGGTGGTTGCGGATAAAGCGGGTGATAGCACTGTTGATACCTTTATTAGTGTAGCCACCATAGGTCAAGTCAGCTGCCCAGTGTTGGAAGGTAGAGTCGTATTCACCACCATGCCCCCACTCAATCGCAAAACGCCAGCCTTGTTTGTTGATTTCTTTAGCAAGAACGTGGGTAGCCCAGGCACCGTTATCACCTGATTGACCATTGCCCCATACGTCCACATAGATAAAGTCGAGACCATCACCAAGTTTTTTCTTCAAGTCTTCCCAGCGAGCCAAGCGTCCATGCGCCAAGTCATAAGCAGCATCGATGTTGATACCTTGGTCTAACCAGTTCCAACCATAGCTGTAGCTTCCATCTGGATTCTTACGAAGAATATTTTCATTAAAGTATTTAGACTCAGGATAAGTCTCAGAAGCGTTCACGTGGATACCTAGATGAGCTCCATATTTCTTCGCTTTTTCAATCAAGGTCTTGAAGTCTTCGACACCACCAATACGTTTACCAATATCAGCATAGTTCAAGTGTCCAGAGTCATGACCTTCACTACCATAACCTTTAAGGAGAACACCTTGCCCAAGACCATCTGTGTGGAGATTGATTTTCTTGATACCATCCAAGGTCATAAGGAATGGGTTTTGGGCTTGTGAGCCAAAGTTCATCGCGATACGGTAAGCAGTGATATCCTTAACTTTTTCCCAACCTTGAGGGTTGTTCATGATGCTACGATAAGCAATGGCACCATCTTGCCAGTCGACTTTGTTGTCAGCATTGGCATCTTCGGTGATAACAACCTTGGCACTTGGAAGTTCCTTGGTGTATTCTGGGAAGACAATGCCCTTATAAGCCTTTTCCCATTGCCATTCAGAGCTGTGAATTCCGACATAGTTGGCATTTCCAACTGTTTCTTTATAGGCTGTCAAACGAGTCCAGTCATTCGAACCACCACCATAGCTGTTTTGAGAATTGCTCCAAACACCTGCAGCAAGCTTATCTGTAGAAACAAATCCATACATGTAACCCTTAGCCAAATCTTTCATTGGATTGGTTACATCGATATGATCATCCCCGCTGACATGGGTATTGTTTGACATGGTTGCCCCATCAAACTTAGCACCAGCTTGATCACTCGAAACAGAGACCAAAGCATTACCAAGGAAACTAATAGTTGAAAGCAATTTTCTTTCGTCATCAATCTTTTGACCTGGAGTAACTTGATTGTGGTTGACAATCTTGGTCACATCAAAGTGTAATTGATTATCCACAACTTGCAAGCGTACTGTCATTTCCGCATTGATTAAGTGAGCATCATCGCGAAGCTTCATCAAATACTCTGCTGTTGTCTCATTGATTTTCTTATAAGTAACTTCAGGGGTGATTCGGTGGTTATTGATAAAGACTTGATTGAACTGTTGCACCTGTCCTGGCAAAGTATGCCCATTCAAAGTATATTCTTTCACGCGTGGAAAGGCTTGGTCAATCACTGCCTTGAGGACCTTAGACTGGATCGTATCATAAGTCACCTTGCTATCATCAACAGCCGGACCTGTTTCTTTCTGGGCAGGAGTATCATCCGCTTTTACACCTTCTTGATTGTCTGTTTTAACGCTGACAACCGTACGGTCATTGCTATAAGTTCCTGCCTTGAGAAGGATCTTCTTCTCATTTTTAAGATTCTCATTGACCGCCCCAGGTAGGGTCACTGTGTCAAAGAGATTTACATCATTGTTGCTGGCATTGAGTTGTCCATCTGACTTGAGAGTGATAGAAAGACGATTTACAGAACCTGGTTCTGGTGCTGCCACACGGTTGCCTTTATACCATGTGCTATTACCTGGAGTTTTGTATTCCCAGAACCAGCCACCTTGGTCATATCCAACAAAAACATTGTTCTTGGTATCTTTAAATTTCAAGAAGACACCAAAGCGTGATTTGCCCTTTTCAGAATCATCTTTGAAGGTTAAATCAACCGTCGCATTTCCATTAGCATCAACTGTCAATCCTTGTTTTTCAAACAAGGCTGGTTTGCCATCATTGTCATTTTGGGCCGTTGAAGACAATTGATTGTAGCGAACACCCTTTTCTTCACGAATAGTGACGGTTCCTTGTTGCTCTTTATTCGCTACTGTTTGCCATTCAGGAGTTACTGCCTTAGGTGTTTCAGGTTTAGCAGCTGCAGGTTTATCCTCTTTTGGTTTTTCTTCAGCCGGTTTTTCTTTCTCTTCCAAGTCTGCTGGTTTCACACTTGAAATTCCCTGCATGTGGTCTTGGATCCATTTTAGTTGAGCTGGTGAGAAGAGAATACCGCCACTCCGTTTTCCAACTACACCATTTTGGTGTACACCGACTAGTTTGCCTTCTGTATCAAAGATACCGCCGCCACTAGCACCCGGTTTTCCTCCTTGGTAACCAATCCCTTGGACACCTTCTCCGTATGGTTCCGCAAAATCAACTGTAGTATTGACAATCGGATTCAATTTTCCTTCTGGATAACCAAAGACATGGAGTTTATCTCCAATTTTCTTAACAACTGGCTTTTTAGTTACTTCAACAGGCGTATTTTCTAGAACTGTACGCAATCTCACTAGGGCCAAATCATTTTTGAAGCCTTTCAGATAGCCTTCACGATCCCAATGAATGATATCTTTCTTGCTAAACTTGACATCTGGCAATCCTGGATATGAGATGCTATAGATATCTCCATCCCCTTGGTCATTGTCCACAACCTTACGGATATTGCCTTCTTGGCTGTCCTTGATAAAGTTATGAGAAACCGTCAAGACAAGGTCTTTAGCAACGACAATACCGCTACCTTCTCCTGATGGCGTCTTAATCTTAACAGTTGCGCCGTAGTTTAATTCCCCATTAGTAGTCTTAGCCACATCTTCTGGGACGAGCTTCCCAGTATCTTGGGCCAATTGATCCTTGTCAACTTCGCGCCCATTGTCTTCAGCTTTCTCCAACTTATCTTCTAATTCTTTTGGCAGATTGCTTGGCTTTTCAGACTTTTCTTTTTCTTGAGCCAACAACTCTTCTTCTGTTTGTGGGCCTTCAGTAGTCTCAGCTGAACCAGGATTCTGAGCGGCAGCTTCCTTGTCAAAATCGTGCCCCTCATCACTAGCCTTCTTATCCAAATCAGCTAGTTCACTCGGCAAATTATCTGTTGAACCAACTCTTGCTTGATCAGCTAATACTGGGCTAGCTGCGAAGAAAGTCGCTCCAATCATCACTGAAGCTACTCCAAGCGTAAACTTACGAATACTGAACTTACAGCGTTTTTCAAAAAATCGTTTATCCATGAACTCCTAAATCCTTTCATTTTCCAGTAAGCGTTTACATTTCTTTTTTAAAAAATACTCCTTTCTCTGAAAGTGCTCTGCTTATCTGTTATAAATTAAAAATAATTGTACTTTTAATATAACAAATAAAAAGTCAGAAAGCAATAGGAAATAGGTAAAATTCACTAAAATTTTCTCTTTTCTGAAAAATCCTATCTCTAATCATTCAGGGACTTATACCAAGATAAAAAAGGACTTAACCATCATGCCGATGGCTAAATCCTTTACTTTTTTAAAGTTATTTCACTTGGTTTGCGAGATCTTCTTGGGCCTTTTTATTTGACTCTTCTTTTTCTTTCAACCATTTTTCTTGAGCTTTTTGGTATTCTTCTGTTGTCTTAGAAGTGTACTTATAAGACTGACGATCGATATTTGTGCCTACTAAATAAGTAGTAGAATCTTGTTGGGTATAATCGTGTTACCGAACCACCTGTAAGAATAATACCTTTCATAACGAAGTAATCATTCTAACGAACTGATCAATGAGTAGCTTCAAATTCTTACTTCAATTTAGAAATGGCCGATTTCAGATAATCTCCACTTCGAATCGCTACTCCTACTTGTCTGGCATTAGCCGACAGTTCCATGTAATCTTGATCTGTCAAATCGTCTAATGCCTTTTGGAGGTCATGTAGAGAATCAATTGCTATACCACATTGCTTATCTAGAACAAAATGCGCAAGGGCAGACTCTTTCCAAACAACTAGAGGAAAGCCCGAAGCCAAATAAAGAGAAGCCTTGTGGGAGTTGTTAATACGTAGGTAATTTCCAAAAGAACCTTTGCAAGTTTCTGAACTATCACCATCCCACACCAAACCAAAACTACCTTGAAGAGCATTTGGGAGGTCATCTGGCATAAAGGAACCAAAGTAGGTGGTATTTTTCAATGCACGACTTTCATCGTACCCCATTCCATAGAGATTATAGGCTGGCTGTTCTGGCAAATTATAAAGATAGCCTGATTTTGTTGGAATTAGATTTCCGGCGATGATAATCGCTTCTTCTTTTTGGGGAACATTTTTTTCCTCAAAGTTCGGAATCAGATAGTCAAAAATCTCCAAGCTAACCATTTTATCTGATGGTACGCCTTGAATTGTCAAGGCATTTTTCATGATATCATTATGAACGATAATGCCATCCACTGATGTAAGAGCTGCCTTCTCTTGGAAGTAATTTCTCACTTTATGACGAAGTTTCACTGCTGAATTTCCTACATGACGCAAGGTTTCAACATCATGGATCACAAGATAGAATTTGACTCCTCTATTTTGCGCCTGCTTAATGAGTTGTGAGATGAAAAATGTATGGTGGATAATCGGGAACTGAATCAGCAATTCATCTCCAGATCCTAACTGATCAAACACAGACTTGATTGCCCGATATTTGTGTTGCTGAGCTTTAAAGAAATTCATCTTATACCAATTCTCAACCTTGAGTTCCAACCCCTTATAACCCTCTGAGATTAGAATAGCTTCCACGTCATTTCGTGCCTTATTTCCTGCATTCTTTTCATATTCATTACTCAGAAATGAGTCCTTCAGATAATATTTCACCTTTTCTCCCCTTTATCTGTGATGTTCTTAGATACTCCCTAGTTCTTCTTCTACCACATCCAATGCACGTTCAATAACCACATGCATATCGTAGTATTTATAATCTGCCAAACGTCCACAGAAAATTACCTTATCATTCTGTGTTGCTTCTTCTTGATACTTAGCAAAAATAGCATTATTTCTCTCATCATTGATTGGATAATAGGGCTCATCTCCACGTTTCCAATCAGATGGATATTCACGCGTAATAACCGTTTTATCTTGTGTACCGTACTCAAAATGTTTATGCTCAATAATGCGAGTATAAGGAATCTCACGTTCTGTATAGTTTACTACAGCATTCCCTTGATAATTTTCTTCATCCAAGACTTCATGTTCAAAACGAAGGCTACGGTATTCCAACTCCCCGTGTTTGTAATCAAAGTACTGGTCAATCATCCCTGTGAAGACAACTTTTTCAGCTGATGCTTCTAGCTCTTCACGATTGGCAAAGAAATCAACACCAAGCTCTACTTCTACATCGCCAAGCATGTTTTCAATGATGACGTTATAGCCACCGATTGGAATACCTTGGTAACGGTCGTTAAAGTAGTTGTTATCAAAGGTCAAACGCACTGGGAGGCGCTTGATAATAAATGGCGGAAGGTCTGTTGCCGAACGTCCCCATTGTTTTTCAGTATAGCCCTTAATTAACTTTTCATAGATATCTGGACCAATTAACTTGATGGCTTGTTCCTCAAGGTTTTTAGGTTCAACATCCTTCATATCAGCTGTCTGCTCAGCGATCTTAGCCTTGACTTCTTGAGGAGTCTTGGTACCCCACATAGCATAGAAGGTATTCATGTTGAAAGGAAGATTGTAGAGGCTACCCTTGTAGTTAGCCACTGGTGAGTTGATGTAGTTGTTAAATTCAGCAAATTGATTGACATAATCCCATACTTTCTTATTAGAAGTATGGAAAATGTGGGCGCCATACTTGTGAACATTGATGCCCTCAACATTTTCACAGTAGATATTTCCACCAATGTGATCACGCTTGTCAATCACTTTTACTTTTTTACCGCGTTTTGTAGCTTCGTGTGCGAAGATTGCTCCAGACAAACCAGCACCAACGATAAGATAATCGTACATAGTGTTCTCCTTTTTATAATTTGACGATTCGATTGAAGTAAGGAATCTTCATTAACATTCCAACAATAATAAAACTAACACTTAAAGTAAATAGAGCAAAAAGTAAATATGCTCCTACAAAATTAAAACCAAATATCCTTTCCCACAATTTCATAATATAAGTGTGTATTATGAAAACTCCCATTGTTTGATTAGAAATGAAAACAATCCATTCGTTTCGGTTTTCATTCAACGTAAGCGTGAGGATAGTTAGAAAAATTCCTAGAGTACTGACTTTTACAAATAAAGTATCATAAAAATATTCAGCAAAAAGATTATGGTAAGTATTCTTTGCTAAGAAAAACAATATAATTGGTGAAATCAATAACAAAAGTATGCTAACTATTTTCATCCAATTTTTAAATCTATATTTGAGGTTGTCTATATTGAATTGCGCTATATAACCACCTAAAAGATAGTAGAAAAACCAAGTCCATAATCTAAAAGTTTGCATAACATGAGTTTGTATAGGCATCTGAAGGAAAATATTTGCAAATTCAACTATAAACCCAATTGCCACCAATAAAGATAGAATGTATACATATTTTCTTTTAGAGTTTATAACTGTTTTCAAAACAGGCAAACATAAATAAATAAGAATCAGCGAACCAAAAAACCAAAACTGAAAGAAATACCCTTTTTGTAACAGAGAGCCTACAATTTTTTTAATTGGATTAAACGCAAAGTCTCTTTTAAAGAGCCAAACGATAATGTTCCATGATGACACTGTTATTAGAATCCATTTGACTTTTTGAAGTATGTAAGGATAAGTTATTTCCCTTTTGCCTAACAATAAATAACCATTGACCATAAAAAACAAGGGAATGGAGTAGGTACCTAAATAATATAGATATGCCAAAAGATTCCATGATCCTGTCTCTTTAAATCCGCCCATTGTTGTATGGAGTAAAACGACCCCAATACACGCAAGCACTTTTAATAAATCTAGACTGATATTCCGATTTTTTTGCATTCTAGTTTTTCCTAATTATTTGTTTTAATTCTTTTACATCTACCACTTTCAAAGATAGAATTGCAAAAAGATAAATAATTCCACCAAGCCCTGCAAACGCTAGAACATTTAGGGTTGGCGAAAAATGTATAACTGTTTTTGAACCTAGCAGAATGCCATACATGATAGCTGACGCTAGAACAATTTTTGTCAAAGATCCGATAATTGGAACTTCTTTTAGGTATCTACGGGTAAAGTATAATTGTATCGCCCATACCAACGCCTCTGTCAGAACAGATACAATCGCTGCTCCGATATATCCCAGTTTAGGAAGGAATAGTAAGTTCAAACCTACACTGATAATTGCGGGAGCTGTTGTTGAAATCATGAATTCTTTATTTTGATTGTGAGGTATCAGTATCTGAATTCCCATTATATTGGTCCAACCGATAAAGAACATACGGAAGATCATAATGGCAATTGCATAACGTGCATCCTGAAAATCCTGCCCAAGGAAAAAGCTAACAAAATCATCGTTGACGATTAAAATTCCTGCCATCATTGGGAAAATCACTAGATTATAAATGAGGAAGGACATCTCATGCATTTTGTTAACCGCTTTATGATCACCTGTCGCTAACAAATGCGCGACACGAGGCAACATAACGCTTCCCAAGGAAGTTACCAAGGTCAGAAGGATATTTACTAATTTTAGGGCCTGGTCATAAATCCCTACATCTTTTGTAGAAGCTAAGGCTCCAAGCATGGTACGATCCAGCGTAATGTACAAAGAAATCGCTACTTGAGGAAGGAATAATAATATGACCGGCTTTAAATGATGTCTAGCATATTCTATGCTAAAATGAGAACTACCGATAAACTCCCGAGCAGGCACCCACATACTTAGTTGCCCCAAGAGTTCAAATATGGTTAGCAAAAAAACATAGAGATATAGGTCATTTGCAGATTTGACAAAGAGAAAGATTGAAATGACTCCAACGAGTTTAACTGTGATATTTCGAACAGTAATCTTTCGAAAATCTTCTAGCCCTTGAAAGAGCCAGGAAATGTCTAAACCTTTTGAAACTAAACTCAAGCCTAGAATGTAGGCTACCGGATTTTGCATAGAGGGAAGAGTCATACAAAGAAGAGCATATAAGGACAGAGAAAGAACTGTTGCCCCTAATTGTAGAGTGTAGATACCCCAAAAGTTTTTATTAATCTCATTACGATGTCCTGAAATGACCTTAGTACCATAGTTAGCAACTCCCAGCGTCGCTAAGAGGATGAAGTAGGTGACAATGGAATTAAAGTATCCATACGTCCCTAAATCATCCGAAGAAAAGACCCGTGTTACATAGGGAGTCGTAATAATTGGGAGTATAATGACCAACAATTGATAAGAAAGATTGTAGGCGTAGTTTTTTAATACTTTCATTTCAAGTCATCCAATTTAGAATTAATCAGTGAAAACAAAAAGTTTGACTGGTCATACTTATAATGGTCAATTATTCTAAAAACTTCTTTCATATTTCCTCTTTCCTACATTTTTTTGACACTTGTTATAAATTAAATTGGATCTATGCACGATACTATCGTAGCAACAAATACAATTTAGGGCTAAAAATAAAAATAAGGTATTTTAGTTTTAGTTTCCATGATAACTTATTATTTTTTAACAAGTCACTCATTTCGACTCTCAACAACTCTTTATCTTTTGAAAAATCTTTTAAGCCTGAGTCAGCTTTTGCACCAATTACTACAAAACCACCTAATAATTTTTTAGCTTGTAAAGCTTGCTTTAATTCTGGACTCTGAATGTACTCTCTTTTAATAACTTCCTCATTTTTTGCAACAGCTTCAAAGAAATCATATCTTTTTTCAGTAAATGTTGAACGAACTATACTCCCTTCCCTACGATAGTAATTGTAGGTTTCAAGCGGGCTTATCACGATTCTTTCAGCTAAGGCAAGATGTTCTGCTACAACATAAAAATCCTCATAGATTTTCCCAACTGGAAATGGAACGCGTTCCAAGATGCATTTCCGATAAAGCTTAGCACAAGCAGAAACCGTCGCAACTTTGTCATCCAACATTAGTTCCAGAGCCTTTTCTTTTGTAATCGGAGCCAAATCTTTATAGTCTGAGTCTTGCAATCGATAAGAAGTATAAGCATTATATTTTGAAGTAGCTTTTACCTTGGTTGAAATCAAGTCTGCTTGATGTGTTTCCTGAATTTTCACGATTAACTCTAGAGTATATTCTTCAAGATAATCATCCGGATCTAAAAAGAAAATCCAATCTGAGTTGGCTTTTGCCACTCCAAAATTACGTGCATCAGATAATCCACCATTTTCTTTGTGGAAAACATAGATATTTTCATATTGCTTTGCATAATCTTCGCATAATATGGGAGAATTATCTGTGGAACCATCATTTACAAGGATTATCTCAAAGTTTTGATAGGTCTGTTTAATTAAGCTTTCTATCGCATAATGCAGATAGTCTGCAACATTATAAACAGGAACAACGATGCTGATAAACATCTTAAACGCTCCTCTCTTTTTCTTTCTTTTCAGAGTATTTCTTCAAAATCGGATTAAAAATTATTCCAAAAGCAGAGTTAGTCCTATAATTTAAGTGAGACAATCTGTCAAATTTTTTCGTAGGAACGTATTTATATGAGCTTTGCTCAATTTTACTATATAGCTCCTTTAACAACCTTTCCGAATTACTGACCATCCATGACAACCAGTACTTCAAATTTATCTTTATAATTCGGAAACACTTGTTGAAAAGACTCCAGCACTTTTAAAATGTAGTCCTGAATATTACAACTGGGCATTACAATTGTTAATAAACAATCCTTCATCTTATCTCCTAAATCGTCTCAATTAGTTCAATCCACTGCTTGAGAATTTTTTCCTTATCGAATTTATCTATATTATCCTTGGCATGAACGGAGAAGGAACTTCGCAAGTTCGAATCTTCCATCAATTCAAATATTCTAGCACTCATTTTATCGGTATCATAACAATCAACCAGATAACCATTAACCCCATCTTCAACAATCTCATTTGGTCCTGTTGGACATCTGAAACTAACAATTGGGAGGTTGTATTGTTGAGCTTCCAGTAGAACTAGAGGTAAACCTTCATAACGAGAAGTCATGACATAAATCCCTTTATCTCCATAAATCAAATCCTGATTTTTTTCGAGTCCTTTTATGACTAACTTGTCCTGTAAATCATATTCGTTGATTAAATTTCTGATTTTATCCACTTCATCTTGATTGCCGGAACCGTAGATTTCCCAAGTCCAGTCAGACCTTTTCGCTAACACTTTTTTCGCAACTTGAACAAGATAATCATATCCTTTTTGATAATCAAAACGGCCAACCGTCACAATTTTAGTTGATTTTTTATTATAGGAGATATCTGAAAGAGCAGCCTCTTTCCAATTATAGATATAGCAAATCCTTTCTTCAGGAACACCGTATTTTTTTATATAATTTTCACGGTCTTCTTGAGTAAGGGTCACGAGTTTATCAGCAAATTTCGCTCCAATATACCTTTGTATCTTCTTAACCTTAGTATCAATATCTACTATAGAATTTGTATGGTCGCAGGAAACAAATTTTGTTTTCAAACCAATTGTGCTTGCTACACCAACTGTATTCATACTCATTCCGATTCCAAAAACAATATCAATGTTCTCTTCTTTCAGATAGTTTCTCAACAACTTGACCGCTTCGAGAAAATTTTTACTCATAGATATTTTCTTTGATGATAAATTTTGATATCGAACTGATTGTTTCAGCGAGAAGAAATTGTTTTCTGTAGAAATCATCGAGAGAAGATGAACTTCATACATAGTTGATAACTCATTTGCAAGGCTGGTTGCTACTTTCAGTCCTCCATCTGTTCTATCGATACTCCATTTCACTAAAGCGATTTTTTTCATCTTTAAACTACACTTCCCCATCATTTTCACCCAGTGATATAATCTCGTAGTGGTGAAGAGTTCTTTTGTCTTCTGGTGGCAATTGCATATAATCCGCTCCGTAAATGGCTGTTAGATATTCTTTGTATTTGCAAGGAGAACAAAGTTTAAGATCTTCAAACTGTAATAGGACTGGTTCTCCAAAGTAATCACTCGGTACTATCTCTTTTAATTTGTAAGCTCCCGTATAATTTCCTGCATAAGCTTCATCAAACGAATATTTTTTTATCGTTTGTAAATATTTTTTCTGAGCCCATGTAAAGGAAATAATCTTCTCAATATTAACAGCATTCGCAAAAGCAATAATTATCTTTTCAATGAATGGTCGATTTTCTTTTTTCTGATTCACCAAACTATTGAATTGCGAGAGTTGAACCATCATCCTTGCGTACAAGTATCTCAAAGAATGAATTTTTTTCTTTAAAACATTAGAGGGCATACCATCCAACGGAAAAATATCTATCCACAAACTCTCTACCAATTCTTCTTTACTATAATTCATGATGATTTTTGTAGAATCATCTCGAATCACAGAGAAAGCTTTTTTATAGTTTAATGTATCTTCGCTTAAAAACTTGTAGTTTTCCGGCAAGACATTTGAAGCTATTTTTTTAAACTTTTCGTAATCTTCTCTCGGCATACCGATATCGATGTCATCATCCCAAGGTATGAAACCTTTATGACGTACCGCTCCTAACAAGGTCCCACCTAGAGCATAGTAGGTTAGGTTATTTTCTTCGCAAATATTAATAAACTCTTTCAAAATAGATAAAATCTTATCTTGAATGATTTTGATATCCGACATACTTTCCTCCTATATAAATAAATCGAAATTAAACCGTCGTCTCAGTCTATGCTCTTTTAAGTTCTCGTTAAATACTTCTTACCATTTCACTATACGATTTTTTCAAACGAACGTCCCCCTTGATCTTCATCGCTTTCATCAGAAAACTGATAATCCGAGTTTATTAAAACACCTACTAATATCCAAAAAATATTGTTATGAAGATAGAAATTCAAATCATCAATCATAGAGTGAAAACTCATTAATATCAAAATCAGAGCAAGAATCCACTGGCGTTTCTTAATGACTTTAAGTAGTGTCAAAGATAGAACTGAGACCATTAATCCCAGGATGAGTAGGCCAAATCTCTGTAAAATTTGGACATACAAATTGTCCACATACAGATAGGTCTGATAGTTTCTAACACCTTCAACAGTCAGACCATTCCCATTCCAGTAAACTGGTCGTCCAAAAAATCCAAAACCATAGAGATTTAAAGATTTATTAGCCAAGTATATCCGACCACCTAACATATGATTCACTTTAAAAAGAAGATCATTGATAAAAGAATGACTTGAATTGAGATAGGTAACGGAGACCCAAAAACTAATAACTGCATTTACAATAAAGGTTGGTTTAAAAACTTTAATCACATATCCTAACTTTGAAAATAGTTTCGGAAACCATTTTATTAACAAACTGCATGCCAGCAATACACAGGAACTATAAAATGTTAAACGAGAATCCGTTTGATCATATACCCAATAAACTGATAGAGCTAACAGTAGCCATTGCCAGTATTGGATTTTGTTTTGCTTTAAATAAAACACAATAGCAACTATATTCATCAGTAAAACCGAAGGAAATAGAGCATATCTAAAGCCTAGGTAGGCCCGTACCCGAGGACCAGAAATTTCTATATAGTTCGTTATTATTCCTAATCTTGCGCTTATGATAACAAAAAACAACAAGCACATACTAACGACTAATGAAGTTTTCGCCACCTTCTTAAAGGGAATATCTCGTAAAGTATAAATAAATAATATACTTACAGGAAGTTCTGAACTTAGAGATGTCATTTTCCCCACTATAAAATAAATTAAAATCGTTGCAAACAAACCAATGAGAGTTCTATAATCATATTTTCTCTTAAACGACTCTTTTATAACCAAAAGAAAGAGGGAAAAAGCTATCGCTAATTTATAAACTGTTCCAGGTAGATACCGAGCATAAAAAGTTACATTTAATATCGAAACCGTTAAAAATATCCCTAAAGCAACAAGAGCCAAAAGTTCTGGTACAGATTTTATTTTTAGTACTAATTTCATTCTTATTATTCATCCCTATCTAAAAACTCTGTCCATATTTTTTTCCAAAGAATTTTGCTTGTAAAAAGGACCTCCCTTTTTGAATCAAATCAATTTTTTCCATATAAATGAACGGAATCTCTTTTACCCGCAAATCTTGTTTTGCCAACCAAACATTGAACAAACGTTCACTGATACGACCAAATAATCTAGCGTCAAAAGCAGAATAATCTGTTATATCCAACCTTTTATATATTTCATCAACAATTGGGAATAACCATTCACAATAAGCCGCCACATTCTCTTTAGACATGATAAACATATTGAACATATACCCACTGCGTTGCTTCATTATACTATCAAATGTTTCAATGTATTCTGGGCTTATCTCACTTATGATCTGACGCGTCATATCTAAATGCTTAGCATCGTGAGTATGTGCATAGTGAGAGTATAGCGTTTCAATATAATATTTCCGTTTTTTAGGAACGATAACATCATAATTCGACATCAAGTTTTTCACTTCTGATTTTGAAAGAATAATATCATCCATACTGATTGCTTCGCTATATGAGTGTCGTTTTGATGTGAAATATCTACGGTAATGTACCAATCCAAGATAATCACATTCTAAATTTTTCCAAGCCCAATATAATCCTGTTAATTCACAATAATAAGGATTAAGGTGAGAAATATGAACTCCTTGATTATCTGGTTGATAACCTAAATCTTCCTTACCCTCACTACCAACTTGGATAGGGATGTACAAGTCCTTATCCTCTGGCATTTGAAATCGTTTATGTGTTGCAACTATGATTCTATACGTTTTAGACATTTCTATATCCTAATTCAATTCCCTTCATCCATAACTAGCTCAACTACCTTTTAATCAAAATTGTAATCATTCTCTATTAAAAAATATCCAACCAAAATAGATTATCACTAAAACTATCTTGACCCAAAAAGATAAAATTGAATACCAAAGATATCCTTTTTGTATTCAATTTTATCTTTATATATTTCACTTTATGCCGACTCAGTTTGAATTCTCAATGAGCTCCTTCACGGGATAACACTCTTCTAATGGTCAAAAAGAAGATTTTGATATCTAACCGTAAAGACTGATTTCTAGGATAATATAATTCCATCTCACAACGTTCAGGATAATATACTCCACTCCTACCAGAAACTTGCCATATCCCTGTAATCCCAGGACGAACAGACAATAAAGTTTCCTGTTCATCCTCGGTATATTCGTCTAGTTCATTTTCAAGAATTGGTCTTGGACCAATAAGACTCATATCACCTAGTAGTACATTTATAAACTGTGGAACCTCATCAATACTTGTTTTTCTTATAAAATCTCCAATATTTGTAAGTCGTGGATCCTCATTTGGTGGCAATTTATAGCTATTCTTTTTATACTTTTCATAGAGTTCCTTATTCGAAATCAGAATTTCTTCTGCATTCTCGACCATCGACCTAAACTTAATGATTTTAAATTTTTTCCCTCTGAGACCTGCTCTGCACTGTGTAAAAAATATACTTCCTTTGTAACCTTTCGTTTTATAGATTACAAAGATGACCAGAGAACAGGGTAAAACTATAAATACCGTTCCAAACAAGCCGATAAATACATCCATAGACCTTTTGAAGGCAATATAGATGATCTTGTTTTGTTTCACCTAAAACTCCCCCTTGTAATAATCCCCTTAGATAATTTTCCAACTACAAGATTCCCTACTTTTTCCCATAGTTTCCATATGCTCCATAGGAGCCATATTTTTCAACTGAAGTATTAAATTTATTTAGAACTACTCCTAGAAATGGTTTACTTGTTTGTTCGAGTTGTTCTTTAGCTTTTTGGACATCACGACGATTTGTTTCACCAGCCGCAGTTACTAAAACAGAAGCGTCACACTGCTGCGTGATAATCGCCGCATCGATAACAACTCCAATCGGGGCAGTATCTACAACGATGTAGTCAAAGTACTTACGTAAGGTATCAATCATGGTCGCAAAATTTTCACTTTGTAACAAAGCTGTTGGGTTTGGTGATACAGAGCCCGCTTGAATGACAAACAGATTTTCAACATTGGTTTCACATAAACCTTGTGATAGGTCTGTTGTGCCTGACAAGAACTCTGTTAGGCCTGTAATCTTTTCACGTGATTTAAAGACACCTGACATGACTGAATTACGGATATCCGCATCGATCAACAGTGTCTTATAGCCTGCACGCGCGAAAGCCCAAGCAATATTGGTAGAAGTTGTTGATTTCCCTTCTCCTGGTTTGACAGACGTAATAGAAATCACTTGCAAGTTATTCCCACTCAATTGAATATTGGTGCGAAGGGCATTATAGTACTCTTCTGCTTTTCTTGCCTGATCCAGTTTTTTATGTGCAATCTCTAACGTTGGCATTTTTCTCTCCTATTTCAATTTATCCAAATTTGGAACTACTCCCAATAGTGCAATTTGCAACACGTCCTCAATATCTTCTGGACGTTTCACTCGTGTATCCAAAATCTCAACAAGGAGAACTGTGACAACCATCACAACCGCTCCCGCAAGGAATCCAACCATGGTATTGCGACGAATATTTGGTGAAGATGGCGATGTTGCTGGGCGTGCTTCTTCAAGCGTTGTCACATCCGAAACGCGAGTGACGCTGATGATCTTTTGAGCCGCAACCTCTCTCAAAGAGTTGGCGATACGGCTAGCCTCCTCAGGTGCACGGTCTGTAACAGAAATCGATACAATACGCGTATCCACTGGAACTGTTACCTTGATTTTACTAGCTAGACCTTTTGGAGGGAGTTCTAGTTTCAAATCAGTCGCAACCTTCTCTAAAACGTCTTGCGAGAGAATGATTTCACGATAGTCTTTTACCAAGTAAGATCCTGCTTGCAAGTCTTGGTTAGTCAAGCCAGGCTTATCTCCCTGATTACGATTGACCACATAAATTCGGGTCGTACTCGTAAATTCTGGCTTCACAATAAAACTACTGTAGGCAAATGCTACTGTCCCTGTCACGAATGCTACCAAAGCAATTAAAAATTTTCGTTTCCAAAGGATTTTAAGCAAGTGAAATACATCGATTTCCATCATATTTTGTTCTTTCATTTTTTCTCCTAAATCAATTGATCCATTATTATTTTTCGGGGATTATCCTTAAAAAGTTCCTTAGCCTTATCTCCACTGTATTTTTTGGCAATGATATCATAGGCTTCCTCCATATGAGGAGGTCTGTGATCCAAGTTGTGCATGTCACTTGCTATCACGTGAACCAGATCTCGTTCCAAGAAATACTGGGCTCTCTTTTTCATAAATTTATAGGTTTCTCCGAAGAGTTTTGGTTTCAAAACATGAGAACTATTAACCTGAGTATAACATCCCATGTCAATCAGCTCTCGCACGCGCTTTTCATTGTTTTCTAAAGCATCGTAACGTTCAATGTGGGCAATGACGGGTGTAATGCCTAACATTAGAATATCACTCAGCCCCTTATGCATATCCCGATAGGGTGTATTCATACTAAATTCGATTAAAGCATAGCGGCTATCGTTGAGGGTTGGGATTAATTTCTTTTCTAACTTCTCAACAACATCTGGCGTATAGTAGATTTCTGCCCCATAGGCAATAATTAAGTCATTCGCAACTTCCTTAGCCATTTCTCGCACCTTCAGAAAGTTAGTTGCGATTTTTTCTTCAGGAGTTTCGAACATCCCTTTTCGTCTATGCGAAGTGGAAACGATTGTCCTCACTCCTTGACTGTAGGCCTCTCTAAGAAGTTTTTTACTTTCCTCTATCGACTTTGGACCATCGTCCACATCAAAAACGATGTGCGAATGGATATCTATCATGCTACTTGCCCTCCATCACATCCTTGATAGCAGCTTTCGCAGCGGCCAAACTACTTTCATCAATTTCCATCATGTAGAGGTTACTATCTGGCATAGCGTATGAAGGAAGATCCGTGCGTCCAGTTCCCTTCAAGTCTTGAGAGTTGACTTTGTAGCTCCCACCACTCTCCAATTGAGTATTAACCAGATCCATCATGGTTTCCAAAGGCATATTGGTCTGAAGAGAATCTTGCAATCCCTTGATGATGTTATCGTAGTTTTTTAAAGCCTCAGTTGACGTCAACTTCTGAATAATAGCTACAATAACCTTTTGTTGGTTCCGACCACGATCTCGATCTCCATCTGCTAGAGAGTAGCGCTCACGGACAAAACCAAGAGCCTGCTCAGAGTCTAAATGAACATTCCCAACAGGATAATACTTCCCGTTAGTATGTGCTGTAAACTCCTGATCATTATAGACATCAATTCCACCTAAAAGGTCAATTAACTTCAAGAAAGAGGTAAAGTTTAAGCGCACATAGTAGTTAATATCCACACCATAGAGATTTTCCAAAGTATGAATCGACGAGTCCACTCCATAAATACCAGCGTGGGTCAATTTATCCTTTTGATTATTTCCCCCATCCGCAATCGGAACATAAGAATCTCGAGGCGTTGTAGTCAGAAGGATTTTCTTGGTATCTCGGTTCACAGTCATTAGAATATTCACATCTGAACGAGAAACGGAACTAATCGGACCATAGGTATCAATACCACTCACATAAATATTGAAAGCTTTATTCTTCGATACCTTTGGTGCCGCAACATCCTTAGTTAATTGTTTTGTATAGATTTTTTTGATTTTTGAAGCATAGTCTGGATACTCTGCTTCAATGATATTTTCAAAGACACTATTTAAGACAATTGCTTTCGTTTCGCCAGAAAGCAGGCTCTTATAAGCTGCTAGATAAGAAGCACTCTGTTCAACTGTCAAGTCTTTACTCTGTGTCGTCTTAATATCCGCCACCAACTTTTGGATATTATCATTATCTGTTTCAGTCGGACCTGTTACACTCTCTAACTGAGTCACATTATTGATTTCACTATCTTTCAAAACGACCACACTCATCGAATACTCTGAGTAGTTTGAGGTCGCATTGATATGATTGGTAAAACCGACAAACTGCTGCAAAGCATAGAGAGAAACCGAGCTAACTACGATAGCAAGTGTCAAAAAGAAAACCGTAAACTTCTCGGCTTTTTTATACACTATCAGAAGGATTCCAATTACAGCAGAAACGAGAATAAGAACCGCCGTAAGGATATTGAGGTATCGAAAAGCTAGGATATTATGCTTGAAAATTAAGAACAACAAAAAACCACTCAATAATAAATAAATGGTTGCTAAAACTATATTAATATTTCGTTTTACATTCCCTAAACGAGCTCTCTTTGAATGTCTACTCATGATAATCCCCTATACACGTTAATAGTTATAAATATTATATCACAATCATGGCGGAAATTCCATCCATCCTTGCTATTTTCAGCATTTTCATTCGCTTTTGTTCTCTAAGTTACTCTAAAATATAGGTAAAGTTCCGAATGCCATTCTAGACAAAAAGACAAGGCGCTCAGGGGCAACCTTGTCTGTAATCTTATTTTACGTGGTTTTCAAACTCTTTCTGGCTCTTTTCGATAGCCTTTTTACTTTCTTCTTCCCACTTAGCCTTGGCTTCATCAAATTGTTTCTTGGTAACAGGGTCTTTTTGTAATCTCATGTACTTATAATTATTTCCGTCACCCTTGATACCTACTAGGGAGTAGGCACGTGTAAACGGAGTTACTTTGGTTACAGAGGCTGTACCGCCATTTGACATAGCAGACATGACTAGAGAATTGTCAATCATCCAAGCTTGAGCTTCAGCGTATTTTTCATAACGCTTAGCGACATCTTTGTTCTCTGCATCTGCTTCTTTCAGGAGTTGTGTATAGGTATCGAGCCCCAAACTCTTAATGAGCTCTTGGTCTTCCTTGGCATCAAGACCAAAAATCTTGAGATAGAAGCCAGTTTCAGCATTGAAGGGGTCTAGATAAGTTGATGGATCCTGGTAATCACCAACCCAACCATCAAAGTTTAGGTCGTAGTCACGAGCTGCTGGATTTGGTGCTAGGAAGGCAACATTTCCAAAGTCATCTGTAGAAAGCTGTTGAACATCAATGACGATATTGTCAGAACCTAGTACTGTTTCAAGGGTTTGTTTAACCGAGTTCATACCAGAGACCGCATTTTTATTCGTCTGATCAACAGGGACATCCAAATGGATTGGGAAAGTCACGCCTTGGGCTTCTAATTCCTTTTTAGCTTCCGCAAATTTTGCTTGGGCCTTTTCCTTGTTGAAGTAGGCATCTTGAGCGTCTGCCAAATTGATACCTGACCACTCAGTTCCGTAGTTCACAAGCTTAGAAGCTGTTACTTCTCCAAAGGTCTTATCTCCCACCTGGACAAATGTTGGGGGAACCAGAGTATTACGAAGGGTTTTGCTCGCTGCTTCTTCACCGTTAGATTGAGCAGAGTAGGCTGTTCGATCAATTCCAAAGTTGATAGCCTGACGGAAATTTTTATTTAAGATAGCTGTTTGAGCTGATTTCTTTTGTTCATCCGTTGTTTTAGCGGTATGATTATAGGTTTTGCGGTTGACGTTAAAGTTAAAGTACCAAGATGTCTTGTCTTGTAAGCTATAGACGATATTGTCTTGGTATTTTCCTTTTGTCTTAGCATAGTTCGAACTATTTGGATAGACTCCTGCAATCGAGTATGCACCACTTTCAAAGTTTCGAATGGTCATCTCCTGATCTGACCCATCAAAGTAAGCTAACTTAACTTTTTCAATGGTTACTTTATCATGGTCATAATAGTGTGGATTCTTCACATATTCGATCGAAGATTTTGATGTGAAATCTTTTAACAGATAGGGACCATTATAAAGGATACTGTCTGGTGTCAAGGTACCAAAATCTTTATCCTTTGATTTCAAGAACTCTTCGTTGACTGGGAAAAGAATACTATTGGTTGTCTTTGAATTCCAATACGGTTCTGGTCGAGTCAAAGTGTACTCGACTGTGTAATCATCCAAGGCTTTGACACCGACAGTTGAAAAGTCATTGGTCACACCCGTCACATAGTCATTCAATCCCTTGATTGAATTTTGGATCAGATCCATGGCTTGCCCCTTATTGTCCGCGGCATATTTGATCCCAGTGACAAAATCCTGAGCTTTGACTGAAGCGTATTCCTCACCATCAGCCGTATACCACTTGGCATCTTTTCTAAGCTTGTAGGTATAGGTCAAACCATCTGATGAAACAGACCAATCCTCCGCAAGAGCAGGTACGAGGTTCCCATAGCTGTCATTTTCTAACAAACCATCTACAAGATTGGTAATAACGGCAGTGTTATCTGCATAATAATCTAGAAGATAGTTAAAAGTTGTTGGATTTGCACTAAATGTTGATGAATAAGTGCTAGTATCTGTGTTGGACTGTCCACATGCAGAGAGCAAAATCCCTGTCGCTAAGACAAGACCTGTCCCGATTAGTCTTTTTTTCATTTTGATCATCATTCACTCCTTTATGTCACTTTTTATAACATAACCATATTTTATCAAATTTATTCAAAAATGTAAAGTTACTGCTTTTATGACAACTGGTATCTCAAAATAAAAAAGGAAGCACAGTTTCCTGCAACTTCCTTTTCTGTTTATAGATTACTTGACGTGTTTTTCTAGCTCTTTTTGATATTTGGCATTTGTTTCAATCTTTTCTTTCTGCCATTTCTTGAGAGCTTCTTCGTATTCTTTTGTAGTCACAACATCATTTTGCAATTCCAAACCTTTGAACACAAATGGGTCTCCCTTGATCCCGACTTGAGAGTAAGCTTTTGTAAATGGTACAGTACGGCTAACCGTTGGAGAACCACCTGAAGAAGCAACTGGGATTAAAAGTGAACTATCCGATACCCAAGCTTGAGCTTTAGCATATTTTTCATAACGCTTGTTAAGGTCGCTTGTTTCAGCTGCAGCGTCATCCAAGAGTTTCTTGTATTCGTCCAATCCAACTTGAGCCATCACTTCTGGATCATTTCCGCGCTTAATCCCCAAGTGTTTAAGGGCAGAACCCTTCTTAGCATCAAGGATGTTGAGGTAGGTAGCTGGGTCTTGATAGTCTGGCCCCCAACCAGTTCCGTTCAAGTCATAGTCTTTTTGGGATGGAACCTTGGCTTGAGATGTAATGCTCAATTTCTCATTATCGGTCATTTGAAGGACATCGACAATGACATTTTCAGTACCAAGTGATGATTCGATAGACTGCTTGAGTGAGTTGGTTTGTTGAACCGCGATTACATCTGTTTGTTCAACGGGGATATCCAAATGGATTGGGAAGGTAACACCCTTGGCTTGCAATTCTTCCTTGGCTTTAGCAAAGGCTGCCTTAGCTTTTTCAGGACTGTAAATCGTATCCTTGCCATCTGTAAGGGCTACATCTTTCCACTGGTCTCCATATGAAACGAGCTCTGCCTGTGCCAACTCTCCAAAGGTTTTTTCACCCACTTGAACGTAGTCATGAGGCACTAGGCTGTTACGGATAATCTTGTTCGCACCTTCTTCACCATTCAACTGAGCAGTATAAGAATGACGGTCAAGAGCAAAGTTCAGCGCCTGACGGAAGTTCTTGTTGAGAAGAGCTTCTTTCGTTGAAGTTTTTTGAGCCTCGTCTGTTTTGGCTGTTTTATTATAAGATTGGCGGTTTACGTTAACAGTGAGGTAGTAGCTTGTCGCTTCTTGTGGACTATAAACAATCTTATCGCCGTACTCTTGTTTAGTTGACTCAAAATTTGAACTTGTTGGGAAGAGACGAGCTGTTGTATAGGCACCTTGTGTAAAGCTACGAATCAAAGATTCTTGGTCTGATCCATCGTAGAAAGTTAGTTTAATATTGTCAATCTTGACATTGTCCTTATCCCAGTAGTTTGGATTCTTTTCATATTCGATGACTGATTTTGAAGTCAATGATTTCAAGAAATAAGGACCATTATATAGGATACCTGATGGGGTTGGTGCACCGTAGTCGCTCCCTTTAGAATTCAAAAATTCTTCATTAACTGGCAGCATGGTTGCAGTTGTGACCTTAGAGTTCCAGAAACTTTCTGGTTTGTTGAGCGTGTATTCTACCGTGTAATCATCAACAGCCTTAACTCCTACGGTAGAGAAATCATTGCTCTCACCACTAACATACTCTGCCAAACCTTTGATAGAATCCTGAATCAAAGAAAGACCATCTGATTTTCCGTCAGCAGCATGTTTAAGCCCAGTAACAAAGTCTTTGGCCTTAACTTCAGCGTATTCTTCTCCATCAGAAGTATACCATTTTACACCCTTACGAAGTTTGTAGGTGTAAGTCAAACCATCCTTTGAAACAGACCAGTCTTCTGCAAGTGATGGAATTAAGTTCCCATACTTATCATTTTCCAAAAGACCATCAACAACGTTTGCTATAACGTCAGAGGTTGAGCTCTTGCTCGTCACACTATAATCCAAAGAAGATGGATCCATAGCGTAGACATAAGAGAAAGTCTTGGGAGCATCCGCTTTCTTTTCACTTTGCCCACAAGCAGTTAACAGTATGGCTGCACTCAAAACAGCACCTGCTCCTAAGAGCCACTTTTTCGATTTCATAAGTAATCTCCTTAAAGATAGTGTTTTCACCATTATACCCTATTTTTTCATAAAAGCAAGGACTTTAGCCAGATTTTTTAGAAAATTCTAACAAATATTTTTTAGAGGCTTTTCTATATATTTTTTAGTAAAAGAACCCCAAGCATCAAAGGCTTGAGGTTCACTTATTTTAATCCGTTAGTTCCACACAGAAGGCATCCCATGGAGCCAAGGTTTGTTTTTCAACTGCTTCTTTAGCAGTAGTGTTTTCAATCAAGATTGACTTAACTCTTCCTTCTACTGAAAAGTTTTGTTTTTCATTGGACAAGTTAGCCACAACTAGGAAACGACGGTCACCGTCCTTACGGATATAAGCAAAGATCTTGTCAGCTGTATCAAGCAATTCAAAGTCAGCTCGAATCAGCCAGCTGTTCTCCTTACGGATTTGCACGAGTTTTTGATAAGTATAGAAAATCGAATCTGGGTTTGCTAGTGCTTCTTGAACGTTGATTTCTTGATAGTTTGGATTAACTGCCAACCAAGGTTGACCTGTTGAGAAGCCAGCGTTGTTGCTCTCGTCCCATTGCATCGGGGTACGGGCATTATCACGTCCGATGACACGGATACTGTCCATAATTTCCTCGAGCGGAACACCTTTTTCAAGAGCTTCACGCGCATAGTTGAGGGATTCAATATCTTCTACTTGGTCCAGTGTTTCAAACGGATAGTTGGTCATTCCAATCTCTTCACCCTGATAGATATAAGGCGTCCCTCTCATGAGATGAAGCAAAATCGCAAAGGCTTTAGCAGATTTTTCACGGTATTCTTGCTCATTTCCCCAGATAGAGACGATGCGAGGAAGGTCATGATTGTTCCAGAAGAGGGAATTCCAGCCGTCTTCAACTCCTAACTCTGTCTGCCATTTGTTGAAGATTTCTTTCAACTTCCCTACATTTAACTCTTTTTGGTAGTGCCACTTAGGTTGCCCTTCTTGATATTGAAGACAGATGTGTTCAAACTGGAAGACCATAGACAATTCTTGTCCCTTTGGATCAGAGTAGAATTTGGCAATCTCTGGCGTTGCCCCCCATGTTTCCCCTACTGTCAAAAGATCTTTGTCGCCAAAGGTCGCCTGATTCATTTCCTTGAGATAGGGATGGAGCATGGGACCATTATTGACTACCTTCTCATCAGGAATTTTCCCAATCATGTCAATAACATCCATACGGAAACCGCCAATGCCCTTGTCAATCCAGAAGTTCATCATCTCGTAAATTTTCTGGCGCAGTTTTTCATTCTCCCAGTTGAGATCGGGCTGTTTCTTACTGAAAAAGTGGAGATAGTATTGGCCCGACTTTTCATCGTATTCCCAAGCAGACCCACTAAAGATAGACTCCAAATCATTGGGCTCATCTCGCCAGATATAGTAGTCACGTTCAGGGCTGTCAGGATTTTCACAGGCCTCGACAAACCAATCATGTTCATCTGAGGTATGATTGACCACCAAGTCCATGATGATGCGAATATCACGTTTCTTAGCCTCTGCGATCAGTTGGTCCATGTCCTCCATGGTCCCGAAAATAGCTGCAATCGCTTGATAATCAGCAATATCATAGCCATTATCATCCATAGGACTATCATAAACAGGAGAAAGCCAAATCGCTGTGATTCCTAACTTAGCTAGATAGTCTAACTTACTAGTAATTCCTGGCAAATCGCCAATTCCATCTCCGTTGCTATCCATAAAACTCTTGGGATAGACTTGATAGACTACGGCATTGTGCCACCATTTTTCTTGCATCTTCTTACCTCATTATTTTAATAATCTATAGTCTATGATAGCGCTTTTTAAAAGTTAGTGCAAGCGTTTGCCTAATCTTTTTGATTTCTTTTCGATTCCATAGTTTCCTATCTTCCAATTTTTTATTATAATAGAGGTCAGAGGTAAAAAAATGAAAAAACAAGCTTTTAGTTCTGAACAATATTTGAATCTACAGCGCGACCATATCTTGGAGCGCATTAACCAATTTGACGGCAAGCTCTATTTGGAGTTTGGTGGCAAAATGTTGGAAGATTTCCACGCTGCTCGAGTCCTTCCTGGTTATGAGCCTGACAATAAAATCAAGCTCTTGCAAGAATTGAAAGAGCAAGTTGAGGTTGTGATCGCCATTAACGCAAGCAACATCGAACATTCTAAAGCACGTGGTGACTTGGGCATTTCTTATGACCAAGAAGTTCTTCGTTTGATTGACAAATTCAATGAGCTGGGAATTTTTGTTGGCTCAGTTGTCATCACACAATACGCAGGGCAACCCGCTGCAGATGCCTTCCGAAACCAGTTAGATAAAAACGGGATTGATTCCTATCTTCATTATCCAATCAAAGGATATCCGACGGATATGGACCACATCATTTCGCCCGAAGGTATGGGGAAAAACGACTACATCAAAACCAGTCGCAACTTGATTGTCGTGACAGCTCCTGGACCTGGTTCTGGAAAATTGGCAACTTGTATGTCCAATATGTACCATGACCAACTCAATGGCATCAAGTCTGGTTACGCTAAGTTTGAAACCTTCCCAGTCTGGAACCTGCCCCTTCATCATCCGGTCAACTTGGCCTATGAGGCTGCCACCGCAGACCTTGACGATGTCAATATGATTGACCCTTTCCATCTCCAAACCTACGGAGAAACCACTGTCAATTACAACCGTGATATCGAAATTTTCCCAGTGCTCAAACGTATGTTAGAACGCATTCTCGGTGAATCTCCATACGCTTCACCAACAGACATGGGTGTCAACATGGTTGGTTTCGCTATTACAGATGATGAAGCTGCTGTCGAAGCTTCTAAACAAGAAATCATCCGTCGCTACTATCAAA
Source organism: Streptococcus sp. 27098_8_70 (assembly GCF_041432215.1). Lineage (GTDB taxonomy): Bacteria > Bacillota > Bacilli > Lactobacillales > Streptococcaceae > Streptococcus > Streptococcus oralis_CP. The sequence continues at coordinate 955,654 of NZ_JAPVZD010000001.1, forward strand.
CTGTTCTTGATTTTAAAGCTGAAAAAGTCGGAGAAACTGCTGTCAAGAAGATTGAACTTCTCATGAACGACCTCGGCATCACACCTGCAGACCGTAAGGTAGCTGTTGCTGCACGCCAAAAAGCAGAAGAAACTGGTGGCCCTGCCCTAGCCCTTGAATTGCCAAATGGGGAAATCGTGACTGGTAAAAACTCTGAACTCTTTGGTCCTACAGCTGCTGCCTTGATCAATGCTATCAAAAAATCAGCTGACATCGCTAAGGAAGTGAAACTAATCGAGCCTGAAGTCGTCAAACCAATTCAAGGTCTTAAAATCGATCATCTAGGTAGCCGCAATCCTCGCCTCCACTCAAATGAAATTTTGATTGCACTTGCAATCACAGCTATGGAAAATCCTGATGCTGCGCGTGCCATGGAAGAACTTGGGAATCTCAAAGGAAGCGAAGCTCATTCAACCATCATCTTGACCGATGAAGACAAGAACGTCCTTCGCAAACTAGGTATCAACGTAACCTTTGACCCATTCTACCAATACGATCGCTTGTATCGCAAATAAATAAACAAGGCTGGACAAAAACTCAATTCGAGATAAAAATCCAGTAAATCTTTACATAATAAAAAAATCAAACGCATAATATCAAGTCTTTTGGACACTTGGTATTATGCGTTTTTATGATTTTCCATTCTCATTTATTTCAATGAAATTGTCAACTCGACACAGGCTCCTACTTGGTCTGGATTGAGCAGGGTTAGACGACCACCGTGCAAGAGAGCTACTTGCTTAGAAAAGGCTAAGCCGATTCCATGATGGGGATTAGCTGAATTGCGGCTTTGGTCACTCTGATAAAAGAGGCGTTCCGCTCCCAGCAGCATCTCCTCTGAAAATGCAGGGCCATTGTTCCAGATAGCAAAAACCAACTGGTCCTGCTGCACTGATACCATCAGCTTCACTTCCTTTTGATTCTGGTCTGCATGTTCAAGCGCATTCAGTAAAATATTGAGCAAAGCTCGCTTGAGATAGTCCAAATGAATTGACAAAATCAGACTAAGCTCACAATCTTCTTGGAGGTAGAAACGATGGCTTTCCTGTTTGCTGAACAGTGCCCAATCATCCTGTAGATAAGCCAAAAAATCCCCTAAGGAAAGCTGAATGAACTGATTAGAATCAATCTGAAAAGTCTTAGCGTAATCAATCAAAGAGCCACAATACTCTTCCATCTTGTGACTAGCCTGCAAAATCTCAGCAGCATAGTCTGCCTGTGGATGGCCCAACTGCGCCAATTCCAAGAGCTCAGCGTTCCCTTTAATCACAGTTAGGGGCGTCTTCAAATCGTGCGATGTCGCTGATAGCTGTAAAATCAACTCCTGATTATGCTGCTGCTCTCTTTCTAGAAGATGAGCATTTTCTTGGTGGCTGCTCCGTAAATCGCTATAAACTTCTAGCATTTCCTCAATCCGAAAAAGCTGACTTTGATTTTCTTCTAAAAGCTTCTCGCTCTTTAGCATTTTTATTTCCCTGTTGATTTTTCGGAGCAATTTCAAAATATGATAAAAAGTAATCAGCAGCAAGCTCCCCGCCCAAAAGAACAAGGTGAAAAAAACGTGATCACTTCCTTGTGTAAATTCATAGCCTATAAGCACAAAAATCAAAACATGAAAAAATACGATTTTTAAACTGGTTGTCCAGACTAGGCTTTTGAAATTTCGGGTTCTAATTGCCATCTATAGCCTACTCCTCTCACTGTTGCGATTGCTTGCAGCCCTTCTTGTTTGCATTTTTGACGAATCTGATATACATACTCTGAGATGGAGCGAAGCTGTGTTTCTGAGCTTTCTGGGTAAAGTAAAGTATGCAGGCGTTCAGCTGAAAAGGTCTGCTTGGGATTGCTAGCTAGTAAATGCAGCAATTTAAACTCTCGCTCTGAAAATTTCAAGACTTTACCAAAATAGGCAACTTCATAGCGCTCTGGATAAAATTGACAAGAAGCAATTTCAGAATAGCGCTCCTCCCGTCTTTCCTCCCGCCGAAGATGAGCTCTGACACGCGCCAGCAATTCTTTGGTCCCAAAAGGCTTGACAATATAGTCATCTGCTCCGCGAAAGAGCCCTGCCACCTTGTCCGCCTCTAACTCCTTAGCTGTCAGAAAGATGATTGGACACGAAAGATGAGGACGAATGTAGGAACACAGCTCAAAACCATTAACAGGCTCCATCATCACATCTAGCAGAATCAAATCATATCCTACAAAATCCGTCAGTTCTAGCTCTTCTATTCGATCAAGCGTCGTCACATCATAAGCATCGAGCTCTAGGACGTTTTTCACCAGCTTTAAAATGCTCCGGTCGTCATCAACCACCAAAATACGATACTGTCTCATGATTTCCATTATAGCATACCTCTAGCGAACATCTCGTTTCAAGGTCAAGAATATAGCAGAGCTCCAAATCAAAGCTAGCCAGAACAGCTGTATTCCCAACCCTGATAGATCTATTGAATGCTGAAGCCCTTCATACTCAAAAAGATTTAGCGTAGCCAGATCGGGCAGGTACTTTGCTTCTTTGATAAAAGTTGCCAATAAACGGCTAAGACCAATCAAGAGAGGAAATAGCACCGACACCGGCACAACCCAAGATTGAAAGAGCAAAGCGAGACCAGCAGCTAAAAGAGCCAGAAAAAGATTGCTGAGAAGACCAAAAGAGCTGTAATAGAGGAATTTCCCCAGCAAGGGCCAGCTAAAGTCTAGGTCAAATCGAGCCAGCATAACAAAGAAACAGCTGCCTATCATGACACTGTAGAGAACCAAGAGCAGAACGGCCAGAAAAAGGAATTTCCCAGCCAACCAAGCCTTTCTATTTGATACGGTTAGAAAATTCGTTCGCATCCCAGACTTGACAAACTCCTGGGCAAAATAGAGGGAAGTAAAGATGACGATGACAGGCTGCGCCAGATAGAGAGCATGCAAAGCTTCACTCAGAGCCTTTGTCTGGCCAACTGCTGTCTGACTGTAGTCAAGATTCATTAGAAAAAATGGAACGATTACCAGAGCCACCAAGGCTGCACCAAGAGCGAGATAGTAAGAACGGAACTTAATCCATTCACTTTTAAGCAGAGCTTTTATCATCAGTAGCGTCCTCCTAAATCCGTCTTCAAAAAGCGCAGAGAGGCCATGACGCCGATGATTAGCAACCATACGCTTAGTATCAAGAGTCCTTGCAAGGGATTGTTGGCATATTGGGAAGTCGGCGTTGCAACAAATAACTCTCCTGCGGGCTGTGGCAGATAAGCACCCCAACTCGTATGAGCTGCCAGGTAGTTTCCCAGATTATAGAGCTGGGGCACAAGAAAGAGTAAGGGAAGCAACATCGTCCGCCCAAGCAATCCCAATAAAAAGGACAAGAGACCTAGCAATGCAGTAGCTAGTGCCTTCCATAAAAGATGACTCCAAGCAGCTTGATTAAGTATAATTGGATGTAGCCCTTCTTTTCCTAAAGCCAAGTGCATGACAATATAGCTCAAATAAATGGATAACAAGCTAATGATGAGTGAAAACAAACCAAAGGTCAATATTTTCCCCATAAGTAGCTTCAAGCGATTATTACAAGCCAATAGACTGGTTCGCAAGCTATGAGACTGAAATTCCGTTGCTCCCAAAATTCCAGCTAAGATGACTAAAACCATACCACCCATAGAAGCGCCATTAAGACCTAGATATTCAAGCGGATCAATAGCTTCTGCCAGACCGGGAACCGTCTCAGGGGTCGCATCTAAACCGATAGACAGATACTGACGTCCCTCTAGCCATGACACAACAGGTACCAATAACAGCATAAAGACCACACTTACCCTGAAAGCCTTGGTTGATTGGATTTTCAACCACTCTGAATGCAATAAAGACATCGTCTCTTTCATCTTAAACCTCCTCTGTTAAGTCGAAGAAGAGCTCTTCTAAACTATCTGTTCCTTGTAATACATCGTCTAGCGTTCCCTGTTCGATAATTTGCCCATGATGAATCAAGACTACATCATCTGTTACCATTTGTACCTCAGACAGGATATGAGAGGATAGAAGGACGGTTTTCCCTAAATCAGCCTGCTGACGGATGAACTTTCTAAACCACTTAATCCCACTTGGATCCAGCCCATTAGTCGGCTCATCTAATATAAGAAACTGAGGATCACCCAACAAAGCTGCTGCCAAACCCAAGCGTTGACCTTCCCCCAGAGACAGGCTTGACAAGAGGTCCTTCCTCTTATGAGCGATTCCAGTCATCTCCAAAACCTCATCGATCCGAGACTTGGGAATAGCATTACTCGCCGCAATAATCCTCAAGTGGTCATAGACCTTTCGATTTGGTAGACCCCCAATACCGTCAAAAGCTGCACCTACTGTTTTGAGAGGATAAATCATTGACTGATAGGTTTGTCCATCAAAAGTCGCAGTTCCTGCTGTCGCCCGATCTAAGCCCAAGAGAATCCTCAAGGTCGAGCTTTTTCCTGCACCATTATGTCCTAGAAAAGCCGTAATGCGACCACTCCTAGCTGTAAAAGAAATATTCTTTAAAATTTGCTTGTCTCCATATTTTTTAGAAACACGATCAATTTTTACAATATGTTCCATACTGAACTCCTTTATCTTTATTTTCTCCAGTATACCCAATCTAGTTCAGAATTAGTTCAGAGATTAAACAGAAATCTCAGAAAAAGTTGATCCACTTTTCAAAAGTCACCTGAGTTCCACTAGAAAAACTAAACTTTTCTTTCACAAGGTATTCTTCTCTCCATTCTTTCTTTATAGTTCTGAGGTTTATGTATAGAGACTTTATTATCATTCTAGTACCAAAAAAGTCATTTATCAAACTCCATCAACAGCACCCTTTATGATATAATGAAAGAAGAAAACTGAAAGGATTTACCATGCCAAAAGAAGTTATTGTTGAAAGTTTTGAACTTGACCACACTATTGTTAAAGCACCATATGTTCGCTTGATTGGGGAAGAAACCGGACCAAAGGGAGATGTCATCTCCAACTTTGATATCCGCTTGGTACAACCAAACGAAGACTCAATCCCTACAGCAGGGCTTCACACCATCGAACACCTCTTGGCCAAACTCATCCGTACCCGCATTGACGGTATGATTGACTGTTCCCCATTTGGTTGTCGTACAGGCTTCCACATGATTATGTGGGGACGCCATACCAGTGCTGAAATCGCTGCTGTTATTAAGGATTCGCTCAAGGAAATTGCTGAAACCACTACTTGGGAAGATGTTCCTGGAACAACCATCGAATCTTGCGGAAACTACAAGGACCACAGCCTCTTTTCTGCTAAAGAATGGGCAAAGCTCATCCTGGAACAAGGAATCTCAGATGATGCCTTTGAACGCCATGTCATCTAAACACAAAAGGAACCAGCTTTTAGCTAGTTCCTTCTTTTTTTATTCTCAAAATCTTGAGTTAGGCTTTTTCACGAATGACCAAAACGCCATCTTCCATATCTGCTTCCAGATGTTTGGCATCTAGATGATCCAAGTGGAAATCTGTCACCTTATCACGAATTTGTTGTTCAACCACGCGACGGAGAGGACGAACACCCATAACTTCGTCATAACCTTCTTCTGTGATAAAGTCCTTAGCTGCTTGACTAACTTCCAAATCAATGTCTTTCTTAGCCAAGGTTTGGTTGACTTCCGCCAACATCAAGTCCACAATCTTAGAAAGGTCTTCCTTATTCAAGTGTGAGAACTCGATAACTGCGTTAAAGCGGTTAAGGAACTCTGGACGGAAGAATGGTTTCAAACGATCCATCAACTCTGGTTTATCCGCATCTTCAGTCAAGTTGGCTTCATAGCCAAATCCAGCATTTGATGTTGCGATAATGACCGTGTTCTTGAAGTTCACTGTATTTCCTTGACCATCAGTTAAACGACCATCATCCAAGACTTGGAGGAGAAGGGTAATGACTTGAGGATCAGCCTTTTCAATCTCATCCAAGAGAATGATAGAGTAAGGATTACGACGAACACGTTCTGTCAAGGTATTGCTATTGTCATCATACCCCACATAACCAGCTGTTGTACCGATCAACTTAGATACAGCTGTGCGGTCACTGTATTCAGACATATCCAAACGAATGATAGCATCCTTAGTTCCAAACATATCCAGTGCCAATTGCTTAGCAAGCTCGGTCTTACCAACCCCAGTTGGACCTACAAAGAGGAAGCTACCGATTGGGCGATTTCCTTCATCAAAACCAGCACGGTTACGACGGATAGCACGAGCTACAGCTTCAACCGCCTTATCTTGGCCGATTACCTTGTGTTCCAAGCGATGAGCCATATCTTTCAAACGTTCGATGTCTGACGCTCCCATTTGAGACACTGGGATACCAGTCATACGCTCTACGGACTCGGCCACATCGTTGATGCTTGCAGTCACTTTCATGTCTTCTGTGTGGTTTGCGACTTTTTTCTCTAATTCAGCAATGCGTGTTTTGGCATTGAGAGCTGCTTCAAAGTCTTCTGCCTCAACTGCTTTTTCTTGCTTGTCTTTTTCTGCCTCAATTTCCCGTTCAACAGCATGCACATCTGTTACAGGATGTTGAGCTGCCAAGTGAGCTGCTGTTACATCGACAAGGTCAATAGCCTTATCTGGCAAGCTGCGTTGAGGAATGTATTGGATAGAATAATCCACTGCTGCTTTCAAGACTTCGTCTGGTAAGATGACATTGTGGTGTTGTTGATAGAGGTCACGAATCCCTTGAAGGATTTTAAAAGTATCCTCTGCTGAAGGAGCATTGACTTTCACTTCGTTGAAACGACGAGCAAGAGCTGCATTTTTCAAGATGGTGTTACGGTATTCGTCTTGAGTCGTTGCCCCAATCACTGTCAACTCACCACGAGAGAGAGCTGGCTTGAGAATATCCGCAAGACCTTTAGAACCACTATCACCTCCGATTGAGCCAGCGCCAAGGATTTGGTGAATTTCATCAAAGAAGAGGATAATATTGCCTGCTTCTTTCACTTCGTTGACTAGGTTTTGAACGTTTTCTTCAAAGCTACCACGGTATTGAGTACCAGCCTCAAGACCTGAAATATCAATGGAAATGATTTCCTTGTTTTTAATAGCAGCTGGAACGTCTCCATTCACAATTGCTTGTGCTAGACCTTCGACAACGGCTGTCTTACCAACACCTGCATCTCCGACCAGAACAGGATTATTTTTCGTACGACGTGAGAGGATTTCAGATGTTTCTTGAATTTCCTTGTTTCGTCCGATAACAGGATCCAACTTGCCCTCACGAGCTTCCGCTGTCAAGTTACGACCTAGTTTAGCAAGGACACCGTCTTGTTTCATACCTGAAGCGTGTTGTTGCATTTGCGCATCAGATTCTGCATTTCCTGGTAATTGACAAGTTGCACGATACTGAGCAAATTCCTCAGGTGTCACTTCGCGTCCATTAATCAAGTAGCGACGATTTTCAGAACTATATCCTCGCATACCTCCCATCAATTGGTTAAATAAATCATCCATGTTGTTAAAGTTATTAAAGTTGTTGTTCATATTCTTTACCTCGTTTATTCTTAATTATATGCGATCTCTGATATTGACTATCTTTGACCTTTGTTTTAAAAATTTTAGACTAGCTAACTAGCTACCCTACGTATAATTTCTGGTTTTTCTTTCTTAAATAAGCCTTTTATCATCTTCTTTTCAAAATCTGTTAGATTTAACATAGGCCCCACCCCTTTCTAGGGTATCTATCATACATTTTCAATAAATAGAATCATTGAAAATGAAGTTTTCTAAGGAATTCATTTTCCTTATGTTCCTACTATATCACATTGGTCAGTAAAAGTCAATATTTTTTTGACCAAATTTGACTATTTTTTTAAAAATTTTTTGAAGTACAAAAAAAGCCCCTAGAAAACGAATTTTCTAGAGACTTTCTCTATCAAGTTTAAGAGAGAAGAAATATTCTCACTTACCAAGTTTCATGTTTCTTCTACAAAAGCTTAAGCTTTGCGTTTTACGAAGAGTACCAATCCACTCAATGCCAAGACTACAAATCCAAGCGCAGAAAGGATAGAGGTTGCTTCACCTGTATTTGGAAGTTCAGCTTTACCTTTAGTCTCAGTAGCTGGAGGTGCTGGTTTTGGATCCTCTTTTTTTCCTGGATCAGTTGGTTCTGTTCCTGGAGTTGGATTTGTTCCTGGATTATTTGGCGTTGAATCTGGCACTGGATCTGGTGTTGGTGCTGGATCTGGCGTTGTTCCTGGATTATTTGGAGCTGGATTTGGATTTGGTTCTGGCGTTGGTGTTGGAACAGTGTATTTATTTGTAAATACAACTGCTTTACCATCTGCATACGAAACAGTTGCAGTCAAGAGACCTTGATCATCCGCAACTACAGTGACTGTTACAGTATGCTCAGTCTTATCGTATTCAATACCCTCTTCAGTACCAACTTTTTCAACCAAGGTATAAGTGTGAGTACCTGCTTCTTCGAATGAACGAACAAAGGCTACTTTACCTTCGGCAGTATTCTTAGCTGTAGCTACAACGGCGCCTTTCTCTTTCAATTCGAAAGTATAAGCATCAGCCGCAAGTTCTTTACCTTCAAGTTTCTTAGTTGCTTCAATCGTAGCTTCTACCGCTGGTGCTTTGAAGCTATTCTTGAAGACACTACCTGCTGGATATTCAACAGCTGCCTTCAATGCGTTGGTTGCTGCATCTTTGGTTACTGTTACCTTTGCAGTCTTTTCTGTATCGTAAGTAATACCAGTTGCTCCAGCATTCACTTCTTTTACAGTATAAGTATACTCACCTTCTGCATCATAGTTGATTGCATTAAATGTTACTTTTCCACCTTGGTTTGTTTTTGTATCAATTTTTTGTCCATCTTTGTACAATTCAAATTGGAACTCACCATCAACCAAAGTACGACCAGTCAATTCTTTCGTAAACTCAAGTGTTGCTGATGTAGCTGTTGGAGCTGGTGCTGTATAAATATTTGTGAAGACCCGTTCTGTATCCGCATCTTCTACAGTCGCAACCAATTGGCCTTTACCATCATCCGCAACAGTGACGAACACTTCATACGCAGTTTGATCATAAGTGATTGTTTTATCGTCACCAGCTTTTTCAGTAATAGTGTAAGCGTAATCGCCTGCTGCTGAGAAAGTGACGTTGAAGACAACTTCTCCTGAGGCAGTATTCTTAGCCGTAGCTACAAGGTCTGAACCTTCTTTCAGTTCGAAAGTATAAGCATCAGCTTCAAGCGCTTTTCCTTTCAAGACTTTCTTAGCCTTGATTGTAGCCTGCGCAGGTTCCGCTTTATAGTCATTAACGAAAACTGGTGTTTCACTTGTAACTGTCGCGACAAGTTGACCTGAGCCATTATCTTTCACTTCTACAGTTGCTGGATGTTCTGTTTTATCATAAGTTACACCAAGTTTATTGCCAACCTTTTCTGTAATAGTATAGTTATATACTCCTGCTTTTGAATAGCTAATTTCAGAAAAACGAATCAATCCACCAGCAGCATTCTTTGCTGTCGCAACAACCTTATCACCCTCTTTCAGTTCAAACTCAAACTCATCTATCTCTAGCTCTTTACCGTTCAAAACTTTTTTAGCTTCAATAGCAATTTTTGCTGGAGCTGCTTTATAAGTGTTGGTGAAGGTTGGGTTGTTACCTGTAACAGTTGCAACAAGTTGACCTTGGCCGTTATCTGTAACTTTTACTTTAACTTCGTGTTTAGCAGTGTCGTATGTCACACCTTTTTCACTACCTGCTTTTTCAGAGATAGTGTAAGTGTAGTCACCTGCTGTTTTGAACTCAATTTCTTTGAAAGCAACAGTTCCGTCTGCAGCGTTTTTAGCTGTTGCAATGACTTTGTCACCTTCTTTAAGTTCAAACTCATACTTATCAGCTTCAAGTTCTTTACCGTTCAAGACTTTAGTAGCTGTGATAGTTTCTTTAGCTGGAGTTGCTTTATAGGTGTTAGTGAAAGTTGGTTCTGCAGATGTGACAGTTGCTGTTAAAACTCCACTTTGGAAAGTTGCTGCTACAGTAACTTCCTTAGCTTCTGTATCAAATGTAACGCCTGCAACTGCTGTTGAAGTGTCTTCTTTGATGATGTAGTGATAAGTTCCCGCGCCTTTTACTTGGAGATTCTCAAAGGTAATAGTCCCATCAGCTTTTGATTTTGCTGTGGCTACTGGATCCTTCAAGTTCTCTGCAGTAAACAGGTTAAATGTAAACTCATCTGCTTTTGGAAGTTTATCTGCACGTCCTTCTACTACTTTCTTAGCCGTCACATTGAATACAGCTGGAACAGGTTCATCTTTAAGATGAATAGTAGAACCCACAGCACCGAGTTTGACTGTATACTCTTTTTCATCTAGTTTATAACCTGCTGGAGCAGTCTTCTCTTTGATCTTAAACGTTTTACCTTCCCATTTCTGATCATAAGTTTTCGTAAGCGCTACTCCTTTTCCATTCGTAGTCACTTCTGTTGTTTCACTTGCATCATCTGCTGCTGTCACAGTATATACCGCACCCGAAACCGGAGCAAGAGTGAAGGCATCAGTCTTATGAATCTTAATTTGGTATGCAGTAGATGCTACAATAGTACCAGAAATCAAAGACGTCGCCTCAGCTGTCATATCAAGTGCTCCCGGACGACTTGTATTCTGTGCTAATTTAGTCCCGTCAGCTAATGACAGTGCAACCCTATTTCCTACTTTACTTCCATCATTAGGAGTTGTTGTGTTATAAGATACTATATAAGAGGTCGTTCCATCTTTAAAAATGATATCGAATGAAGTATAGTTTTCGTTCCACGAAACGGTATAGTCTTGTCCCTCAGTTAGCAGAACTGCATCATCTGGAACAGCAGAAGTCCCAACAGTGATATTTGCCTTATACACTTTTAGACTCTCAGGAATATACTGTGCAGGAGTGTAACTAGTATCATCATTTGGTAAAGTATCATGTAATACAATGTTTTGTCCTAAGTCTTGTTTCTCTGTATTTACACGTACACGCCAGGTAGACAATGCATCTCCCTTGCTAACCGAACCAATCTCAGCCAGTTTTGGAGAGTTCCAACTTTCAAGGGCAGCACGACCCCCAATTTTAGCATAATTTTCAGTACCAACTTTGGGACCATCGATTGTTTTTGAGGAATAAATGTGAGTCACTTCTTGCTTCAATGAGGATGAATTAAAGTTAATGCGGGTTTTATTCTGATCCTTTAAGAATCTAAAAGTAACAGAAAAATTCCCTGACACATCCTTTACCTTATCTCCACCAGTTTTCTCTAGATATTTATCCAAGTTTTTCAAGGTGATTTTTGCTTTCCCACCTTGATCAGTCCCATTTGAAGTCACTTCAGCTTCTCCAATAGTAACTTTTGTTGTCGGATCGATTAAATCCTGACTCCCCTCATAAACTGCCATAGGAGCAGGTATATCAAAGGTAAAATAATCTCCATTATTCAAATGTTCATTATACTGTTTGAGATCAAAGGTCACGCGAAGCTTATATGCTAAATTCGTACGAAGCGAGAAATCTCCTTCTGAACTCACATTTTGCTTAGTATCTGAAGCATCTAACAGATCAATACCTGTAATGACTTGTGTCAATTCTTTTGAAACAGGATTATCTGCTTTAACAATGCCTATCAAAACAGATGCTAGGCCTAAAATAGCAAAAGCTAACGCAGAAAATTTAGAAAGCATATTTAACGCTTTGCTTTTCGACATTTCTTCTCCTCTTTTCTATATGAAATTTTTATTTCTAATCTCCCTAAGAGATTACATCATACCATTTTGACAACCCCTATCACTAACTAGAGTTTATCTATTGTATTATAACATCTCAATACAATCTATTCAAGTTTAATAACTAGAAAATAAGTTTTTATAAGATTTTATTATATTATTCTCTCGAATTTCAACACATTGTCACAAGAATTAACAAAATCTCTCAGTATTTTTCATATGATATGTCGAAAATTTATCTTTTAGATATAGAAAAAAGCCAGTCCTATAGACTAGCTTTCTTTCTATTCTAATTGAATCTTAGCTCAATGCGTCATCCATTGAAAGAACTTCGTGGAAGACACGTTGTGTCAATTCAGTTTTTTGTTCTGGAGTGAGGTATTTAGTGTTTACACAGTATCCAGAGATACGTACGATAACGTCTTCACCTGACATGATCTTTTCGTAAACATCGTTCAAGTCCATAACGTTCAAGTTAACGTGTTGTCCACCGTTTTCGAAGTAACCATCAAGGATTGTTACCAAGTTATCAACTTGTTCGTCACGAGTCTTACCAAGAGCACGTGGAGAAACTTGAGTTGTCAATGAGATACCGTCAGCTGCGTAACCAAAGTCAAGGCTAGCAAGTGAGTTCAAGTTTTGCAACCATCCACCTTTAGCTTTGTTAGATGGGTTCGCACCTGGTGAGAAGAATTCAAGTTTAGACAAGTTCACAGAACCATCTTCGTTGAGGTATACACCTTTGTGGACTGGTGAGTTACCAGTTTGTTTAGAGTAAGCAACGTTAGATGTGATTGTCAAAAGTGATACAGTAGCTTCTGCGTCTTTGTATAGTTTGTGGCTACGTAGACGAGTTGTATAAGCTTCGATCAACCATTCTGCCAATTCGTTTGAACGTGGGTCATCTTCACCCCAACGTGGGTATTCACCGATTGTTTCGTAATCGTAGATGTATCCATTTTCGTCACGGATTGGTTTAACGGTAGCGTATTTGATAGCTGACAATGTATCAACTGTGTTTGCAAATCCACAGATACCGAATCCCATGTTAGCACGTTGTTTAGTTGGCAAGAAGGCCATTTGAACAGCTTCGTAGTTGTACTTGTCAGTCATGTAGTGGATGATGTTCAAAGCATCTACATAAGTGTCAGTCAACCAGTCAAGAGATTTTTCAAAGTTCGCTTTAACTGATTCGAATTCAAGAACTTCGTCACGGATAGGATCGATGTCAAATACTTTGTAGTCTTTGTGAACATCGTCGTAACCACCGTTCAAACCAGTAAGAAGGGCTTTCAAAACGTTTACACGAGCACCGAAGTACTGGATGTTGTGGCGTTGATCTTCGTTTTCTGGGTCAAGTGGTGACACACAGCATGAGATACAGCTCATTTCTCCGTATCCGTCTTTAGCCATTGTTGTTACACCTTCATATTGGATAGAAGAGTGTTTGTGGCTCATGTGCATACAGTAGCGACGGAAGTTGTATGGCAATTTGTCAGTCCAAAGAACTGTCAAGTTTGGCTCTGGAGAGTTACCGATGTTGTCAAGAGTGTTCAAGAAACGGTAGTCCATCTTAGTAACACGGTGACGACCATCGTTACCCATACCAGCCATAGAAGTTGTGATGAAGGTTGGGTCACCTGAGTACAATTGGTCATAAGCTTTTGTACGAGCAAATTTAACTGTACGAAGTTTCATAACGAAATCATCAACGAACTCTTGGATTTCTGATTCAGTAAATGTACCGCGAGCAAGGTCACGTTCTGCAAAGATATCCAATACGATTGGCACACGTCCTAGAGATGTAGCAGCACCGTTAATCACACGGCAGACAGCCATGAAGGCGATGTTAACCCATTGGATTGCTTCTTTCGTGTTCATCGCTGGTTTGCGGACATCAACTCCGTAAAGGTCACCCAAGCGAACAACTTGTTGCAATGCTTGGTATTGAAGGTTTACTTCTTCACGAAGACGGATTGTTTCTTCATCAATTTCTTTGATCGCATTCCAGTCGTTTACTTTTTCTTGCATCAAGTAGTCTGCACCGTAAAGAGCAAGACGTGCGTAAACACCGATGATACGTCCACGTGAGTAGGCATCTGGAAGACCAGTTACAGTGTGAGCGTGACGAGCGCGACGAATGTTTGAAGTGTAGGCACGGAAGATACCGTCGTTAACTGTTGTTACGTATTTAGTGAAGATTTCGTGAACAGCTGGATCTGGTTCATATCCATTTTCCTTCAAAGTAGTTTCAGCCATACGGATACCACCTTTTGGCATGAAGTTCAATTTGAAGAGTTCATCGTTTTGGATACCGAAGATAACTTCATTTTCTTTGTCGATAAATCCAGCAGGAATATCAGCAATAGATGTTGGACGAGTGTCCATTGGGAAACGAGTTTCTTCGTAGTGTGCTTTTGTTTCTTCTACGATTTTTTTGATGTGGAGTGAACGTTCTGTTGGTCCAGCAAGGAAACTTTCATCTCCATCATAAGGTGTGTAGTTAGCTTGAACAAAGCGAGAAATACTTGCTTTTTCTTTCCAATCTACGCCTTTGAAGCCTTCCCAAGCTTTATCAAAAATGTCTTGTGCTTCAACAACTGTCTTAACAACCATGTTAATGTCCTCTTTTTTCTAGTAACAGTCATCTGTTACATTCTTGAGACAAGTATACCATACAGTAACCGATTTCAACAAGAGAAAATCGGCATTTTAGACGCTTTCTTTTATAATACAGTCTCTTTTTTGTTCTTATCTGTATTATATTTTTGAAAGTCAGGTTGAACTTTCCCATTTTTTCAGAAAAAAGGGTATAATAAATAGAAAATGACACTAGAAAGGGATTGGAATGCTCATATTTCCATTGATAAATGATCTGTCCAGAAAAATCATCCATATCGACATGGATGCCTTTTTTGCTGCGGTGGAAATCAGAGATAATCCCAAGTTAAAGGGCAAACCTGTTATCATCGGAAGTGATCCCAGACAAACAGGTGGTCGAGGTGTCGTTTCTACCTGTAGCTACGAGGCACGAGTTTTTGGTGTTCATTCAGCCATGAGTTCTAAAGAAGCTTATGAGCGCTGTCCCCAAGCTGTCTTTATCTCTGGAAATTATGAAAAGTATAAGACTGTGGGACTTGAGATTCGAGCTATTTTTAAACGCTACACTGATTTGATTGAACCTATGAGTATCGACGAGGCATACTTAGATGTGACGGAAAATAAACTCGGTATCAAGTCAGCCGTCAAAATAGCCCGCCTCATCCAAGAGGATATCTGGCAGGAACTACACCTGACCGCTTCTGCAGGCGTTTCCTACAATAAATTTCTAGCTAAAATGGCCAGTGATTATCAGAAGCCACATGGTTTGACAGTGATTCTACCTGACAAAGCCCAAGACTTTCTCAAACAAATGGACATTGCTAAATTTCATGGTGTAGGAAAGAAGACAGTAGAAAAGCTTCATGAAATGGGCATTTATACTGGTGCAGACTTATTGGATGTCTCAGAAGTTACTTTAATCGATCGCTTTGGCAGACTTGGTTATGATCTTTATCGAAAGGCTCGTGGTATTCACAATTCTCCAGTCAAGTCCAATCGCATCCGCAAATCAATCGGGAAGGAGAAAACCTATAGTAAGATTCTCCAGGATGAAGAAGATATCAAAAAAGAGCTGACTCTTCTCTCCGAAAAGGTAGCTCACAATCTCAGCAAGCAGGACAAAGCTGGAAAAATCATTATCCTAAAAATACGATATGCTGACTTCTCCACTCTGACTAGACGAAAAAGCCTCCCACAAGCTACACAGGACGCTAGTCAGATTTCTCAAACCGCCCTTCAACTCTACGAAGAGCTAGCTGAAAAAGAAAAAGGTATCCGTTTACTAGGAATTACGGTGACAGGATTTTAAAAAGCTTGAAGGAAACTTCCCTCAAGCTTTTTTCTTATACAAACAAACGCACAAAACTATAGAGCAACAAGACACTACCGAGTACAATACGATATTTACCAAAGAGTGTAAAGTCGTGTTTCTTCACATAGCTGGTCAAGAAACGAATAGCAACCATGCTGACCGCAAAGGCAACACCCATAGCTACCAAGAGCAAGAAGAGTTGTCCAAAACTCAAGAGTTGACCTGCTTTAATAAATTTGAAAATCTTTAAAGCACTGGCTCCGAACATAACAGGAATTCCGAGATAGAAGGTGAACTCTGTTACGACTGAGCGGCTTGTTCCATTTAACAAACCACCAACAATCGTCGCACCTGAACGGCTCGTTCCTGGAAAGAGGGCGAGGACTTGGAAGAGCCCAATGTAAAGGGCTGTTTTATAAGGTAACTTGTCTAGCTCTGTTACTGTTGGTTCAATGGCTTGCGCCTTATTTCGTTTTTCAAGGTAGATAAAGGCAACACCATAGATAATCAACATAATCGCAACTGAAACCATGTTATGGAAGTTAGCATCAAACCAATCATCTAGTTTAAAAACCAATAGCAAAGGCAAGGTCGCAACAAAGACTTTTGACCACAACTGCCAAGTTCTACGAACTTCTACCTTAGTTTTACCAGGTTTGAAAGGATTAAGCTTGTTAAAGTAAATGACCATAACTGCTAAAATGGCACCAAGCTGGATGACAACATTAAACATGGACATGAAGGCTTCATTCTGGTCCTTGTATTGTACAAATTCTTCAACCAAGATCAAGTGGCCAGTACTTGAAATGGGCAACCATTCTGTAATTCCTTCAACAATCCCAAAAAAGATTGACTTCAAAATTTCAATAAAATACATACATTACTCCTTTTTCTGTCCTCTATTATAGCATAATTTCGGATATTGCGATAGATTTTTTAGAAGGCACCGATGCTACCACCGCCTCCGCCTCCTGAGAATCCTCCACCTGAAGAACCACTTCCAGAAGATACAGAGTAATTGCTAGCTGTATTTGCGACAGCAGTATATTGCTTGATTTGTGCAGTTGAGGAGTAGAACTGTGAGTGCCAACCATAGGCTACATAAAGATTCAAATCTGGATTTTCAAGCTGAATATGGCGAACTTTCATTAACTTACTCACCTTCTTGGCATAACCAAAGAGAGTCGCATAGACCAGTAGACGGTTCCAAAGGACGATGCTCTCTAGCTCGGCCTGATCTAGATGAGCAATGTCGCGAAGCATATTTTCAAAACTCGTCCAGAGATAGAAGATTTCTGCTCCTTCCTCAGTTAGAACTCCATCGCGATAGGCTCCTCGCGTGGCAAGATAAACCCAGAAACTAGCCCCTAATCCTGTCAATCCTAAGAGTAGAAATGGGATCGAAAAGAAACCATGTGTTTGCCAGCTATAGTAAAAGAATAGCAGTCCACCTAGAGCTGTTATGGCTGAACAAACTCGCATCCCGAGAGCAAGGCGACGTTCCTCGCTTGTCAAGGGACGATAGTAGCTTGGGATACGAAGTACATGGACCTTATCCTTGACACAAGACTGAATGCGTTGAAGTCTTCCTTCAAAGGAGCGTTTGAGGCGCAAGCCTGTTTCTCGGATATGTTTTTCATCTGACTCTTTGGCACCACGATAAAGGGAAGATGAAACTTGGTAATCAGGGAAGAGCTCTGAAATAGCCAATTCTTTCTTATTTGACAAAGTCATGCGCAGGCATTCCTTCTCAAAATTGGACAACCCCTTTTCACTGATAATGCGCACATAAGGTTCCTCATCCCCTTGGAAAATAGATAAATGGCCTCGATCTACTAAATCCAACAAGGTTGCCTGAATCAAACGTTCAAAAGTAAATTTACCAAACCCTGATTTGTTTAGGGGATTGACTTCCTCTAAGGAAGTTGAATACACTGCTTCTGCTAAAACCATTGGAGGCAAATCCATCGGTGGTTCGTAGAGTCGATGATCTTTTGGAAAGACCTTCTTAATGCTTGTACTCTGACGAAACATCCTATAGAAGAGAGGAACTAAAAGCAAGAGACTCATAAAAATGACAGGGAACACCCATTTCATCATAATCTCACTTTGCGCTTTTTCTGTCGCTATATTGCTTTCAATTCGGTTAAAATCCGTTAAACGTTCTTCCTCTAATCCTTGATCTGGAGCTTCTGCAAAAGCACTTCTCGGCCAGTAAGCATGTAATTCGATCTGTCGCTTTCTAGGAAGGTCTTTCATTTTGACATGATAGAGATTATTTACTTTTTCAACACTAGAGTCCCTTAGGAGTTGTCCTGCATGAAAATAGAGTTTCTCCGCTGGAGTATCAGAGCTGACCTTGAACTCAATCTCTTTGATGTCTCCAGTACTATCTGTCAAGGGTTGCCAATTTAGCTCTGCGATATCCTTATACAAGAAGAGAAGATTTGATAGTTTCCAGGTAACCGTTACCCGAACAGTATCTCCAGCATATCCAGCATTGTAAATTTTTACCTTGTAACCGTCCTCTTCCTCCATAGTATAGAAGGAAGCATTTTGAACAATTCTTCCATTTTTAGAGACCTGAACGGTCGGATCGGGATCAATGTCAAATCCTTCTGGCATTTTCCCAGCTTTCCCGAGTCCAACTAACTGACCATTATAATCATCTCCAAAGCGGTAGGTAATTGTTTCCTTAAAAATTGCAGTATTATCTGCATGAATATTCAAATCCCCCTGATAAGATAAGATATCAAAGTCTACTGCAAAAACCAGGCTCGGTATAAATAATAAATAAGTAAATACCAAAGCCAACAGCCATCTTTTTTTCATAATCGCTTCCCTTTCAATCTTTTTACCATTATATCATTTTTTATAAGTAAAGGCTTACTTGTATTGAAAATCTCACTATTTTTAGATACAATAGAGAGAGTCATTTTTAGACTAGAAATAGGAGAAAACATGAAAAAATTATGCTTATCTATCCTTGCTAGCCTAGCCCTTACCTTAGGACTAGTTAGCCAAGTCCAAGCCGACGAATATTTACGCATCGGGATGGAGGCAGCATACGCTCCCTTCAACTGGACTCAAGACGACGATAGTAACGGCGCCGTCAAAATCGACGGTACCAACCAATATGCCAACGGCTACGATGTTCAAATTGCTAAAAAGATTGCCAAAGACCTTGGTAAGGAACCTTTGGTTGTGAAAACCAAATGGGAAGGACTTGTTCCAGCCCTTACTTCTGGCAAAATTGATATGATCATTGCCGGTATGAGCCCAACCGCTGAACGCAAACAAGAAATTGCTTTTTCAAGCAGTTACTATACTAGCGAACCGGTTCTATTGGTAAAAAAGGACTCTGCCTATGCCAATGCCAAATCTTTAGAGGACTTTAGTGGAGCAAAAATCACGTCTCAACAAGGTGTTTATCTCTATGATTTGATTTCCCAAATTCCAGGTTCCAAAAAAGAAACAGCTATGGGTGACTTCGCTCAGATGCGTCAAGCTCTGGAGGCTGGTGTTATTGATGCCTATGTTTCTGAACGACCTGAAGCAATGACCGCTGAGTCTGCTAACGCTAAGTTCAAAATGATCCAACCTCAACCAGGTTTCAAAACTGGCGAAGAAGATACAGCTATTGCCATTGGACTTCGTAAAGATGATAGTCGCATCAGCCAAATCAATGCGAGCATCGAAACCATCTCTAAGGATGAGCAAGTAGCCCTCATGGATCGTATGATCAAAGAGCAACCTGTGGAGTCTACAACAACAGAGGAAGAAAGTACTTTCTTTAGCCAAGTCGCTAAGATCCTTTCTGAAAACTGGCAACAACTCTTACGTGGTGCTGGTATCACACTCTTAATCTCCATTATCGGAACCATAACAGGTCTCCTTATCGGACTTGCGATTGGGGTCTTCCGTACCGCTCCACTATCTGAGAACAAGGCAATGTACGCCCTACAGAAACTAGTTGGTTGGATTCTCAATGTCTATATCGAGATCTTCCGTGGTACACCGATGATTGTTCAATCTATGGTTATCTACTACGGAACTGCCCAAGCTTTTGGTATTAACCTTGACCGCACACTGGCTGCTATCTTCATCGTCTCAATCAACACAGGTGCCTACATGACTGAAATCGTCCGTGGTGGTATCCTAGCAGTAGACAAAGGACAGTTTGAAGCCGCAACCGCTCTTGGTATGACCCACAATCAAACCATGCGTAAGATTGTCCTACCTCAGGTTGTCCGTAATATTCTACCCGCTACTGGTAATGAGTTTGTCATCAACATTAAAGATACCTCTGTATTGAACGTTATTTCAGTTGTTGAGCTTTATTTCTCAGGAAATACTGTAGCAACACAAACTTATCAATACTTCCAGACCTTTACCATCATCGCCGTGATTTACTTTGTCCTCACCTTTACTGTGACCCGTATCCTACGCTTCATCGAACGTCGTATGGACATGGATACTTACACTACAGGTGCTAACCAAATGCAAACGGAGGATTTGAAAAAATGACACAAGCAATCCTTGAAATCAAACACCTCAAAAAATCCTATGGGCAAAACGAAGTGCTAAAAGACATTTCTCTCACCGTCCATAAAGGAGAGGTTATTTCCATCATCGGGAGCTCTGGAAGCGGAAAATCAACCTTCCTTCGTTCAATTAATTTACTCGAAACACCTACAGAGGGAGAGATTCTCTATCGAGGAGAAAATGTCTTAGAAAAAGGCTATAACCTCACCCATTATCGTGAAAAACTCGGTATGGTTTTCCAATCTTTCAATCTCTTTGAAAATCTGAATGTCCTTGAAAATACGATTGTTGCCCAAACGACTGTACTCAAACGCGACCACTCTGAAGCTGAAAAAATTGCCAAAGAGAATCTCGAAAAAGTTGGCATGGGAGAACGTTACTGGCAAGCCAAGCCCAAGCAACTATCAGGTGGTCAGAAACAACGCGTGGCTATCGCCCGCGCGCTCTCCATGAATCCTGATGCCATTCTCTTCGACGAACCAACATCTGCTCTTGACCCTGAAATGGTTGGAGAAGTCCTCAAAATTATGCAGGATTTGGCTCAAGAAGGCTTGACCATGATCGTCGTAACCCACGAAATGGAATTCGCTCGCGATGTCTCTCACCGTGTCATCTTTATGGATAAGGGTGTCATTGCTGAAGAAGGCAGGCCTGAAGAACTCTTTACAAATCCTAAAGAAGACCGGACAAAAGAATTTCTTCAACGCTATCTCAGCTAATAAACAAAGACTGCATAAAGAATGCAGTCTTTTTAATTTGTAATTGTAAAGAAAAGGCAGACTCGATTCAGGAATCTGCCTGTGACCACAGTTTAATCTTCAAATTTTTCATGATTTTTTTCATAGAAATCGATTAAACCAAGAGCTGTTTCAAATGAAATATTTTTAACTTTTGCGCGTCCTTGTGCTAGAGCAATGATAGACATTTCACGCGCATTCGTTTCTTTAGAGATACGGTAGCCTGTGATTTTCTTATCACGAACCCAGCCAACAACTGCTTCTACTTTTTCAAAGTTCGACTTAGCCATGTTCTTCTCCTAAATTATTCTTTACAATACTTAATTGTATACGTTTTTATTTCGTTTGTCAATAAAAAAACATATATTCGTTGCAACTATATTATTCTGCATATTTTTATTTGGCTTTTAAAGCCGATAATATATGAGTTCTTATGTCCTCGACTCCATTAGGATTTGCTGGTAGAAAGATTGTATTATTACCCTCTTTATCTGCAAAATTATTCAACGTATCTAAATACTGGTTCGTTAATAGGATAGACATGATTTGTTCTTCAGTTAGCTCAACATTGGCTCCCTTTAACTCTTGGATAGAATCGGCTAGTCCGTCAACAATTGCTTTACGCTGCTCTGCAATCCCTACACCATGTAGGCGATCTTTTTCTGCTTCTGCTTCTGCTGCGGTCACGATTTTAATCTTATCTGCTTCAGCAAGCTCTTGCGCCGCAACTCTCTTACGTTGAGCCGCGTTAATTTCATTCATTGATTGTTTTACTTCAGCATCAGGTTCAACCTTAGTAATCAGCGTTTTGACAATGATATACCCATACGTAGACATTTCTTCAGCCACTTGTTTTTGAACTTCTAAGGCGATTTCATCCTTCTTCTCAAACAACTCATCTAGGGTTAGCTTTGGTACAGATGAACGCAAAGCATCTTCAATATAGGATTTAATTTGGGCTTCTGGACGCATCAATTTATAATAGGCATCTGTGACGTTGTTTTCATTTACTCGATACTGAGTTGCCACATTCATCGTTACAAATACATTATCTTGCGTCTTTGTCTCTACAACAATCTCACTTTGCAACAAGCGTAGTTGAACTCTTGCCGCAATCCTATCAATTCCAAAAGGAGCTCGTAAATGAATACCACTATTGCTCAACTTTTGGTATTTACCAAAGCGTTCTATGATAGCGACCGATTGTTGTCGAACCACATACACAGAACTAATCATAATCACTGATGCAATCACCACTAAAAACAATAAAATAAGTAAAATTTGTAAAACCATGGGAATCTCCCCCTTTCGTCACCCTCATTATAGCACCATCAACATCATTACGCAAATAATATGATAATAATTTTATTTTAGCTTAAACTAGCATATTATACAACGTTTCGTTCCCATTCAAATTAATATAAGATGGGTCAAACTTTTCCATTCGATGAATCAATCCAGCATAATCATGCTTATTGGCAAGAGCTACCCCAATCAATACAGGGCCTGTCCCCTTGCTTGCTCGTTTGATATATTCAAAACGAGTGATGTCATCATTTGGCCCCAAAATGTCATTTACAAACTCTCGGAGAGCTCCTGGACGCTGTGGGAAATTCACTACAAAGTAATGCTTGATTCCATCGTAAATCAAGGCACGTTCTTCCATCTCTGGCATGCGGTTGATATCGTTATTGCCCCCAGAAATAATACAACAAATCGTCTTGCCTTTGATATAGTCTGATAAAACTTCCAAGGCTGCAACGCTGGCAGCTCCGGCTGGTTCTGCTACAATTCCTTGTTTGGAATAAAGATCAATCAAGGTTTCAGAAATCAATCCCTCGTCCACCCCAATCAGCGTTTCAACATTTTTTCGGGTCGCTTCATAGGTTAATTGTCCAACCTTCTGCACAGCTATCCCATCAGCAAACTTATCAATTTCTTTGAGTTTAACTGGTCCCCCAGCTTCAAAGGCAGCCTTCATAGAGCGAGCTCCATTGGCTTCTACTCCAATCACTTCGATAGTCGGGTTGGTTTCCTTAATATAAGTAGAAACACCGGCAATCAATCCGCCACCACCTACTGGTACAAGTACTGTATCAAAATCAATAGACTCTTTACGGGCTTCTTCAAGAATTTCATAGGCTACCGTCCCTTGACCAGCCTGAACATGCGCATCATCAAAAGGATCGATAAAGGTGCGGTTTTCTGTCAATGTAAATTCTTGTGCTGCCTTAGCAGAAGCATCAAAGGTATCCCCAACCAACTTGATTGTCACGAACTCTCCACCGAAAAAGCGAACCTGCCCAATCTTTTGTTGCGGTGTTGTGATGGGCATAAAAATGGTTGCAGGAATCTTCATCTCATTACAAGTATAGGCGACACCTTGGGCATGATTTCCCGCAGAGGCACAGACTACACCACGCTCGCGTTCTTCTTTTGATAGTTGAGAAATGGCATAATAGGCTCCACGAATTTTAAAAGAGCGAACTCGTTGCGCATTCTCCTTTTTGAGATAAATCTTTGCTTGGTATTTTTCTGATAAATAATGATCATATTCTAGTGGTGTATCAACTACTACACCACTCAAAACTTTGTGGGCTTTCACCACATCTTTTGCACTTAGCATTGTCTCCTCCTCAAGTACTTTTCAAGATAAAAAACGAGTTAGGTACCCCCAACTCGCCTTCTGTCTCTCTTTACAAGAATTAATTGTAGATTTTGAATGCGTCGTCGTCGTTTTTACCAACGAAAGGCATTGCTTTACGCAATTCTGCACCAACTTTTTCAATTTCAAGGTTAGCTGCTTGTTCACGGTAAGCAGTTAATTTGGGACGACCAGCCTTGTAGTCATTTACAAAGTCATTTGCAAATTTACCATTTTGGATATCTGCCAAAACAGCTTTCATGTTTTCTTTAACTTGCTCAGTAATCACACGTGGACCTGATACATAGTCACCGTATTCAGCAGTGTTTGAAATAGATTGACGCATTTTCTTGAATCCACCTTCATAGATCAAGTCAACGATCAACTTCATTTCATGAAGAACTTCAAAGTAAGCCAATTCTGGGGCATAGCCTGCTTCTGTCAAGACTTCAAAACCTGCTTCGATAAGGGCAGTCAAACCACCACAAAGTACAGCTTGTTCACCAAACAAATCTTCTTCAGTTTCTTCTTTGTAAGTTGTTTCAAGCAAACCAACACGAGCTGCCCCAACACCTTTACACCAGTCCATAGCAATGTTTTTAGCATTTCCTGTAGCGTCTTGGTAGACTGCATAAAGAGCTGGCACACCAAATCCTTCTTCGTAAGTACGACGTACCAAGTGTCCTGGTCCTTTAGGAGCACACATGAAGACATCTACATCTGCAGGTACTTTGATAAATTCAAAGTGGATATTGAAACCATGAGCAAATCCAACTGCATTTCCAGCTTCCAAGTTTGGAGCGATTTCTGCTTCGTACAATTCTTGTTGGATTTCGTCTGGTGCCAAGATCATGATAACGTCAGCCAATTTAGTTGCTTCTGCTACTGTGTAAGTGTCAAATCCGTCTTCTTTTGCTTTGTCAAAAGATTTACCTGGACGCACACCGATGATGACATCACGACCTGAATCACGCAAGTTTTGCGCATGCGCATGTCCTTGTGAACCATAACCGATTACGGCGATTTTTTTACCGTCAAGCGCTGCTACTTTAACATCTTTTTCGTATTCCATTTGAACTGCCATAGTTTTTCTCTCTTTTCTATTTTTTATTGCCTTATAGGCTGGTTTAACAAATTTAAGTTATTTTTATACTCAATGAAAATCAAAGAGTATTAGTCACGGGTAAATCCAGTTGCACCCGTACGAGCGATATTTTTAATACCATATGGTCGAATCACTCGCAATAAAGCTTCACTCTTTTCAGCATTTCCAGTCATCTGGATGGTGATTGAGCTTGGAGCCACATCTACTACTGTTGCACGGAAAGGTTGGATAATGGCTAAGATTTCTGCACGCTTTTCAGCAGGAGCAGATACCTTCACCAAGATAACTTCTCTTTCCAAGTGTGGTTTATCTGTGATATCTCGAATACGAATCACATCAATCTGACGATTGAGCTGTTTAATGATTTGCTCTACTTCATCATGAGAAGCTACATCAATAATGATGGTGATACGAGATACATTGGGGTTCTCCGTCGCACCAACTGAGATACTCTCAATATTGACTTGACGACGAGAAAGGACACCTGTAAAACGATTCAAAACTCCTGAACGGTTTTGCAATCTAGCTGTTAACATTCTACGCATGGAACTTCACCCCCAACATCTCATGATTGCTCTTACCAGCTGGTACCATCGGTAAGACCTGTTCCTTACGAGAAATGTCCACCTCGATAAACATGGGCACATCCTCTAGAATGACTTCTAGATCCTTCTCTATCGTCTCTGGATTATCAAATTTATAGTTTTTGATGCCGTAAGCCTGTGCCATCAGCTGGAAGTCAGGAAGTGTATCAAAGACTGACTCGGAAGTTCTACCCTCATAGAAGGATTCCTGCCACTGGCGAACCATTCCTAGTGAGTGGTTATTCAACATGACAACCTTAATCGGAACCTTGTAGATATTTAGGATAGCTAGCTCTTGATTGGTCATTTGGAAACCACCATCACCGACAAAAAGGATAACCTCTTTTTCTGGATTTGCAATCTTGGCTCCAATAGCTGCAGGAACTCCGAAACCCATGGTCCCCAAGCCACCTGAAGTTACCAATTGACGTTCATTCTGATATGGGTAATACTGAGCTGTCCACATTTGGTGTTGCCCTACGTCAGTTACAACAATGGCATCTCCATTTGTCAATTCACCGATGCGTTCAATAACAGCCTGCGGTTGAACCACACGTTCTTTCTTATCATAAGAACGAACGCGGTTCTTGTCTTTAGTGACTTTTTCAATCCATTTTTCAGTATTGTTATGAACAGTTGGTTCTGCTAACAGCATCTGCAAGGCTTTCTTAGCATCTCCCACTACAGGAATATCTGCACTGATAATCTTACCAATCTCAGCTGGGTCAATGTCGATATGCGCAACCTTGGCATTTTTAGCAAAGGTCTTAGGATTTCCAGTCAAGCGGTCATCGAAACGGCAACCAATACTAATCATAAAGTCCGCTTCCGTCATTGCAATGTTGGCTGCGAAAGAACCATGCATGCCTCCCATCCCTAGGAAGAGCGGATGACTCGTTGCAATGGTACCTTGCCCCAAAAGACTGGTGACTACTGGAATTTGGTAACGTTCAGCAAATTCATTGAGCTCCTTAGAAGCTTCCGCATAGCTGATACCACCGCCTGCTAACAAAACAGGTTTCTTGGCTTTTGACAATTGCTTCAAGATTTTCTTGATTTGCATGTCATTCGGATCAAGCGTCGGTTGGTAACTTGGTAAATTCACCTCTGGTGAATAGATGAAATCTGTCTCTAGAGCTGATACATCCTTTGGCAAGTCAATTACAACTGGACCTGGACGACCAGTCGTTGCGATATGCACAGCCTCCGTAATGATACGAGGAATGTCAGCCGTTTCACGTACTTGGTAATTGTACTTGGTAATGGGCATGGTAATACCTACGATATCCGCCTCCTGAAAGGCATCCTTCCCAATCCCAGCTCGTGCAACCTGACCTGTAAAGACCAAAAGGGGAACGCTATCGCTCATGGCATCTGCAATCCCTGTAATGGCATTTGTTGCTCCCGGTCCACTCGTGACGACGGCAACGCCCAACTTTCCAGTTGATTTGGCATATCCTTCAGCTTCGTGCAAACAACCTTGCTCATGGCGTCCCAAGATGTGGCGAATACCTTTAAAATTGTATATCGCATCATACAAAGGTAAGACTGCACCACCAGGATAACCAAAAATGGTATCAATCCCTAAGTCCCGAAGTGTTTCCAAAACCAGGTCCGACCCCGTCTTAGGAGATTCTAAACTGATTTTCTCCATTGTTCCCCTTTCTCTTCTCTTAAAAAAATAGCTTGTTACTATCATACCATTTTTTCAAAAATTTTCAAGGCAAAAGAGTCAATTTTCTGAATTTTCTATCTAAAAGTGTATTTATGAATCTTTTCCTCATTTTTATTAACTTTTCTACGGAATTAGGAACCTTTATTTACTTTAATTTATCAAATTAGAATATTTTCTTTCTGGATGGAATTAGTATTTTTTTCACTTAGCGACCAAATTTGTATACTATATTCAGCAAAAATGAATAGTTAAAGACAAAAAAAGGAAGCCACTAAGTGACTTCCTTCTAGAGTGAGGACTGATTAGTCTTCACCTTTATTTTTCTTAATGATTTCTTCTTGTACTGACTTAGGTACATCTTCGTAGTGGTCAAATACCATCATGAAGGTACCACGTCCTTGAGATGCAGAACGAAGAACTGTTGCGTAACCGAACATTTCAGCAAGTGGAACGTAAGCACGAACGATTTGGCTGTTACCGTGTGCTTCCATACCATCTACACGTCCACGACGAGCAGTTACGTGACCCATAACATCACCAAGGTTTTCTTCTGGAACAGTGATGGTTACAAGCATCATTGGCTCAAGGATAGCTGGTTGTGCTGATTTAGCAGCTTCTTTAAGGGCAAGTGAAGCCGCGATCTTGAAGGCAGTTTCAGATGAGTCGACATCGTGGTATGAACCATCGTAAAGCTTAGCTTTAACGTCAACCATTGGGTAACCTGCAAGAACACCGTTAGCCATAGATTCTACCAAACCTTTTTCAACCGCTGGGATAAATTCACGAGGAACCACACCACCGACGATTGCGTTTTCGAATTCGAATCCTTTACCTTCTTCGTTTGGACTAAACTCAATCCATACATCACCGAATTGACCTTTACCACCAGACTGACGTTTGAAGAATCCACGTGCTTGAGTAGAAGCGCGGAATGTTTCACGGTAAGATACTTGAGGAGCACCTACGTTCGCTTCAACTTTAAACTCACGACGCATACGGTCAACAAGGACGTCAAGGTGAAGTTCACCCATACCTGAGATAACTGTTTCACCAGTTTCAACGTTTGTCTCAACGCGGAATGTTGGATCTTCTTCAGCCAATTTTTGAAGGGCGATACCCATCTTATCTTGGTCAGCTTTAGATTTTGGCTCAACCATCAACTGGATAACTGGTTCTGGAACGTGGATTGACTCAAGGATGATTTTAGCTTTTTCATCTGTCAATGAATCACCAGTAGTTGTATCCTTCAAACCAATAGCAGCTGCAATATCACCAGCATAAACAGTTTCGATTTCTTGACGACTATTGGCATGCAATTGCACAAGACGTCCGATACGTTCACGTTTACCTTTAGAAGTGTTCATTACGTAAGAACCTGATTGAAGAACACCTGAGTATACACGGAAGAATGTCAAACGACCTACAAATGGGTCTGTTGCAATCTTGAAGGCAAGAGCTGCGAATGGCTCTTCGTCAGATGCTGGACGAGTTTCTTCTTCGTCTGTATCTGGGTTGATACCTTTGATTGCTGGGATGTCAAGTGGGCTTGGAAGGTAGTCGATAACCGCATCAAGCATCAATTGAACACCCTTGTTCTTGAAGGCAGAACCACACAATACTGGGAAGAATTCAACGTTGATAGTTGCTTTACGGATAGCAGCTTTCAATTCTTCGTTAGTGATTTCTTCACCTTCAAGGTATTTCATCATCAAGTCTTCATCAGTTTCAGCGACTGCTTCAACCAATTTTTCACGGTATTCTTGAGCTTGGTCAAGGTATTCAGCTGGAATATCTTCTTCAAGGATATCTGTACCAAGGTCGTTAGTATAGATTTCAGCTTTCATCTTGATCAAGTCGATGATACCACGGAAGTCATCTTCAGCACCGATTGGCAATTGGATTGGGTGTGCGTTTGCTTGAAGACGGTCGTGAAGTGTGCTTACTGAGTAAAGGAAGTCAGCACCGATTTTGTCCATTTTGTTGGCAAATACGATACGTGGAACTCCGTACTCAGTTGCTTGACGCCAAACTGTTTCAGTTTGAGGCTCAACACCTGATTGTGAGTCAAGAACAGTAACCGCACCGTCCAATACACGAAGAGAACGTTGTACTTCGATTGTGAAGTCCACGTGTCCTGGTGTGTCGATGATGTTTACGCGGTGGTTATTCCATTGAGCTGTTGTCGCAGCAGATGTGATAGTGATACCACGTTCTTGCTCTTGCTCCATCCAGTCCATTTGTGACGCACCTTCGTGAGTTTCACCGATTTTGTGGATTTTACCAGTGTAGTAAAGAATACGCTCAGTAGTTGTTGTTTTACCAGCATCGACGTGAGCCATGATACCGATATTACGAGTTTTTTCAAGTGAAAATTCGCGTGCCATGAGGTTTGTTTCTCCTATTTATTTTAATTTCTATTCTATTATAACACGATTTTAATAAAAACGGATAGGCAGGACCTACCCGTTCTCAATGTTTATCTTGTTTTTGTTGGTTTCAACTTGTAGACAAGTTGAATTGAACTCGGGCTAAAAGCTCAAGTTAACTGATTCGAACTCGAGCGAGGCCCGGTGCAAAAAAGATAAACTGCTTTGTGTTCACGGAACACTGCATCAGTTTCCTATTTTTGCCTTGGGCCTTTGCCGCTCTTAGTATCATTTTATTACCAACGGAAGTGTGCGAAGGCACGGTTAGCTTCAGCCATACGGTGAGTGTCTTCACGTTTCTTAACAGCTGCACCAGTGTTGTTCGCAGCATCCAAGATTTCTTTTGCAAGACGGTCTTGCATTGTGTGTTCACCACGAAGGCGAGCGATGGTTACCAACCAACGAAGTCCAAGTGTTGTACGACGTTCTGGACGAACTTCAACTGGGACTTGGTAGTTAGATCCACCAACACGACGTGCACGTACTTCAAGTACAGGCATGATGTTTTCCATTGCTGTTTCAAATACTTCAAGTGCATCGTTACCAGTAGCTTCTTTGATTTGCTCAAAAGCACCGTAAACGATTGAAGCAGCTGTACCACGTTTACCATCAAGCATAACGCGGTTGATAAGACGAGTAACTAGTTGTGAATTGTAAAGCGGATCTGGCAATACGTCACGTTTTGGAGCTCTATTTTTACGACTCATTTCTCTTTATCCCCTTTCCTTATGCTTTTGGACGTTTAGTACCGTATTTAGAACGGCCTTGTTTACGATCGTTAACACCTGCAGTATCAAGTGCACCACGGACGATATGGTAACGTACCCCTGGAAGGTCTTTTACACGTCCACCACGAAGAAGCACCACGCTGTGCTCTTGCAAGTTGTGTCCGATACCTGGGATGTAGGCAGTAACTTCGATAAGGTTGCTCAAACGTACACGAGCGAATTTACGAAGGGCAGAGTTAGGTTTTTTAGGTGTCATTGTTCCAACACGAGTTGCAACACCACGTTTTTGTGGTGAAGAAACGTTTGTTTGAACTTTTTTATGACTGTTGTAACCAACGTTCAAAGCTGGTGATTTAGATTTTTCTACTTTTGATTTACGCGGTTTGCGAACCAATTGGTTAATTGTAGGCATCTACATTCTCCTGTGTTTTTTTATTTTTGGTGATGATACACTTGGTGACAGCTACCATCTGTGTGTACTTTTGCAACATTTGTCAGCACGTCCCTGTACACTTTTGAGAGACCAAAAGTAAAAAGTACCGTCTATTATTGTAACACAATTTTTCCTTCATTGTCAAGATATTTTTCATTTTTATTCTGATCTTTTAACTCTTTGACACTAGCTTTCACCGCTTTTCTAAACCAGAAAAGGAGGCAATTTGCCTCCTCCTTTCTAGTATGGATTTCCTTCGATTCAAGTTATCGTTTCGGAATTTTTTAACCCTTCTTATCAAAGCCAACCAGATTCTTTTGCAATGTTAGCTGCCTCTGTTCGATTACCAGCATCTAGTTTCGAAAGAATATTTGTGACATAGTTTCGGACGGTTCCGTTTGATAGATAGAGTTGGTCTGCAATTTCTTGGTTGGATAAACCCTGAGCGATTCCCTTTAAGACAGCAATCTCTTGTTCTGTCAACGGATTGGGGTGCGTCATCACCACTTCCATCAATTCAGGCGAATATTCCTTGCGTCCTTCGAGAACAGTGTGCAAGGTTTGCATGAGGTCTGCAATGCTTCTTTCTTTCAAGACATAGGCATCCACTCCAGCCTTAATCGCGCGTTCAAAATAGCCAGGGCGCTTGAAGGTTGTCACCACAACCACCTTTGTTTCTAGCTTTTCTGCTCGTATCCACTCCAAGACTTCGAGGCCTGTCTTAACAGGCATTTCTACGTCAAGAATGGCGATATCGACAGACTCTTTTTCTAAAAGTTGGATTGCTTCTTGGCCATCCTTGGCTTGTAGGACAGAATCTACATCTGGTTGAAAGGCAAGCAACTGGCACATAGCATCTCGCAACATACTTTGATCTTCTGCAACAAGTAGTTTCATCTTAGTTTCTCTCCTTGTAAGGTAGTCGAACCTGCACTTCAGTCGGATGTTTCTGACTGATCACTTTTACTTCTCCTGAAAAAGGAAGGACACGGTCTCGAACGGTATGGAGCTCATCCCCTTTTAGAGAAGCAAAGCCACAGCCATCGTCTCTCACTGTTAGAATGAGCTCTTTCTCTGTGCGTTCTAATTTCAAGTAAGCTTTCGATGCTTTGGCATGTTTGATGATGTTGGTCACCAATTCAAGCAAAATCATGGAGGCCGTTGATTCTAATTCCTGAGTTAGGCTAGCTGTATCTAGTTGGTGATTGATTTCCGTTTCAATTCCTGCAATTTCCAGCATTTTTTTAACAGTCGCAAATTCGGAAGCAAGGGTTCTTGTTTTAAGATTTTCGATAATTGTACGAACTTCATTCATGGATTCTTTACTGATCTGATGAATTTCTTTTAATTCTTTTTCCACTTGAGGATAGGCCTGCATTTGAAGAAGCTGGAGGGCAAGATCTGTCTTCACACTCAACATGGCAAAGGTATGGCCTAGACTGTCATGAAGATCCTGACCGATACGACTGCGTTCGTTTTCAGCCAAGAAAAGATTAAGCTTAGCATTTTGCTTTCTCTTTTCTTCTTTTATGTCCTCCGACAATCGAATTCGATAAAGACCAAAGGTCATTGCATCGGAAAAGATAAAGGTCACCAAGAAAAAGAGTAGCTGCCAGGGACTAACATGATTGACCATATAGATTCCGGTCAGAATAAATGGTTGCAGGACAATAAAACTGACAAAACGCCAAGAGTGAAAAGAAATCTCATCCAGCTCATAAATAAGGAGATTGGATAAATAAAAGATAAACCATGTGAAACCTGAACTTAGCCAAACAGATGTATAAAAAATGTAGACAAGCATGGACCACCATGCTAGCCACTGCACGGTGCGATTCTGACTGATTAAAACCGAATAGAAGGCAAGTACAAATAGTAGGGTCCATAGCAAGGTTAAAAGCGGGTAATCTCCAACGATGACACCCGCTATAGGAAAGATGATAAACACAATTGAAATATGAAACATATAATGAATGTTTTTAAATTTTTCCAACATAGATTTATTTTACCTCAATCCTTTTTTTCAGCTGGATTACCAGTACACCAAAGAAAACTGTATAGCCTAGCACAACCAAGGCAGAAAGAATATTAAATTCATGGTGTTCCAAATAAGTAGAGACGACCTGCATCAGTTGATAGGTTGGAGTCAGCTTTCCAATAGATTGGAGCCATTCTGGGAAGGAATCCAAGGGGAACCACAGTCCACCTAGAACAGCCAAAGCAATATAGGCAATATTTCCAACAACCGTCATCAGTTGAGCACTGGGTAGCAAGCTCACCAAGACCCCCATGCTGATAAAGACCACGCTTCCGATCAGCAAAATAGCACCAATTACCATCCAGTCAAGCCAAGGCAGAGTCACTCCACGGACAAAATGACCAACTGAAAAGACAACTGTAATTGATAACAAGAAAGTCAGTAGTGTACTGAACAGTTTTGATACATAATATTCTACCATAGATACGGGAGAATGTTGAATCAATTTTTGCCAGTTGTTTGTCTTATCAGACTCGAGTGTGCTTGGGATACTGAAAAAAGCACTTGACATGATACTAAAGAGCGTCATGGCAAAAAGATAGGCTTGAAGAGCAATTTCTGGAATATCTGACCCTGACATCATACCAGAAAAGATAAGGTAAAACACACTTGGAAGTCCGATGGATAGCAAGTAGTAGACTGCTTGCCGTTTCATCAGAATGATTTCCACTTTCATGAGACTTGTCATATTTTTCATCGTCAATCTCCTTTAGTCTTGAGTCGTTTCGAAGATACTGTCTAAGAGAGTTCGATTGCGAACTTCAATTTCTTCGATCATGCAGCCCTGTTCTTGCAAGACTTTCCATACCTGGCTGGCTTCTTTGGTTGTGAAGGAAAGAGCATTTTGCTTGATTTCAAGCCCTTGAATCTGGTCCAAAGTGCTGATAACTTCCTGATAAGTTAGAGGTACCGTAAAATGTTTTTCTTGTTCTTCACCACGCATGGCATAAGGTGTCGTATCCCGGATCAATTCACCCTTGTGGAGGACCAAAATGCGGTCAGCCGTATGTTCTACCTCTTCGATATAGTGAGAAGAGTAGACAATGGTGACACCATTTTTCTTTAATCGATTAACAATTTCCCAAAAATGCTGACGTGTTGAGGTATCCATGGCAGCAGTTGGTTCGTCCAAAAATAGAATTTTCGGACGACCTATTAGTGCCAACACGAAAGAGAACAAACGTTTTTGCCCACCAGACAACTTGCCCGCTAGCTGATTTTTCTGTTTGTCCGAAAATCTCAGCAAGTCATCAATTTCTTGATTGGAGAGACTGTTTGGATAGATTGATTGAAAGAAGGATAAGAGTTCTTTCACTTTCAAGTCTTGAACCACCGTATTTTCTTGAGGTAAGATAGAAATAAGCTGCTTTAATCGAGGATCTGTTGGTGCAAAGCCTTGAATAGCTATCTGACCTGAGCTCACGAACTTGTCGCCCAAGAGGCAATCAATCAAGGTCGTCTTACCTGCTCCGTTAGGTCCGATCAAGGCGACACATTCTCCGTCATTGATTTCAAAAGAGATGTTCCGCAAGATCTCCTTGTCTTTTATTTTCTTACTCAATTTCTCAACTTTAATCACAGTCATGAGATTCTCCTTTCAACCACTTCATTCCCATAGGGAACACAACGAAAATCATAAATCCGAAACCCCAAGCACCACGAATAAATTGGCGAAGCACGGTTTGGTCAAACCAACCAGTAAATATTTCCACTAACCATACCAAGAGTGACAGGCCGATAAAGAGATAGATGATTGCTTTTTTCATTCCTCAAACTCCTTTTTCACATCTCTGACTAATTTCAAACCTTCTCTGACAAGCCAAGACATCATTCCAAAGCCAGCAAAGAGCTCCCAAGGAAAATGATAGAAACCCTCGTCCAATCCTGAAAACATGAGATAGGTCATAACTCCTGCTGCTACTAAACTCACTGCGACAATCATTTTATTTTTCATTTCTTCTTCCTCCATTTCATACTTCAATTATAGTCTTTTGAATTTAGCGGAGCTAGATGCTTCTGTCACTAGGAAATATGACAAATGTCATAAAAAAGAACCGATTTCTCGGTTCTTAAAAATGATTAGTCTGATTCATCGTTTCGTTTCTTTTTACCTAGCAATCCAAGTGTCATGGCACCTGCTAGGGCTGTCAGAATTCCTAGATTTTTCAAACCATCTTCTTGACTTCCTGTATTTGGAAGTTGATGTTTTTCTACAGAGATGTTTTGAGTCAATTGATCTGGTTTCGAATCAGGTACTGAAAGTTCTTTTTTATCAGACGGCTTCACTTGCTCTGGAAGTTCTACTACTGTTAGAGTATAGAATCCTGAAATAATATTTCCATTGCGATCTTTACGGATCACTTTCACACCTTTAGCTTGTCCTACAAAGTCTGCCTCAGGGGTAAAGGTGACGGTGCCATCTGGTGAGATTACATAAGTTCCTTCACCTGGAACGACTTTTTCAGTTGTTCCATCTTCAAAGGTTGGCGGAACTGTCAGATCGACATCACCTGTAAAGTTTGGCTTACCAGTCTGAGTTTGACCTTTAAGACCTTCTGATGTCGCATCACTCACTTGTGTTTGTCCAAGGACAGTTGGTGTGTAATGAGCAATAACTACATTTCCATACACATCCAAACGTTTCACAACCAATCCTTTGGCTCTACCAACAAAGTCTGGTTCTGGAGTAAAGGTAATCTTACCATCTTTATCAATTGTATAGCTTCCTTCACCTGGAACAACCATAGTCGTGCTACCATCCTCAAATGTTGGTGGAACTGTACTATCGATATGTCCTTCAAACGTTGGGGTTGCCACTTGTGGTTGACCTTTTGCTCCTGTAGAAGCCGTATCATGACCAGTAGATGGATCTACAACTGTTGGGCGATAGCTTGCAGTAACTGGAGTACCATTCTTGTCCTTACGGACAATCGTTACGCCGGTTCCTTTTCCTACAAAGTCTGCCTCTGGCGTGAAAGTGACGGTGCCGTCTGGTGAGATTGTATAAGTTCCTTCACCTGGAATCACTTTTTCAGTTGATCCATCTTCAAATGTCGCCGCCACAGTTTCATCGATTGGAACAAGCGGATTACCACCTTCAAATGTTGGAGTACCTGTTTGAACAAGACCCTTAATGTTAACTGAAGTAGTATCTTTACCAGTTGGAGTCACCTTAGTAAACTCTGGACTGTAAGTCGCAGTAACTGGGGTACCGTTCTTATCTACGCGTTTGACTGTGACTGGATCTGGGTTTCCAACAAACTGTTTGTCTGGGGTGAAGGTCACTGTACCGTCTGGTACAATCGTGTAAGTTCCTTGACCTGGAATAGTCTTCTCTTTGCTACCATCTTCGAAGGTTGGCTCGACTGTTTCATCGATTGGAACCAGTGGGTCACCACCTTGGAAGCTTGGAGTACCTGTTTGCGGAACACCTTGAGGGCCTGTGCTGGTTGCGTTAGTGCTGGTTGGAACTACTTCTTTCACCACCGCTTGGTACTTGACAGTAACAGGAGTTCCGTTGACATCCACTCGAGTCAATTCAAGCTCTGGTGTTTCACCCTTGAACTGTTTATCAGGAGTGAAGGTCACCTTACCATCTGCGTCCACTTCGAACTTACCAACATTTGGCACTTCTTTCACAGCTGTCCCATTGTCAAATAGTGGTGTTGAATCAGCTGGGAATGGAACTGAGTCATGGCCTGGAGTGAAGGCCACTGTACCTTCTTGGACCTGACCTTGCAGACCCTCTGTCTTATCACCTGTACCAGTTGGGGTTACTTTCGTAAACTCTGGACTGTACGTCGCAGTCACTGGAGTGCCATTCTTATCCACACGTTTCACTGTAACTGGATCTGGGTTTCCAACAAACTGTTTGTCTGGTGTGAAGGTGACTGTACCGTCTGGTACAATCGTGTAAGTTCCTTGACCTGGAATAGACTTCTCTTTGCTTCCATCTGCGAAGGTTGGTTCAACGGTTTCATCGATTGGAACCAGTGGATCACCACCTTGGAAGCTTGGAGTGCCTGTTTGTGGAACACCCTGAGGGCCTGTGCTGGTTGCGTTAGTGCTGGTTGGAACTACTTCTTTCACCACCGCTTGGTACTTAACGGTAACAGGAGTACCGTTGGCATCCACTCGAGTCAATTCAAGTTCTGGTGTTTCACCCTTGAACTGTTTGTCTGGGGTGAAAGTTACCTTGCCGTCTGCGTCCACTTCGAACTTACCAACATTTGGTACTTCTTTCACAGTTGTACCATTGTCAAATAGTGGTGTTGAATCAGCTGAGAATGGAACTGAGTCATGGCCTGGCGTGAAGGTCACTTTACCTTCTTGGACCTGTCCTTGCAGACCTTCTGTCTTATCACCTGAACCTGTTGGTGTTACTTTCGTAAATTCTGGACTGTAAGTCGCAGTAACTGGAGTGCCATTCTTATCCACACGTTTCACTGTAACTGGATCTGGATTCCCTACAAACTGCTTGTCTGGTGTGAAGGTTACAGTTCCGTCTGGTGCAATCGTGTAGGTTCCTTGGCCTGGAATATTCTTTTCCTTGCTTCCATCTTCAAAGGTTGGCTCAACCGCTTCATCGATTGGAACCAGTGGATCGCCACCTTGGAAGGTTGGAGTACCCGTTTGTGGAAGTCCTTGAGGACCTGTGCTCGTTGCGCCAGTTCCTGTTGGTGTCACTTTCGTAAATTCTGGACTATAGGTCGCAGTAACTGGAGTCCCATTCTTATCTACGCGTTTGACTGTGACTGGATCTGGGTTTCCGACAAACTGCTTGTCTGGTGTGAAGGTCACTGTACCATCTGGCGCAATCGTGTAGGTTCCTTGACCTGGAATAGTCTTCTCCTTGCTTCCATCTGCGAAAGTTGGCTCTACTGTTTCATCGATTGGAACCAGTGGATCACCACCTTGGAAAGTTGGGGCGCCTGTTTGAGGAACACCTTGAGGGCCTGTGCTGGTTGCGTTAGTGCTGGTTGGAACTACTTCTTTCACCACCGCTTGGTACTTGACTGTAACAGGAGTTCCGTTGGCATCCACACGAGTCAATTCAAGTTCTGGTGTTTCCCCCTTGAATTGCTTATCTGGGGTGAAGGTTACCTTACCATCTGCATCCACTTCGAACTTACCAACATTTGGTACTTCTTTCACAGTTGTACCATTGTCAAATAGTGGGGTTGAATCAGCTGGGAATGGAACTGAATCATGGCCTGGTGTGAAGGTCACTTTACCTTCTTGGACCTGACCTTGTAGACCTTCTGTCTTATCACCTGAACCTGTTGGTGTTACTCTTTCAACAACTGGGGTGTAGGTCGTTACAGCCGACTCTCCATTTTTATCCACCACTCCAACTTGAACTGGAGTTGCCGGACCATAGAAGGTTTTCAGTGGAGTAAAGACAATTGTTTTATTTACAAGATCTAAATCGTACGTCCCTTGGTTGGCAATGGTTAGCGAAGTTACCTTTTGTCCATTCTCATCATAAAGAAAGACACTGCTTCGGACTAGTTCAACGGATTTCTTTGCTCCATTGATGGTTGTTGTACCTTTTGTAAAGTGAACCTCGCTCTCGCTTGCTCTATCGTCATCAAAGTGAATCGTTGCTGCCTGCTTCTGCCCTTGAATGCCTTTAGATTTCGCTGCACTTGCTGAAGGGACAACTGGAAGCGGAACATAATACACCACCCGATACCAGGTAAATTCCTTTTCCAACTCTTCATCTCTAGGATCATCCGCGTTCATTAAATATTCATAGAGAGCTCCTTCTCCCGACATTGTGTTTGCATCAATATCCTCTCTTGGATAATAGCCAGGAATTTCAGGAGAAATCACTTGAGACCAAGTTTGGTCTGCAGACCAGGCTGAGTATGTCACACCAGCTGTCGCATCATTTGGTTGCCGTTTCGCCAAAACCTGGTCAATTCTCTTCGTGCGAGTAAACGAATGAGTCTCAACATGTTTTGGAGGAAGGAGTGATAAATCAGAATGGTTTGTTTTTTTGAGATATTCAAAATCAACCTCGCGAGTTCCACGAACAGTTTCGGTTAGTTCTGTAATCTTGTGTCTAAACTGAAACTTGAATTGTTTTGGACTAGCCGAATCACCAAAGGTATGATCTGTAAAATCGTTACTGATCAGTTCATATCCTGCATCTTCCAATTCCTTAATTCGACGAGCAGGATCATAAGAAATTGGTCCGTTTGGTTTTCCTACAACTGTGTCTACCTGTCCTAGTTGTACTTCCTTAGACGGATCGTTTATATCCACAAAGGTAAAACTTGCAGATGACAGTTTGGTAGACATTTGGATTGAAACATTATTGGACTCAGTGTACTTGGAACTGTCATTTGCCAGTGCCGAAGAAAGATAAGCCGTAGCACCTGGGGCAGTATCTTGCCCGATAACTGCTCCATCAATAGGAAACTGAATCCTACTTCCAGCAGCAACCGGAGCAGTCGAATGCCAACGAACTGCACGAATCTCTGACCAATCCGACACTTGATCTGCTGTGAGCCATTGTGAAGCATTAATTTCTGTAGCAGTGCCCGCAGTACGACTATATTGAACTTCCCAGCCTGAAGGTGGTGTTAAAGCTTTTGTCAAACTCACTGTAAATCCAGAACCACGATTTCTGGATTCTAGCTGTTTATCAGCTTTCATCGGCAAGGATGACAAAACATAAACGTCTGAAACCGGCTGTTTAGATGCGTTTTTATAGGTCACTCTGAAATCAATCTCATCACCAGGATAGTGCTCTTGGGTATTGTAGGCAAAGTGTTGATTTGTAGCTCTCTTCACTTCAGAGTAGACACCACTCGCTTCAGAAGCCTGTACGATCACATCGAAGTCATAAGAAACTGAATTTTTCGAGGTAACTGTAATGCCGTCAAGCTCCCCCAAGTCGTAACCATTCTGAGCTTGAACGTCAGGAAGTTCCTCATCCCAGAAAGCAATCGCTTTATAGGTATAGGTCCCATTTGGAATCGTCTTGTTTTCCAACTTCAAAAGCGTTGGAGGCATAGGGGAGTCTGGAGTCCCCTTTACTTGGGCATAGTAGAGAGTTTTCCCAGTATCTTTGTAATTATAATAAACCTTAAAATTAGGGTTTCCACTAAAGTTTAATTGTGGATCAGCCAAATAAGCCAGATAGTAAACTCCCGTCAAGTTTGCGAAGTTCTGAGTAGGGGTGTCTTTACCCGCAGTCCTTGTGATAAAATCTTCCTTAAAACCAGAAGCATCTGTATGTCGGTTGAAAACATCTGTCCGACGACGTCCAACCATCGAAATTTGCTGGATAACACGCGTCAATTCGGCTGAAGCCGTTTGAGAGAAGGAAACAGTGTTGCTAGTATTCTTAAAAGTGAAATCCGTTCTAGAATCCAACTTACTAATCGTCGAATCTTTATAGAGACTTTCCCAATTATTAAAACGTGTTTTGGTCTGGAAAAAAAATGCCGAAGTATCATTTGTCGAGGACTTCCTCATCTTGATATTTTTAAACTTGTACTCCAGTTCCTTCACATCTTGCTCTTCCGTCAATCGTAGACTACGGGTGTTACTATTAAAAGTACCTAATAACTCACCTGTAGCTTTATTGTATACTTCTACGGATGCGTCCGGTGAAGAGAAAATTTCATTCCATTGACGCTCCTCAATCACGTTTACTTCTCGATAAGACTCTCGTGAATCCTGTATTTTATGGGTGACCGTGTAGTCATTGATAGGATAATCTTTTTCAACCTCTGCGACTGATGAAAGTCGAACATTAGAACGGTATTCTGTTTCACCATAAGAACGAATTATCTCCGAGTCAGACTGATTATAGTGTCTAAACTCAAAGAGAGAAGACTCTGACTGGTCTGTTTTTTGAACAAGGAGAGTATAAGGCAGAACGACCGTATTTTGATAGCTAGTCCCATCTGCTTTTGTATAGATACCCGTCACAGTTAGGTTTTGCGCTTTTCTATTAATATCTGCTACTTTGGCATTCTTTAACTTGAAAGAAATTGGAATGAGCTTGTTTTTATTGTTATTAACATCTTGAAGCGGATTGTTAGCTCTGTTAATGGTCAGATGGTAACCCGTCGCATCGGCAGTCCATCCTAGAGCTTTGGCTTCATCTGTCAGCTCATAGCCTTCTTTTAACTCTATATTATAGGTATAGGATGTGATAGGATCAATAATATGCCCACCAACATCACTAATCCCCATACCATTGATCATACGACCATCAAAGACACCATTCCCATAGTTGAAGTAATCATTTCTTGCCGTATTATTCTTAGGATCTTTCGCACCATTAAATAGATAGTAGGATACAACAGACGAATCTTCGTCAACAATACCATCGTTATTTCGATCGTAGCCAATGACCTGATTGTTAGACATTGGTGTCAGACCCCCTACACCGTTTTCTAAGACTTTCCACGTGTGTTCAATGCTTCCAAGTTCTTTGAGGACATTGCCATTTTTGTCATAGAGCTTAGCAGTGGCGGTCACTTTATGGTCCGGCCCAATGGCTTGGACAGCACCTCCCCAGTTCTGAGTCAAAGGATCTA
Organism: Streptococcus sp. 27098_8_70; assembly: GCF_041432215.1. Taxonomy (GTDB): domain Bacteria; phylum Bacillota; class Bacilli; order Lactobacillales; family Streptococcaceae; genus Streptococcus; species Streptococcus oralis_CP. The sequence continues at coordinate 996,829 of NZ_JAPVZD010000001.1, forward strand.
TCTGAAAAGTATAGACGAAGTTATAGTTTGCTCCACCTCTAAGATTTGCAGGTTCTATCTTTAAATCAAGGTCTCCATTTATTTTTTCTTGGCTGAACTTTACACCACCGACTGGAGAAGGGGTCAATTTAATCGCCTTACCATTTTGGAAATGAATTTTAATATACCCACCAGAATAGTCTGCTTCATGCCCAGTAATACTAAATGTCAAGGATTCACGGACACTATCTACTGCATGGATATCCTTGATTGGCGAATGAGCTTTAAATGCAGCATTGACTTCATCTAGCGATCTCTTGCGCCTAGAAGAAGTTTTTCCGCTAGAACTGCTTTCTTCCTTGCTTTTCTGCTCAGTTGGAGTTGATTCAAGAGATTGCTTTTTCTCCTCTTCTAAAGAAGGCTGACTCGCTTCCTTCGTATTGTCAATTTGAGAAACTGGTTGGCTCTGAGCAACTGGTGCAGATACTTCTGTTTTGGACGGTTCAGTTTTATCCTTCTGGTCCTTAACTGCTTCGTTCTGTGTCACCTCTTTTTGAGGTTCAGAAATAACTTCCTGCCCATTCTCAGCACTTTTTTCCTTCTGTTGAATTTCCGCCTGCGTTTGTTGTTCCTTATTGTTGACTTGAGCTTCATCTGCTTGCACTGGTGAAGTAGCCATCACCATAAAGGTTCCTAGCAATACCGAACAGGTCCCAACACTTAACTTTCTAATTGAAAAGCGGGAAAAAGATTGATTAAAAAATTTTTTCTTCATCATTTCTCCTTTATATTCATACTTAATCTAACATAACAGCTTTATCATTATAACTTATAGTAAATAGAATTTCCAATAGAATGTTCATTTCTACATAAATTTCTTTATAACTCCGTTTGCATAGAAAAAGGAAGCTGTAAAACCAGCTTCCTTCTGTTGTTTTCATTTAATTTTCACGATTATTCCACACTGAAAAGATATGGATATACAGGTTGTTGACCTTGGTGAATCTCAACTTCAACATCTTCAAATTCTTCTGCGATTTCTTGGGCAATTTCATTGGCAAGTTCTTCGCTTCCGTCTTCTCCGACATAGAAAGTCACGATTTCACTGTCTTCGTCCAACATATGCTTCAAAGTTTCAGTCAAGGTTTGGTGCATGTCAGGATTTGACACGAGGATTTTCCCATCTACCATACCAAGATTGTCATTTTCATGAATTGCTAATCCATCGATAGTTGTATCACGAACGGCAGTTGTTACACTACCGCTGATGACATCACCAAGGGCTACAGTCATGCGTTCTTTGTTTTCTTCGATTGATTTGCTTGGATCAAAGGCAAGAAGACTGGTCAATCCTTGAGGAATTGTACGTGCTTCTACCACAACAGCTGGTTGTTCAAGCACTTCAGCCGCAGACTGAGCTGCCATAAAGATATTTTTGTTGTTTGGCAAGAAGATAATGTTGCGAGCATTGACCTGTTCAACAGCCTTGATAAAGTCTTCTGTTGAAGGGTTCATCGTCTGACCACCTTCGATGACATAATCCACACCTTGGGCACGGAAGATATCTGCTAAACCTTGACCAGCTACTACTGCGATAAGGGCATACTCTTTTGTTGCAGCAGGCTTGTTGCCTTGACTTGCTTCTTTTTCAACTTGCGCCTCGTGTTGGTTACGCATGTTGTCCACTTTTACCTTGATCAAGCTACCATATTTGAGACCTTCTTGCATGACAAGACCTGGATCTTCTGTATGGACGTGAACTTTGACGATCTCATCATCGTTGACAACAAGGAGTGAGTCGCCTAAGTCATTCAAGTAGTTACGGAATTCATCATAGTCAAAGTCCTTAGAATAAGTTGGACCTTGTTTGAGGGCTACCATGATCTCTGTACAGTAACCGAAGGTAATATCCTCAGTTGCCACATGCCCTGCTACAGACTTGTGGTGCTCTGCATTGATCATTTCACTCATGTTAGCAGGAGTCGCTACAAAGTCTTCAGAAGCACTGTATTCACCAGTAAGAGCTGAAAGGAATCCTTCGTAGATGAAGACCAAACCTTGACCACCTGAGTCTACCACACCAACTTCCTTAAGGACTGGAAGCATTTCTGGTGTCTTAGCCAAAGCTGCTTTCGCGCCTTCCAAGGCTGCACGCATGACCTCAACAGCATCATCTGTCTCCTCGGCTTTTTTCTTAGCCCCAATAGCCGCTCCACGAGAAACAGTCAAAATGGTCCCTTCAACTGGTTTCATAACCGCTTTATAAGCTACTTCGACACCGGATTGGAAGGCAAGAGCCAAGTCTTGACCTGTTAATTCATCTTTTTCCTTGATAGCCTGAGAGAAGCCACGGAAGAGCTGAGAAGTGATAACCCCTGAGTTCCCACGCGCACCCATCAAGAGACCTTTAGCAAGAATGCTCGCTACTTCTCCAACAGTAGAAGCAGGCTTGTCTGCTACTTCTTTGGCACCATTTTCAATGGTCATTCCCATGTTTGTCCCAGTATCTCCATCTGGAACTGGAAAGACGTTCAATGAATTGACATATTCTGCTTGCTTATTCAAACGAGTTGATGCAGCCTGCACCATCTCTTGGAATAAACTGGTAGTAATTTTTGACACGATTATTCTCCTACAACTTTGATATTTTGAATGTAGACATTCACAGTCTGAGCAGTAATTCCTAGTTGATTTTCTAAACTAAAACGAACACGCTCTTGAATGTTTTTTGACACTTCGCTTATCTTTACTCCGTAGCTCAATACGGTATAAACATCAACTGCAATGCTACCATCTTCGGCTGCTTTTATAACAACACCCTTAGAATAATTTTCCTTACCAAGGAGGGCTTGGAAATTGTCTTTGAGGGCATTTTTACTAGCCATACCGACCACACCAAAAATCTCAGTTGCGGCACCACCTACTATGGTTGCAATCACTTCATCAGTCAGTTCGATTTGACCATCTTTTGTATTAATCTTTACAGTCATTTTTTTTACCTCAACTAGTTGATACTCTATTTTATCATATTTCAGCCCAAGTGTAAAAGCAGAATGCTGTATCTGCGGATATTTGCTCTATTTTTCAAATGGTTTTATCCTTAGAGCAAAAGAAAAAGACCTAAGCGGTCTTTTCATTTTTATTAAACGCGTTCAACTTTACCTGATTTCAAAGCACGAGCTGAAGCCCAAACTTTTTTAGGTTTACCATCGATAAGAACAGTAACTTTTTGAAGGTTTGGTTTTACGGCACGTTTTGTTTGGTTCATCGCGTGTGAACGGTTGTTTCCTGATACAGTCTTACGACCTGTAAAGTAACATACTTTAGCCATTTTGTTTTCCTCCTATTAGATCTAATATAGCGGATGTGCTAGCACCACATACCGTACTATGTTATCACACTTTCTCGAATTTATCAAGGGCCTAAACTATTTTTTTATTTAACGTAAACAACTCCAAGTTTACCAAAAGCGACTTCCCCACGGATAATCAAGGTTTTGTTTGTTGGCGCTACAGGAGCATCTGCCTTAGCTGCACCAAAGGAGGTTTCTACTTTCAAATCGACACGCCAGTGTTGTGGAACATAGACAGTTGCATTCCCGAAGGCCACTTCAATATTTAAAGTTGCAAAATCACCTAACATCTCTGCATTATCATAGTAGATTTTAGCATCCCCAAAAGCGACTTCCACTTGGTCATCTACGAGATCTTGATCTTGCTTATAGAAGGTCCCGCTACCAAAAGCGACTTCCTTATCCGTGACGACTGTTTTTTTCCCATCGTACCACCATTTTTTTTCATTCCAGAACTTACTTGAGTGAGTAAGATAACCAACACCGAGTACCACCAAGATGCTAGCCCAGATGAGAGAATGATTGGTAACTGGTAACAAGTCATAAGCGTAATTTGCAATGATGAGCGCTAGTAACCCTGTAAAAACTGCCGAAGTGAGATGGCGTCTAAGGATGGACTCAATGGACTTATAAGCAAAAAAAACAATACCTAGTAAAGGCCATATCTTACCATCCAAAGAAGGAATGCCAAAATTCCCTTGCAGCAAGATCCAAGCTGCTAAAACCAATAAAACAATACCAAATGCTTTCTTTTTCATGCTTTTTACCTCATGTTTCTTAGATTTTCTTTTAGGAGGGATTGGTAATGCCGTGAGACATGAACCTCCTTGTGCGTCTGATAAAAGGAAATGGTGCCCGTTCCTGAAAAGGACTTGTCCACTGAGTAAATCTGACGGATGTTTGCTATCGTTGACTTGGAAACTCGACTAAAATAGCGAGGTAAGATGGACTCCAACTCATAAAGTTTGAGACGAACTTCATAGGCTTCCTTCTGGTTATGAGCATAAATCTTGCTCCCTTCTGTTTCAAAGAAGAGAATTTCTGAAAGGTCTAGGTAATATTCACCTGTCCCCTTGTAAAAAGTCAACCTCGGAGCCTTTGACTCTTGCAAGAGCCGCTGCAAATCTGCAATTTCATCTGTCAAAGTGGGTGTCTTGATGACAATTTCAGTTTCTTCTAAATCGCCGTCAATCTCAATTCGTAACTTCATCACATCTCCTTTCTGACTCTACTATATCAAAGCTAAGTTAGGAATACAAGGGCAAAAAAGCAAGTGGTCAATTTGAAGCAGTAAGTGGTTGTAGGACTAGCTTAACTTACATGTCAGAATAGGAAGAAAAGGAATCCCCACACCAGACCACAAGCATAGCCAACCAAGACATCCTTGGGATAATGAACGCCCCCTAAAACCCTCACCAAGCCCAGCAAAGCTGAGAAGAGCAAGCATGCTAAGCCAACAGGTAGACTAGCATGCAGACAGGCCATGGAGATGATGGTTGCCGAAAAAACATGGCGACTGGGCATCGACTGTCCCGAGCTATCTTTTTCAAGCAGGGGACAGATGTCCCAAGTTTCATAAGGTCGCGGGTGATTGATTTTCTTACGAAACAGGGACAAGATCACAAAGCCCGAGGCAGGGATAAACAAATAAATCCCAACTTGCTGACCAAGTCCTAGTTGCAGGTAAGTGGTGACTAGCAAGGCCAGGTAGACCAGGGGCATGGTGAATGTCATCAAACGATTGAAACTGCGTAACAGAAATAAAAGAGGGGGATGGCTGGTGAGTCTGGAGCTGATATTTTGATACCATTCTTGATAATTTTTCATTTATAATTCTCATTCATTACCTTGTTTTCGTCTACTGGTGAGACGTTTGTCTTCTAGTATAGTGCAGAAAAAGAAGGCCGTCAAGCCTTCTTTTGATTTATTCTTCTGCTTCGTCTTCTGTAAATTGGCTATTGTACAAGTCGGCATAGAAACCACCTTGCGCCATCAGTTCCTCATGGTTGCCTTGTTCGATGATATTGCCATCTTTCATGACAAGAATCAAATCTGCATTACGAATAGTTGACAAGCGGTGGGCGATGACAAAGGAGGTTCTACCCTCCATCAAACGGTCCATGGCTTTTTGAATCAACTCCTCTGTACGTGTGTCAACTGAAGATGTCGCTTCATCCAAAATCAAGAGTGGTGCATCCTTCAGCAAAGCACGAGCAATGGTTAAGAGTTGTTTTTGTCCGACAGACAAAGTCACTGTATCGTCCAAGATAGTGTCGTAACCGTCTGGCAAAGTCATGATAAAGTGGTGGATTCCCACAGCCTTGCTGGCTTCCATCATTCGTTCATCACTGATGTCTGTCTGATTATAGATCAGGTTCTCTCGAATCGTTCCTTCAAAGAGCCAAGTATCCTGCAAGACCATTGAAAAGGCATCATGCACTTCCGAACGCTTCATGTCCTTGGTATCCACGCCATCGATACGGATACTTCCCTTATCTAGCTCATAGAATTTCATCAAAAGATTGACAATGGTTGTCTTACCAGCCCCAGTCGGCCCAACAATGGCAACCTTTTGACCAGCATGAGCTGTCGCAGAGAAGTCATGGATGATAGTGCGCTCTGGTGTATAGCCAAAGGACACGTGATCAAAAACCACTTCCCCTTTCATGTTGTTCAATTGTCTGTCCTTATGAGATTCATCTTGCATCTCTGCTTCAGCCAAAAATTCTAATACACGAGTCATGGCTGCACTCGCTTGTTGCAGGCTCGTAATCCCTTGGGCAATCTGTGACAGAGGTTGGGAGAAGGTCCGTACGTAAACCATAAAGGCTACAATAATCCCTATCGTGATATGCCCTTCTAACGCCAGCGCGGCCCCAACGATGATGACTAAGACATAACTAAAGTTCCCAACAAAGAACATGGCTGGCATCATGATACCAGAGATAAACTGAGATTTCCAGATACTATCATGCAAGTCTTGGTTTAAATCAGCAAATCTCGCTTTGGAGGTGTCCACTGCGTTGTAGCTCGTTACAACATTGTGTCCCGAATACATTTCTTCTACGTAACCATTGACGGCTGCTAGATTATTTTGTTGGGCTTTAAAATAACCCTGTGACTTGGCCATGATTACGGAAACCGCCGCAAAACCAACAAGGGTTGATACAACGGTTACCAATGCCAAAATCCAGTTCATCCCAAACATGGTCACCAAGACAGCAATCAACAAGAAACTAGCTGAAAGAACTGTCCCTAGACTTTGGTTGAGAGATTGCGCTGCTGTATCCACATCATTGGTCACGCGCGAAAGGGTATCTCCTTGTGAATGACGGTCAAAATAGCCAAGGGGCAAACGATTGATTTTTTCAGCGATTGCTGTCCGCAAGCGTTTTGAAAAATGCTGAATACTGGTTGAAAAGATATAGGCCTGTGTATAATTAAGGATAGCTCCAAATACATACAGAACAACCAAAAATCCAGCAATGTTTGACACAGCTACCAAGTCGATTTCTGTAGCCAAGCCATCTGAAATCAAGTTAGTAATTTCTTTAATCTTAGTTGGACCATAAACGGTAATGATACTTGAAATGACTGCAGCCACAACTGCTATTAGGAGAGGGAGTTGGAGGCCTGCCATATAAGGTTTGCACTGTTTCCAGACCGAAACTTTTTTATTTTCCATGTTCCAATTCCTCCTTCGATAGTTGTGAGTAGGCAATTTCTTGGTAGACTTCGTTGGTTGCAAGAAGTTCCTTGTGGGTGCCTTGTCCCACGACTTTACCTTGATCCAAAACCAAGATCAGGTCGGCATCCATGATGGTAGAAATCCGTTGTGCTACGGTGAGTTTGGTCATGGATTGTGTTTTTTGAGCAAGTTCTTGGCGCAAGATCCGATCTGTCTTGTAGTCCAAGGCTGAGAAAGAGTCATCAAAGATAAGAATCTCTGGTTTACGAGCCAAGGCGCGGGCGATAGCCAAGCGTTGTCTTTGACCACCTGAGAAGTTGGTCCCACCTTGGGCTACTTCAGAGGCCAGACCTGCTTCCTTATCCTCGATAAAGTTCTTAGATTGAGCCAATTCCAAAGCTTGCCACATGGCAGGTTCACTGAGAGGACTTTCTTGACTCTTACCAAAGTCCATGTTTCCCTTAACATCTCCAGAAAAGAGCACAGCTTTTTGTGGAATATAGCCGACCTTATTACGCAGCTCTTCCAAGTTGTAATCTTGCACATTGACACCATCTACTAGGATTTGACCAGCTGAAACATCATAAAAACGAGGTATTAGGTTGACTAGAGTAGATTTCCCAGATCCAGTTGATCCGATAAAGGCAACTGTTTGACCTGCTTCGGCTTTAAAAGTAACATGTTCCACAACTGCTTCTGAGTTTTTAGAGTAGCGGAAAGTCACATCACGGAATTCTACTTGTCCTTGAACTGATGAATCTGCAGTCTGTGCTTGACTCGGATTCTCAATAGAAGGATGCAAATCCAAAACTTGGTTGATACGTCCTGCAGAAACCAAGGTACGAGGAAGAACGATAAAGAGTGCCCCCATGAGTAGGAATCCCATCACGACCTGCATGGCATAAGACATGAAGACCACCATATCACTAAAGAGTGACAAACGGTCGGTCAAACTAGCATCGTTGATGATATAGGCACCAATCCAGTAAATGGCTAAACTCAATCCACTGGAAATCGCCATCATAATCGGGTTCATAATCGCCATCAATCGATTGACAAAGAGATTGAGACGTGTTACCTCATCGTTGGCTGCTTCAAATTTCTTATCTTGATAATCTTCCGCATTGTATGCACGAACAACTCGAATCCCAGTCAAACTTTCACGAGTGATGCTATTGAGTTTATCTGTCAATTTTTGGATGACCGATTGTTTTGGAAAGGCCAGAGTCATGAGAACAGTGGTCATTAAAACATTGACAATAACAGCCACAACGACTGCCCAGAGCCAGTATTCCGATTTCCCAAGGATTTTTCCAATGGCCCAGATAGCCATAATTGGCCCACGAGTAACCACTTGCAAGCCCATGGTAAAGAGCATCTGAACCTGTGTGATATCATTAGTCGTCCGAGTCAAAAGACTTGGGATTGAAAAACGTTTGATCTCTGTCTGCGAGAAATCTAGAACACGATTAAAAATATCGCTTCGTAAATGAGTTGTGTAAGACGCTGCAACGCGAGCAGCAAAGAAACCAACCATAACAGATGAAAAGAAAGCCAATAAAGACAAACCAATCATCTTCGCAGCTGGTGACCAGAGTTCACCCAACTGCGTTCCAGACATTCCCAGTAATTCTGTAATTTGCGAAATGTAAGTCGGCACCTCTAACTCGAGATAGACCGAGAAACAAGTAAACAGAATCGTAAGGACGATCATTCCCCACTCTTTTCCTGTAATACGTTTAGCGAGTTTCTTCATTCTCTCCTCCTATCTTCTCAACATTTTCTTGCAATTGCCCGAGTACCTTTTCAAAGATTGCCAAGTCTGACTTTGAAACACCCTCTAGCAGACTCTGATCGATCCGATCAAAAAATGCCTTAACTTTTTGCATCTGCGAACGCGATTTCTCCGTCAGGCGAACAAATTTTGCCCGCTTATCACTCGGGCTCGCCTCTAGCTCAACCAAACCATTTTGCACCATGCGCTTGACTAGATTACTCGCCACAGATTTAGTAATATTGAGTTCCTGTTCGATATCCTTAATCAAGACCAGTTCCTCTTTTTGTTCACAATGATCTAAAAAACGCAGAACCTGCCCTTGCGGTCCACCCATAAATTCAATGCCACATCGCTTAGCTTCTTTCTGTACCATCAGATGAACCTGGTGTCCAAAACGTTTGAACATTAACATCGGCTTGTCCATGATTGCTCCTTTCTTACGATAAATATAGTTCTCACAAGAACTATATAAGTTTCCATGAGAACTATTTTATCATTTTCAGAAAAGATGTCAAGAAAAAAGTTTCCTAGAGAACTATTTTAGTTTAAATTGACATTAGGCAATATTTTTTCTATAATAAGCACTAACTACTGTGGATAGAAATCCATTCACTCGATGAAGGGAGAAAACGTTCAAATGAAACCAGAAGAACAAAGAGTTTTAGGAATCTTGGCAACCATTTTTGGAGCCATCGCACTTTTAGGGTCCTGGATTCCATTTATTAACTATCTATCATTTTTCATCGCCATCGTCGCATTTATCTTGGGGATTATCGGCCTTATCGTCAACCTCAAAAAACGGAAAACAATGGCCATTATTGGAACAGCTCTGTCAATTGCTTCTATTGTACTTTTCTTTACGACCCAGGTACTGTACGCTAATGTCTACAAAGAGTTTGTCAGGGAGTTTAACCGTTCCTACAGCGAGGCGAGTGCCTCAATGGAACGCGAAGAAGAAAGCGACTTGACAGATGATAGCGCCTATTCCATCCCAGAGGAGGAAGAAGACGATAACTTCACCTGGACCCAAGAACAGTTCGACGCCTTAATCGAAGGTGACCTTGACAACAAAGGAAAAGGTGGTACCAACTACAAGGATATTATCAAAAAACACGGACTACCAGACTCCGAGTTTGACTCCACTATCGGAGGGTACGATACGAGAAAAATCACCTATATCTCCATTGGAGACAAGATCAAGACTGTTACCTTAACTTTTGCAAAACAGGACAATGGACAGCTCTTGCTCGTTCAAAAACATGCAGTCGGTCTAGGTTTAGAAAAAAGCAAGCAACAAAACGACTCTGAAACCAGAGTTTAAGTTCAAATATCAAAAAAAACGAACAGCTAGTAAAACTGTTCGTTTTTCAATTAGAAACCATCTACGTTCGTATAAATCTTTTGTACGTCTTCGTCGTCTTCAAGAACGCTGTAAAGTTTTTCAAAGGTTTCAAGGTCTTCGCCTGACAATTCCACTTCTGACTGAGGAATCATTTCCAATTCAGTCACTTGGAATTCTTCAATCCCAGACTCACGAAGGGCAACGATAGCCTTGTGAAGGTCTGTTGGAGCTGTGTAAACAGTGATTGTTCCTTCTTCTGCTTCTACATCGTCCACATCCACATCTGCTTCTAGCAATTGCTCAAAGACTGCATCAGCGTCCTCACCTGCAAATACGATCACACCCTTGTTATCAAAGAGGTATGAAACCGAACCTGAAGCACCCATGTTTCCGCCGTTTTTACCAAAGGCTGCACGGACATTAGCCGCTGTACGGTTGACGTTAGAAGTCAAAGTATCAACGATCAGCATAGAACCATTTGGTCCAAAACCTTCGTAACGTCCTTCTGTAAAGGTTTCGTCTGTGTTTCCTTTGGCTTTATCAATCGCTTTATCGATAACGTGTTTTGGCACTTGGGCTTGTTTCGCACGGTCAATAACGAATTTCAAAGCAGTGTTTGATTCTGGGTCTGGATCCCCTTTTTTAGCTGCTACATAGATTTCTACACCAAATTTTGCATATACTTTAGAGTTAGCTCCATCTTTAGCCGTTTTCTTGGCTACGATATTGGCCCATTTACGTCCCATTAGGAATCTCCTTTTTTCACATTTTAATCTTTCTTATTATAACACAAGTTTTTTCGATTTTCACTAGAGGAAATGGATTTTATTCAGCAAATCCAGCTAGGATTGTCCTTTTGTTGCCAAGATTGCCTTGCCTTCTTTTATCAGGGGATGGCGGAAAAGTGAAAAGTACAGTTGGGTAGTCATGGCAACCCAGATAAGGGGTTCGCAGAGAATAACTCCCCTATACCCTGCCCAAGGGATAATCAAGACCACAAAAACGATCTTCCCGATTAGTTCTATAAAGCTGGAAACTAGAGGAAGGACTTTCTGCCCCAATCCCTGCAAGCAATTGCGATAAATCAGCAAAAGGCTCAAAATCGGATAAAAGACTGAACTGATTTGCAGGTAGAGGCTACCATTTTCTACCAAGTATCCATCCGTCGAACTGGCCAAGAAGGAAACCAAGCTAGGACTGGCAAAAAAGAGGAAAATACAAATAAAACCTGCCCAGGACATGCTCAGGCGACTGCCAATTCGAAGACCTTGAACAATGCGGTCTGGTCGCTTGGCCCCGAGATTTTGAGAGGCAAAGGTCGTCATAGCAGAAGAAATAGCCGTCATCGGAAGGAGAGCAAAAGCCATAATGCGTCGAGCTGCTGTTTGGGCACTAATAATCACAGCTCCAAAAGTATTGACCGAAGATTGTAAAATCACACTACCGATAGACACAATGGAACTCATCAAACCCATAGCCAAACCTTGCTCTAAAAGATCCGCGTACAAGGCCTTGTCCCATTTAAAATGCTTGAGTTGAGGAAGCAGTTCTGGAACACTCTTACGGATATAATAAAAGCAGAGAACAGCTGATAAGCCTTGCGAGATGATGGTAGCAAGCCCCGCAGATTGAACTCCCAGATGCAGTTGCGTAATGAAATAGAGATCCAGAACCACATTGACCAAGGCAGAAAAAATCAGAAATCCAAGAGCTGCTAGACTGTCTCCAATGGACCGCAACAAACCTGCAAAGAGATTATAGGCAAAGCTGACGCCTACACAGGTCACAATCATAGAAATATATTGATAGGACTGAGGAAGGATTTCTGCAGGAGTATCTAAATATTGCAAGAGTGGATACAGACCGACAAATCCCATCAGCATGACCACAATGCTCAAAAGAGCACCTAAAATCCAGGTAGCTGCCACTGCTTCCTTGATCTTTGTAAAATTCCGAGCCCCATAATAGCGGGCAATGACGATCCCCATGCCATTGCCAACACCAAGCGTAAAGCCTATAATCAAGTCAAAAATGGCAGTTGTCGCCCCTACTGCTGCCAAGGAATCTTGACCAAGAAATCGTCCAACAATCAAGACGTCAGCTGTATTATAGAGCTGTTGGAAAATATTTGACAGCAAGATTGGAAAGGCAAAGCTTAACAGCGCAGGAAGAATAGGACCATGTATCAAGTCCACGGATCGTTTCTTATTCATAAAGCTATTATATCAGCTTTCTAAAGGAGCGACAAGGCTCTATCACTAAGTTTGCAATCAATTGCTTACAGAGAGACAATTTGCTATAATCAAGAAAAGGAGGTCATTTATGAATTTGACCAGTCAATTAATAACCGATGCATTTCCCGATCTGGATAAGGTTGAAAAGCTAAACAAGGAAGCTTTCCCCAAGGAAGAACGAGTCCCTCTATCCGAGTTCTTGCGCTATCAGGACCGAGAAGACGCTCACTTTTTTGCCTTTTATAACCAAGAAGAGTTTGTCGGCTTTGCTTTTGCCATCTCCAATCAAAAAGCTTTTTATATCAGCTTTTTTGCCATCATGCCCCACTTGAGAAGCCACGGATATGGAAAGGAAATCATCGAAAAGCTGACTGATTTTTACCAGCGAACCATGTTATTGGAAGTCGAGCGATTGGACGAAGAATGCGATAACTTGGAGCAGAGAAAGGCACGCATGGACTTCTACCGCCAAAATGGTTTCAAAACAGCCAATGCTTTTCTAGAGTACGAAGGTTTGAGTTTTGAAATTCTCTACCGTGGCGACTATTTTGACGAAGAAGCCTATCGCGACATCTTCCAAAAGCTACAGAATGAACATTATTTTGACTTTCATATAGAGTATCGTCGTTTTAGTGACCATTAAACAGGACTTATCCATCCAGTGAAGAACCTCTCTTTTTCGATAGAAGCTACATATAAAAATGCATGTAATCTACGATTACATGCATTTTTTATTTTCAACTGATCAGAATAAACTTTTATTCTCTCTATGGCTTAAGCTTCTGCATTGCCTTCCGGAAGAAGGAAGTAGAGAATAGCATAAGCTAAGATTCCAGAACCACCAAGTAGGGTGAAGATAATCCAAAGTGCACGAACAAGTGTGTGGTCCATGTTAAAGTAGTCACCGATACCAGCACAAACACCAGCAATCTTTTTGTCTTGTACGTTTCGAACAAGGCGTTTTTCCATTATAGTAGTCTCCTTTTTATAGAATGATTTAATTTTTTTGATTAAATACTCTTTTATTACGCTTTTGAAGCTTATGGAGACTTAATATTTAAACATAAAAAGCAGAGAAAGACTTCTCCGCTTTTATTTTTAATCTTCAATTTCGATTTCGAGTCCGTCGCCTAGGTCAAGTGTTACTTCTTGGTTAGGTGCTAAATCTTCTGCAACAGAGGTAGGAGTTGTTCTTTCTTCATCTTCAATCAAACCATATTGAACACGGACTTGGTGGTCAATGGCATCAAAGATTTCTGGGTGATCCGCCAAGTATTTCTTAGCATTTTCAGATCCTTGTCCGATTTTTTCACCCTTGTAAGAGTACCATGCTCCCGCTTTTTGGATGATATCGAGATCACTTGCAATCTTCAAGAGCTCACCAGTCTTAGAAATTCCTTCTCCGTACATGATTTCAACAAAGGCTTCCTTAAATGGTGGAGCTACCTTGTTTTTCACGACCTTGATCTTGGTTTCCTTACCGACATTGGTATCTTTTTGATCACCAGTTCCCTTGATTTGTGTGCTTCCACGAACATCCAAACGGACTGAAGCGTAGAATTTCAAAGCACGTCCACCAGGTGTTGTTTCTGGATTTCCAAACATGACTCCAACTTTTTCACGCAATTGGTTGATAAAGATGGCAATTGTTTTGGTTTTATTGATAGAAGCACCAAGTTTACGCATGGCCTGGCTCATCATACGAGCTTGCAAACCAACGTGACTATCTCCAATATCCCCATCAATTTCCGCACGAGGTACAAGGGCCGCAACCGAGTCGATAACGACAAGGTCAACTGCACCTGAGTCAATCAATTTTCCAGCAATTTCAAGACCTTGCTCTCCTGAGTCTGGTTGTGACAAGAGCAATTCGTCAATGTTCACACCAAGGGCTGCAGCATAGGCTGGGTCAAGAGCATGTTCCGCATCGATAAAGGCTGCAATACCACCTTCTTTCTGTGCTTGCGCAACAGCGTGAAGGGCAACCGTTGTCTTACCAGATGATTCTGGTCCATAGATTTCGATGATACGTCCTTTAGGATAACCACCTGAACCAAGAGCAATGTCCAGAGCCAATGAGCCTGAGCTCATCACTTGAACTTTTTGCTCCGCGCGCTCACCCAAGCGCATGATTGAGCCTTTACCAAAGTCTTTTTCGATCAATTTAAGAGCATCGTTCAATGCTTTTTCACGGTCTGCTCCAAATTTTTTCCCAATTTCATCTAATTTTTTTGTTGGTTTTTTCGCCATTTTGTTCTCCTATATTCTACTGGTCCTTAGACCTATCTTTCATTATACCAAAATTTAGTCACTTAATAAAGCCTTGCGAACTAGGTTAAAGGCATGCATGACCGCAATATGTCGGACATCTGCTCGACTCCGTCCTGCGATATTAGCCTTGATCACCTCTGTCCCTTTGGCATGTGCCAGTCCAATAAAAACTGTACCAGCTGGATGACCCTCTAGGCTATCTGGCCCAGCTACACCTGTCAGACTGACTCCATAATCAGACTGAGTCTTGATCCGTGCCTGCTCTGCCATTTTTCGAGCCGTAAACTCAGAAACAACCCCGTGTTCTTTTAGCTCTTGCTCGGAAATATCCAACATCTTGGACTTTTCTTCTAGGCTGTAAGTGACAAAACCGCCATTAAAGATTGCTGAAACGCCCGAAAAGTCTGCTAATGTCGCTTGAAAGAGACCTGCCGTCAAGCTTTCTGCCGCAGTAATGCTTTTCTGTCTCTTCTTTAGCTCTTCTACAACGACACTTGCGAGGCTGGTTTCTTCCCCATATCCGTAACAGATGTCTCGTAAAGAAATTCCCTCGAAAGTTTGGCGACTCAAGATTTGATTTTCTAAGATATCCAGCGCTTGATCAGCCTTTTCTTGACTAACTGCTTTTGTAGACAAGCGCAAGGTCACTTCTCCTGTTTTGGCATACGGCGCCAAAGTCGGATCGGTTTGATGGTCAATCAAATCCGCCAAAATGGTCACCAACTGACTCTCCCCAATTCCAAAGAAACGGAGCACACGTGAGTATAACTTGGTACCAGTCATTAACTTAGGTAAGAGTTGATTTAAGACCATAGGTTTCAATTCACTAGGTGGTCCCGGGAGGACCACGTAGGTCACGCCATCCACTTCCGACACCCCTCCTACTGCTAAACCTGTCTCATTTGGCAGTGGAGTCGCCCCTTCTACAATTTGGGCTTGGCGCTCATTATTCGGTGTCCGAGCATAGTCAGGTCTATGAGCAAAGAAAATATCCAGTTTCTCTTGCGCTTGAGGGTCAAACACTAGATCTTTTCCTAAAAATTTTGCCAGGGTTTGTTTGGTCAAATCATCCTCAGTTGGTCCCAAGCCCCCTGTCAAAATCACAAGATTACTACGTTGGCTCGCAATCTCCAGCAAGGACAAAAGACGAGCTTCATTATCTCCAACAGCAGTTTGGAAATAGACATCTACCCCGATTTCGGCTAGTTTCTCTGATAAAAACTGAGCATTGGTATTGACAATCTGCCCTGTTAAAATTTCTGTTCCGACAGCAATAATTTCTGCTTTCATGTTTCCTCCTACTTATCTATTCGAATTTTTTTGAAAAAATCGCAGGAAATTTCCCACGATTTGATTCTTTTCTTATTCTGCTTCTTCGTTTGAAGCGTTCGTACTGGTTGAAGGAGCTGTCCGACCAAAGGCTGTTTCGTACAGTACCGCATTGGTTTCCAATTCTGTCACTGGCTCTTTACCTAGCGAACTACGCAAGAGATTTTGCATCTCGAGCATATGTTCTGAAGTGACAATCTGATAAGAAATTCCCTGTAGCTCAGCATCTTCCCCACGCAATTGATGCGTTTCGATATTCTTGAAAGAATCTTGATAGCCGAGCAATTGTGGAATGCTTTTAGCTGACAAGTCCACATTGGTCTGCATGTTATCACTCAAAGCTTTGAGGATACCTTGATAATGGCTCACACTGTTTAGGCTCAAAACCTTCTCAACGATTTTTTGAATGACTTCACGTTGACGTTTTTGACGACCATAGTCTCCTTCTGGGTCTTGGTAACGCATCCGTGAATACACCAGAGCTTCCTCACCATTCAAGGTTTGTTCTCCAACACCGATGGAAATCTTATTAAACTCCTCTTGGTCAGCAATCGAAATTGGGAAACCAAGTGTATTGTTGACGGTGATCCCACCAACTGCATCCACCAATTGTTGAAGCCCCTGCATGTTAACCATCACATAGCGGTCAATGTGGATATTCATCATCTTTTGAATAGTAGAAATTGCAAGTTCTGCACCACCATTAGCATAGGCCGCATTGAGTTTGGCTTCCTGAACTTGACCGTTTCCAGTCTCAATCTTGGTCAAAATATCCCGTTCCAAACTCATCATTGTGGTTTTCTTTGTTTTGGGATTAACCGTCAGGAGAATCATGGAATCACTATTTCCCGCCCACGGGTCTGTACGTTCCACATTTCCCGTATCTACCCCCATCAAGAGGATAGTCAGAGGCTCCGTCGCTTCGATAACATTGGTTTCTTCCCCGATTTTTTTGTAAGTCTTTTTACTTAGGGTTTCTGTTCCCTGTTGGTAGATGGTATAGCCATAAACCGCTACACCTAAAACTGTTACTGCTAGGAAACCTAGCACCATTCCAATTAATTTTTTAATCATCTCGTTATTCATTTATCAGCTTGCCCATAAGACAAACATCTAAAAATATCCCTTCTGCTAAATAGGCTCCTCTTTCTTGTAAGCCTTCTGTGATGAATCCCATTTTTGAATAGAGGTGGATCGCAGCCTCGTTTCGTTTTTGTACACTGAGTTGCAAACGGCACAAGACACCACTGGATTTAGCCCACTCGATGCCTTCTTCTAGAAGTATAGTCGCCAAGCCTTGGTTCCAGAATTTCTTTCGAACTGCTAGAAAAACATCACCGATATGTCGAACTCTTAAATGTTGGTCTGCTGTGATATTTAAGACTCCTGCAATCTCATCATTCAGTAAGGCGAGGAGAGTAATTTGATTCTCTGATGCAGCTTGTTTTTCGATAAAAAGAGCCATTTCAGAATCTGTCATCATGATACCATTTTCATCCAAGCTAGTAAAATCTGTCTCTTGACCGACACAATCTAAAAATGCAATTAAGGCTGTAGCATCTGAAATCTCTGCCTCACGAATACACAACTCATACTCCATCTTGAAGCTCCTTGATGAGTTGTTCAGCCCGAGAGCCATGAGCTGTAAAATGAAGACAACGACCCTCAGCTTCTTTCAAAATTTCCAACTCCAAGTAAGAATCTGGTAAATCTTCACCCAAAAGATGCCCCCACTCAATAACAGTCACACCACCACCGAAGAGAAACTCATCCAAGTCAATAGAATCAGCATCACCTTCGATACGGTAGACATCCAAGTGGTAAAGTGGCAAACGCCCTTCGTACTCTCTGACAATGGTATAGGTTGGACTTTTAATCATTTGACGGATATCCAAGCCCTTAGCAAGGCCCTTTGTAAAGGTTGTTTTACCCGCACCCAACTCTCCAGTCAAGATCAGAACATCGTCTTTTTGAAGCAAATGACCTAATCTTTCTCCGAGAGCTAGAAGCTCTTCTTCATTTTTTGTGTGCATGCTACTATTATACCAAAAAGTTTTCTTTTGTGTGAATTTTCTTTATGGACTTACTATAACAATTTCGAAAGATTCTCCTCCACTTAAAAGAATACAACTATTGAAAAAACAAACAGGATATCCCGAATCAGGTGTCCATAAAAGGAGATTTCCCTTTGAATACATTTTGGAAAAAGGAAACGTGCGCATAGAAAACCAACACTGATATAAAGGAGAATCGAGGAAATCACTAAAGGATTCCTCAAGAAAACCAACGTGGCTAGAACGGAAATGACGACTGTTTTCTTTTTATTTAGGTGATTTTCTATATCGCGGAAAATTTTATCAAAAGGTAAGAAAATCAATAGATCTACTCCTAGCAAGAAAAAGAAGGAGGGTAAAAAGAGGTCAACCAATTCCTGCTGCAATTTGCTAGTGGTCTGGATGCTTTCTGAGAGAACCAGACAGGTTGCCAGAAGATTGACTACTAAAAGGAGGCAATAAACCAGACTCACTTTCTTTTGAACATGTAAAATACTATGTCTAGACTGGTCTGCTGTATGGAAATAATTTATCCCAGCACAAAGAACAGAAATTCCTACTATCAAAATCAAAAAATAAGCATTGGTCTGTTTTAAAGATAAAAAGGATTCTTTCCATAATAGACAACTACTAAAACTAATCTGGATGACTGCAATCAACAACAATAGGCGAATTGATTTTACCATTTCTTTTCCCTCCCTATATGGGATTATACCTTGTGAGGAGTTTGAAATGATTGTTTCCGCCTCAAGTGTCCATTTTTTGTGCTCAACTGACCAAAAAACAGCTCTGTTGTGCACAGAGCTGTTCTTTTACCAGTCTAATCCTTAAACCAGAGAGCAATTTCACGTTTTGCAGAAGCTTCAGAATCGGAGCCATGAACTACATTTTGAATGGCTTGATTGTCTCCTGCAGCCTTGGCAAAATCTCCTCGGATAGTTCCTGGCAGAGCTTCTTCTGGACGAGTAGCACCCATCATGGTCCGCCAAGTTTCAATCACTTTCGGACCTGATAGAATGCCCACCACTACTGGTCCTGAGGTCATAAACTGACGGATAGGAGGATAAAAACTTTTTTCAACCAAGTCTTGATAGTGTTGGTCAATCAAAGCTTCTGAAACTGTTGAGCGTAGCTCTAATTTTTCGAGTTTGAAACCTCGTTGTTCCATTCTTTGCAGAATTTCGCCGACCAGCCCTCTTTTCACACCATCTGGCTTAATGATAAAGAATGTTTGTTCCATATGGACACCTCCTTGGCATTTTAGTTCTTCTATTCTACCATACTTTATGAAAAAGTTGGAAAATTTTCTGAAATAAAGCAAAGAGAACCCAAAGGTTCTCTTGTTTGCTTTTATTCTACTGTTTCTTCAACTTGGATTTCCACAACTTCCTCTACAGGAGCAAGTTCTGCCTCTTCTTGTTCTGGAGTCAGATATTCTGCTTCATTGATAGCTTGTGGTTCAAGGTTACGGTAGCGAGCCATACCAGTACCAGCTGGGATGATCTTACCGATGATAACATTCTCCTTGAGTCCAAGGAGATGATCTTTCTTACCACGGATGGCTGCATCTGTAAGGACACGAGTTGTTTCCTGGAAGGAAGCCGCTGACAAGAAACTATTTGTTTCAAGTGAGGCTTTGGTGATTCCCATAAGAACTGGACGACCAGTCGCTGGAACTCCACCTGCGATAAGAACATCCTTGTTGGCATCTGTAAAGTCGTTGATGTCCATGAGAGTACCCATAAGAAGATCTGTGTCACCTGGATCCATGACACGAACTTTACGGATCATTTGACGAACCATTACCTCGATGTGTTTGTCACCGATTTCTACCCCTTGGCTACGGTAAACTTTTTGTACTTCACCGAGGAGGTAGGTTTCAACTGACAAGACATCACGAACAGCAAGGAGACGTTTTGGTTGGATAGAACCTTCTGTCAATGCTGCACCGCGAGAGACTTGGTCTCCAACTTCGACACGCATACGTGCTGTAAATGGAACCACGTACTCACCTTCGCCAGTTTCACCCTTAACAAAGACTTTCTTGGTACGAGTTGACGCGTCTTCTTCGATAGCTGTAACTTGTCCTTTGACCTCTGTGATGACCGCTTCCCCTTTAGGATTGCGGGCTTCAAAGATTTCTTGGACACGAGGAAGACCCTGAGTGATATCGGTATTTGAGGCAACCCCACCCGTGTGGAAGGTACGCATTGTAAGCTGTGTACCAGGTTCCCCGATAGATTGGGCAGCGATTGTACCAACTGCTTCACCAACTTCAACCGCATCACCAGTCGCCAAGTTGATACCGTAACAGTGACGGCAGACGCCATGACGAGTGTTACATGTAAATACAGAGCGGATAGTCACTTCTTCCACACCAGCATTGACAATTTCACGCGCCTTGTCTTCCGTAATCAACTCATTTGGACCGATGATCACTGCACCAGTTTCTGGATGTTTAACAGTTTTCTTAGTATAACGACCATTGAGACGTTCTTCGAGAGACTCGATCATCTCTTTTCCTTCTGCGATAGAGCGGATCAAGAGACCACGGTCTGTTCCACAATCGTCCTCACGGATGATCACATCTTGGGCAACGTCAACCAAACGACGAGTCAAGTAACCTGAGTCGGCTGTCTTAAGGGCCGTATCGGTCATACCTTTACGGGCACCGTGAGTTGAGAAGAACATTTCGAGTACTGACAAACCTTCGCGGAAGTTTGAAAGGATTGGCAATTCCATGATACGTCCGTTCGGAGCGGCCATCAGACCACGCATACCGGCAAGCTGTGAGAAGTTTGAAATGTTACCACGAGCTCCAGAGTCCATCATCATAACGATTGGGTTCTTAGGATCTTGGTTGGCAACCAAACGTTTCTCCAATTTTTCACGGGCTGCACGCCATTCAGCTGTAACAGCGTTGTAGCGCTCGTCGTCTGTGATCATACCACGACGGAATTGTTTGGTGATTTGTTCTACACGTTTGTGTGATTCTTCGATGATTTCAGCCTTGTCTTCAACGACTGGGATATCGGCAATACCCACTGTCAAACCTGCAAGAGTTGAGTGGTGGTATCCGAGGTTCTTCATGCGGTCAAGTAGGGCAGAAGTTTCTGTCGTACGGAAACGTTTGAAGATTTCAGCGATGATATTTCCAAGATTTTTCTTCTTGAATGGAGGGTTGAGTTCAAGATTGCTGATAGCTTCCTTGATATCTCCACCTAGTGGCAAGAAGTATTTAGCTGGAACACCTTCTGTTAAGTTGGCATTTGTTGGTTCTTGCAAGTAAGGCAGACCCTCTGGCATGATGTCGTTGAAGAGGATTTTACCAACTGTTGTCAGCAAGACCTTGTGTTTTTGCTCTTCTGTCCATGGTTTGTTAAGGCTGTCTGTTGCAATACCAACACGTGAGTGGAGGTGAACATAACCATTACGGTAAGCCATAACCGCTTCGTCACGGTCTTTGAAGACCATTCCTTCCCCTTCACGACCAGCTTCTTCCATGGTCAAGTAGTAGTTACCCAAAACCATGTCCTGAGATGGAGTAACAACTGGTTTACCATCTTTCGGGTTCAAGATATGCTCAGCAGCCAACATCAAGATACGAGCTTCTGCTTGAGCTTCTTCTGAAAGCGGTACGTGGATGGCCATTTGGTCCCCGTCAAAGTCGGCATTATAGGCTTCACAGACAAGTGGGTGCAAGCGAAGAGCCTTACCATCAATCAAGACTGGCTCGAAGGCTTGGATCCCCAAACGGTGAAGGGTCGGTGCGCGGTTCAAAAGTACTGGGTGTTCTTTGATTACTTCTTCAAGAATATCCCAGATACGTTCGTCTCCGCGTTCCACCAAGCGTTTAGCCGCTTTGACGTTCTGCACGATGTCGCGCGCAACGATTTCACGCATCACAAATGGTTTAAAGAGCTCAATCGCCATTTCACGTGGCACACCACATTGGTACATCTTAAGAGTTGGACCAACGGCGATAACGGAACGTCCTGAGAAGTCAACACGTTTTCCGAGCAAGTTTTGACGGAAGCGCCCTTGTTTCCCTTTAAGCATGTGGCTCAATGATTTCAGTGGACGGCTACCTGGTCCTGTGATTGGACGACCACGACGACCGTTGTCAATCAAAGCGTCAACCGCTTCTTGAAGCATACGCTTCTCATTTTGAACGATGATACCTGGTGCGTTCAACTCAAGCAAACGAGCCAAACGGTTGTTACGGTTGATAACACGGCGGTAAAGGTCGTTCAAGTCAGATGAGGCAAAACGGCCACCATCCAACTGCAACATTGGACGAAGGTCTGGTGGAATAACCGGAAGGATATTGAGAATCATCCATTCAGGTTTGTTCCCAGACTTGTAAAAGGCATCCAAAACATCCAAACGACGGATAGCTTTGACACGTTTTTGTCCAGTAGCTGTTTTCAACTCTTCTTTGAGTTCGGCAATTTCTTTTTCAAGATCTACTTGTTTCAAAAGGTCTTGGATGGCTTCGGCACCCATTTTGGCAACGAATGAACCATAACCATACTCACGCAAGCGCTCACGGTATTCGCGCTCTGTCATGATAGACTTGTGCTCAAGTGGTGTATCCTTCGGATCAATCACCACATAAGCCGCAAAGTAGATAACTTCCTCGAGGGCACGAGGACTCATATCAAGGGTCAAGCCCATACGGCTTGGAATCCCCTTGAAGTACCAGATGTGAGATACAGGAGCCTTCAACTCGATGTGCCCCATACGCTCACGACGAACTTTCGTACGCGTTACTTCAACCCCACAGCGGTCACAAACAATCCCTCTGTAACGAATGCGTTTGTACTTACCACAAGCACATTCCCAGTCCTTTGTTGGACCAAAGATGACTTCGTCAAAGAGTCCTTCACGTTCTGGTTTCAAGGTACGGTAATTGATTGTTTCAGGTTTTTTGACTTCTCCATAAGACCATGAACGGACTTTGCTTGGAGAAGCTAGGGTGATTTGCATACTTTTAAAACGATTTACATCAACCACTATTTCTTCCCTTTCTATTCTAAGTGAACTGCTTATTCTTGTTCAGCAGCTTCTTCTGTTGCTTCCGCTTTTGTTGCTTTCTCAGCTTCTTCAGCTTCAAAGGCTGCTTTAGCCTCTTGGGCTGCTTTTTCGCGGGCTTTTTCAAGGTCATCTACGTGGATGACATCTTCGTCCATTCCTTCATCCAAGTCGCGAAGTTCCACTTCTTGGTCATCTTCGTCAAGGACACGCATGTCAAGACCAAGAGATTGCAATTCTTTGACAAGAACTCGGAAGGATTCTGGAACACCTGGTTTTGGAATTGGTTTTCCTTTTGTAATAGCTTCATAAGCTTTCAAACGTCCGTTGATATCGTCAGACTTGTAAGTCAAGATTTCTTGGAGAACATTTGACGCACCGTAGGCTTCAAGAGCCCAAACTTCCATCTCACCAAAGCGTTGTCCACCAAACTGAGCTTTACCTCCAAGTGGTTGTTGGGTAACGGTTGAGTATGGTCCGACTGAACGCGCGTGCAATTTATCATCAACCATGTGGTGGAGTTTGATCATGTACATGACACCAACTGATACACGGTTGTCAAACGGCTCACCTGTACGTCCATCGTATAGGATTGTCTTAGCATCGCTATCCATACCTGCTTCTTTAACAGTGTCCCAAAGGTCTTCAGAACTTGCTCCATCAAAGACTGGTGTTGCGATGTGGATACCAAGAGTACGGGCTGCCATACCAAGGTGGAGTTCCATAACCTGACCGATATTCATACGTGATGGTACCCCAAGTGGGTTCAACATGATGTCGACTGGAGTTCCGTCTGGAAGGTAAGGCATGTCTTCTACAGGAACGATACGAGAGACAACCCCTTTGTTTCCGTGACGTCCGGCCATCTTATCTCCGACTTTGATCTTACGTTTTTGAGCGATGTAGACGCGAACCAGCATGTTAACACCTGATTGCAACTCATCTCCATTTGCACGCGTAAAGATCTTAACATCACGAACGACACCATCGGCACCGTGAGGTACACGAAGAGAAGTGTCACGCACTTCACGAGACTTGTCTCCGAAGATAGCGTGCAAGAGACGTTCTTCAGCTGAGAGATCTTTCTCACCCTTAGGTGTGACTTTACCTACAAGGATGTCCCCTTCTTTAACCTCGGCACCGATACGGATAATACCCATTTCGTCAAGGTCTTTAAGGGCATCTTCACCAACGTTTGGAATTTCACGAGTAATTTCTTCAGGTCCAAGCTTTGTATCGCGCGTTTCTGATTCATATTCTTCGAGGTGGACAGATGTGTAAACATCGTCTTTGACCAAGCGTTCGCTCATGATAACGGCATCCTCGAAGTTGTAACCTTCCCAAGTCATGTAGGCAACGATTGGGTTTTGTCCAAGCGCCATTTCCCCTTTTTCCATAGAAGGTCCGTCAGCGATAAAATCGCCTTTTTCAACAACATCGCCAACTTTAACGAGAGTGCGTTGGTTGTAGGCAGTACCTGAGTTTGAACGACGGAATTTTTGGATGTGGTAAACATCTAGTGAACCATCTTCACGACGAACTTCTACCTTGTCAGCATCTGCGTAAGTAACTTTACCTCCATACTGAGCAATAACAGCCGCTCCAGAATCATGAGCTGCTTGGTATTCCATACCAGTACCAACGTAAGGTGCTTTTGGATTAATCAATGGCACAGCCTGACGTTGCATGTTGGCACCCATGAGGGCTCGGTTGGAGTCATCGTTTTCCAAGAAAGGAATACATGCTGTCGCAACGGCAACTACCTGTTTTGGTGACACGTCCATGTAGTCAACCACTTCTGCTGGATACTCTTGGTTGACCCCTTGGTGACGTCCCATGACAACCTTCTCAGCAAAAGTACCGTCTTCGTTGAGGCGAGAGTTAGCCTGCGCTACAGTAAATTCATCTTCTTCATCGGCTGTCAACCAAACAATTTCGTTTGTGACTACACCTGTTTCACGATCAACCTTACGGTATGGTGTTTGAACAAATCCATACTTGTTCAAGTGACCATATGATGACAAGTTATTGATCAAACCGATGTTAGGTCCTTCAGGTGTCTCGATTGGACACATACGACCATAGTGAGTGTAGTGCACGTCACGAACTTCATATCCAGCACGGTCACGAGTCAAACCACCAGGTCCCAAGGCTGACAAACGGCGTTTGTGAGACAACTCAGAAAGCGGGTTGTGTTGGTCCATGAACTGTGACAACTGTGATGAACCAAAGAATTCTTTAACTGCAGCTGTTACAGGACGGATGTTGATGATTTGTTGTGGTGTTAAAACTTCATTGTCCTGAACAGACATGCGTTCACGGACATTACGTTCCATACGAGAAAGTCCTAGACGTACTTGGTTGGCAAGCAATTCACCAACTGCACGGATACGACGGTTTCCAAGGTGGTCGATATCATCCACACGTCCGATACCTTCTGCCAAGTTAAGGAAGTAGCTCATTTCTGCAAGGATATCCGCAGGAGTTACAACACGAACCTTGTCGTCTGGATTGGCATTTCCGATGATGGTTACAACACGGTCTGGATCCGTTGGGGCAACAACCTTGAATTTTTGAAGGACAACTGGTTCTGTCAAAACAGCTGCATCGTTCGGAATATAAACGATCTTGTTCAAGTCGCCATCCAAGTGGTGCTCGATACTCTCGATCACGCTACGAGTCATAACGGTACCAGCTTCTACCAAGATTTCACCAGTTTCAGGGTCTACCAATGGCTCCGCAATGGTTTGGTTGAGCAAGCGTGTTTTAACGTTGAGTTTTTTATTGATCTTGTAACGACCAACTGCTGCCAAATCGTAGCGGCGTGGGTCGAAGAAACGTGCCACAAGCAAGCTACGTGAGCTTTCAGCAGTCTTAGGCTCACCTGGACGAAGGCGTTCATAAATTTCTTTCAAAGCTTCGTCTGTACGAGAGTCCATTGGATTCTTGTGGATATCTTTTTCAACAGTATTGCGAACCAATTCGCTGTCACCGAAGATATCAAAGATTTCATCATCACCTGAGAAACCAAGTGCACGAACCAAGGTCGTAAATGGAATCTTACGAGTACGGTCGATACGAGTATAAGCGATGTCTTTTGAGTCGCTTTCAAGTTCCAACCAAGCTCCACGGTTAGGGATAACAGTTGAGCCGTAGCCTACTTTACCGTTCTTGTCTACTTTATCATTAAAGTAAACACCTGGTGAGCGGACCAACTGAGAAACGATAATACGTTCACCACCGTTGATGATGAAAGTACCCATTTCGGTCATGATTGGGAAATCACCAAAGAAGACTTCTTGGGTCTTGATTTCGCCTGTTTCTTTATTGATCAAGCGGAAGGTTACAAAAATTGGTGCTGAGTAGCTAGCATCGTGGATACGAGCTTCTTCGAGCGTGTATTTGGGTTCCTTGATTTCATATCCAACAAATTCCAACTCCATTGTGTCTGTGAAGTTTGAAATTGGCAATACATCTTCAAACACTTCCTTAAGACCGTGATCTAGGAAATCTTTGAATGAATCCGTTTGAATTTCAATCAAATTTGGTAAGTCAAGAACTTCTTTGATTCTTGAAAAACTACGACGGGTACGATGTTTCCCGTATTGAACGTCATGTCCTGCCAAGATGATTCTCCTTTGTAAATAAATTCCAAGCCTTGTCAATCAGGCTTTTCTAATCGTCATATGGTTTTAAAAACCCCTATCACCGTGTCCCTTTGACGAATTTTCAGAATCTTTAAATCTTTGTTACAAGCACTCAAAAACCTGAAAAAAAGCACAAAAAGAGCAGCTAAATCTGACTTTTCCAGAAGATTTAACTGCTGTGAGCCTTGTCTGGACAATATTTCAGACAAAACCTACGACAAATGATTACTCATATTATACCTTATTTAGCTAGATTTTTCAAGGTTTTTTTACTATTTTTTAAACAATCTTTTCCTATATATTATTTTAAAATTTCAAGAGAATGAAGCATTATATTTTCTCTTAAAATTTAGGAAAACGCTTGCACTAATGTTTACCTCGTGCTATACTGATAGGGAACAACTACACAAGGAGAATTGTGATGAAAAAGATCCCATCTCAAACTGAGAAAAAAATGATTTACGGTATCCGTTCCTTGAAGAACGGAACTGGTTCTGTCCTTATTGGTGCCAGCATTATCCTGCTTTCTGCTGCAATGCCAACTATTTCGGCCAACGAAAACCTGCCTCAAACTCAGGAAAATACCAGCGCCATGACCCAGGCTCCTAATGAGACTGAAACGAGTCAAACTCAAAAGGAAATGCCTATTTCTGAACAAAAGAATGCAAACGCTTCCCTTGATTCTAAAAAAGAAGCTCCAGCTGTGGAAACTACTACAGCGCCAGAAACACCCAAAACAGAAGATGCTACTGCAAGCCAGCCCAACAGCAAGGAAGAGAAAGTAGATACTAGCACTTCGACGCCAAATTCTGATCAAAAACCACAAGCAGACACTAGTTCTGAAGAACCAATCGAAGATAACTACTTCCGCATCCATGTGAAAAAACTCCCTGAGGAAAACAAGGATTCTCAAGGCCTTTGGACTTGGGACGATGTTGAAAAACCTTCTGAAAACTGGCCCAATGGAGCCAAGTCCTTCAAGGATGCCAAGAAAGATGACTATGGCTATTATCTCGATGTCAAACTTAAGAATGATCAAGCTAAGAAAGTCAGCTTCCTCATCAACAATACTAAAGGGGATAACCTGACAGGGGACCGTTCGGTAGAGCGCCTTTCTCCAAAAATGAACGAGGCTTGGCTAGATGAAAACTATAAGGTATACAACTACCGTCCTCAGCCAGCGGGAACAGTCCGTGTCAACTACTACCGCACCGATGGCAACTATGACAAAAAATCTCTTTGGTATTGGGGCGATGTCAAAAACCCAAGCAGTGGAGAATGGCCTGACGGTACTGACTTTACAGCAACTGGAAAATATGGCCGTTACATTGATATCCCACTCAATGAAGCTGCGAGAGAATTTGGATTTTTATTACTAGACGAAAGCAAGAAAGGCGATGATGTGAAAATCAGAAAAGAAGATTATAAATTCACTGATCTAAAAAATCACAGTCAGATTTTCCTCAAAGATGATGACGAAACCATCTACACCAACCCCTACTACGTTCACGATATCCGTATGACTGGTGCCCAACACGTGGCTAAATCTCGTATCGAAAGCAGTTTTTCTACCCTAGTTGGAGCTAAGAAAGACGACATCCTCAAACACTCCAGCATCACTGATTACCAAGGGAATAAAGTAACTATCACAGACGTGGAAGTGGATGAGGCAGGTAAAAAAGTGACCTATATCGGCGACTTCTCTGACACTCAACACCCTTACACTGTCAGCTACAATTCAGACCGCTTTACCACACGTTCAAGCTGGCGCCTCAAGGATGAATCCTACAGTTACGATGGTCCACTCGGCGCAACTCTAAAAGAAGATGGCAAGCGTGTTGACCTCACCCTCTGGTCTCCAAGTGCTGATAAGGTTTCCGTTGTTGTCTATGACAAGAAAGACCCTGAAAAAGTAGTTGGAACTGTCGCCCTTGAAAAAGGAGAAAAAGGAACCTGGAAACAAACTCTGGATGCAAACTCTGGTCTCGGTATCAGCAACTACACTGGCTACTACTACCACTACCAAATCGAGCGCCAAGGTAAAACTGTCCTCGTTCTTGACCCTTATGCCAAATCATTAGCGGCTTGGAACAGTGACCTAGCAAAAACAGATGCCGCTCATAAGGTCGCTAAAGCTGCCTTTGTCGATCCAGCGAAGTTAGGTCCGCAAGACTTGACCTATGGAAAGATTCGTAACTTCAAATCACGTGAAGATGCCGTTATCTATGAAGCTCATGTACGTGACTTCACTTCGGATCCTGCCATCGCAAAAGACTTGACCAAGCCATTTGGTACCTTTGAAGCCTTTATCGAAAAACTGGACTATCTCAAAGACTTGGGTGTGACCCACATCCAGCTCCTTCCAGTCTTGTCTTACTACTTTGTCAATGAATTGAAAAACCATGAACGTTTGTCTGCCTACGCTTCAAGCAACAGCAACTACAACTGGGGATATGACCCTCAAAACTACTTCTCCTTGACTGGTATGTACTCAAGCGATCCTAAGGATCCAGAAAAACGTATCGCAGAATTCAAAAATCTCATCAACGAAATCCACAAACGTGGCATGGGGGCTATCCTGGACGTGGTCTACAACCATACTGCCAACGTTGATATTTTTGAAGATATTGAGCCAAACTACTATCACTTTATGGACGCAGACGGAACTCCACGTACTAGCTTCGGAGGCGGCCGTTTGGGAACTACCCACTACATGTCTAAACGTGTCTTGGTAGACTCTATCAAGTATCTGGTTGAAACCTACAAAGTGGATGGTTTCCGCTTCGATATGATGGGTGACCACGATGCGGCTTCTATCGAAGAAGCTTACAAGGCTGCACGCGCCCTCAATCCAAATCTTATCATGCTAGGTGAAGGCTGGAGAACCTATACAGGCGATGAAAATACGCCTGTACAACCTGCTGACCAGTCTTGGATGAAGAAAACGGATACTGTCGCTGTCTTTTCAGACGACATCCGCAACAACCTCAAGTCTGGCTATCCAAACGAAGGCCAACCTGCCTTTATCACAGGTGGCAAACGCGATATCAATACCATCTTTAAAAATCTCATTGCCCAACCAACCAACTTTGAAGCAGACAGCCCTGGAGATGTTATCCAGTATATCGCAGCCCATGATAACTTGACCCTCTTTGACATCATTGCCCAGTCTATCAAAAAAGATCCAAGCAAGGCTGAGAACTATGCTGAAATCCATCGTCGTTTGCGACTTGGAAACCTCATGGTCTTGACTGCTCAAGGAACTCCGTTTATCCACTCTGGGCAGGAATATGGACGTACCAAACAATTCCTTGATCCAGCCTATAAGACTCCTGTTCCTGAAGATAAGGTTCCAAACAAGTCTCACTTGTTGCGTGACAAGGACGGCAAGCCATTTGTCTATCCTTACTTTATCCATGACTCTTACGACTCTAGTGATGCTGTCAACAAGTTTGATTGGACCAAGGCAACAGATGGCAAAGCATATCCTGAAAATGTCAAGAGCCGTAACTACATGAAAGGATTGATCGCCCTTCGTCAATCGACAGATGCCTTCCGACTCAAGAGTCTGCAAGACATCAAAGAGCGCGTCCACCTCATTACTGTTCCAGGACAAAATGGCGTTGAAAAAGAAGATGTGACCATCGGCTACCAAATCACCGCTCCAAATGGTGATGTCTACGCTGTCTTTGTCAATGCGGATGATAAGGCTCGTGAATTTACTCTAGGAACTGCCTTTGCTCACTTGAGAAAGGCCGAAGTTCTCGCAGATGAAAACCAAGCAGGACCAGTAGGAATTGCTAACCCTCAAGGTCTCGAATGGACTGAAAAAGGCTTGAAATTGAACGCTCTCACTGCTGTCGTTCTCCGCTTGTCTCAAGGTGGTGCCATTGTCGCTCCAGCTGTGGAAGAAAAACCAGAATTTGACCTTTCTAGCTTGGAAGTCGAACCAGAACAAGGTCAAGCTCAAAACCTAGCAGCCAATCCTGAAACTCAAGAAACTGCTACAGAGGCTCACTCTCAGAACCTCCTTCCAAACACAGGAACTGAGAGCAAATCCCTCCTTGCCCTTGCTGGATTCAGCATCCTTGCCTTTCTCGGACTTGGATGGTTGATAAAGAACAAGAAAAAGAAATAACACTCAATGAAAATCAAAGGGTAAACTAGGAAGCTAGCCGCAGGCTGCTCAAAACACTGGTTTGAGGTTGTAGATAAGGCGAAGCTGACGAGGTTTAAAGAGATTTTCGAAGAGTATAACCTAGCCCTCCTATAGAAAAACACCCTATGATTAGAAGAATCTTCTAGTCATGGGGTGTTGTTTTTATGATACACTTAGCTATCAAATCATATATTCTACACTATAGCTAGCGTCTGATAAGATACGAGCCAGGAACTGCTTGGTTCGTTCTTCTTGTGGACGACTAAAGAAATCGTGGGGATTGTTCTCCTCTACGATACGGCCTCCATCCATGAAAATAACGTGGTTAGCGACATCTCTAGCAAATCCCATCTCATGCGTGACGACCACCATGGTCACACCTTCTCCCGCCAACTGTTTCAGAACATCCAAAACATCTCCAACCAACTCAGGGTCTAGTGCTGATGTTGGTTCATCTAGCAAAATGACCTCGGGTTTGACGGCAATAGCACGCGCAATTCCTATTCGTTGTTGTTGCCCTCCAGATAGCTGAGAAGGGTAGTAGTCTTTGTAGGCCAGTAAACCAACTTTTTCCAAGGCAGATTCTGCACGTTTGAGCGCTTCTTCCTTGGGTACTTTACGAGCTACGATTAGGCCTTCTAGAATATTTTCCAGAGCAGTTTTGTTTGCAAAGAGATTGTAGTGTTGGAAAACAAAGGCTGTTTTTTGGCGAATTTCTAGAATGTCTTTCTTGCTTAATTTGGCTAAGTCATAAGTTTTTCCTGCCAAGGTCAAACGGCCACTGTCAGCTTTTTCTAAGTGGTTGAGACAACGGAGAAAGGTCGTTTTCCCCGAACCTGATGGTCCTAAGATAACGACGACATCCCCTTGGTTGACCTGGAGATTGACATCCTCCAGGACCTGTCTCTCACCAAATGTTTTTGCGATATGTTCTACTTGTAACATCCTGTCCTCCTATACAAAACGCGCGCTAGATGCTTTCGCTCTCTTTTCTTTTTTCACATAGCATTTTTCTAATACAGAAAAGCCCCACTGAATCAAACCACAGATCAAAATATACTGCAAAAAGATTACAAAATAAGACTCAAAATACTGGTAACCGTAGGACGCTTCTACACGAGCAATAGCGGTGATATCCTTGATGGTCATAACAAAGACTAGGGAGGTCCCTTTGACGATATTGATCACCAGATTGGCCAAGTTAGGCAAGGCTGAGCGCAAGGCTTGAGGAAAAACAATCCTTAGATAGGCCTGGGTCGTAGTCAGCCCAATCGCATGCGCCGCCTCTAGTTGTCCCTTGTCCACCGTCAAGATCGCTGAACGCAAAATCTCCGATAAACTCCCGACTGTCATCAAACTATAAATGATAAAGGCATAGTAGAGAGGATCAAGCTTGAAAATATCAAAGTCACTTCCTATGCTTTTGAGAAATTGATTCAGCAAACTTGGAAACAAACTATAAAAGAAGAGAATCAATAAAATCGGAGGAGTCGCTCGGATAAAAGCCAGATAGACCAGAGAAAAACTCCTCACCCCTCGAACCTTGTAAATCTGCCCCAAGGCTAAAAATAGAGCTGGTAAAAAGCTTAGGACCATAGCCACAATCATGATAATCAAGGTGATTGGCACACCCTTCAAGGTCTCCAGAAAGGTCTTTACAATATAGTCTATATCCATTTCTTACCTCCCTTTTGTTTCCAAAGACTTCTCAAGCAAACGACTCAAACTAGAAATAACCAAGGCAATCCCCCAGTAAAGAAGCGCAACTGCCGTATAGGTTTCCAGCGAGTAGTTCCCTAAATTGCGACTGATCAAGAGATTCCCCGCCCCCATAACATCAACGAAACCAATCGTATAGGCCAAGGCAGCATCTCGCATGAGATTGAGTATAGCGGTCGTTATATTGGGAAGAGCAACTTGAAAAGCTTGGGGAAAAATGATTCTCCAAAAAGTCTGACTTGGAGTCAAACCAATACTAAGCCCGGCCTCTGTCTGCCCCTTTGGAATAGCTTGATAGGCCGCCTTGAAAACCTCGGCAACAATAGCCGCAAACAAGAGAATCATCGTCAGGAGAACAAAAATAGTTTTAGACCAGTTGTTGATATCCAAACCAAGCCACCATTTCAGAAATTCTGGCAAGCCATAAAAGACTAGAAAAAGCAAGACAATCGGCGGTGTACAACGTAGGGTAAAGATATAGCCTTTGGAAATCGCTGCAAAACTCTTGTCTTCTCCTACTTGTGCCCAGGCCAAGAGACCTCCAAAAAGGGACCCAAGAAGAGTGGTAAAAAAGAGAATGGACAAGGTCATAGGAAGTGCCTGCCATAAGGTTGGCAAAAACTGAAAGACCTTGGAAAAATCATAAGAAACCATGCAAAACCCTTTCTAGTCTTGGAATTTCTGGTCTAGTCTTTGTCTACATAACTAAAGACATCTTCTTTAAAGTATTGCTGAGATAACTTAGCAAGCGTTCCATCTTCCTTCAACTCTTTGATTGCTTTTTCATATTCTTTAGCGAATTTCTCACCCTTTTCATCACGGTGAATCAAGGGATAAGTTGGAATGCCCTTGTATGGGAACCAGCTGAGTTTATCCGCATATTGGTGGTAAGGGCCATCTTCTGCGGTAACTGCTTTTTCAAAGGACAGTTTGATATCAAAGAAGGCGTCATAACGTCCTTCCAAGACCCAGGCATAGGCATCTGCCACTTTAAAGGATTCAGCTGCTGTTAGCTCAATCGGTGCATCCTGATGTTTTTCATTGTAGCTGGTGATGACATTCCATTGAGCATTCTGTGGAGAGATGGGAACCAATTTCCCTTTATTCTTAGCAAAGTCATCAATGGTTTTGTATTTCTGTTCATCTTCTTTTCTGACAGTAAATCCGATGATGCTCGCTCCGACTGGTTCAGATGGAATGACAAACTTTTTAGCTCGTTCATCTGTGTACCAAGCTCCCTTGGTTCCGATGTCATACTTGCCTGATTCCAGACCAATCAAGAGGTCGTCATCACTGGTGCCCGTATATTCAAATTGATAGTTTGCCAACTTCTCATCAACAGCCTTCAAAACAGCTACCTCATAACCATCTGATTCCCCTTTTTCATTGACAAAGTCATAAGGTACATAGTTTTGTGTATGGGCAACCTTCAAGGTTATAACTTCAGCAGACGAAGCCGTTTCTCCATCCTTGGCTGGAGCACCAGCTAAACTTCTCCCGATAATCGTTGCCCCAATTACTACAACCACTGCTACACCACCGATAATCCATGCTTTTTTACTCATCTTTTTCTCCTTTAGTTTTCAAGCGCTTCTCTCACCCACTGGATACGTTCAACTGCGATATCACTTGGAATGGTACAATCTGCCCCAAGTACCAAGCCCTGTTCCCCAGCTTCTGCAACTAGTTTCTTTGCTTCAGCCTGAATGGCATCCTTGCTACCAGTATACAGCAAGCCTGTCTTACCATTTTCAAATCCTCCAAGAACCGTATGTCCCTTGAAAATCTCACGACCTTCCTTGAGAGTGATTCCCTCTGGTCCTACAGCCCAGTTAAAGACTTGGGCTGGATAGTCTGCAAAAAGGTGAATATCATTTCGTGCTCCCTCGTAGCCACAGATATGAAGAACCGTGACACCACCAACAGCACTAGCTGCTTCCAGAACCGTTATCTCGCTAGGTGCAATGACGGCTTGATACTCTGCTGCCGACACTCGTTGATCTTGGATACTCTGCACGCTGAGGTAGATTCCATCAGCACCAGCCTCTTCGATAACAGCTCGGCTGAGACTCGCAATATCCTCTGCAATCACATCCAACACCTTCTTGAGGGCTTCAGGGTCTTCCACCAGAAAGTCCGCAATGAGGTCATCCCCACCAGATACTTCCCCCAGTAGCCACTTGAGATAGGTCACAGGAGCAAAAATATTGTAAATCGCAACGATATCTTCTGTAAACTCTTGCTTGATTTTTTTAACCAAGTCCACCTGCTCTTTTATCCAAGCGTGCTCTGGTCCGAGTGGTTGAATGGTTGCCAATTCTTGAAGTGATTTTCCTTTGGCAATCGCTGGATTTGGATAAGCAAAGTAGCCATCACTCATTAACTTGATAAAGTCCGGCTGAACTTCTCGGATAAAGCGCTTATGGCCCTCAATATTCTTCTCGATAATGACTGGATTTGAAAATCCGTGTAGCCATTCGTCTTCGGATGTGAAATGGTGCCAAAAACCAACTGGCACACGATCAACCTTTTCACCTCTAAATGCTTTTAAAACCCATTCTTTTTTTTCTGACATTCTTATTCTCCATTTCTTACTTTTTCAACTAATAAACTGCTTGCGATATCATTCGAGCGTAGAAAGGGAAGACTGGACTTGGAAAAATCCTGAACTCCACGACATCTCTCTCCATTTTTGCAGTGCCCATTTTTTACGACGCTTATGGCAACCAAAGCCAGCAAACCGACAACTGCAATGAAGATTCCCCATCTTTTACTTTTCATAGCTCCTCCTTTTAGAGAACAGCTGCCTGCCGAATCCAGTCCAACCTCTCTAAGTCAAAGTCATCTGGAACAGTACAGTCAGCTCCCAGAAGAACGCCTTTATTACCAGCTTCAGCCAGCAACCGTCTTGTTTCATCTTGCAATTCCGCCTTGGAACCTTGATAAAGCAAGCTTTTCTTGCCGTTTTCAAATCCACCTAAAACGGCCTTGCCTGGAAACAACTCTTGCCCCTGTGTCAAACTAACCTCCTCATGATGAGTCGCCCAGTTGACCACTTGAGCTGGATAGTCCTTAAATATCGTCACATCATTGCTCGCACCTTCAAAACCACAGATATGGAGGATATTGGTCCCACCAACCTGATTGGCTGCCTCCAAAATCGCTATATTGCTCGGTTCGATATAGGTTTGGTAGAGTTCTGGTGTGATGCGCTCATCTTGAATTTCCTGGGTGCTGAGATAAATCCCATCAACTCCACCTTGCTGGATGATTTTCTGAGTTAGGATAGCAATATCTCTTGCAATCACATCTAGAATAGATCTGAGTTGCTCAGGATTTTCAAGCAATAGGTCAGCCACTTCCCTATCTCCTCGAGAAGTTTCTGTACGGAACCAACGCTTGAGGTAGGAGATAGGCGAAAAGATATTGTAGAAAGAAGCAATCTCTTCGGTAAAGGTCTCTCGAATCGCTTGTACCACTTCCACCTGTTGCTGAATCCATGGGTGTTCCTCACCAATCGACTCAATAGAAGTCAGCTCCTGAATGCTTGCAATCTTAGGACGATAGACATTACTTGGATAAAGGAAAAAACCGTCGCTCATAATTTTGACAAAATCAGGACGAATCCTTTCCACATAATTGTGATGCCCATCAACACTTTTTTGAAAGATACGTGGATTATTTAATCCCTGCTCCTTTTCTTCGAGTGTTACAAAATGAAACCAAAATCCCACAGGAACTCTTTCCACTTCATCGCCTCGAATCGCTCTAAAGACTAGCTCTCTTTTACTCGCCATACCTTTCTCCTTCCATTTGGATTGAAACCATCTTACCACTCCTTTTCCCCTTTTCCCAATATATATTGACTATCAACTCGATTGGAAATTTTTATATCTATAAAGAAAAAAATCCCTAAAAAGCTTGATGTTACTAGCCTTTCAAAGATTCACTTTATTTTCATCTATTTTCCAAAAAGAAGCTGATATAGATTTTCTATCAAGCCGATTGAATTTTTTTATATCCATCTTCATTCCCAAATTAAGTA
This sequence comes from Streptococcus sp. 27098_8_70, assembly GCF_041432215.1. GTDB lineage: Bacteria > Bacillota > Bacilli > Lactobacillales > Streptococcaceae > Streptococcus > Streptococcus oralis_CP. The sequence continues at coordinate 1,033,459 of NZ_JAPVZD010000001.1, forward strand.
CATAATTTTATCCTAATACCAAATTACTACTGAAAAATTTCTTTTCTCTCGGTATTTCCTTGCACAAATCCCATGAAAACGCTACAATATTAATAGACTATTATTAGGAGGATGGGATTATGAAAATATCCAAAGTTACCATTACAATTGCTTCTACACTTACTTCCGTCATTTTACTGACTGGCTGTGGTACAAATTCGGCAAATTCACAGACAACACAAAGTAGTACATCTGATAATCAGGTTACAATGACCTATGATCAGTTGCGTTCAAGAGAAAATACTATGTCAACTCTTTGGTATCAAAAAGCAGCTGAAACCAAGGCACTCTATCTACAAGGTTACAATGTCGCTACTGATCGTTTGAAAGAACTACTAAAAACACAGACAGATAAACCCTACTCTATCGTTTTGGACTTGGACGAAACTGTATTAGACAATAGCCCTTATCAAGCGCAAAATGTCAAAGACGGAACAGCATTTACCCCAGAAAACTGGGATGTCTGGGTAAAAAAAGCCGCAGCCAAGGCTGTACCAGGTGCTAAAGACTTTCTCCAATTTGCAGACCAAAACGGTGTCCAAATTTACTATGTATCTGACCGCACGATAGATCAGGTAGATGATACGATCAAAAACCTAGAAAACGAAGGAATTCCTGTACAAAGCCGCGATCATCTCATGTTCTTAGAAAAAGGCGTCAAATCTAAAGAAGGTCGTAGACAAGCAGTCCAAGAAAAAACCAACTTAGTCATGCTACTAGGAGACAATCTTGTGGACTTTGCAGAGTTTTCAAAGACCTCTGAAACTGAGCGCAACCAAAAATTAGAGGAATTACAAAAAGAGTTTGGTGAGAAATTCATCATTTTCCCTAACCCAATGTACGGATCATGGGAAAGCACTGTTTACAATGGTAATAAATTGGATGCCAAGGGTCAAACTGAAGAGCGACAAAAAAACTTACAAGGTTTTGATAAATAAAATAAGAGAGCTATCTACCAGTTTACACCAACCACAAGATATCGTATTTGTGAGAATATCAAAAAAGACGATTTCCAAGCGGAAATCGTCTTTTTTACTATTTTATCTTGTACTTGGTATAAACTAGTATATATTCCACTAGATAGTATGCTCTATCACTTGTACCACTTCCACCTGTTGCTGAATCCATGGGTGTTCCTCACCAATCGACTCAACTGATTGAATTTTTTTATAACCCCTCTTTCATGGCAAAGTATGCTCGTACTTTTGGAGCCACTTGTGTGCCGAAGAGTTCAATAGCTCTCAAAACTTGATCATGTGGCATAGAACCAAGCGGTAGATGGAGCATGAAACGGTCCAAGTCTAAATCCTCAATCATGCGAATCAATTTTTCTGCCACCTGATCTGGATTGCCCACAAACATGGCACCATTTGGTCCAACTTGCTCCAAATATTGCTCATAGGTCAACTCCTGCCAGTGCGGACGGTCCTTGGAAATTGCATCCACCACTTGCTTGGTCGGATGGAAATAATCTTTGACAGCCTGCTCGCCATCTTCCGAAATCCAGCCCCAAGAATGAGCACCCACTTTCAGGTCTTTCTCCGCATGACCGGCTTCCCTACCAATCTCACGATAAGCTTGAATCAGCTTTTTAAAATAACGTGGATTGCCACCGATAATGGCATAGACAATCGGCAACCCCGCCTGAGCAATCTTCACTGTTGACTCTACATGACCTCCTGTCGCCACCCACAATGGCAATTTGTCCTGAACAGGACGAGGATAGACTTCTTTTCCAGCGATGCTTTGAGTCAATTGTCCCTGCCAGTTCACTTTGGTGCTTTCATTTGCCAGCTGAAGCAGGTCTAACTTTTCATCAAAAAGAGCTTCATAGTCTTTCAAGTCATAGCCAAACAGAGGGAAGGATTCGGTAAATGAACCACGACCTGCCATAATCTCTGCCCGTCCATTTGACAAGGCATCGATGGTAGCATATTGTTGGAACAAGCGAATCGGATCCATACTCGAGAGAATGCTGACCGAACTAGTCAAACGAATCTTTTTGGTATTGACTGCCCCAGCTGCAAGAATAATCTCTGGCGCCGATACCGCAAAGTCCTCCCGATGATGCTCCCCAATCCCGTACACATCCAAACCAACCTTATCAGCCAGCTCAATTTCTGCCACCAACTGACGAATGCGTTCATCATGACTGTAAATCTGCCCAGTCGCTTCCAGAGCGGTTGTTTCACCAAATGTTGAAATTCCTAATTCTACCATACTGTTTCCTCGCTATCTCTTTTAGTTTTTAGAGTATTTTATCACTAATTAGTTTTACTTTCAATGGATTTGCTCATTAGAAAAAGCCTAGATGAACTAGACTTTCTTGGTTTATTCTACTGTTACTGACTTAGCAAGGTTACGTGGTTTGTCCACATCGAGTCCACGGTGGAGGGTTGCAAAGTAAGCGACCAATTGCGTTGGTACGACCATTGAGATTGGTGAGAGGTAAGGGTGGACAGTCGTAAGAACGATATCATCTGTCTCTTTGGCAACATTTTCTTCTGCGATTGTAAGTACCTTAGCACCACGGGCTGCGACCTCCTGGATATTTCCACGAGTGTGGTTAGCAAGGACTGGATCTGACAAGAGGGCCAAGACAGGTGTCCCCTCTTCAATCAAGGCAATGGTTCCGTGCTTGAGTTCTCCTGCCGCAAAGCCTTCACATTGGATGTAAGAAATCTCTTTGAGTTTGAGACTGGCTTCCATGGCTACATAGTAGTCTTGACCACGTCCAATGTAAAAAGCGTTGCGAGTTGTTTCAAGAAGCTCTCGAACCTTGGCATCAATGTTTTCTTTCTCAGAAAGAGTTGATTCGATAGACTGAGCTACGATTGACAACTCATGAACCAGGTCAAAGGCTTGCGCTTTGGCATTGCCGTTTGCTTCTCCAACTGCTTTTGCAAGGAAGGCAAGGGCTGCGATTTGTGCCGTATAGGCCTTTGTTGATGCTACGGCAATTTCAGGACCCGCGTGAAGAAGCATGGTATGGTTGGCTTCACGTGAAAGAGTTGAACCTGGCACGTTTGTCACTGTCAAACTCGGAATTCCCATTTCATTAGCCTTAACCAAAACCTGACGGCTGTCAGCTGTTTCACCAGACTGGCTGATAAAGATGAAGAGCGGTTTCTTGCTGAGAAGTGGCATACCGTAGCCCCACTCAGATGAGATTCCAAGTTCTACTGGTGTATCTGTCAATTCTTCCAACATCTTCTTAGAAGCAAATCCTGCGTGGTACGATGTTCCAGCTGCAAGGATATAGATGCGGTCTGCATCTTGAACAGCCTTGATGATAGCTGGATCTACGACAACTTGACCTGCCTCATCCGTGTAGGCTTGGATGAGTTTACGCATAACCGTTGGTTGCTCGTCGATTTCCTTGAGCATGTAGTAAGGATAAGTCCCCTTACCGATATCTGACAAGTCGAGCTCAGCAGTGTAGCTAGCACGCTCACGACTGTTACCATCATAGTCTTGAACTTCGACGCTATCAGCCTTGACGATTACCAACTCTTGGTCATGAATTTCCATGTATTGGTTGGTCTCACGAATCATAGCCATAGCATCTGAGCAGACCATATTATAACCTTCTCCAAGACCAATCAAAAGTGGAGATTTGTTCTTAGCGACATAGATGACATCTGGATTTTCAGAGTCAATCAAGGCAAAGGCATAAGAACCACGAATGATGTGAAGGGCTTTTTTGAAGGCTTCAAGAACTGAGAGACCTTCTTCTTCTGCAAATTTCCCAATCAAGTGAACAGCGATTTCCGTATCGGTTTGCCCCTTGAAGTGGTGACCTGCAAGGTATTCTTCCTTGATTTCAAGGTAGTTTTCAATCACTCCATTGTGCACCAAGACAAAACGTCCCGTCTCAGAGCGGTGTGGGTGAGCATTATCTTCCGTTGGTTTCCCGTGAGTCGCCCAACGCGTATGTCCGATACCTGTTGTTCCCTCAACACCAGCTGTCTTGGCAGACAATTCTGCGATACGACCGACAGCCTTGACTAGATGATTTTCAGCACCACCTAGGACAAAAATCCCCGCAGAATCATAGCCACGGTATTCGAGCTTTTCAAGCCCTTGAATCAAAATATCAGTTGCATTTGTGTTTCCAACAACACCAACAATTCCACACATAGTATATACGACACAGACCAGCTGTGCTTTCTCCTTAAATTGGTATAGTCTAATTCTCACTTTACGGAATCAGCAAAAACAGTATATACTTGTTTTTCTCACTTGTCAAGAATAAAAATTGGTATAGTTTTTCTATCTGGTATTTTATCAAGATTTCACTTGATACCTGACAAGTCGGCATCAATTACTTATAATAAGGGGAGGAGGTATTCGCCATGTGGTTTTTCTTCGCACTTTTATCAGCTATCTTTGCAGCCTTAACGTCAATTTTAGCCAAGATTGGGATTGAAGGAGTTCCATCCAATCTAGCAACTGCTATTCGTACAGTCGTCGTCATTCTTATGGCCTGGGCTATGGTTTTCTTGACCAATAGTCAGACCGAAATTGTCAACATCAGTAAAAAAAGTTGGCTCTTTCTCATCTTATCAGGCTTAGCCACTGGCGCCTCCTGGCTCTGCTACTACAAGGCCTTGCAGATGGGCAATGCGACTGAGGTATCTGCTGTCGATAAATTCAGTCTCGTCATTACCCTCGTTCTAGCCTTTTTCTTCCTACAGGATGTCCTGACGTTTAAAACAATTATTGGCTGTATCCTGATTACGATTGGGACCTTGGTGATGATATTGTAATAAAAAGTGAGATGAACACCATCTCACTCTTTTTATTCTTAAAATCCATTATGGTCGCTGAGTTCCTTGAACCAATGGCCTGATTTTTTTAGACGACGTTCCTGTGTTTCCAAGTCAAGTTCAACCAAACCATAGCGGTTTTTATAGCTATTGAGCCATGACCAGCAATCAATAAAGGTCCAGATTAAGTAACCCTTACAATTGGCTCCGTCTTCAATGGCACGGTGAAGTTCACGCAGATGACCTTTTACAAAGTCAATACGATAGTCGTCCTGAATCATGCCATTCTCACGGAATTTTTCTTCCCCTTCAACCCCCATGCCATTCTCTGTCAGCATCCACTCAATATTACCATAATTTTCCTTGATATTTTGGGCAATATCATAAATCCCCTGCTCATAGATTTCCCAACCACGGTGTGGGTTAATTTTACGGCCTGGCATGACGTAAGGCTCATAGAAATGTTCTGGTAAGAGGGGACTGTCAGGATGTTTGGCAAAACGCGGAGCCATGACACGCAAAGGCTGGTAGTAATTGACTCCAAGAAAGTCCACTGTATGCTGACGAATCAGTTCCAACTCTTCTGCTGTAGAATCTGGTAGTAAATCATGCTCAGCTAAAATTTCCACCAATTCTTCTGGATAAGCTCCCAAGACAGACGGATCTAGGAAAGATTGGGCTTGGAAGAGATCCGCAATGCGAGCAGCCTTGACATCTGCGGGATGCTGGCTACGTGGATAGGCTGGTGTCAAGTTGAGGACAATCCCAATCTTGGAATCAGGCAAAACTTCATGACAGGCCTTAACCGCAAGACTACTAGCCAGTTGCGTATGATAGGCAACCTTAACTGCTGCTTTGGCATCTACCTTGTGAGGATAGTGGGCATCGTAAAAATAGCCAAACTCTACGGGAACGATGGGCTCGTTAAAGGTAATCCATTGGTCCACCAAGTCACCGTATGTCTCAAAACAAAAACGAGCATAGTCTTCATAAGCCTTGACAGTTGCCTTATTTTCCCAACCATCGCCGTCTTCTTGGAGGGCAAAAGGCAGGTCGAAGTGATAGAGATTAACTAAGAGACGAATTCCCTTGGCCTTAATGGCTTCAAAGACCTGACGGTAGAAAGCCACCCCTTGCGGATTGACCTCTTCACGGCCCTGTGGGAAAATACGAGACCACTGGATAGAAGTTCGGAAGGCTGTATGCCCAGTCTCTACCAAAAGCTCAATATCCTTTTCCCAGTTTTCGTAAAAAGTCGATGTTTTATCAGGTCCAATTCCATTGTAGTAACGATTTGGCTCTACTTGGAACCAATAATCCCAGAGATTGTCTCCCTTGCCGTCACCAGGTACACGACCTTCTGTCTGTGGTCCAGAAGTGGAGGAACCCCAGACAAAATCCTTTGGAAATTTTAGCATAGCTTTACCTCTTCGTTTATTCATTTTTCCCATTATATAGAAAAAACAAGGTAAAAACTAGTTACATTTTTGCCTTGTTTTTCTTCTGATTATAGTTTTTATTTCTTGCTTAGGATTTCAAGCGTTTCAAGCAAGTTGTCTGCGTGAACTTCGATGGTGTCACCAGTCGCCTTAATCTTAACTTCTACGATGCCATCAGCTGCTTTTTTCCCGACAGTGATACGGATTGGCAACCCAATCAAGTCGCTATCGCTAAATTTAACCCCGACACGTTCGTTACGGTCGTCTGTCAAGACTTCGTAACCAGCTCCCATCAAGCTTGCTTCAAGTTTTTCTGTTAAGGCTTGCGCTTCTTCATCTTTAACATTGACAGTAATCAAATGCACATCAAATGGTGCCAATTCTTTAGGGAAGTTAACTCCCCAAGCGTAACGGTATTCACCTTTTGGCGTTTTGTTAACAAAGAGGCGGGCGTGTTGCTCCATAACCGCAGAAAGGAGACGGCTAACACCGATACCGTAACAACCCATGATGATTGGCACAGCACGACCATTTTCATCCAAAACATCTGCACCCATACTTGCTGAGTAACGAGTTCCCAGTTTAAAGATGTGACCAATTTCGATACCACGCGCGAAGTTAAGAACGCCTTGCCCGTCTGGTGAAATTTCACCCTCACGAACTTCACGGATATCCACATATTCTGCAGTAAAGTCACGACCTGGGTTCACACCCGTCAAGTGGTAGCCATCTTCGTTAGCCCCCACAACAGCATTACGAACATCTTGCACCTTACGGTCTGCAATGATTTTCACATTTTCTGGCAAACCAACTGGTCCAAGCGAACCAAATCCTGCTGGGACTACACTTGCGACTTCTTCCTCGCTCGCAACATCAAAGAAATCTGCACCCAAGTGGTTCTTCAACTTAACTTCATTGAGTTGGTCATTTCCAACTAGAAGGGCTACAACAAGTTCTCCATCTGCCATGTAGAAGAGAGTTTTAATCGTTTGCTCTTCTGGCACATTAAGGAAGGCTGCAACTTCATCGATGGATTTAACACCTGGAGTTTCCACTCGAATCACTTCTTCTTCCGCAACGACACGGTTGCTTGGTTTGTACTCGTTTGTTGCCATTTCTAAGTTAGCTGCATAGCTAGACTCAGTTGAGTAGGCGATGGTGTCTTCACCAGAAACCATCCATTTGAGCAATTCTGCCTTGATTTCTTCTTGCACTTCTGCAGGAATTTCATCAAATGAGGCAACTGACTTGTCCAAGACAACCCAGCGGTCAAGGTCTGTACGGGCTGGTGTGATGGCCATAAATTCTTGGCTATCCTTACCACCCATGGCGCCACCATCACCGATTATAGCCTTGAAGTCCAAGCCACTACGAATGAAAATTCGTTCATAGGCCGCTTTGTACTCGTCATAAGTCACATCCAAACTATCGTAATTAGCATGGAAACTATAGCCGTCCTTCATGATAAATTCACGCGTACGGAGAAGTCCGTTACGTGGACGTTTTTCATCACGGTATTTCGGTTGGATTTGGTAAAGGTTGAGTGGCAATTGCTTGTAAGACTTGACAGAATCACGAACAATAGCTGTAAAAGTTTCTTCGTGTGTCGGACCTAAGATAAAGTCTGACTTTTCACGGTTTTTCAGTTTATAAAGGTCTTCACCATAGGTTTCATAACGACCTGATTCACGCCAAAGATCAGCACTGAGAAGGGCAGGAGCCAACATCTCCACCGCACCAATCTTATCAAACTCTTGGCGCATGATATTCTTAGCCTTTTCAATCACACGGTTAGCGAGTGGTAGGTAAGAATATACACCGGCAGAAACTTGACGAACATAACCAGCACGCAACATAAGGGCGTGGCTGATAACTTGAGCATCGCTTGGCATTTCGCGAAGCGTTGGGATTAGCATTTTACTTTGTTTCATAATATTCCTCGATTATCTAAAAGAAGAGTCGCATAATGTCATTCCAGGTCACAGCTAGCATCAAGACAACCATCATAACTACACCAGCCATGGTGACATAGGTTTCAATTTCTTGTTTAAGGGGTTTCCGGCGGATAGCCTCTAGGATATTGAGCACAATCTTTCCACCATCCAAAGCCGGAATCGGAATCAAGTTAAAAATCCCGATATTGATGGAAATCATAGCTAGGAAGTAGAGGACATTCTCAATTCCATTTTTTGCAGCATCGCTACTTGCCTTAAAAATGGCCACGGGACCACCGAGTTTGTTCAAATCTGGATGGAAAATTAAGTTTTTCAGAGCTGAAAGGATACGGAGCCCTGAGTCAGCAGCGGTTGTAAATCCACCAACAAACATGGATAAGAGGTCTGACTTGACCCCCGGTTGAACCCCGAGAATATAGCGTCCTTGATTCTCTTCTGGAGTCACAGTAACTTGTTTTTCGCTACCATTTTCAGAAATGGTCACATCCAAGGTCGGGGCAGTCTTGTCCTTGGTATCTGCTTCCACAGCCTGGGTCAAGTCTTGCCAATTCTTAACCTCATGCGAGCCGACCTTGGTAATTTGAGCGGTCTCAGCTACGCCTACCTTAGCCAAAGCTCCTTCTGGCATGACATGAAAGAGATTGGTCTGAGTATCTCTAACACCGCCCTGCAAAAAGATCAAGATCCAAAAAACAACAACACCTAAGATAAAGTTATTCATGGGACCTGCAAAGTTGGTGATGAGCTTACCCCAGATAGAAGCATTTTGGTACTGTACATCCAAAGGAGCGATGCGCACTTCGGTTCCGTCTTCTTCAACAACCGTTGCATCATGATCCACTGTAAAAGTCTTTTCTTCTTCCAAGACCAAACCCTTGATAAAGAGCTTGTCTTCAAAGTCAAACTGGGTTACCTGCATAGGAAGAGCCGTTTGATCCAGTTTCTTCCCTGAGAGGTTGATCCGTTTGACCTTACCATCATCAGCAAGTGTTAAACTAACTGGAGTTCCTGTCTTGATTTCTGTCGCATCATCACCCCAGCCTGCCATACGAACGTAGCCTCCTAGAGGAAGGATTCGAATGGTATAAGCAGTGCCATCCTTACCGATATGGGAAAAAATCTTGGGCCCCATACCAATGGCAAATTCACGAACTAGAATGCCCGATTTCTTGGCAAAATAAAAATGTCCAAACTCATGCACCACCACAATAATCCCAAAAACGAGGATAAAGGTTAGCAATCCAATCATTCAATATTCCTTTCTTTAAAACAGGCCAAATAAGTGCATCATTGGAAACACAATCAGCATGCTGTCAAAGCGATCCAACACACCGCCATGTCCAGGGATAAATTTTCCAGAATCCTTAACACCGAAATGGCGTTTCATGGCACTCTCAATCAAGTCACCAAACTGACCTGCCACACTGAAGAAGACGGCAAAGAGGCTCATTCTGTACATCCCATAAGGGAGAGCAACTGTACTGTCTACAAGCATAAAGATTGCTGTTACCAATACCGCACCTAGAATACCTCCGATAAAGCCCTCAATGCTCTTATTGGGAGAAACTCTCGGAGCCAACTTATGTTTACCAAAATTCATCCCTGTCAGGTAGGCTGCGCTATCTGTCGCCCAAACGATAAAAAGGGCCAAAAGTACCTTGTCAAAACCTGCCACCCGAGCATCTAGTAAGGCATTGAAGCCAAAACCAACATAAAAGCTCACAGCAATTGGGAAAGCGGCATCTTCAATCGTATAGTTCTTACTGAAAACGGTCGTCCCTAGCATTATGGTAATCAAAACACTGTAGGCAACCACATTCCCATCAACAGGCAAAAAAGTTAGGTAATTTTCTAAAGGAACTGTGAGAGCGAAGGTCGCAAAGAGAGTCAAAGCACCCTCAATGGTCATAGTCTTTAGTCCCTTCATGTGCAAGAGTTCATGGACGCCTAGCATCGCTAACAAGCCAATCCCTATCTGCAACAAGAGCCCACCCGCAAACAAGACTGGAAGGAAAATCGCCAGGGCCAATATCGCAAACAATGTTCTCTTTTGTAAATCCTTGGTCATATCTTCTCCTAAACTCCTCCAAAACGGCGATTGCGATGGTTAAAAGCAGCAATAGCTTCCTGCAAGGCGGCTTCATCAAAATCAGGCCACAAGGTATCCGTAAAGTAAAGCTCACTATAGGCTGCTTGCCATGGCAAGAAATTACTTAAACGCAACTCACCACTCGTACGGATAATCAAATCAGGATCCCGCAAATCCTTTGGCAGGTGTTGCGTGAAAAGATAGTCCCCAATCATATCTTCTGTGATGTCACCAGGGTTGATTTTAGCATCTAGAACATCTTGAGCCAAGCCCTTAAGAGCCTGCGTAATTTCAGCACGACCACCATAGTTGAGCGCAAAATTGAGAATCAAGCCCGTATTGTTCTTAGTCAACTCCTCTGCTTTTTTCAAAGCTTCAAAAGTCGGCTTAGGCAAACGATCTGTCTCCCCAATCATCTGAATCTTAACGTTATTTGCGTGCAATTCAGGGACGTAGTTATCATAAAATTCGACTGGCAAGTTCATGATAAACTTGACTTCTTGATCTGGGCGTGTCCAATTTTCCGTTGAAAAGGCATAAACCGTGATGACCTTAACTCCCATCTTGTTAGCTGCCTTGGTCACCTTTTGGAGGGCTTCCATCCCCGCCTTATGACCAAAAACCCGTGGTTGCATCCGTTTTTTAGCCCAACGACCATTCCCATCCATGATGATGCCAATATGAGCAGGAACCTGTGTTGGAACCTCGACTTCTACAGCTTTATCTTTCTTAAAAAATCCAAACATGTTCTTATTCCTATTCAAAAATCTATCGTTTCATTATACCATATTTCCCTATTTTCTTCTATTGCTAAGTTATTAGCTCTCCGTACAGACAAAAAATAAGCCGCCTGATTGGGCGACTTATTTTTATAGGGAGATTATTATGAAAAAGTTTTAGGAGTTTAAGTTAAGTTCCTCTTAACTTATGAACCTAGTATACCGTCCCTAACTTAAATTTTTCTTAAGTTTTTTGAGAAAGTTAGATTTTTCCATTTTTCTTGCCAATTTTTCTTGGACAAGCGTTCTTGATAGAGCTTCATTCGGTCCTCATTCTCTAAAAAATGAGTAGTCGGGGAAACTTGAAACTTTAAAATATCCTCTAGACCATAGGGCGCAAAGAGCTCTAAAGTTGCGTTGGCATGCAAGCGGAGTCCTATCGCCGTACATCGTTCTGGATACTTACTCATGGCATCACGAGAACTCGTGTAAGGCACAGTGTGGGGACTGTGCAGATGCATATAGACCTGATTTTTCAACTCCCACTGATACTGAGGAAAATCCTCTCTCAGTTTTTTCTCTAGGGACACTGTTTCCTCATAAGAAACATCTGGATCAAAGAAAATCACATCCACGTCCGTTTCATGATCAAAAGGCGATTTGTCTGACAATAGATTCCAGATGAAATTCCTGACAGAACCTGCTGCCAACCACGAGTCTTTCAGATCAAGATCACGAATGATGGTCAGAATGGTCATCATATCTGGATTTTCTCTGAAAGCATCTAGAATTTCTTGTTCATTTTTCATTGTATTCATACCCTAAATGCTCATATGCCTTAGCTGTCGCCACCCGTCCAGAACGAGTTCGCATGATGAAACCTTTCTGAATCAGGTAAGGTTCGTACATATCTTCGACTGTCTCACGCTCCTCGGCAATATTAACAGAAAGAGTTCCTAAACCGACAGGACCACCACCGTACATCTCAATCATGGTACGAAGGATTTTTTGGTCTACATAGTCCAAACCTTCACGGTCTACATCCAGCATGGTCAAAGCCTTATCCGTAATCACATCATCAATCAAGCCATCCCCCATAATCTGGGCAAAGTCGCGCACGCGCTTGAGGAGACGATTGGCGATACGAGGAGTTCCTCGACTGCGTAAGGCCAACTCCGAAGCTGCCTCATGAGTGATTTCCATCTCAAAAATATCTGCCGTTCGTTCAACAATTTCCGTCAAGTCAGTGTGGGCATAGTATTCCATATGGCCTGTAATCCCGAAACGTGCTCTCAAAGGATTAGAAAGCATACCCGCACGGGTCGTTGCACCAATCAAGGTAAAAGGTGGCAAGTCCAAATGAACACTGCGACTGCCTTCACCAGCACCAATCATGATATCAATGTAGAAGTCTTCCATGGCACTATAAAGCACCTCTTCCACCGACATGGGCAAGCGATGAATCTCGTCAATAAAGAGAACGTCTCCAGGTTCCAAATCATTCAAAATCGCTACCAGATCCCCCGCTTTTTCAATGACAGGACCAGATGTTTGCTTGAGATTGACTCCCAGTTCATTGGCAATAACAAAGGCCATGGTTGTTTTCCCGAGACCTGGAGGACCAAATAAAAGAACATGGTCCAGTGCCTCATCCCGCATTTTGGCAGCCTCGATAAAGATTTGCAGCTGGTCCTTGACCTTATCCTGACCGATATATTCACGTAAATACTGAGGACGGAGCGTACGTTCGACTAACTCCTCATCCCCCATGATTTCATTATCTAAAATTCTACTCATGGCTCTATTATATCAAAAATCCAAGCCACAAACAAAAAAGCCACCTGATTGGGTGGCCTCTTTAGGGAGATTATTATGAAAAAGAAAAGTTTAGGATTTCATTAAATAAAGTTAGGAGGTCTTTATTTAATGGTTATATGATACAAGATGAATCTTAAAACTAACTTAACTTTTCTCCTGATTTATCATTTTTTTAAAAATTTTTTTCGAATGGATTTTTCCTCTCCAAGTCATAAAAAAGCCACCTGATTGGGTGACTTATTTAGGAGATTATGATGAAAAAGAAAAGTTTGGGATTTCATTAAATAAAGGGTACTCAATGAAAATCGAAATCAGACTAGGCAGATAGGCGCAAGCATAACGATAGTTAGCTAAGTCGACTCTAACGAAGGTTGATGAGATTTTCGAAGAGTATTAGGAGGTCTTTATTTAATAACTATATAATACACAAGGAGACTTAAATTTTACTTAAGAAAAAATATTTTTTTATCTTTTTCGATCCACCCAAATCATTCCTGTACAATCATAAGTAGATAAGGTTTCAAATCCCAGAGAACGATAGAATCCCAAGGTTTTTTCTGTCTGATCGGTCACTAGTTGGACTTGATAGGCATCTTTGAAGTCACCTAAGGCCTCTTTCATTAAGGCACTGCCAATCCCTTGGCGCTGATAGCTAGGCAAAACGATCAAATCCTGGACAAAAATCGATGAAAAACCATCTCCGACTAAACGGACCAAGCCCACCACGGCATCGCCATCAAGTGCTAGATAAATTGCTAATGAGTGAGATAAGGCCTTCTCCAACATCTGAGGTTGATGTGTATAATTTGTCCATCCAACTGCCTGATAGAGATGCAAAACATCCTCTAACTTGACAATTTCTTGCTTTTTAATAGTGATCATGTCAACACCTCTTAAAGTTCTCTCAAGCTCTTGTACTGCCGTCCATTTTTATCAAAATTTTCAGGAGTCAGCCATGCTTCCAAACGAGCTTTAACTTGAGGCCAGTCCTTATCAATCATAGAGAGCCAATCCGTATCCCGTGTACGTCCCTTATAAACGACTGCCTGACGGAAGGTTCCTTCATAAACAAAGCCCAAACGCTCCGCGGCTCGTCTGGATGGGAGATTTAGAGCATCGCATTTCCACTCATAGCGACGATAGTTGAGCTCCTCAAAAACATAGCGAGCTAGGAGATATTGAGCCTCTGTCCCTATCCGTGTTCCCCTTAGTTCTGGAGAAAAAGTGACAGCTCCCACTTCTATTACTCGGTTATTCTGATCAATGCGCATAAGAGAAAAAGTCCCCAAGGCCTTACCAGTCACCTTGTCTATAATCGCATAGTAAAAACGGTCCTTACGAGCTAACATCTGATTTAAGACGGTAACCAGTTCCTCCATATCTGCCACTGGTTCCTGAAAGAGGTAGGTCCACATCTCCCGAGGTGTATCTGGACCATAAACAGTTAGCAAATCCTCCGCATGCTTTTCCACTGAAAGAGCCTCTATCCGAGCATAACGCCCTTCTAAGAAATCAATAGCAGGCAATTCACCAGATGTATAACCTTCCATTGACTCACCAATCATCTGACCATATTCATTTACTGGCATTGTTTTCTCCTTGTTTTACTTTTCAAACTTTATAGTTGCACATAGTATATCATACTTTCATGAAAACATTCAAAAAATCCTCCAGATTCTACTCTGAAGGATTCCTATCTTATTTCACAACAATATTAACCAATTTATTCGGTACCGCAATCACTTTCACGATTTCCTTGCCATCAATCTCTACTTTGACTTTTTCATCAGCCAGAGCGATTTCTTGCAATTCTTCGCGTGAGAGGTCTTTAGCGACCATGAGTTTGGCACGAACTTTTCCTTTAATTTGGACGACGATTTCGATTTCGTCTTCAACCAATTTACTTTCATCCCATGTTGGCCAAGCTACGTAAGAGATGGATTCACCTGTTGCTGCCACTGTTTGCCAGAGTTCTTCTGCCAAGTGAGGCGCAAATGGGGCGATTAATTGGATAAAGCCTTTGGCATAGTCCACATAAAGCTTGTCTTCCTTGTTAGCTGCGTTGACAAAGACCATAAGTTGGGCAATGGCTGTGTTGAATTTCATGGATTCGATTTGCTCAGTAACAGATTTAACGGTTTCGTTATAAACCTTGTCAAGAGCACCATTATTTTCCGCAACAATTTCTTTACTTGTAATCAAACGGTAAACACGGTCAAGGAACTTACGGCTTCCTTCCAGACCTTCTTCTGACCAAGCAATCGAAGCATCGAGTGGTCCCATAAACATTTCATAGACACGAAGGGTATCGGCACCGTATTGCTCCACAACATCGTCCGGGTTGACAACGTTCTTGAGAGATTTAGACATCTTGGCTGGCGCTTGTTCCAACTCTTCTCCTGTTTCCACATGGAAGAAGGAACCGTCACGTTTTTCAACCTTATCAGTTGCCACAAGAGCACCACGGTGGTCACGGTAACTGGTTCCCAAAATCATTCCTTGGTTAAAGAGTTTTTGGAACGGCTCTTTCGTAGGAACAACACCAAGGTCATAGAGGAATTTATGCCAGAAACGAGCGTAAAGCAGGTGAAGAACGGCATGCTCTGCACCACCCACATAGATATCTACTGGCAACCATTGTTTGAGAAGGTCCTCATCAGCCAATTTTTCAGTATTGTGTGGGTCAATATAGCGGAGGTAGTACCAGCTTGAACCAGCCCATTGTGGCATCGTATTGGTTTCGCGACGACCTTTGACACCATCTTCACGCGTCACTTCAAGCCAGTCGGTCAAGTTAGCCAATGGGCTTTCCCCAGTACCTGAAGGACGGATATCCTTGGTGACTGGCAAGACAAGTGGCAATTCATTTTCAGGAACTGCTGTTGAAGTCCCATCTTCCCAATGAATGATTGGGATTGGTTCACCCCAATAACGTTGACGGCTAAAGAGCCAGTCGCGGAGACGGTAGGTAACCTTCTCTTGACCACAACCTTTTTCTTCCAACCAAGCTACAATTTTAGCAATCGCTTCTTCTTTGTTCAGTCCATCTAGGAAATCAGAGTTGACGTGAAGACCGTCTTCTGTGTAGGCAGCTTCTTCAACGTTTCCACCTTCAAGCACTTCTACGATTGGAAGGTCAAATTGTTTGGCAAATTCCCAGTCACGTTGGTCATGGGCAGGCACAGCCATGACAGCACCTGTTCCATAACTAGCAAGAACATAGTCAGCGATCCAGATTGGAATTTCCTTGCCATTGACAGGGTTGATGGCATAAGCACCCGTCCAAACCCCTGTTTTTTCCTTAGCAAGGTCGGTACGAGCCAAGTCTGACTTGAGGCTAGCTTGGTGTTTGTAGTCTGCTACGGCTTCAGCTTGTTCTGGACTGACGATAGCATCTACCAAATCATGCTCAGGCGCCAATACAGTGAAAGTCGCACCGAAAAGGGTATCTGGACGTGTCGTAAAGACGGTAAATTCCTTGTCAGTCCCTTTCACTTTGAAAGTTACATTAGCACCAGTTGATTTACCAATCCAGTTGCGTTGCATGTCCTTGATAGACTCTGGCCAGTCAAGATCATCCAAGTCATTAAGCAAACGCTCCGCATAGGCCGTGATTTTAAGCATCCATTGACGCATCGGTTTGCGGACAACTGGATAGCCTCCACGCTCAGAAGTTCCGTCAGGAAGGACTTCTTCGTTGGCAATGGCCGTCCCCAATTCCTCAACCCAGTTTACTGGCACTTCCGCTTCATAAGCTAAACCTTTTTCGTAAAGCTTGGTGAAGATCCACTGAGTCCATTTGTAGTAGTTTGGATCTGTTGTGTTGACTTCACGATCCCAGTCGTAAGAGAATCCAAGCGCATTGATTTGACGTTTGAAGTTGGCAATGTTTTCCGCTGTAAATTCTGCCGGGTCATTCCCCGTATCCATAGCGTATTGCTCTGCAGGCAAACCAAAGGCATCCCAACCCATTGGGTGAAGGACATTGTAGCCTTGCGCACGTTTGTAACGGCTAAGGATATCAGTCGCTGTGTAGCCTTCTGGGTGTCCTACGTGCAATCCAGCTCCTGAAGGATATGGGAACATGTCGAGAGCATAAAACTTCGGTTTTGATGCATCTGTTCCTGTCTTAAATGTATGATGTTCTGCCCAGTAGCCCTGCCACTTAGGCTCAATTTCTTTATGATTGTAAAAACTCATGGTCTCTCTCCAATTTTGTGATGTTACTATTATACCATTTTTGAGGGAATTTGAAAGACGAGAAATGTTCTTTTAGACTTGGATAACAAGAAATACTGGGTCGCAAATCCAACTTATTTAACAGGAAAAAAAGTTAGCTCCTAATCGGAGCTAACTTCTATTGATTATTTGTCTCTTCCATCTTCTCACGTCCCAGTTCTCGATAGCTACGGTCGCCAACAACTTCTACACTAAACTGGCCATCCTCATATTCAAGAATCGTCACGCTACCATTATCTAGACCATGTGGATGCATACCATTGATCAGATACACAATAGTCCCAATGGTCATTCCATGGCTGACGACGAGAGCATTGCCCCCACCTTGTTCTTCCATTTCTTTGGCAATCGTTTCAAAACCTTCTTTGATTCGACCACTGAGTTTTTCCCAGCCTTCTGCCCAACCAGCAGTATCAACCTCTACCAAACCTTCTGCTAGTTCTGCATAGGACAACTGATGAACATGGTCCACATTAAAAATACGAGGAATCAACCCCATAAAGAGGTCCCCATCATAGGCCCCATCAAAACTACCAAAGCACCACTCACGGATTCGCTTGTCCATGCGGTAAGGGATTTTCCCCTGCAGGCCAAGTTCTTCTAGGATAATTCCCATGGTTTGAATAGTGCGACCTGAATCACTGGAATAAGCGCGGTCAAACTGCAAGCCAGACTCTCTCAAGCCAATTCCCAGTTCATGGATTCCCAACTCACCTTCTGCAGTCAGAGGTGTATCACTCCATCCTTGAGCACGTCCAATGGTGTTAAACATCGTTTTCCCATGACGGACCAAATACAATCTTACTTTAGACATTTTCTATCCTCCATTTTCTTCTATTATATCATGGATCAAAGAAATATTCGGCTTTCAAAAGCAAAGCCAACATTTGTAAATTATCCAAAAGAAAAGCTACCCTCATGGTAGCTTCCCTAGGAGATTATTATGAAAAAGTTTAGGATTTCTATTAAATAAAGTTAGGAGGTCTTTATTTAATGATTATAGTATACACAGTCATCCTTAAACTCAACTTAAATCCTCTCGCTTTTTTATTAATTTTTAAAACTATGGATTGGAGCTGGGATTTGCCCACCGCGAGAGATGAAATCAACAGACGAAGCCCCGTTGACCTTCATCACTGGAGCTGTCCCTAGCAAGCCTCCAAACTCAATCATATCGCCTTCTTTGCCCTTTGGAATAATACGGACGGCCGTTGTTTTCATGTTAATGACACCAATTGCCGCCTCATCCGCAATCATAGCTGCAATGGTTCCAGCAGGCGTATCTTCCGGAATGGCAATCATATCCAGCCCAACAGAACAGATAGCCGTCATGGCTTCTAGTTTCTCTAAATTCAGAGAGCCATCTTGTACCGCACCAATCATCCCCTCATCTTCAGAAACGGGGATAAAAGCACCTGACAAGCCACCGACTTGGTTACAAGCCATCACTCCGCCCTTCTTAACTTGGTCATTCAAAAGAGCGAGGGCAGCCGTCGTCCCATGCGTACCAACTGTTTCTAGGCCCATTTCCTCAAGGACACGTGCCACAGAATCACCAACTGCAGGAGTTGGCGCCAAGCTTAGATCGACAATTCCAAAGTCAACACCAAGGCGTTCACTCGCCATTTGTCCAACCAGCTGACCGATACGAGTAATCTTGAAGGCCGTTTTCTTGACTGTTTCCGCTACTACATCAAAGCTCTGTCCACGAACCTTTTCCAAGGCACGCTTGACCACACCAGGACCCGAAACCCCGACATTGATGATAACATCTGCTTCGCCAACACCATGAAAGGCCCCTGCCATAAAAGGATTGTCCTCAACAGCATTAGCAAATACGACCAACTTGGCCGCACCCATATCTGATAAGTTCGCTGTTTCCTTGATGATACGTCCCATATCTGCAACTGCAGTCATGTTGATGCCTGACTTAGTTGAGCCAATGTTAACAGACGAACAAACCTTGTCGGTCTCAGCTAGAGCGCGTGGGATAGAATTGACGAGAATCTCATCTCCTTTTTGGTAGCCTTTTTGTACCAAGGCAGAGAATCCACCAATAAAGTCAACACCAATCTCCTTGGCAGCCTTATCAAGAGCCTTTGCCAAAACAACATAGTCTGTCGCATCAGTCGCAGCACCAATTAAAGAAATCGGAGTCACCGATACCCGTTTATTAACAATAGGAATCCCAAGTTCTGCAGCAATTTCATCTCCTACAGCCACTAGATTTGCAGCTTTAGTGGTAATTTTTTGGTAAATCTTTTCAGCAGCATGATTGATATCTGGATCAATACAGTCCAAAAGGGAAATCCCCATGGTGATGGTTCTGATATCGAAGTTCTGCTCCTCGATCATGGCAATGGTTTCTGTAACTTGTCTAATATCCATAGCCACCTCCTAGATATTATACATAGCGTCAAAAATCGCCGCACTTTGAATATTGATTTTGACATTCAAGGTCTGACCGAAAGTTTCAAACTCATTTCGTAGATAAGTGAAATCCTGTTTTTCGTCACTAGAAACGACCGCCATCATAGTAAAATATTCATCCAACACCGTCTGAGAAATATCGTCAATATTCAAACCCAACTCTGCAATCTTAGTAGACACGCCTGCAACGATCCCAGCCTTGTCCTTACCAACCACTGTAATAATAGCCTTCATCCTTATACCCCATTTCTACGATTTTTAGAAAACCTGAACGTTTTTGATTTTCTTTTTTCCTAGTATAGCATATTTCCATAGAAAATACTAAAAAACGCCTGCTTACGAAATTGTTCTTAAGAAAAAAACAATTTCGTAAACAAGCGTCTACCCTATCAAATGATGATGAGTGTTCCCGCTAGGACCGAAGTCCCAGCGGTAGACCAGAGCTAGACTAAGAGCACAAGACTCCATCATCATAACACTCAACAAAATTGATGATTTTATACTAATTCGATGATCGCCATTGGCGCAGCATCACCACGACGTGGTTCAGTTTTAAGGATACGAGTGTATCCACCGTTACGTTCAGCATAACGAGGTGCGATTTCTGAGAACAATTTTTGAAGTGCTGTAGTAGAAGTGTACTTATCAGTTGCTTCATCATAGTTTTCAGATGCGATTTCATTACGTACGAAAGCAGCTGCTTGACGACGTGCATGCAAATCACCACGTTTACCTAGAGTAATCATTTTTTCAACAGTTTTACGGATTTCTTTAGCACGAGCTTCAGTTGTCACGATTGATTCGTTGATCAAAAGGTCAGTTGTCAAATCGCGAAGCATTGCTTTACGTTGTGAGCTAGTGCGTCCTAGTTTACGGTAAGCCATGTATTCCTCCTTTATTTATCTTTTAATCCAAGACCCAAGTCAATGAGTTTGAGTTTCACTTCTTCCAAACTCTTGCGTCCAAGATTTCGTACTTTCATCATCTCTGCTTCAGATTTTTCTGTCAAATCATGCACAGTGTTGATACCGGCACGTTTCAAACAGTTGTATGAACGCACAGACAAGTCCAGTTCCTCAATCGTACGATCCAAAATACGATCGTCAGATTCAGTATCAGCTTCTTTCATCACTTCAGTTGACTTAGCAATCTCAGTAAGATTTGTAAACAAATCAAGATGTTCTGTCAAGATACGTGCTGAAAGCCCTAAAGCATCTTCTGGAATAATTGTTCCATTAGTCAAGATTTCAAGGGTTAATTTGTCAAATCCATCATTGCTACCTACACGAGCAGGTTCAACTTGATAGTTGACTTTTGTAACTGGTGTATAAATAGAATCTACAGCAAGTGTTCCAACTGGTGCATTATCTTTTTTGTTTTCATCAGCAGGTACATATCCACGACCACTGTTAACAGTCATTGTCGCTTTTAGAGAAGAACCTTCACCGATTGTAAAGAGATAATGATCTGGATTTACAATCTCAACATCACTGTCAGTCAAAATGTCTCCAGCTGTAATTTCAGCAGGACCTTCAACGTCAAGTTCAATGATTTTTTCGTCTTCAACGTATGATTTCACTGCAATCCCTTTAATGTTCAGAATGATTTGCATCACGTCTTCACGAACACCTGGAACTGTGTCGAACTCATGCAAGACACCTTCAATGTTGATAGATGTCACTGCTGCTCCTGGTAGAGAAGCTAGTAGTACACGACGAAGAGAGTTACCAAGAGTTGTACCGTAGCCACGTTCAAGTGGTTCGATTACAAACTTGCCATAATCTTTATTTTCATCAATTTTTGTTATATTTGGTTTTTCAAACTCAATCATTTAGTTACTCCCTCTTAAACGAAAAGCAGTGTAATGCGATGATTATACACGGCGACGTTTTGGAGGACGAGCACCATTGTGTGGCACTGGAGTCACATCACGAATTGCTGTTACTTCAAGACCAGCGGCAGCAAGCGCACGAATAGCTGACTCACGACCAGAACCTGGACCTTTTACAGTAACTTCAACTGATTTAAGACCGTGTTCTTGTGCAGATTTAGCAGCAGCTTCAGAAGCCATTTGAGCAGCGAATGGTGTAGATTTACGAGAACCTTTGAAACCAAGAGCACCAGCTGATGACCAAGCAATTGCATTACCATGCACATCAGTAATCATAACAATAGTGTTATTAAATGTAGCGTGAATATGAGCAATACCAGATTCGATATTCTTTTTCACACGACGTTTACGTGTTGGTTTAGCCAAGACTTTTACCTCCTATATTATTTTTTCTTACCAGCGATCGCAACAGCTTTACCTTTACGAGTGCGAGCGTTGTTTTTAGTGTTTTGTCCACGGACAGGAAGTCCACGACGGTGACGAATACCACGGTAAGAACCGATTTCCATCAAACGTTTGATGTTCAAGTTTACTTCACGACGAAGGTCACCTTCAACTTTGATTGCATCCACTTCACGACGGATAGCATCCTCTTGATCTGATGTAAGGTCACGTACACGAACATCTTCTGAGATTCCAGCAGCAGCCAAAATTTTCTTAGATGTTGCAAGTCCGATACCATAAACGTAAGTCAATGAGATTACTACGCGTTTGTCATTTGGAATGTCAACTCCAGCAATACGAGCCATTTTTTCTCCTTTCTATCTTATCCTTGACGTTGTTTGTGTTTTGGATTTGCTGGGCAAATTACCATAACACGACCATTACGACGAATTACTTTACAGTATTCGCAAATTGGTTTGACCGATGGTCTTACTTTCATTTCTTATCCCTCCAAGTTTTTCGATTATTTAAAGCGGTAAGTGATACGTCCACGTGTCAAGTCATATGGACTCATCTCGACAGTAACACGATCTCCCGCTAAAATACGAATATAGTTTTTACGAATTTTACCAGAAACTGTTGCTAAAATCTGATGTCCATTTTCAAGTTCAACCGTAAACATTGCGTTAGGCATTGTATCGACTACTTTGCCTTCAACTTCAATCACATCGTCTTTTGCCACGCAAAAGCACCTCCATAAATTTCGATTCGATGCCTCTGAAAACAGAGACAACAATTATAAGTCAGACTATCTCAGTATAACATTTGTAGCGATTTTTTGCAAGTGTGAAAAACGCTTTATTTCAAATTTGTCAATACTTTTTCGATGTCTTTGAACACATCATTGATATCTTGATTTCCTTCGATATCGTGGACCAATCCTTTGGCACGGTAGTGAGCAATGATTGGTTCACCTTGGGCGATATTCACATCCAAACGACGCTTCACTGTCTCAGGTTTATCATCTTCACGTTGGTAATAATCTTCCTCTTTATAGTCAACTGGTGGGTTGAAAACTTTGTGGAAGGTTTCACCTGTTTCGCGGTGGATGATACGACCACTCAAACGTTCCAAGAGACAATCTGGGTTCACTTCGATATTGATCACGCCTTCTAGTTCGATACCAAGTTCCGCCAATGTTTTGTCCAAGGCATGAGCTTGTTCAATCGTACGTGGGTAACCATCCAACAAGAAACCTGTTTCTTTGATGTCGTCCTGAGAAAGGCGTTCTTTAACAATTCCATTTGTAACTTCATCCGGAACCAACTCACCTTTGTCAATATATGACTTGGCAAGTACACCCATTTCAGTTTGATTAGCCATAGCAGCACGGAACATATCTCCAGTTGAAATGTGTGCCACGTGGAATTGCTCCACAATTTTAGCTGCTTGCGTTCCCTTACCTGCTCCAGGTAAGCCCATAATCAAAAGATTCATGATAGGATCTCCTTATTTTGTATTTAAATAGAAGCAGAAATTCGTTTCAACCCCTATTTAAAAACAAAATAGAAGAGGGGAGACGAAAATCTCTCTGATAGATAGACCTTCATACTCCACTCTCTAAGCAAAAGTAATCTTGCTTTTATTCTGTTTTGTCCATGAAACCAACATACTTACGTTTCAATAGGTAACCTTCTAGCTGTTTGATTCCTTCGATACCAGTTGAGATAATGATCAAAAGACTAGTTCCCCCAAAAGCAACAGCTTCTGAAAGACCAAAGACATCTTTTGCCACAATCGGCAAGATTGAAATCACACCAAGGAAGATTGATCCGACAGTCGCAAGGCGACGAAGAAGTTTCGACATGAATTCTTCAGTACCCTTACCAGGACGGACACCATGAATGTAGGCTCCACTCTTTTGCAAGTTTTCTGCTGCTTTCTCTGGATTGATCTGTACAAATGTATAGAAGAATGTAAAGAGAATGATCAACAAGGCATACATGGCAACACCTGTTGGAGATGTTGTAGATAACATTTCCTGTGCTGTACGTACCCAAGCCCAATCATGACCTGTAGCACTCAAAAATTGAAGAATGGCTGCAGGTGCTGCTGTGATGGAACTTGCAAAGATAACTGGGATAACCCCCGCTGGGTTTACCTTCAAAGGAAGGTATGAGCTTGATGGGGCTCCTTGAGCAACTTTTGTATATTGGATTGGAATTTTATATTCTGCCTGTTGAACAAAGGTTGTAAAGTATACAATCAACAAGACAGCGATAATCAAAATAACGACAAAGATAATAGATGAAGTCAAACGGCTACTTGGAATATTGACGAAGTAGTCAACATAGATTCCTTTAATCATCTCAGGGATTGAAGCGACAATACCTGCAAAGATGATCATAGAAACACCGTTTCCGTATCCCTTATCTGTAATTTGTTCCCCGAGCCAAGTTACAATCATACTACCTGCTGTGAGGATAATACCGATAGTAACAAAGACTTGTGGTGTTAAAGCTGTCGTTAATAATTTTGCTCCAGAAAGAGTGTTAAATCCTGCTGTAATCCCGATAGATTGAACAAATGCAAGCACAAGTGCAATATAACGAGTAGCTTGGTTTAGTTTTCTCCGTCCTACTTCCCCTTGTTTGCCCCATTCTACAAACTTCGGTAAAATATCCATTTGTAGCAATTGAACAACGATTGAAGCAGTGATATACGGACTTACTCCGAGTGCAAAAACGGAGAAGTTCTTCATGGCATTCCCTGAAACAAGACTAAGCATGTTCAAGAAAGATAAACCACTGAGAGCTTCTAAACTTTTCGCATTCACACCTGGAACTGTAATACTTGTCCCAATACGGAAAACAAGAATGATAAAAATTGTAAAGAGAATTTTTGATCGAACTTGTTTAACCTTGAGCGCTTCTTTTAGTAATTTAAAAAACATGGGTCACCTCTCTTAGATGACTTCTACAGAACCACCTTTAGCAGTGATAGCTTCCTCAGCTGATTTAGAGAATTTAGCTGCTTTCACAGTCAATTTCTTAGTCAACTCACCGTTACCAAGAATTTTAACTCCTGATTTTTCAGCTTTCACAATTCCTGCTTCGATAAGTACAACTGGAGTTACTTCTGCACCGTCTTCAAAGACGTTCAATTGGTCAAGGTTTACAATTGCGTATTCTTTAGCGTTGATGTTAGTGAATCCACGTTTTGGAAGACGACGGAACAATGGAGTTTGTCCACCTTCAAAACCAAGGCGAACTCCGCCACCGCTACGAGCTTTTTGACCTTTTTGACCGCGACCAGATGTTTTACCGTTACCTGATGAAGTACCACGACCAACACGGTTACGTACTTTACGAGAACCTTCTGCAGGTTTCAATTCATGAAGTTTCATTATTATTTTCTCCTCTTTTGTAAAATGCTAGCGCCGATAAGAGAGAAAAGGTTGTCTCCCTTATCAACTCGCCTATACATGGTCATCTAAGATGACTATACCTAGTTTTAGGGGATGAGTATTGCCACATCCCCTAAAAATTCATTAGTTTACTTCTTCAACTGTTACCAAGTGAGATACTGCAGTAATCATACCACGGATAGCAGCGTTGTCTTCTTTAATAACAGAGCTGTTCAATTTGCCAAGTCCAAGTGCTACAACAGTTTTACGTTGCGATGGAATGCGTCCGATTGGAGACTTAGTCAAAGTAATTTTAATTTGAGCCATTTTATCCCCTTTCTTATGCCAAATCAGAAACTGAAATACCACGAAGGGCAGCAACTTCTTCAGCGCGTTTCAATTGTTTCAAACCTTCAACAGTTGCGCGAACAATGTTGATTGGAGTGTTAGAACCAAGTGATTTAGATGTAATATCTGCCACACCTGCCAATTCCACAACGGCACGAACTGCACCACCAGCGGCAACCCCAGAACCTTCTACAGCAGGTTTCAACAATACTTTAGCTCCACCGAATTCTGAAAGAACTTCGTGTGGGATTGTTGTTCCAACCATAGGAACTTCAATCAAGTTTTTCTTAGCATCTTCTACTGCTTTGCGGATTGCTTCTGGAACTTCTTGAGCTTTACCAGTACCAAATCCTACGCGACCGTTGTGGTCACCAACAACAACAAGAGCTGCGAAACGAAGACGACGTCCACCTTTAACAACTTTTGTAACACGGTTGACAGCAACTACGCGTTCTTCTAATTCAACTGCATTGTCTTTAAATGCCATTTTCTAGTGTCCTCCTATTAGAATTTCAATCCGTTTTCACGAGCTGCATCAGCCAAAGCTTTCACACGTCCGTGATATAGATATCCACCGCGGTCGAACACCACTTCTGAAATACCTTTAGCGTTTGCACGTTCTGCAACGAGTTTACCGACAGTAACGGCTTGTTCAGTTTTAGTTCCTTTTGAAACTTCTTTGTCAAGAGTTGAAGCACTTGCGAGCGTTACACCCGCTACGTCATCAATCACTTGAGCGTAGATGCCTGTATTAGAACGGAATACGTTCAAACGTGGGCGATCAGCAGTTCCAGAGAGTTTTCCGCGAACGCGACGGTGGCGTTTTTGGCGGAGTTTGTTTTTATCTGGTTTAGAAATCACAGTTTTCACCTCTTTAGTTTTAAATCGTGTGCTATGCACTAAGTTGGAAAATAGGTTGGTGGTTAAAAATCAACCACTCAACATTATTTACCTGTTTTACCTTCTTTACGGCGAACGAATTCACCAACGTATCGGATACCTTTACCTTTATATGGTTCTGGTGAACGAAGGCTACGTACGTAAGCAGCTGTTTGACCAACTACTTCTTTTGAAATTCCGCTAACAACGATTGTTGTTGGGTTTGGAAGTTCAAAAGTAATTCCTTCTGGAGCTTCAACTTCGTCTGGATGAGATTTACCAACAGCCAAAACAAGTTTTTTACCTTGAAGTTGTGCACGGTAACCAACCCCGCGCATTTCAAGTTCTTTCTTGAATCCTTCTGATACACCAATTACCATGTTGTTCAAAAGGGCACGAGTAGTTCCGTGGATAGTTTTCATTTCTTTTGAATCGTTTGGACGGTGAAGAGTTACTTCAGTACCTTCCACACGAATTTCAATATCTTTTGAGAACTCACGAGTAAGTTCTCCTTTAGGTCCTTTTACAGTTACAACGTTGTCATTGTTAGTGATTTCAACACCAGCAGGCAACACGATAACTTTATTACCAATACGTGACATGTTTATTTTCTCCTGTTAGATTGTCAGGCCATTACAGCCAGTTTTCACGGGGTTAAATCGATTTCTCGATTAAAGGAACATTTAGGTTTCAATTTCAAAGTGAATCTAGGCATCGTCTCGCGGGCATAACTTTGGGTTAGGCAAGAGACGATAACGAAGAGTCACAAAGAAATTGGAAGCTAAATATTACCAAACGTAAGCGATAACCTCACCACCAACATTCTTTTGGCGAGCTTCTTTATCAGTAAGCAAACCTTCAGAAGTTGAAAGGATAGCAATTCCAAGTCCGTTAAGAACTTTTGGAAGATCTTCACGTTTTTTGTAGACACGAAGTCCTGGTTTAGAAACACGTTTCAAGTTAGTGATAACTTTTTCACCGTTTGGTCCGTATTTAAGGAATACACGGATGATGCCTTGTTTGTCATCTTCGATGATTTCTACGTTCTTAACAAAACCTTCGCGTTTAAGGATTTCAGCAATCCCTTTTTTGATGTTTGATGCAGGTACTTCAAGTACTTCGTGTTTCGCTTGGTTAGCGTTACGAATACGAGTTAGGAAGTCTGCGATTGGGTCAGTCATAACCATTTTGTTTTTCTCCTCTTACTAGTAGTTTGCAAGTTGCACTTGCTAGTTAATACATGATACAAAGAGCGTAACAGCAAGAGCAAAAATAGGCAATTTGATGCAGGAGCGATGCTCCAAAGAAAATTGGTCTTTTTTGCCAAAGCTGTAGCTCGTGTTCAAATTGGCAAGTCCAACTGAACCCGGGCTAAACTCTGTGTGAAAAAGATAAACTTTCCTAGAAACTTCAGTTTCTTCGTCAAGTTTCCTATTTTCACTTGGAGTTTTGACGCCCTTGATATCTTAAATTACCAAGATGCTTTTGTTACACCAGGAATTTGTCCTTTGTAAGCTAATTCACGGAAGCAAACACGGCAAAGTTTAAATTTGCGGTAAACTGAATGTGGACGACCACATTTTTCACAACGAGTATAAGCTTGAGTAGAGAACTTCGCTGGACGTTTGTTCTTAGCAATCATTGATTTTTTAGCCATTAGATTTACCTCCTATATTATTTTGCAAAAGGCATTCCAAGGCCTGTAAGCAATGCACGTGACTCTTCGTCAGTGTTAGCAGTTGTTACGATAACGATGTCAAGACCACGAGTTTTGTCAACGTCATCAAAGTTGATTTCTGGGAAGATCAATTGTTCTTTCACACCAAGAGTGTAGTTCCCGCGTCCATCAAATGATTTTGTTGGAACACCGTGGAAGTCACGCACACGTGGAAGTGAAACTGAAACCAATTTGTCCAAGAATTCGTACATACGTTCACCACGAAGGGTAACTTTTGCACCGATCGCTACACCTTCACGAAGACGGAAGCCGGCGATTGATTTTTTAGCTTTAGTGATAAGTGGTTTTTGACCTGAGATAAGTGCCAATTCTTCAGCAGCTTTTTCAAGACTTTTGGCGTTTGATACAGCTTCACCAACACCCATGTTCAAAACGATCTTATCTACTTTAGGCACAGCCATCACTGATGAGTAGTTGAATTGTTCTGTCAAAGCAGGAACTACTTCATTAAGATATTTTTCTTTTAAACGATTTGCCATTATACTTCTCCTTTCCTTCGTGATTAATCAAGCACTTCGCCTGATTTTTTGTTGTAGCGAACTTTTTTACCGTCTACAAATTTGTAACCAACACGACCAGCTACACCATTTTTGTCCAATACTTGAACGTTTGATACGTGGATAGCTGCTTCTTTTTCGATGATACCACCTTGAGGAAGCTCGTTAGTTGGACGTTGGTGTTTCTTAACGATGTTAACACCTTCAACGATAACTTTGTTTACTTTTGGAAGGGCAGTAAGGACAACAGCTTCTGTTCCCTTATCTTTACCAGCGATTACGCGAACTTTGTCGCCTTTTTTTACAAACATTAGGTTTCTCCTTGATTTTTCTTACGCCCATAAGGGCACCCTAGCTTGAAGCTAGGGGACTAGTTTGTTTCTAAAAATTAAAGTACTTCTGGAGCAAGTGACACGATCTTCATGAAGCCACCTTCACGCAATTCACGTGCAACTGGGCCAAAGATACGTGTTCCGCGAGGAGTTTTGTCTTCACGGATGATAACTGCTGCATTTTCGTCAAATTTGATGTATGAACCATCAGCACGACGAGCACCTGATTTAGTACGAACGATAACAGCTTTTACAACGTCACCTTTTTTAACCGCACCACCAGGAGTAGCTTGTTTTACAGATGCCACGATAACATCACCGATGTTTGCAAATTTACGTCCTGAACCACCAAGAACTTTGATAGTCAAGATTTCGCGCGCACCGCTGTTGTCTGCGACTTTCAAACGAGTTTCTGTTTGAATCATTTCAGTTTTCTCCTTTCAGGTTTGATTAGATGATGACCGCTTCTTCAACAACTTCTACAAGACGGAAACGTTTTGTAGCTGAAAGCGGACGAGTTTCCATGATACGTACGATATCGCCTTCTTTGGCAACATTGTTTTCATCATGTGCTTTGTATTTCTTAGAGTAGTTAATACGTTTACCATAGACTGGGTGGTTACGTTTTGTTTCAACTACAACTGTGATTGTCTTGTCCATTTTGTCAGATACAACACGTCCAACAAGAACTTTACGATTATTGCGTTCCATTGAAATTTCTCCTTCCCTAGTCTATTATTTCGCTTCAGATTGAACTGTTTTGATACGAGCGATTTGTTTTTTAACTTCTTTCAAGCGAGCTGTTTGTTCCAATTGACCAGTAGCAGCTTGGAAACGAAGTTCAAACAATTCTTTTTTCAATTCGTTTTCGCGCTTCGCGAGTTCTTCTTGAGAAAGACCACGAAGTTCTTTAACAAATTCTTTTACTTCATTAAGTTTCATGCCTTCTCCTTATTCTGCTTCACGTTTTACGAATTTACATTTAACTGGCAATTTGTGGCTTGCAAGACGAAGCGCTTCGCGAGCGATCTCTTCAGATACACCAGCGATTTCGAACATCACTTTACCACGTTTAACTGGTGCTACCCAACCTTCAGGCGCCCCTTTACCAGATCCCATACGCACACCGATAGCTTTAGCAGTGTATGATTTGTGTGGGAAGATTTTAATCCAAACTTTACCACCACGTTTCATGTAACGAGTCATGGCGATACGAGCAGCTTCGATTTGGCGGTTAGTGATCCAGTGGCTAGTTGTAGCTTGAAGACCGTATTCACCGAATGCTACTTCTTTTCCACCTTTTGCTTCACCGCGCATTTTTCCACGGAATTCACGACGGTGTTTAACACGTTTAGGTACTAACATTGGTTATTTACCTCCTTTAGTGTTTTTACGAGCTGGAAGAACTTCACCACGGTAGATCCATACTTTAACACCAAGTTTACCGTATGTAGTATCTGCTTCTTCCCAAGCGTAATCGATATCTGCACGAAGTGTGTGAAGTGGAACAGTTCCTTCAGAGTATCCTTCAGCACGGGCGATATCTGCACCGTTCAAACGACCTGATACTTGAGTTTTAATTCCTTTAGCTCCAGCACGCATTGCACGTTGGATTGCTTGTTTTTGTGCACGACGGAAAGCGACACGTTGCTCCAATTGACGAGCAATTCCTTCACCTACAAGGTGAGCATCCAAATCAGGTTGTTTGATTTCGATGATGTTGATGTGTACTTGTTTTCCAGTCAATTTGTTAAGTTTTGCACGGAGTGCATCAACATTAGCACCACCTTTACCGATAACCATACCTGGTTTAGCAGTGTGAAGTGAAACGTTAACTTTGTTTACTGCGCGTTCGATTTCGATAGTTGAAACTGCTGCGTCAGCAAGTTCTTTTTGAACGAATTTACGGATTGCAAGATCTTCATGAAGGTAATCCGCGTATTCTTTTTCAGCATACCATTTGGCATCCCAATCACGGATGATGCCGACACGCATACCAATTGGATGTACTTTTTGACCCACGATGTTACCTCCTTATTTTTCTGCAACAGCCACAGTGATGTGAGCTGTACGTTTGTTGATTGGTGAAGCTGAACCTTTCGCACGTGGACGGAAACGTTTCATAGTTGGTCCTTCGTTTGCGAATGCTTCAGATACTACCAAGTTAGCTTTATCCAAACCAAAGTTGTTTTCAGCGTTAGCTACAGCTGAATTCAAAACTTTCAAGATGATTTCAGCAGCTTTGTTTGGAGTGAATGTCAAGATTGCAATAGCATCGGCTACGCTTTTACCACGGATATTGTCAAGAACAAGACGTGATTTACGAGGTGAAACACGTACTGTACGAGCCATTGCTTTAGCTGAAGTAATTTCTGCCATTTATGTTCTCCTTATTTTCTACGTGTTTTCTTGTCGTCTGCAGCGTGACCTTTGTAAGTACGAGTTGGTGCAAATTCACCAAGTTTGTGACCTACCATGTCTTCTTGGATGTAAACAGGTACGTGTTTACGTCCGTCATAAACTGCGATAGTGTAACCAATGAAACTTGGGAAGATCGTTGAACGACGTGACCAAGTTTTGATAACTTTTTTCTTTTCGTCGTTAGCTTGAGCTTCAACTTTTTTCATCAAATGCTCATCGACGAAAGGTCCTTTTTTAAGACTGCGTCCCATTTTATTTTTTCTCCTTTAAATGTTGTACCACAGCGGCTTGCGCTCACATGGAGCGCTACCGAGCTGGCGGATTATCTAGCGCTTATGCGACTAGTTTTAAATTATTTCTCGTTGCGACGACGAACGATAAGTTTGTCAGATTTCGCTTTCTTGTTACGAGTTTTAAGACCAAGAGCAGGTTTGCCCCATGGAGTAGATGGCGCTTTACGACCAACTGGTGCTTTACCTTCACCACCACCGTGTGGGTGATCGTTAGGGTTCATTACAGAACCACGAACTGTTGGGCGGATACCTTTCCAACGGCTACGTCCTGCTTTACCAAGGTTGACAAGTCCATGTTGTTCGTTTCCGACAACACCAACTGTAGCACGACAAGTTCCAAGAATCATACGAACTTCACCTGATTGAAGACGAACAAGAACGTATTTACCTTCTTGACCCAATACTTGAGCAGAAGCTCCAGCAGCACGTACCAATTCTCCACCACGACCTGGTTTCAACTCGATGTTGTGGATCAAAGTACCAACTGGGATGTTAGCAAGTGGAAGAGCGTTTCCGACTTTGATATCTGCTTCAGGACCTGAAACGATACGTTGACCAACTTCAAGACCTTTTGGAGCGATGATGTATGCTTTCACACCGTCAGTGTAGTGTACAAGAGCGATGTTTGCAGAACGGTTTGGATCGTACTCGATAGTTTTAACAACTGCTTCAACGTTGTCTTTGTTACGCTTGAAGTCAACCAAACGGTAGAAACGTTTGTGTCCACCACCTTGGTGACGAACAGTGATACGACCGTTGTTGTTACGACCAGCCTTGCTCTTCAAAGCAACAAGCAATGATTTTTCAGGAGTGCTTGTTGTGATTTCAGCGAAATCCAAAGAAGTCATATTACGGCGACCGTTTGTTGTTGGTTTATAAACACGAATTCCCACGATATTTCCTCCTTAGATTATTCAGCTTCAGCAGCAAACAACTCGATTGCTTTAGAATCAGCTGTAAGTGTGATGATAGCTTTTTTAGTTTTGTTAGTAAAACCAGTGTAACGTCCAACACGTTTAGCTTTTGGTTTTACGTTGATTGTGTTAACGTTGGCAACTTTAACACCTTCGAAAGCAGCTTCAACAGCTTGCTTGATCAAAAGTTTGTGTGCACGAGTGTCAACTTCAAATACATATTTTCCTGCTTCAAGTTGAGCCATTGAGCTTTCAGTGATAACAGGTTTTTTGATAACATCATACAAATTCATTATGCAAGAACCTCCTCGATTTTAGAGATAGCTGCTTGTGTGACAAGAAGTTTGTCGCTATTTGCGATGTCAAGAACACTTGCAGTTGTAGCAGTTGCAACTTTCACGTTTGGAAGGTTACGAGCTGAAAGAGCTGCGAATTCATTTCCTTCTTCAAGGATAACAAGAACTTTAGAATCGATGCTCAATGCTGCAAGAACTTTTGCAAATTCAGCAGTTTTTGGAGCTGTAAATGAAAGAGCGTCTACAGCTACGAATTTGTTTTCAGCAACTTTTTCAGAGTAAACTGATTTAAGAGCTAGGCGACGAACTTTTTGTGGAAGTTTGTAGCCGTATGAACGTGGAGTTGGTCCGAAGACAACACCACCACCACGCCATTGTGGTGAGCGGATAGAACCTTGACGAGCACGTCCAGTTCCTTTTTGACGCCATGGTTTGCGTCCACCACCTGATACTGCAGAGCGGTTTTTAACAGCGTGTGTTCCTTGACGAAGGCTTGCGCGTTGGCTGATGATCACATCAAACACAACTGATTCATTTGGTTCGATACCAAATACTGCATCGTTAAGAACAACTTGGCCAGCTTCTTTACCAGTTTGGTCAAATAATGTTACGTTTGCCATTGTGACTGATTTCCCCTTTCTTTATTATTTACCAGCTTTAACTGCTGATTTGATAGTGATAAGAGATTTCTTAGCACCTGGTACGTTACCTTTGATAAGGATAACGTTCTTTTCTGGAACAACTTGTACAACTTCAAGGTTTTGAATTGTTACGCGGTCGCCACCCATACGTCCTGCAAGGTTTTTACCTTTGAATACGCGGTTAGGTGCAACAGGTCCCATAGAACCTGGACGACGGTGGTAACGAGAACCGTGAGCCATTGGTCCACGTGATTGTCCGTGGCGTTTGATAACACCTTGGAAACCTTTACCTTTAGAAGTACCAGTTACGTCAACAACGTCTCCAGCTGCGAATGTTTCAACTGTGATTTCAGCACCAACTTCCAAGCCTTCAACGTTTTTGAATTCACGAATGAAGCGCTTAGGAGCCGTGTTAGCTTTCGCTACATGTCCTTTAGCAGGTTTGTTGCTCAATACTTCGCGTTTGTCATCGAAACCAACTTGGATAGCGTTGTATCCGTCTGTTTCAACAGTTTTAACTTGAAGAACAACGTTTGGAGTTGCTTCAATAACTGTTACAGGGATCAATTCGCCAGCTTCAGTGAAGATTTGAGTCATTCCCACTTTTTTCCCTAAGATTCCTTTTGTCATGAGAAAATAGTTCCTTTTCTATATTTTTTATTCAAAAAGTTTTTAACGAGCGTTTTTTATGCTCAAGTCTAAGATACAAAGGGCGTCAAACTCAAAGTGAAAATAGGAAACTGACGCAGTGTCTAACAGACACTAGGAAGTTTATCTTTTTCACACCGAGTTTAGCCCGTGTTCAATTAAATTGAAACACTAGCCTCTGCTCTTTTATATTTTAGATTAAAGTTTGATTTCTACGTTTACACCACTTGGAAGATCCAATTTCATCAAAGCATCAACTGTTTTTTGAGTTGGGTTAACGATATCGATCAAACGTTTGTGTGTACGCATTTCAAATTGTTCGCGAGAGTCTTTGTATTTGTGAGTCGCACGAATGATTGTGTAGAGGCTACGCTCAGTTGGAAGTGGGATTGGACCCGCAACTTGTGCACCTGTACGAGTAGCTGATTCTACGATTTTTGCAGCCGCTGTATCAAGCGTACGGTGTTCGTAAGCTTTCAAACGGATACGGATTTTTTTGTTTGCCATCTTTTTCTCCTTTTCGTCTATTTAAGATAATAGGCTAGCTCCACAAGAAAACCGACGCGCGTTGCGTGGCAATGCAACCGAGCGTGTCGCAACCTCTTGCATCAAAGCTAAGGCTGTAATTTACAGCACCATAATAGAATAACACAAAGCCCCTGCGATTGCAAGGGATTTGTTAGGTTTTTTTCGTTTTTTTACTAATCTAAGTTACTAGAGTATGTTCTGGTCCTCTTTCGTAAATAAAACTTAGTTTGACAATTTACCCATTTTTGGTGGTGGCGATAAAGATAGATACTGTCTGATCTGGATCATATTTTTCAAAATCAATACTATACTGACGTTGCAGTTCTCTTGCTTCTTCTGCCTGCCAAATTTGCTGCCAGGTATGGAGGAAACCTTTTGAATCACTTGTATCCACCTCAAATACTTGGTAGGTTTGCCCTGAAGTGTCAAAATCCCAGTCTTCTTTATCGGATAGACTACAGAGCGACAAGCTGTAATCCCCCTTGTAGTCACTGACATAATCATGATAGACTGCATAAATCGGAAGCCCTTGGGCAAATGCCTCCTCTACTTCTTTCTGGTGTTCCTGCCATAGATGGCTAATTTTTTCCATCATGTTTGGATCTTGGAAATTATTTGTAGAGATACTACTGATTATTTTTAAAAACATTCCTTCGCTCCTTTTACTTTCACTTCTAAGGTGACTGACTAGCAATCAACCTCAGCTCTAAACTTTCTAGCTACCAAGAGGCTAATTCACGCAACAAAATGAAATAGCATTCTTTGCGTATAGGATATATCACACCATTCACTATCAACTCCCTTTTCCCAGAAAAAACGGTGCCTATAACAAACAAAACATTCAATTTACCGGTCTCAACCAGAGCTGAAAAACAATGCAGGCTTCAACCAAGACCATCCTTCCAATTCTTATTGATATAGTCTGGAAAGTTTTTAACGAACATTTTTTGTGCTCAAGTCTAAGACATAAAGGGATTCAAACTCAAAGCAAAAATAGGAAATCGACGCGCGTTGTGTGGCAGTGTATCCAATCGTGGTCACAACCTCTTGCATCACAGCTAAAGATGTGATTTACAGCACCACGGTAGAATAACACAAAGCCCCTGCGATTGCAAGGGATTTGTGAGCTTTTTTTCGTTTTTTTAGGATGAAACTGTTTTCTCTTTTTATCTTTCCAAAATTACGGATTTATATCTATAAAAAACTACCTTTTCTTCTATATAGTATGTGTATAGTATGTGTCATTTTGACCTTGAATGTATCTTCTGATTGATCTACTAAAATGTCCGCTTTAGACTCGGTTTCTCTATAGTATCGCAGATACTGCTCCCGTCTCATCTGATGGCTAGCTAATACAAAAGATGCATCGCGATTTCTCATAGTCGTATCTCGAGCTAAGCGCCTCTTTAACTCTGTTTCTTCATCCGTGTAGAAACAGATAGTTTTGTCAAAAAGTTCCTTGGGTAGAAAGCCCACAGACATCCCTTCAACAATCAGAATTGGCTTGGCTCCAGATAAGATTTCACTAGCCTTCCACGGTTCATCGATTGTTAAGACATCCATGCTTGCCTGCAATGCGAGAATATCTCTCTGCAAACTTGCCAATTCATGCGCCACTGGGAGACAAGCTGTCACCTTTTGATCTGGCGCTTGCTTTGGTACTACCAGGTGACGTTCTGAGGTGATATAGGGATCTGTTTCTAGTAAATTTACTTTTGTGGAATCTAGGGCTTGATGTAATTCCTGAGCGAAGGTTGACTTGCCTGAAGCCCCATGACCGTAAAGCCCCAGGGTCCTAACCCTTCCCGTTTCAATCTCTGAAACCAGTTGTTCTATCAGGTCTTTTTTTCTTCATTCTCTCTTCACCTGTTCATAGCTTTCTTTTCCGTCATTGAGCTTATCCCAAATCACTACTTGCCCACTTTTGAGAGATTTTTGAACATCGATAATCCGTTGATTAGAGGAACCTCGAAACTGGAGCATGAGATTGCGCTTGCTTTTATCATACCGTCCATCGACAAGGATGTCAATCAATGATAAGAGTTCCAGTTTATCTGGAGTCTCCAGCATCATTTCTTCCCAAGTGTAGCCCGTCCAAGACCAGATGTCTTTTTCTGGCAATTCCTTTCGGATGCGTTTAACGAGCGGCAAGAGGATTCCTGTATTAAGAAAAGGTTCTCCTCCCAGCAAGGTCAATCCTTGAACATAGGGCTGGGCAAGGTCTACCATGATTTGTTCTTCTAATTCTGCCGTATAGGGAATGCCTGCGTTGAAAGACCAAGTCGCAACATTATAGCATCCCTCGCAGTGAAACATGCAACCTGATACATAGAGAGAGTTTCGCACACCTTCTCCATCGACAAAATTAAAAGCCTTGTAATCAATGATTCGCCCTTTACTAAGCTCCTCACTTTTCCATTCACCTGGTTTTGGTGTATTCCATGTCATCCTTTTACTCCAAATCTATCCAGTAACGTTCTACACCATTGCGAACATCCTCAAACACCCCACCATTTGCCACAATCACAGCCCCACTAGCAGGATTTTCCGTACTACAGGTCACAAGTGCTTTTTTGATGTTCTTCTCCTTGGCAACTTGTAGACCTTGTCGGAGGGATTCTTTGGCATAACCCTTGCCTCTTTCAGATGGACGAATGGAGTAGCCAATATGGCCCCCATTTTCTAGTAAGTAGTCATTTAATCGGAGACGAAGGTTGAGAAAGCCAAGAGCCTGGCCTGCTAAGTCAAAACTAACCAGCTGGATAGCAGGAACCCAGTTTTCAGGAATATTGAGGCCCGCTTCCGCTTGAAGATTTTCTTCTAGCCACTCTTCATAAACAAAATTGTTGGCGTTCCAAAACCCACCATCGTGGGCTGATTGAGTCTGTTCAAACTCTGCCATCATCTCTAAAACTGTTTCTTTATCTGCCAATGTTGGTCTGCGTAGTATCATTTTTACCTCCAATTAAGAGAAAAGCGAGAGCGGACTCTCACTTTTTCTTGTTCTTGTTTAAAAACTGTTCTCTGAGGTTGAGCAAACGTTCTTTTTTTCCCGCTCCACCTTTAGAGTGTTTCTCGTGATAACGGGTCACTTGTGCGCGTCCCTTATCGTCTAATTGGTATTTCCCCATTCCGTTTCCTTCTAATTTGTTACTTCATGTCCTGCTGTTTTAATAGTTGAACCGTTCATGTGTTTGACACGCGCAGCGATTTCCTTGTGGCGTCCATTAACCATCGGACGCGCTTGAGGATTTCCCAGATAACCACACGTACGTTTGACCACGTCTACTGTTTTAGGGTCGCTATTGCCACAGTTGGGACAAGCGAATCCTCGCTCAGTTGGTTCAAAATCCCCTTCAAAGTCACACTTGTAGCAACGATCAATCGGAGTATTGGTCCCTAGATAACCGACACGGTCATAGGCATAGTCCCAAACAGCTTCCAGGGCTTTAGGATTTTGTTGAAGAACTGGATACTCACAATAATGGATGAAACCACCTGACGCACCTGCTTCTGGGTAGACTTTTTCAAAATCCAGCTTTTCAAACGGTGTGGGATTTTTACGGACATCATAGTGGAAAGAGTTGGTGTAGTATTCCTTGTCTGTAATATCAGGAATAGAGCCGAACTTCTCTGTATCCAAGCGACAGAAGCGGTCTGTCAGACTTTCAGACGGTGTGGAGTAGATAGAGAAATGGTAACCATATTGGTCAGACCACTCTTCCACACGACGTTTCATATCGCGAATGATATCCAGTGTGAATTCCTTGGCTTCAGGATTGCCTTCCCAGCTATTTCCAAAGAAGACTGTAGCCACTTCGTACAAACCGATGTAGCCCAGCGAAACTGTCGCACGGCGATTCTTAAAGAGTTGGTCAACACTTTCTTCTTTTCCGAGACGGCGACCGAAGGCTCCGTACTGATAGAGGATAGGGGCATTAGCTGGTGTTGCTTCCTTGGTTCTTTCAACACGGTAAACCAGAGCATCTTCTGCGATGTTCATACGCTCATTGAAGATTTCCCAAAACTTATTCATGTCGCCCTCAGACTCAAGGGCAATGCGAGGCAGATTAACCGTCACAACACCTAGATTCATCCGACCTGAATTGACCTCAACACCATTTTCATCTTTCCAGCCTTGGAGGAAGGAGCGACAACCCATAGGAACCTTGAAAGAACCAGTCAGTTCGATAATCTTATCATAGGACAAGACATCTGGGTACATCCGCTTGGTTGCACACTCAAGAGCCAACTGTTTGATGTCGTAGTTAGGTGAACCTTCCTCTAAGTTAAGTCCTCTTTTAAGCGTAAAGATGAGTTTAGGGAAGATGGCTGTGCGGTGTTCTGAACCAAGCCCCTTGATACGAATGGTCAAGATAGCTTTTTGAATTTCCCGTTCAAAACGACTAGTTCCTAGACCAAAACCGAGCGAAGTAAAAGGTGTTTGTCCATTTGAAGTGAAGAGGGTGTTGATTTCATACTCAAGAGATTGCATAGCATCGTAGATGTCCTTTTGCGTTTTCTTCCAAGCGTAATCTTCCCGTTTTCCAGGCAAGACCCACTCTTCCGCATCCTTGAGATGTTTTTGGTAATTCTTCTCCGCATACGGAGCCAAGACTTCATCAATACGGTCAGCTGAGCAGCCCCCGTACTGGCTAGAAGCAACGTTGGCGATGATTTGTGAAATTTGAGCCGTCGCAGTCTGGATAGACTTGGGACTCTCTACCTCCGCATTTCCAATCTTAAAACCATTTTCCAACATGCCTTTAAAATCAATCAAACAGCAGTTGGTCATAGGAGTGTAGGGGCTGTAGTCCAAGTCATGATAGTGGATATCTCCTTTTTGATGAGCATTGGCTACGTGCTTAGGAAGCATTTGCAGCCCGATTGATTTCCCAACAATCCCTGCTGTCAAATCACGCTGGGTATTAAAGACATCACTGTCTTTATTGGCATTTTCATTGACAACTGCTTGATCTTTATTGAGAAGTTTATGGATACTAAAGTTTATATCTGTCGCTTTTGAGCGCTCAAAATCCCTTTGTGTCCGATAAGTGATATACTCCTCAGCCATCGCATACTCTTTGGCTTCAAGGAGTTCATGTTCTACGACATTTTGAATTTCGTAAATCTTGACACCTTGAGGGAAGCGGCTGTGAATTTCCGTCACGATTCTTTCAACTAGACCATTTAGGCGTTTTTCTACTAGAGGCGTAACGTCCATAACCTTTTCCGCCGCCTTGTGGAGAGCCTTGTCAATCTTGTCTACATCAAACACCACACGTCTACCATCTCGTTTTTCAACGAACAAGGTGGGAACGGTTGCAAGCTTTTCTTCTAATACAATCATATCCATGCTCTTTTCTAAAATATTGTTGAATTGTTTATATTCAGTATTATACCACTCTAAAAATAAAAATCAATATCTTGTGTTAAAAATCCTAAAAATTTTAAAATTCCACAAGATATTGATTTTTTGTTATTTTGATTTATATAGTTTGAACTCGCTAGTATCTGTCTGAACAAGCTCATAGTTTTCACTGATCCAGCTCTCTACATCTGACCACAAGGCAACTTTTTGATTGACCACAATCATCTTCGGTTGATTCTCTTTCAGGTCATTCATCAGTTTGGTTTTATTTTCATCGCTTGCAGTATAAAGTGTTGGAGTTGATAGAGAAGTCGGCGCCAAGCGTTCACTTGCACGGTAGAAATCAGGACGATCATCCCAAGCATAGACACGATCCTCAGAACTCGTTTGTTGTTTGACCACGCTAGCAAGACGGTCTCTCTCCTGATAAGTCGCCGGATGTGAAAGGTAGCGACTCAGGATAGGAAGAACAATGAGATAGGCAAGGC
Organism: Streptococcus sp. 27098_8_70; assembly: GCF_041432215.1. Lineage (GTDB taxonomy): Bacteria > Bacillota > Bacilli > Lactobacillales > Streptococcaceae > Streptococcus > Streptococcus oralis_CP. Next base: position 1,074,031 of record NZ_JAPVZD010000001.1, read on the forward strand.
CAATCAGTGGTAGATAGAAATTTCCTTTAAGGAAAGAAGTTTGTTTCTCACGTCTTCTTCTACGACGACCGCCTCCATCCGAAACATCTTCCTTGATTCCTGTCAGAAGGAGCAAGACCAAGAAAGGAATTAGCACCACAAGACGAGTACCGTTGATAGGTTCTTTGGAGAGAATCAAGATTCCCAAAGAAACCAACAATCCCAAGCTAGCAGCAATTGAGAGGGCATATTGCTTGGCTGGTTTTGACTGGAACAAGCCTGTAAAGAGCAAGACAAGGGAACCTAATCCAATAGCAAGCAAACCGTAGAAGGCTGCATTTTCAAGCAAATGCGAATTTGAAAAGAGGCTAAGAGTATTTACCGGATACAAGGTCTGGCTAATGGCATCTCCAAAACTACCTGTCCACACTGTATAGTAGCCTAAAGGATAGAATAAGAGTGAAAATCCTAGGGCTGACGCAAAGAACTGATATAAGCCATGAACAAAGTGACCTTTGCCTAGATTAAAGCCGATAATCCCCAAGGCCAGTACAGCCGCAAACAAGGCGGTTGGGATTGGCGCAAAGAAGAAAGCGAGAGCAAGGCTCATCCCCACTCGTACAAATCCTTTGTCGTCCTTTGGAAAAGCTAGATAATTTGTAACGATACTCAATGAATAAAATAGGAAAGGCAGGGCTAGCAAGAGAGCATAACCGCCACCAAAAGCGAGGCCCGCTACAAGCAAGTATAGAATAAAGACAACTCGCTTCGCTTCATTTTCTTGGCCGACAAGAGTATCCGCAGCCTTAAAAAGAAAAACACCTGCTCCAAACAAAGCCAACCACTCAACCAAAGCAATCAGAATACTGCCTTGAAAAAGGTAGGTTAGCACATAATAGAGCAATCCCTCCGTCCCAAAATAATCTGTATACATTTGACCATTTTGATGCAAGGCCCAACCGGTATAAAGATCCTGAGTTTGTTGCGGACTGACTAAACCAAAAATAAAAGGCAGGGCAACCGAAATGGCTGTGGCCACTAAACTCCAAAGCAAAATACTAAAAAAGGGAATGGGAGCTCCTTCTCGTTTCTCTGGCACTGACCAGTCTTGGTAATGAGATTCTTCTTGTTTCTCATCTATTTTCCCGTATACGTTCATTCAATTTCTCCTCTAAGTTTATCTGTTTTAGTATATCAAAATCTTACAGGAATGTCAGCTTGGGATTGATATTTGCTTAATTTCTTATCCAATATCGCAAAGCGTTCGATTTCACGAAAACGGTGGAATCGACTATTTCTATACTCTCTGATAAAATCATCATCTTCTAGATTAAGCATGGTTTTCTCCTTTACTTATCTATTCGTAAAAATACAAAAAAGACCCAGCCTTGGGCTAGATCTTGATGGATAGTTAGAGCATAGGTGCAAACAACTGGACAATTTCCTTGATGAGGCTTTGATACCAGCTTGTTTTGATGGTGTGGGGATAAATTTCTTGAGAAACTTTAAAAATCTCTTCGAAGTCCCTTTCAATAGCGATGATAGATTGCGTTCTATAAAGTAAGACGGCATTTTCATAGTGGTGGAGCAAGCTCCGATAGTCAAAATTGATGGTCCCCACAGTAGCTGCCTCTCCATCGACAAGCATTTGCTTGCTATGAAGGAATCCCGGACTGTACTCATAAATACGAACCCCTGCAGATAACAAGTCTGGATAAGCTCCTCGAGTAACTAACTGAATAACCTTCTTATCTGGGATACACGGTGTTACAATTCTCACATCTACCCCTCTCAGAGCTGCATTTTTGATACTTTCAGTTAGATCGTAGTCAGCAATCAGATAGGGAGTTGTGATGTAGACGTAATCTGTAGCTTGATTGATAAGATTTTGGTAGACCGTTTTTCCAACTTGAGCTCTGTATATGGGTTTTGGTCCACTACTATAGGGAATACAGAGCCCCATCCCATCTTTGGGCTGATTTTCGAGATGGTATTGGTCAAAATCACTAATCTCTCCACGGTTGATATACCAGGCAGATAAAAAGAGTCTGGTAAAAGCTTTAACTGCCGGTCCATCCAGACGAATACCGCTATCCTTCCAATAACCAAAGCGTTCGATATAGTTGATATACTCATCAGCCAGATTGATACCACCTGTATAGGCAATTTGACCATCGATAACCATGATTTTACGGTGATCACGGTTGTTATAAGCAACGGTCAAACGTGGAATCACCTTATTAAATTTGTGGGCTTCAATCCCTCGACCACGAAGCTGGATGGTGTAATCTCCAGGCAAGGTTGCCATACAACCAATATCATCATAGAGAAGCTTCACTTCTACACCTTGAGCGGCCTTTTCTTCCAAAATCTCCAAAATACTATTCCACATCAAACCTTCTTCGATGATATAGTATTCGAGAAAGATAAACTTCTCAGCTTTCTTGAGATCCTCTAGCATCTGTTGCCACATACTTTCACCAGATGCAAAAAATCGTGTATACGTTCGATCATAGACATCGGCATTCGTGTCCATGCTGAGGAGAGATTTGATAACGCCATAAGCCGACTTGTCTTGCTCTTTTAACTCCAAACGGAGAGCTCTGCTATTGTCCTCTCTATCAACCATTGATTGGAGCTGCTTTAGCTGCTTCAATTCCTTTTTAGATAAACGGCGTTCTCCAAACATGATATAGAGTAAGGGGCCAAACACTGGTACAAAGGCTACTAACAGCCATGTTACCTTACTTTCAGGATTCATAGACCGATTGACAATCGATACAATGGTCGCTAAACTCACTAAAACGACTAGGATAATCCAGACAATTGGAGCCATCTGGCCTAGATAGAGAAATAAACCAAAGACGATAAACAACTCTGCCAACATGATGGTAATACTAAAACCATATTTGGACATGAGTAGCTGCATTTTTCTAGCTGTCATACATCCCCTTTCTTTTCTAACATTCTCCTTAACTGCTTGATAAACTCATGTTTCTACTAGTATACCTCAGTTCAGGGGTAGATGGCAACCGTTTACCTTTTTCTATGCAAACTATTCCAAGAACTGCAAGATTTCTAAACTACACCCACACTATCTGAAGCGCTACCCCTCTTATTTTTTTAACTAGGGTATTAAGAGGCTTAAAAAGAACTACCAAAATGATAGTTCTTTCCAATATTATTTATATTTTTCAATATCGCACAAATCCTATGACAGTTACTATTGAAGTTGTAGAAGGTAAAGCTGAAACCTTAATTCCAAACTTCTATTTAGATTTGAGATCCTATTTTGTTAATACCACTCGGTCAGATGCCTCTCGGTCCATATCATCGATAATCAATTGATTACCATTAACCGTGTAAATTTTGACATCATCACCGATAATGACACGTTGATTTTCTGGCTCAAAGCTGACTTGCTTGATTTCCTTATCTCCATCTGGCTCGACCTCAGTCCATGTACCAGTTTTACCTGTTACAACAAGAGTGATTTGGTCATTCTCATCTTTTCCAGTATAGGTACCATCAATGTTAGTAGGTTGAGCTACAGTAGTGTCCTGACTTGAGGATGCCTGTGGTTGACTAGCACTTGTCGTAGCGCTAGAAGATGATTCTTGTTGAGTAGATGATTGCTGAGCAGATTGCTGGGTAGGGGCTTGTGCCTTAGGTCCACAAGCTGCTAAAAGACTAAGAATTGCTAGGGAAGCAATAGAAAGTGTGAATGTTTTCGTTTTCATAGCGATTTCCTTTCTTTTGTGCCAATGTTTTGCTGGAATCGTTTCCAGATATACCTCCTACCTACAGTATAGCAACATAAACCTATAAGGTCAACTAATCTCGTCGCTTCCTACCAAACTTGCTCGGACTTCCGAGATAAAGTAGAGGGATCCCGTCACGAAAAGCAAAGCCTGATCATTGGCCTGTTCTTCAAATTCTCTGATAAAGTCGCCATAGGAAGGAATCAAATCATAACCTACCACATCCTTTTCATCCAGAGAGCCTTGGTAGTCAAAGCCTGTTATCTTAAGTTCCACCTCAGGCAACTGCTTAGATAGATAGCCTAGCATCCCCTGATAATCCTTGCGTTTAAGGGCGCCAAAAAGAATGCGAATTTGATAACCTTGCTGGATTTTCCCTTGGATAAACTCTACTAGACGAGTCAAGGCTGGCAGATTGTGAGCCCCATCTAGGTAGATTTGCGGACGAATCCGTTCCAATCGACCTGCCCAATGTGTCTCCTTCAAAGCCCGTCTGACAAACTCTTCTTCGACCCTTCCACCTCCTGACGCCATAAACAGAAGAAAAGTTTCTAAAGCCAAGGCGGCATTTTCTTGCTGGTAAGCACCTTCCAAACCAATTTCAAGCTGTGAAAAGCTTGCTAGGCTACTTGAAAAATCCCCAGCAGTCAAGGTGAAGTCTCGCCCAGCTTGATAGAGATCCACACCTAACTCTCTCGCTGTATTTTGACAGACAAGTTTAGCTTCTGGAGCGAGCTTAGCAATGACTGCCTTCTTGCCAGCCTTGAAAATACCAGCTTTCTGCTCGGCTATTTCCTCCAGACTATCCCCCAAGGTCTCCTGATGATCTAGCCCAATGGAAGTAATAACTGCAATCTCCCCTGTTACGACATTAGTGGTATCAAGCAAACCACCAATTCCCACTTCTAGCAGAACTAGATCCACTCCCTGCTCTTTAAAGTAAAGCAAGGCAATCAGGGTCAACAACTCAAAGAAAGACAATTGATCATGTGTTTCTAAGAGAATTTTCTCCATCTCCTTGACTTGGTTAGCTATACGGACAAAATCTTCCTCTGCGATTGGTTGCCCATTAATACAGATTCGATCATGGATACTGACGATATGAGGAGAGGTAAAAGTACCAACTTTTTTACCATGAGCAACAAACAACTCCCTCATGAAGGCAATAGTTGACCCTTTACCATTAGTCCCTGTTACGTGGATAATAGGATAAGTCTTCTCAGGATTCCCCAGCAAATCCACAGCTCGTTGCATTCGTCCAAGTCCAGATCTAAAATTTAAACCAATCCGACTATGAAGCCATTCTTCTACTTCAAACATACATGTCTCCTTAACAAAAGTCCAATCAACTACCGCATCAAAGTATGATTGCAAATAAAAAACGAGGTCGGGACTAAAATCCCGACCTCTTACCTGGTTAGCTAATCACTAGCTACTATGAATTTCAACGTGGGCTAAAAACATCCACCGGACATTCCTGCGTTTCTAATTTCTGGCGCAGGGCTAAAAACATCCACCGGACTTACTTACGGTCTTTATTTTTAGCGTAAGGGTAAAAATGTTCACTGAACAAACCAGTTCTCTCTTATTTTAAGGAACTGGGCTAAAAACGTTCCCCGGACGTTCCAACTCTCTCCAATTTCTGGGAGTTGGGCTGATACAGTCTCCCAGACTGTATCACTCCTCCATAAAGCTGTTGAAGACTTCTTCAATCATGTTCCATTCGTCTTCTGAGTCTTCTGGGATTGGTTGCAATTCGCCTTCTGTTCCGTCTTCATTTTCGATGAATGAGTAAGCTTGGATTTCAACTTCACCATTTTCATCTTCTTCTGCGTTAACTGGCACTAGCAGAACATAGTTTTTACCAAATTCTTCTTTCCCATCAATGGTCAAAAGAATTTCAAACAAGGTTTCATTTCCTTGCTCATCTACTAGTGTAATCAATTCACGTTCTTCGTGGTCATGGTTGTGATCGTGTGACATAGTTTCTCCTCTGTCTTAAAATTTTCTATCTAAATAATTTTGCAAAATCAGCTGAGCAGCCAACTTATCAATAACTTTCTTGCGTTTGTTACGGCTGATATCTGCTTGTTCAATCAACATACGCTCCGCAGCGACCGTTGTCAAACGCTCATCCTGATAGTCTACTGGCAAACCAAAGAGTTCTTCTAGCTTGGCACCATAGGCTTGACTGGCTTCTACTCGCGGACCACTGGTATTGTTCATGTTCTTTGGCAAACCTACTACAAAGCGTTCTACCTTATAGCTGTCAACCAATTCCTTGATGCGGTCAAAACCAAACTGGCCCTGGTCCTCATTAATCTGGATGATTTCAAGTCCCTGAGCGGTGAAACCGAGCGGATCGCTAATAGCCACCCCTACTGTTTTTGAACCGACGTCCAATCCCATAATTCTCATAGATTATAGATCGACTCCTTGTCCTTTTAGGTAGTAGCGTACCAATTCTTCAACAATTTCATCACGCTCATACTTACGGATTTGATTTCGTGCATTGTTATAACGAGGAACGTAGGCAGGGTCTCCACTCAATACATAACCGACGATCTGGTTAATCGGATTGTAGCCCTTGTCATTCAAAGAAGCATAAACATCTGTCAATGTTTCGCTAATTTCTTTCTTATTGGAATCATCCAATTTAAACCGTACAGTTTCTTCAGTAAATCCCATTCTAACACCCTCTTTCCTTAGAATAGTACTATTATAGCACATTCCCTGACGTTCTACAAATAAATCAGTTTGTTTATTTGGATTTTCTATTGTTCTGTCGCCCCATTTGCCACTCTATCTGCAATATATTGGCTAGGTTCGTTTTTTAAGAGATTTTCAAGGCCGATATTTTTTAAATATTCCAGCTGAGATGCCTTTTTGACATCCAATACTTGAAAATCATAAGTCGTTGTCGTCTGGATTTCTGTCTCGCTGAGTAGCTTTGTTTCCAGTTTGAATCCTGCTAGTTTGCGTGCCTCTTGGATGGTCTCATCCTTTTCTTCCGCTTCTAGAAGCGCTTTTTGCGTCTCCTCTAGGCCATTTTCAGAGATAAAGGTCTTGAGTTCATCCCCGACAGGTCGTTTTTGCTGGATGGTCAAGGTCAAAAACTGATTACCTTTATAGGTAATTGTTTGAATCTGTTGCGTTCCATTTTCTGACTTCGGCATCAACAGAGTCTTGGTGACAACCGTATTTTTTTCGGCATTGTCCAAAACGGGAAGGTTTGATTGGATGGGGTCAGATGCTGTTGTAGAAGCAGCAGGGGTTTCCTTTTTTTGCCCACATCCCGCAAGCAAAAAGACGAGAGCAAAACTAGCAATTAGTAACTTTTTCATAATTCCTCACATGATTTTAAAACAAAAGAGCAAACAAGGCCAGGAGTCACTCCCAGCCTTGATGTTTTATAGAGCTGCACGTAGACGTGCTTCTGCATTTTCTACATTACGGACAGAGCGTGGCAAGAAGGCACGGATATCATCTTCTTTATAGCCGACTTGTAGGCGCTTCTCGTCAACGAGAATCGGACTCTTTAAGATCCGTGGTGTTTCCATGATTAAGTTGAGCACTTCATTGACACTCAAATCCTCGATGTCAACTCCAAGTGCCTTAGCGTAGCGGTTTTTTGACGAAACGATACTGGCAATTCCATTATCTGTTTTCGTGAGAATATCTAATAACTCTTCTCTTGTAATTCCTTCTTTACCGAGATTTTGTTCTTTATAACTTAACTGGTGGGCATTGAGCCAGGTTTTCGCTTTTTTACAGCTAGTACAACTTGAGACTGTATAAATTTTGATCATGTACCTACCCCTTTCGCTACATGTTACTATCAGTTTAGTCTATTATACCATAAAAAACATCCGACTTGCGACCTATTTTTAAAAAAAATTAACTTTTTTCGCGATTTTCGTACTTTTTTCTTGACAAAATCAATTTATAACCAACTTTTAAATTTTTTGATATACAATCGTTTTACAACTGTAACACTTATCATATAGAGAACGATAATCAAAAGCAAAAAGAGGAAATAAATTGGTTCCAAAGGGGTTAAATGAAGCAGGCTAGCAATTGAAGAGTAGGGAAGGAAGGTCACAAAACTAGCTGCTAGCAAGGTTGTTCCAAGAACAAACCATGATGGACGACTTTGTAAGAAAGGAAGTTTTGCTGAACGAAGCATATGGATAACCATGGTTTGGGACCACATGGATTCAATGAACCAACCTGTCTGGAACAAAATAATAAAGCCCGTTGCAGACTCTGCTCCGTGAGCATAGGCTTGACCTGTCGCCATTGGGACAATGACAAAATAGAGCAAGATAAAGGTCAAAATATCAAAGGCAGAAGAAATCGGACCCATCCAAATCATAAAACGAGTAATAGACTTAGCTTCCCACTTATGAGGATGTTTCAAAAAGTCTTCATCCACATTATCAAATGGCAAGGCAATGCAAGAAAGATCATAGACGAGGTTTAACACAATCAAGTGAATCGGAGCCATAGGAAGGAAAGGTAAAAAGATACCAGACACTAACAGAGAGAAAATGTTCCCGAAATTAGAGCTGACCGTCATCTTGATATATTTGGTCATATTAGCGTAGACCTTACGCCCTTCAACCAGCCCTTTTTCAAGCACCATCAAATCCTTATCTAGCAAAATGACATCAGCCGTTTCTTTGGCAATATCTACTGCTGTATCAACAGAAATCCCCACATCAGCCACTTTCATAGAAGGGGCATCATTGATCCCATCTCCCATATAGCCGACACAATGTCCATTCGATTTGATTTGTAAAATGATTCGTGCTTTTTGATCCGGAGAGAGTTTGGCAAAGACAGTCACTTTCTCAACTGCTTGGGCCAATTCTTCGTCCGTCATGGCATCAATATCAGAACCCAACAAGATTTGATCAACGTCTAAACCAACTTTTTCGCAAACTGCTTGGGTTACCTTTTCATTGTCACCCGTCAAGATCTTTGTTTGAACACCGTGTTCTAACAAAGCTTGGATAGCAGGTGCTGCTGATGGTTTTGGTGGATCTAGAAAGGCAAGATATCCTGTTAGAATCATCTCTTTTTCATCTTCAACGGAGTAAGCAAAACCTTCCTTTAAGCCTGTTTTATAAGCGACTCCCAAGACTCGCAATCCCTGTTGATTAAGTTGATCTACTTCTTTTAAGATTTCCGCTCGGATATCATCCGTCAGAGGGCTAATCTGACCTTGATATTCCACATGGGTTGAAATCGCAAGCATTTCCTCTAGAGCACCCTTGGTTACCAAACTAACAACTTCGTTCTCATCCTTGACGATGACACTCATCCGTCTGCGTTCAAAATCAAAAGGTAATTCATCTATTTTTTGGAAGCTAGTATCCAAATTTTGTAGAATAGCGTGTTCTTTAGCTTCTTTTTCAGTTCTACTGATAATGGCACGGTCCATCAAGTTTTTCAAACCGGTTTGAAAATAGGAATTGAGATAGGCACGTCTCAACACAGACAAATCCAGATCTCCATGTATATCCAAAGGATATTCAAGGACAATTTCGTCTTGGGTAAGGGTTCCGGTTTTATCTGTGCATAGGATATCAATAGCACCTAGGTCCTGTATGGCATTGAGTTTTTTGATAACCACTTTTTCCTTGGCCATGATAATAGAGCCTTTTGCTAGACTGGCCGTGATGATCATAGGAAGCATCTCAGGTGTCAATCCAACACCAACACTCAGTGCAAACACACCTGCTTCCAGCCAGTCGCCATCTGTCAAGCCATTGGAGAGAAACACGATGGGAACCATGACCAACATCAAACGGATCAAGAGCCAAGAGATGCTGTTCATCTCCCGTTCAAATGAAGTAGGTTCGTCATAGGTATTGAGAGTCTGCTCGATCTCTCCCATCATGGTATCATCACCGACCGCTAGAATCAAAGCCTTGGCACTTCCTGATATCACATTGGTTCCCATAAAAGCGAGCGCTTCTGCTTCTAGCAGACTATCAAAGTTTGATTGACTCATTTTTGACAAGGCTAGTTTTTCAACCGAGTCACTTTCACCTGTCAAACCAGACTGTTGGACAAAGAAATCACGTGATTCAATTAAAAGGAGGTCTGCTGGAATCATATCCCCAGCACTTAATTTGACTATATCTCCAACGACCAAATCTTCAATTGCGACCTCTAAACTCTGGCCTTCGCGAATAACTGTGGCTGTGTTCACAATCATTTTGGATAGATTGGTCGCAGCCTTGTCACTCCGCAATTCTTGAACAAAGCGTATGCCACCAGAGATTAGAACGAGAACGACGATGATGATAGAGGTCGTCGGATCTTCTTGCCCAGGCTTCGCCAACCAGACATTGGTCACCATGGAAATCATAGCGATGACCAGCAGGATAATTGTAAATGGATTGATAATGGATTCGTAAATCTTTTTGAGGATACTGTCTTCTTGACCCTTGGTGATGGTGTTTTCGCCATATAGGTCACGATTTTTCTCCACCTGCTCCTCAGTCAAGCCTGTTAGACTTGTCTTATAAAAAGATAGAGTTTCGTTTAAAGATGTGTGAATAGCTGTTGCTAATCTTTCTTTTGTAGTTTTCATTGGTTTCTCCTATCTGTATGAATGATGTGTTTCATACACAGAGACCAATCACTTTATAAGGGCAGAACGACACAAATCAGCGATTGGCTGTGTATGTGCGGTTCTGGATGATCGTCAATTTGCATCGTTTGTCTCCTTTCCTTGTTCTAAAACAGTAGAAAATCCCACCATAAAATGGCAGGATTAAAAAACTAATTATCTGTTTTTTCGTTCAAGCTTTAACTCCATAGGGCAATGTAATGAGCTTAGTCTTGGCCTTCGCGACCAGGACTGTTGACCAACGAGTAGTGTCTCCACTGCTTTGCGGTAGTCATCCGTATCCCTATGGTAGCCTCACCTACCGTTTTCGTTTATCAGTATAAACCTTTAAAATATAAAAGTCAATGATTTATCTTAATTTTCTTAAATAACAATTAATTCCTTCGGCGCTAGAGTCAACAATTCGCAACCGTTATCTGTAATTAAGATATCATCTTCAATACGAACGCCGTATTTACCTTCAATATAAATACCCGGTTCATCAGTCAAGACCATACCAGATTTAATGACTTCTTTGGAAGTTTGGCTAAAGTAGGGTTCTTCGTGGATATCCAGTCCGATACCGTGTCCAATACCGTGAGTAAAGTAATCACCGTGACCTGCCTCGATGATAATATCACGAGGAATTTTGTCAAAGTCACGGAAACCTAATCCTGCCTTAGCTTGGTCAATCAAGGCTTGGTTGGCTTTTAGAACCGTATTGTAAATCTCTGCCTGCTCGTCACTGACATGACCGAGGTAGATGGTCCGTGTCATATCGCTGACATAGTGGTCGTAGAGACAGCCAAAGTCCATGGTAATGGCTTCTCCTGCTTCAACCGGTTTGTGCATTGGATGAGCATGGGGCTTAGAAGAGTTGATGCCACTTGCTAGGATTGTGTCAAAAGACAAGCCCGCCGCTCCTAACTCACGCATGCGGAAATCAAGGAAGTTAGCAATTTCAATCTCAGTTTTTCCTGGTTTGATAAAATCAAGCGCATCGCAAAAAGCTTGGTCTGAGATAGAACATGCCTTACGAATAGTCGCAATCTCCGCCTCATCCTTAATCATACGAAGCGCTTCAACAAACTGAGTCTGTGGAAGCAAGTCGATCCCTGCAAATGCTGCCTGCATACGGTGATAATAAGAGACCGAAATCTCGTCTTCAAAACCGACGCGAGACAAGCCCATATCCTTAACAATGCCTGCAATAACAGCCAATTCATCGCGGTCAGCCACAATCTCAAAACCTGTCACTTCTTGCTTAGCTGCAATGATATAGCGAGAGTCTGTCACCAAAATCTGACGGTCACGGCTGATAAAGACTGTTCCATTTGAACCCCAAAAACCAGTCAAATAATAGACGTTTTTAAGGTTGTTGATGATGATACCATCTAGTTCTTTTTCTTGCATTTTAGCTAGAAATGCTTGCACACGTTTATTCATGATGTAACTTTCCTTTCAAATAGTGTCCTGTGTAGCTGGCTTCATTGGCCGCTACTTCTTCTGGAGTTCCTGTTGCGATGATGGTTCCGCCACCGACACCGCCCTCAGGTCCCAAATCGATGATATGGTCTGCCGTCTTGATGACATCCAGATTGTGCTCAATGACGAGAACAGTATTGCCATCGTCGACAAAGCGAGCTAAAACCTTGAGCAAGCGAGCGATATCCTCGGTATGAAGCCCTGTCGTCGGCTCATCCAGAATGTAGAAGGATTTTCCTGTCGAGCGTTTGTGGAGCTCACTAGCTAACTTCATACGCTGGGCTTCTCCACCTGAAAGGGTGGTAGCTGGTTGTCCTAACGTTACATAGCCCAGCCCTACATCCTTGATGGTCTGGAGTTTACGTTGAATCTTAGGAATGTGTTGGAAGAATTCCACCGCATCGTTGACGGTCATATCCAAGACCTGCGAGATATTTTTTTCCTTGTAGTGAACTTCAAGGGTTTCACTGTTGTAGCGAGTCCCGTGGCAGACTTCACAAGCCACGTAAACATCTGGCAAGAAGTGCATCTCGATCTTGATAATCCCGTCACCTGAGCAGGCTTCGCAACGACCACCCTTGACGTTGAAACTGAAACGGCCCTTCTTATAGCCTCGAATCTTAGCTTCATTTGTCTGGGCAAAAAGGTCACGTATGTCGTCAAAAACTCCTGTATAGGTAGCAGGGTTGGACCTCGGCGTTCGTCCGATCGGGCTCTGGTCAATGTCAATCAAGCGGTCTACATGCTCAATCCCTGTGATGGTTTTGAATTTACCAGGCTTGTCTGAATTGCGATTGAGCTTCTGGGCAATGGCTTTTTTGAGGATGCTGTTGATTAAGGTCGACTTCCCTGAACCTGACACCCCTGTCACTGCTATGAATTTTCCTAGCGGGAAGCGAGCGGTAATATTTTGCAAGTTGTTCTCACGCGCACCTGTCACTTCGATAAAACGACCATTTCCGGCACGGCGCTCTGCTGGTACTGGAATGGCTCGTTTTCCTGATAAGTACTGGCCTGTGATAGACTTACTATTACGGGCCACCTGCTTAGGCGTACCTGCAGCGACAATTTCTCCACCAAAAACACCGGCACCTGGACCAACGTCAATCAGATAATCCGCCTCGCGCATGGTATCTTCGTCATGTTCTACCACGATGAGAGTATTGCCCAAATCACGCATTTTTTTCAAGCTAGCAATCAGGCGGTCATTATCCCTCTGGTGGAGTCCAATCGACGGCTCATCCAGGATATAAAGAACACCTGATAAGTTGGAACCAATCTGAGTCGCCAAGCGAATTCGCTGACTCTCCCCACCTGACAGGGTTCCTGCCGAACGTGACAGCGTCAAATAGTTAAGTCCCACGTTATTGAGGAAGGTCAAGCGATCCTTGATTTCCTTGAGAATGGGACGAGCAATAATCGCTTCATTTTCAGACAAGGTCAACTGGCTCACCAACTCCAAATGGTCTGCGATAGACAAATCTGAGATTTCACCGATATGTGGCCCTTGCTCACCACCCACACGAACAGACAAGGCCTGATCGTTGAGACGATAGCCGTGACAAGTTCCGCAGGTCAGCTCATTCATGTAGAGACGCATCTGGGTACGGGTGTAGTCACTATTAGTTTCATGGTAACGGCGCTTGATATTATTGACAACTCCCTCAAAAGGAACGTCGATATCGCGCACACCGCCAAATTCATTTTCATAGTGGAAATGGAATTCCTTGCCATCTGAGCCATAGAGAATCAAGTTTTTATCTTCTTCTGACAAGTCCTCAAAAGGCTTATCCATATCCACTCCAAAGGCTGTCATGGCCTGCTCTAGCATATTTGGATAGTAGTTGGATGAGATAGGATTCCAAGGTGCTAATGCTCCCTCACGCAAAGTTTTGCTGGTATCAGGAACCACCAAGTCAACATCCACCTCCAGCTTGATGCCCAAACCATCACACTCACTACACGAGCCAAACGGGGCATTGAAGGAGAAGAGACGAGGCTCTAACTCTGGTACTGTAAAACCACAAACTGGACAGGCATAATGCTCAGAAAAGAGCAACTCAGAATCGTCCATAGTGTCGATAATGACATAACCTTCTGCGATACGAAGGGCAGCCTCAATGGAATCAAAGAGACGGCTACGAATGCCCTCCTTGATGACAATACGGTCGACCACGACATCGATATTGTGTTGCTTGCTCTTCGACAACTCTGGCACTTCGGTCACATCATAAACTTCCCCATCCACACGGACGCGGACATAACCGTCTTTCTGAATCTTTTCAATGACGCTCTTGTGTTGCCCTTTTTTCTTACGAATGACAGGAGCTAAGATTTGCAGACGTTGGCGTTCTGGCAATTCCAAAACCTTATCCACAATTTGCTCCACAGAAGAAGCCTTGATAGCCCCATGCCCGTTGATACAGTAAGGCGTCCCCACACGTGCGTAGAGGAGACGCAAATAATCATTGATTTCAGTCGTCGTTCCAACGGTCGAGCGCGGGTTTTTACTAGTCGTTTTCTGGTCGATGGAAATAGCTGGGCTGAGACCATCAATGGCATCTACATCTGGTTTTTCCATGTTGCCCAAAAACTGGCGAGCATAGGCTGATAGACTCTCTACATAGCGACGTTGGCCCTCAGCATAGAGGGTATCAAAGGCCAGACTGGATTTCCCAGACCCTGACAAACCAGTCACAACAACCAGCTTGTCTCGCGGAATCTCCACATCAATATTTTTTAAGTTATGGGCACGTGCCCCATGAATCACAATTTTATCTTGCATCTTTGTTCTTTCTAGTCCATTATTGCTTTCCATTATACCAAAAAATGTGAAATTCTATTACCCAAAAAGCTGTTTTTATAGTATAATAGTACGGTGCAAAAAATGAATCACTGAATAGTAGGAAAGGATAGGGGATATGAAACAAGTTTTTCTCTCAACAACAACGGAATTTAAAGAGATCGACACGCTTGAACCGGGTACTTGGATCAACCTCGTCAATCCTACACAAAATGAATCGTTGGAAATCGCTAACGCCTTCGACATTGACATTGCCGACCTTCGAGCACCGCTCGATGCGGAAGAAATGTCCCGTATTACCATCGAAGATGAGTACACTTTGATTATCGTGGACGTTCCCATCACAGAAGAAAGAAACAATCGTACCTACTACGTTACGATTCCACTGGGGATTATCATCACCGAGGAAACCATTATCACCACCTGCTTGGAACCCCTCCCCGTTCTCGATGTCTTTATCAACCGTAGACTGCGCAATTTCTACACTTTCATGCGTTCACGTTTTATCTTCCAGATTCTCTACCGCAACGCTGAACTTTACCTGACAGCCCTTCGTTCGATTGACCGTAAGAGTGACCAGATCGAAAGTCAACTTCACAAATCTACTCGAAACGAAGAACTGATCGAACTCATGGAATTGGAAAAGACCATCGTCTATTTCAAGGCCTCACTTAAGACAAATGAGCGCGTGATTAAGAAATTGACCAGTGCAACCAGCAATATCAAAAAATACTTAGAGGACGAAGACCTACTTGAGGATACCCTGATTGAAACTCAACAGGCTATTGAGATGGCAGATATCTATGGAAACGTCCTTCACTCTATGACAGAGACCTTTGCCTCTATCATTTCCAACAACCAGAACAACATCATGAAGACCCTGGCTCTCGTGACCATCGTCATGTCTGTCCCAACCATGATCTTCTCAGCCTACGGGATGAACTTTAAGGATAATGAAATCCCTTTGAACGGTGAGCCTCATGCCTTCTGGTTAATCGTCTTTATCGCCTTTGCTATGAGTGTTTCGCTCACTCTCTATCTCATCCATAAGAAATGGTTCTAAGAGGAATTCCTATGTCTCAGATTGATCTACAAAAATTAACTAAGAAAAACCAAGAGTTTATCCATATTGCTACCCAGCAATTTATCAAAGATGGCAAAACAGATGCTGAAATCAAGGCTGTTTTTGAGGAAGTCATTCCTAAAATCCTTGAAGAGCAAGGCAAAGGAACAACAGCTCGTTCCCTCTATGGCGCTCCAACTCACTGGGCTCACAGTTTCACAGTCAAGGAACAGTACGAAAAAGAGCATCCAAAAGAAAATGATGATCCAAAACTCATGATTATGGACTCAGCCCTTTTTATCACCAGTCTCTTTGCACTGGTTAGCGCTCTGACCAACTTTTTCTCTACAGACCAGGCTATTGGCTATGGTTTGATTACCCTCTTGTTGGTTGGACTTGTTGGAGGGGTGGCCTTCTACTTGATGTACTACTTTGTCTACCAGTATTATGGACCAGACACAGATCGTAGCCAGCGCCCTCCTTTCTGGAAATCAATCCTCGTCATCCTCGCTGCTATGCTTCTCTGGTTGGCTGTCTTCTTCGCAACAAGCTTCCTACCAGCAGCTCTCAATCCAATTCTTGCTCCACTGCCTTTGGCTGTCCTAGGAGCAGCCCTTCTCGCCCTTCGCTTCTATCTCAAGAAACGCTTCAATATCCGAAGCGCAAGCGCAGGCCCATCCCGTTATTAAGAAAAGTGAAACGCTATGGCATATAGTCAATCCTTAGCACAGCAGATTCGAAAAATTCTAGCACTCAAACTTCCTCCCCAAATTTTCGAAGAAGAGCTAGAAGAAAAGAAACTGTTTGGTGGCCTGGCCTTTATGATTCGTGGGAAAATGGTTCTTACAGTCAGTTCCAGAAAGGACGAGCTGGTTATGGTGAGAATTGGCAAAGAAATGGAAAAGCAAGTTCTACCCCGAACAGGAGCTCGTACTACATTGATGAGAGGGCGACCTTATCATGGCTATATAGACCTAGATATTGAAGGTCAAAAAGAACTTCCTTACTGGATTGATTTAGCCCTCTCCTATAATCAAGAGTTAACCAAGTAACTCATATCTAGTGAGATTACAGATTAGTAAAACGATAAGCAACTGCACTAGCGGTTGCTTTTTTCTTGCTTTCTTGATATCCAATAGAACTTCTACCCCCAATCCCTATAGTTTTCTCCCATCTTTTATGATAAAATAGGCTCAATCAATTTCTAGGAGGATGAGATATGGTTTCTACTATTGGTATCGTGAGTTTGTCTAGTGGTGTTATCGGAGAGGATTTTGTCAAACACGAAGTCGATTTGGGTATTCAACGTCTCAAGGATTTGGGACTCAATCCTATCTTTTTACCTCATTCGCTAAAAGGCTTAGACTTTATCAAGGACCATCCGGAGGCACGTGCAGAGGATTTGATGCAGGCCTTTTCTGATGATAGCATCGACATGATCCTATGCGCCATCGGTGGGGATGATACCTATCGCTTGCTACCCTACCTTTTTGAAAACGACCAGCTCCAAAAGGTTATCCAACAAAAGATTTTTCTTGGCTTCTCGGATACAACCATGAACCACCTTATGTTGCACAAACTAGGGATCAAGACTTTTTATGGGCAATCCTTTCTAGCAGACATTTGTGAATTGGACAAGGAGATGTTGCCCTATAGTCTCCACTACTTTAAAGAATTGATCGAGACGGGAAGAATCTCAGAAATCCGCCCTAGCGACCTTTGGTATGAGGAACGGACTGATTTTAGTCCCAAGGCTCTGGGAACAGCTCGTATCAGTCATGTAAATACAGGCTTTGATTTGTTGCAAGGAAATGCTCAGTTTGAGGGAGAAATTCTCGGTGGTTGCCTTGAGTCCCTCTATGATATCTTTGACAATTCTCGATACGCAGACAGCACGGACCTCTGCCAAGAGTACCGACTCTTCCCTGACTTATGTGACTGGGAAGGAAAGATTCTCTTGCTAGAAACAAGCGAAGAAAAGCCTGAACCTGATGATTTCAAAAAAATGTTGCGGACTTTAAAGGACACGGGGATATTTGGGGTTATCAGTGGACTCTTGGTCGGAAAGCCAATGGATGAAACCTTCTATGACGACTATAAGGAAGCACTATTGGATATCATTGATAACAATATCCCGATTGTCTATAATCTGAATGTCGGTCACGCAACTCCAAGAGCCATTGTGCCCTTTGGCGTTCACGCTTATGTGGATACACAGAAGCAAGTCATTCGCTTTGACTATAACAAAAAATAAACAATTTCTCCATTTTTGTGCTTTGGTATTGATTTTCGTTACAATTTGTGTCTGAATTTATTGCATTTTGCTTATTTCTATGATATCTTTTTAAAGGAGGTGTATATGACTAAACAAAAAATAAATCAAATTGTCGGTTCAATCGGGGCCTTTATCGGGATTATTGTATTTATCGCCTACATCCCACAAATTTTTGCCAATTTACAAGGCAACAAGGCTCAACCATTTCAGCCTTTATCCGCAGCAGTATCTTGTTTAATTTGGGTTATTTACGGATGGACAAAAGAACCTAAGAAGGATTGGATACTAATTATTCCAAACTCAGCCGGCGTTGTCTTAGGTGGACTGACATTTCTCACTGCACTATAAAAATTACTAGCATATAATCAAAAAGCTGAGAAACTCATCTCAGCTTTTTCTATATTCTCAGATAATTAGACGCCTGCACTCACTTATTTCCGCTTTTCCACTCGCAATCATTCTCGTGGTCGTCAATCAAACCTGCTGCTTGTAGAAAAGATAAAACGGCAACTGGGCCTGTGAACTTGAAACCTTGTTTTTTTAGATCTTTAGCTAATTTTTCAGACAAGGCTGTTTTAGCAGGTGCTAGGTGATAGTCAGGAACATCATTCACGATCGTTTTCCCCTTAACAAAGGACCAGAAATAAGCATCAAAAGAGCCAAAGGTTTTCTGGATTTGTAAAAATGCCTGGGCGTTGGCACGCGTCGCAAAGAGCTTGGCACGATTTCGGATGATGGCTGGATTCTCTAACAAGGCTTCCAACTCCCCATCTGTCATTTCCGCGACCGCTTGAATTTGATAGCCATGAAATGCTTCTCGGAAAGCCTGGCGTTTGTTGAGTACCGTTTCCCAAGACAGACCAGCCTGATAAGTCTCCATACAGAGCAGTTCAAAAAGAGCGCGGTCATCATGAAGGGGTTGCCCCCACTCCTCATCATGATAGGCTACATATAAGGGATTATTCATTTTTACCCAACCACAGCGTTTTGGCATATTATACTCCTATTTGACCAACATCTTAAGGGCCGACTTGATATAGTTCTCTGCTGTATCCGTCGTTCCTTCAAAGAATTTCTTGATTTTCTTAAGTTCAGTCGCCTTGTAGCCCAGTGCCAGCATGGCTTCCATAGCTTCTTCCAGTTCTTGGTTTTCAGCGCTGGTTTGCACTGCGACCTTGGAAGGAAGGTCATCACTAGCCACGACTACCTTGCCTTCCAAGTCCAGCACCATCTGCTGGGCTGTTTTCTTGCCAATTTTAGGGAACTTGGTCAAGTAGGTGATGTTCTTAGTCTCGATCGCTTGAACCAAGCCAGCATTGTCATCAGCTGCGATGATAGCAAGAGCTGACACAGGACCAATCCCTGAGACCGAGATCAGACTGAGAAAGAGCTTTTTCTCATCTTCTGAGCGAAAACCGTAGAGCAGATGGGCATCCTCACGAACAACTTGGTGCACATAAATCTGAGTTTCTTGATTGACCTGACCTGAGTAGGCATAGGGATTGGCTACATGCAAGATATAACCGATACCATTTGCCTCAAGGATGATATATTTAGCAGTGATTTTGGTAATGATTCCTTTTAGATATTCGTACATAATTTTCACTTTCTATAATTGATTTGCAATTCCTTGTAAATGCGCTGCTCTGATGATAAGAAGCAACCCAAGTACTGCACACACAATAAAAACGAGCCAAACACCTACAGCACCTGTTGCAGCGCTGATAGAAATCATCGCCCCCGCTAAAATAGACGCTAAAGGCTGCGCCATATTAAGGAAACCTGAGTAGGTTCCGAGCTTATTCTCATTCATCATTTCCGCCCGCAAAACTTGGCTTGGCGGCATGCAGATGAGTTCCCCCATAGTATAGAGAATGGCTAGCAAAAACAGAGCCCAGAAACTCCTGAAGACAATGGTGAAAAGCATACCCAAGTCAAAGATAATACTTCCCAATAAAAACTGCGGTATGAGCTTCATTTCCTTGGTCAAACGATTGGCAGTCGTTATGAAGCAAACAATAATCAGGGTATTGATAAAGACCATGATACTGAGCATCTTAGCTCCTGAAATATGAATACCGAAAATACTACTCGCGATGAATGACTCTTTCAAATGAACGGGTATATAATTGTCAATTTGCAACCAGATAACACCATTAAATACAGTCCCTAACGTATAAAGTAGGAAAATTTTGTCCTGAAAAACAGAAACATAATTTTTCACAGTTGCCAAAGGACTGCTACCATGCTCAAAGACCAGATTAGCTGGTTTGCTTTCTGAAAAATATTTCCAAGCGAGGAAAAAATTCAAGAAGCTAATCACCGTCAAAACCAGAAGCAACTCAAAAAAATGGTGGTCGTAAAAGAAACCTGCAAGCCCTGCTCCTAACATAACGGATACATTGACAAACCAATAACTAATCGTATAAACGAAACGGCGATTTTGCTCGTCGGTCAAATCAATAATCATCGCATCAATAGCCGGCCAAGAGAAAGTTCCTGCGGCCTCTGCCAGCAACATTCCGACAAAAGTCAAAAAGGGAAAAATATGATTAGGCATATTTGCCAGCAGCACAAGAAAGTAGCCACTCGCAAGACCAAAGTTTCCCCAGTCAATGACTTTCTTACGTCCCCAAAGATCCGCCAAATGTCCACCATACAGCCCAGCTAAAAAACCAATGAGTTTGGTTGTGATCATCAATAACCCCGCCCAAAAGGCTCCAAAATATTGAACATAGTACATGGCCATAAAAGGAGTAATGGCACTCTCTAAAATCCGTGCTACAAAGCTCATCCATTCCCGCATTTGAATTTGCTTGGGGAGGGCAAAAAATTCTTTCATCTTTCATTCCTTTTTCATAATTTCTTCGCTTTTTCTTACCTAGTATATCATATTTTTTTGCTGAAAACTGCAAACACAAGTGCAACCTCTGGTTGACAAATAGTACAGGGGATTGTATTCTCATAATAAGTAAAAATTGTTAGGATAGAAGTAGAAAAAGGAGGATAGAATAATGAAACTCGCAGAAAAACTATTTGAGCTCAGAAAGGAAAAAGGTTGGTCCCAAGAAAAACTAGCAGAACAAATCAATGTTTCTCGGCAAAGCATCTCCAAATGGGAGTCTGGACAAGTACTTCCTGAAATCGAAAAAATTATTGAATTAAGCAAGATTTTTCAAGTGACAACTGACTATCTCTTACTGGATGAAAACTCTGAAAAATCTTCAACGGCAGTGATTTTGGAGGAAGACAAGGACAACTACTATAAAGAGGTTAAATCCTTTGGTCTTTGGCAAGTGATTTATATTTTTGTATTGGCTCTGGCTATCTATCTCTTTTTAGCCGGTTCTAGTTTTCCAGCTGAATTCACCGCTTGGATCTGGCTAACCTTCGTTCTCTTAATCGCTTCTGCTGTCGCTATCAATAAGGTTCTCAAAACCAAACAACGTTATCTTGATAAGGTCATTGGTCTTGAGACTCCTTCAGACAACGACGATTCTACAAAGCCTGGAATCACCTAATTCAGTTTTCACAACATTTTTATAGAACTGGTCTTGTCAAGCAAGTGTAAATATCGTGTCAAGTTGCCCATGTCCAATCAAGTTCCCACCTTAGAAAAACTAAAAAGCCTTGTTCAAAAGGAACAAAGGCTTTTTGTGTTCTTAATATTTCCCCAACTCACGAAGACTCGTATGATTTTCCTGAATGCGTCGGAACATTTTTTCCATATCTGACTTGGTAAAATGCACCAAAACGGGACGTCCGTGTGGACAGTTGTAGGGGTTATCACATTGAGAAAGCTGATAAAGGAGCTGTCTGGCTGAATGGTCATCGATACGGTGATTGGCCTTGATCGACCGCTTGCAGGACATCATGATAGCCAGCTCTGCTCGGTATTTCTTGATCGAAACTTCTTTAGTTAAGAGGAGCATATCGCACATCTCATAGATACCAGATTCGATTTCCTCTTCGGCCATCCAAATAGGATGTTCACGCAGGATAAATTGATTTTCTCCATACTCTGCTAGAAAAACACCTACTTCCTCTAGGAGAGGCATTCTTTCTCTAAGACGAAGGGCATCATCCGCAGGAAATTCAAAGATGTAGGGCACTAAGAGTTGCTGCTGACTCTGGTCAACATTGCCGATGCTTTCACGGTATTCCTCGTACTTAACCCGCTCCTGAGCTGCATGCTGGTCAATGATATAGAGTCCATCTCGCCCCTGGGCAAAGAGATAAGTCCCGTGCATCTGTCCGAAAAATTCCAATTCTGGAAAGCTTGATGATTCTTCTCGCTCCAGCTTATCATAGGCTTTATCGAGACTAGCAAGGTCCAACTCTGGATGGTCTAGTTGGTCATAGCTAGCTGGCTTTCTCTCTGCAAAATGCAGTTTTGCAGGCTTGGTCAACTGGTCCAAGGTTTCCTTGGCAAACAGGGTTAAATCCTGTCTTTCTTCAGTCAAGCCTACTTGATGGTCTGAAACCTCAACTTGAGTCGGTCTTGTTACTTCTGTTTGTTCATAGTAAAGCGTATTTTCTTTGAGTGGGAGAATGGTCTGCTCTACCTTTTGACGATTACGAACGGTCGACTTGGCAAGATTTTCTAAAGCATCAGGTATCAAGGCTTGTTCCTTGAGACTATTTGAAATAGCCTCTGAAAGCAGCGCCATCAGTTCTCTTTCCTTAGAAATCCGCACTTCTTGCTTGGTCGGATGCACATTGACATCTGCCAAATAAGGATCAATATGGATGTGAATGACAGCCAGTGGAAAACGCCCTACCATGAGCTTGCTTCCATAACCGTCAAGAATAGCACGGTTGAGTAGAAAGTTCTTGATATAACGGCCATTGATGAAGAGGCTGATATAGTTGCGATTTGCTCGGGTTAACTCAGGCAGAGACACAAAACCTGTAATTTCGAAATCTAAGTCAGAGTTCTCAATTTCAATCATCTTCTTAGCACTCACCAAACCGTAAATCCCTGCGATGGCTTGACGCAGTTGACCAGTCCCTGCTGTCCGCGTCATTTCCTTGCCATCACTGATTAAACTAAAAGAAATCTCGGGATGAGCCAATCCCAGACGGTTGACAATATCAATGATATGAGACAGCTCAGCTTGCTGGCTCTTCATATACTTGAGGCGGGCAGGTGTGTTGAAAAAGAGGTCCTCCGCACAAACCTTGGTCCCCACAGGACTAGTCGCTGGAATGACTTCCTCAACTTCACCCCCACGCGCAACGAGCTTAGTCCCATGACTCGCACCATCCACCGCTGTCAACAGAGTCAGCACACTGACAGAAGCGATAGAAGGCAGGGCTTCACCACGAAAACCGAGTGTCCGAATCCGAAAGAGGTCTGCTTGATTTTTTATCTTACTGGTCGCATGTCGACGCAGGGCCAACTCCACCTCATCGTGGGCAATTCCATGACCATTATCTGTGATTTGAATCTTCTTAAGACCAGCTTCCTCAATCTCAATGATAATCTGGCTAGAACCCGCATCAATGGCATTTTCTACCAACTCTTTGACCACACTGGCAGGACGTTCAATGACCTCTCCTGCCGCGATCTGGTTTGCCAACACTTCTGGCAATTCAATAATATGAGACATCTTTCAGCCCCTTTCTGTATCTATTTTCCTAGAAATTGATTAGTGCTATTATACCATATTTCAGATGTTACCAGAAAAAGCAAATACCACATAGACTCCAAATCTCTCCACATAGACAAAAGCTCTTGCCATGGGTCGTAAAATAGTGTTTAATAAAGGTGTACAGGAAGTGATCACAATTTTGTATGAAATGTAAGGAGGGAAATTTATGAAAGTAGAACTACAGATTAAGGAGACTTATGAGGAGGAAAAGCTGATTGTCCAAACTCCTCAGCCGACCGAAAAAGTCCAGAAAGTCATCGAGTTCGCAGAAAATCTTGACCAAAAAGAAACAATCAAAGGAAAGATTGATGACCAGGTCTATCTAGTTAAGATTAGCAAGATTCAACGCTTCTATATCGAGAATCGCAAGGTTCTTGCAGAAACTGCATCTCATACCTACACTATTGATTTGCGTCTCTATCAAGTTCTTGACATTCTGCCGACCACATTTATCCAAATTTCCCAATCAGAAATCGTCAATATCGACTCCATCTCTCATCTCAAGCTCACGCCCAACGGTCTGGTTGAAATTTTCTTAAAAAATGAAAGCTTCACCTACTCTTCACGCCGTTACCTAAAAACCATCAAGGAGAAATTAGAACTATGAAAAAACAAATCTTTCACGATGCAGCCGCTGGTGTACTTATCGGCCTCATCCTCTCTATCCTCTTTTCACTCATTTATGCACCAAATACCTATGCCCCACTAAGCCCCGAGTCTCTTATCGGCCAAGCGATGGCTCAACATCAGGTTCACGGTGCTCTAGTCTTGCTCTACTGTATGGTCATCTGGTCAGCTATCGGTGTTCTCTTTAGCTTTGGCAGTCGTTTATTCAGCCGTGACTGGAGCTTGCTCCGTGCCACACTTTCCCATTTCTTCCTCATGCTGGCTGGCTTTGTTCCACTAGCAACTCTGGCTGGTTGGTTCCCCTTCCACTGGACCTTCTATCTCCAGCTTATTCCAGAGTTTGCGATTGTCTACCTCATCATCTGGACTATTCTCTATAAAAGAGAAGCTAAAAAAGTAGACCACATCAATCAACTCTTGGCCCATAAAAAGTAATAGAGAAAATCCCACTCACAAAAATGTGAGTGGGATTTTTTTATAACTTTTGTTTGAGCTCGACCAAGACATTCATAGCCTGCATCGGTGTCATATTGTATACATCCAGTTTAGCTAATTCTGCTAGGATAGGATGCTCTGCAGGCGCGTCAAAGAGTGACATCTGTTCAGTAACAGCACTTGTTTGTCTCATTGGAGCAGGACTTTCCGTCCCTTGATTCTCCAGTTGAGTCAATATCTTATCCGCCCTTGCTAAAAGTTCTTCTGGTAAACCAGCAATCTTAGCAACGTGGATACCGTAGGATTTGTCAGCTGGTCCTGGTTCGATCTTGTGAAGGAAGGTGACCTGCCCATTCTGCTCCAAGGTTGCCACATGGACATTAACCAAGTGTTCCAAACTGGACTCCAGACTGGTCAACTCATGGTAGTGGGTCGCAAAGAGGGTCTTGGCTCCGATATGTTCATGAATGTATTCGATGATGGACTGGGCCAGAGCCATCCCGTCATAAGTTGCCGTTCCCCGTCCCAATTCATCGAAGAGAATCAAGGAGTCCTTGGTCGCATGCGAAATGGCATTGTTGGCCTCCATCATCTCCACCATAAAGGTTGATTGACCTGAAACCAAGTCATCTGCTGCTCCGATACGGGTAAAGATAGCATCGAAGATAGGCAAATGGGCGCTTTCTGCCGGCACATAAGAACCCAGCTGGGCCATAACCGCAGTCATGGCTAACTGGCGCATGTATGTTGATTTCCCACTCATGTTGGGCCCTGTAATTAGCTGAATACTGGTATCTTCTGCCATCTGGATACTATTTGGAATATAGGTCTGAGCTCCCATAACCTTTTCAACGACAGCATGGCGTCCTTTCTGGATATCAATTTGTGAATCGTCTCCAAACTCAGGTTGGATCAAATGCTGGGTTTCAGCCACAACTGCGAGACTTTGCAAGACATCAACCGTCGCAATTCCTTGGGCTAAAGCCTGCAAACGCTGGATGTACTTGCTGACTTCCTCACGGATACGCATAAAGATTTCATATTCTAGGTTGGCTGACTTCTCACGCGCCTCCAGCATATCTCCCTCGATCCGGGCTAACTCCTCTGTCCCAAAGCGTTCCGAGTTTTTCAGTGTTGCCTTGCGGAAAAAGTGGGCTGGAACATTTCCCAGTTGCGAATTAGTCACATGGAAATAGTAACCATCTTTTTTATTGTAGTCGATCTTGAGCGTACTGATGCCAGAGTTTTCTCTCTCCTTAGCCTCAATCTCAGCAATCCAGCTAGTCCCTTCTCTGAGCACACGACGGTACTTGTCTAAGGTCTCATCAAATCCCGTACGGATAATGCCACCTTCCGTAATCACGTGAGGAGCTTCAGGAGCAATCGCAGCACTAATCAAGCTCTCCAACTCCGGAATGGCATCCAGCTGTGCGATGAGATAGGCTAGAGCAGGCTGCTCCATGCCTTCTAAAATCGCTCGAATCCGTGGCACACTAGATAAGGTAGTCGCCAGTTGCAAGAGATCCTTTGGATTGGTCTTGCCAAAAGAAACCCGACTAGCCAAACGTTCGATGTCATAAACACCCTTGAGACTGTCTGTCAAATCACTACGCTCAAAGAAGTGGTCAAGAAAGACCTGCACCACCTCTTGACGTTGGACGATTCGTTCCTTATCAATCAAGGGACGATGGATCCAAGAGCGCAAGAGCCGCATGCCCATAGCTGTTTTGGTTTCATCCAAAAGCCAGAAAAGACTCCCCTGCTTCTTGCCTGAACGGGCATTCTCAACCAAATCCAGACTAGCCTTGGTCGCATAATCCATCTGCAAGAAATCTTTAATTTCATAGTGGATAACTGGTTTGAGATGGTTCAATTCTCGCATCTGGGTACGGTGAACATACTGGAGGAGCTTACTAGCTGCCGCTTGCTCCACAGCTGCCAGTCGTGGATCCAGTAAATGAATATCCTCAAAGCCTTCCTTCTCATAAGAAAGCACCAGATTCATCTGACGGCTGAGGATTTGTTCTTCTTCCTCAGACAAGTCATAACCCAGCACCACTTCTCGAGCCTTGAGATTACGGATTTCCCCACAAACCAACGTGAAATCTAATAGACCTGTCACATAAAAGTCACCCGTCACCAAATCCATATAAGCCAGACCAAATTGATTGCCATCACAATCTAAGGAAACCAAGAAATTATTCTGACTATCCGGCTTACTGCTATCAACGACCGTTCCAGGTGTGATGACCTGGACCACCTCTCGCTTGACAACACCAACTGCTTGTTTGGGATCTTCCATCTGCTCGGCTATGGCTACCTTATAGCCCTGCTCAATCAGAACATCGATATACTGCTGGGCAGAATGATAGGGGACACCCGCCATGGGTATCGGATTTTCTGCATTTTTATTCCGACTCGTTAAGGAAATCTCTAAAATCTGTGCTGCATTAATTGCATCTTCATAGAACAACTCGTAAAAATCACCCATCCGAAAAAGCAAAAAAGCATCTGGGTATTGTTTCTTAATATCCACATACTGTTGCATGCCGGGTGATAACTTTTCTGTTGCCATTTTCCGTCTCTCCTTGCTAAAAATAAGTCTTGAGAGCAACTCCCAAGACCTTATTTATCTTTCATCAAATCTAGCAAACGATCTTCCATCAGCTTGGCAACGTGCTGGTCTCGACAAATAACCAATAAGGTATTAGCACCAGCAACCGTTCCTAAAATCCATTCATCCTTGTTTGCATCTACAATGTTTGCTAAGACTGCAGCTTCCCCAAGTTTGGTATGAAGTACCAAGGTGAACTCAGCTCTTGCAACTCCTTCTAAATGATGAGACAAAAACTCAACTAAATCAATCTTATCTGTCTCATTTGCTAGTACATAATACACCATATCATTTTTCTTAACCTTGGTCAAGCCGATTTCACGCAAATCACGTGACAAAGTCGTTTGTGTCACATAAACATTACGAGCTTCTAAACGATCTTGAATCTCTTTTTGTGTCCCAAGTTTTTCTTCGGTGATCATCTTTTTAATCAATTGATGCCGTTCTCTTTTTCTCATATTATCCTCTTAAGTGAATATTTATAACAAGTTTTACATTTATTTTATAACTACATTATACCAAAAAAAATAGATAATTCAAAAAAATTCTTTTCTTTCTCAAAAAATGTAGTAAATTGTGTTAAAATAGTAAAAAAGCCCAAAAGGAGCCCTTATGAATACAAAAG
Organism: Streptococcus sp. 27098_8_70; assembly: GCF_041432215.1. Taxonomy (GTDB): domain Bacteria; phylum Bacillota; class Bacilli; order Lactobacillales; family Streptococcaceae; genus Streptococcus; species Streptococcus oralis_CP. The sequence goes on from NZ_JAPVZD010000001.1 coordinate 1,101,974, forward strand.
AATTGATTGCTAGCGAGTTGGCTAGCGTCATTGATAGCCTGGATCAAGAGGCTATTTTAAATTTACTGGAAACACCTAAAAACTCAGAAATGGGAGACATCGCCTTCCCTGCCTTTTCTCTAGCAAAGGTCGAGCGTAAAGCTCCGCAAATGATTGCAACAGATATTGCTGAAAAAATCAATAGTCAAGCCTTTGAAAAGGTTGTCGCTACTGGACCTTACGTCAACTTTTTCCTTGATAAATCTGCTATTTCGGCTCAGGTATTACAGGATGTTATCACTGAAAAAGAACACTATGCCGACCAAACCATTGGCAAGCAAGAAAATGTCGTCATCGACATGTCTAGTCCCAATATCGCAAAACCATTCTCTATTGGGCACTTGCGTTCAACGGTTATCGGAGATAGCTTGTCACATATTTTCCAAAAGATCGGCTATCAAACGGTCAAGGTCAACCATTTGGGAGACTGGGGTAAACAGTTTGGAATGTTGATCGTTGCCTACAAGAAATGGGGAAATGAGGAAGCCGTTAAAGCGCATCCAATCGATGAACTTCTTAAACTCTACGTTCGCATCAATGCTGAAGCTGAAAAAGATCCTAGCTTGGATGAAGAAGCACGCGAATGGTTCCGCAAACTGGAAAATGGAGATGAGGAAGCCCTCGCTCTCTGGCAATGGTTCCGTGATGAAAGTTTAGTGGAATTCAACCGTCTTTACAATGAATTGCAAGTCGAATTTGACAGCTACAACGGAGAAGCCTTCTACAATGATAAGATGGATGCTGTTGTAGACATTCTCGCTGAAAAAGGACTTCTTGTTGAGTCAGAAGGGGCTCAAGTTGTCAATCTTGAGAAATATGGAATTGAACATCCAGCTCTTATCAAAAAATCTGATGGTGCAACTCTCTATATCACACGTGACTTGGCTGCAGCCCTCTACCGTAAAAACGAATACCAATTTGCAAAATCCATCTATGTTGTTGGTCAAGAGCAATCTGCCCACTTCAAACAACTCAAGGCAGTACTACAAGAGATGGGATACGATTGGAGCCAAGACATTGTCCATGTTCCGTTTGGATTGGTAACAAAAGAAGGGAAAAAACTCTCTACTCGTAAAGGAAATGTCATCTTGCTAGAGCCTACTATTGCAGAGGCTGTTAGTCGTGCCAAGGCCCAAATCGAAGCGAAAAATCCTGAGTTAGAAAATAAAGACCAGGTTGCCCACGCTGTTGGAGTCGGGGCTATCAAGTTCTATGATCTTAAGACCGACCGTACAAATGGATATGACTTCGACCTTGAAGCTATGGTATCCTTTGAAGGGGAAACTGGACCTTACGTTCAATACGCCTACGCTCGTATCCAATCTATCTTGCGCAAAGCCGATTTCAAACCAGATACATCTGGCAACTACAGCCTGAATGATGCTGAAAGCTGGGAAATCATTAAACTACTCCAAGACTTTCCACGTATTATCAATCGTGCAGCAGATAACTTTGAACCTTCTATCATTGCGAAATTTGCGATTAGTTTGGCTCAAGCTTTTAACAAGTACTATGCACATACACGTATCCTAGATGAAAGTCCTGAGCGCGACAGTCGTCTGGCCCTCAGCTACGCAACCGCAGTCGTCCTCAAAGAAGCTCTTCGTTTGCTCGGAGTAGAAGCGCCGGAGAAGATGTGATTCAGCACTAACAATTGGAACTAAAGTTCCTAATTGTTAGACGCTAGCCGCTATATGCGGACTAGCTAACTGCTTCACTAGTAAAGAAACATAAATATTGTCGATTTATGTTTCTTTACGTCGTAACCAGAGACACTTGCCTAAACACCTCACTAAATTGGTCAATCAAATCATATTGATTGTATGTAATCTTTCAGATCACTTGATTGCAAAGCAATCTGAAAGATTGAGGCAAAATAACATTTATATTTTGTTCGGCCTTGCAGCTGTTTAATGAAACAATTTATTCACTTATACTATTTATTTATCACACTGGGAGATTTCCTATGAGCCAATATGCTTATATCCTCGTTGTACTTAGCTTGGTTTTCCTTTTTCTGCTCAATAAGTACGAGAAAGAAAGACTTCAAAGACTCTACCAAGAGCAACTCTTGAAGGACGAGACATTTAGGTCTGACATCAAAGAGAAAATTCACACGACTGAAAATATCAATGATGTCATTGCACATATCAATAAAACTTACCATCTGGGAATGTTGCTCTCAAAAGACGTCACAGATCAATTGAAATAATCAAAATCCGAGAAGCTTTCTTCTCGGATTTTTTAGTCTTAACCATATTCTCCTTGGAGAAATTTCATTAACGCATGTAAAGTTTTCTGTAATTTTCTGTATTTTTTCAAAATATTCTTGCATTTCCTTTAAGTTTTTTGTAGAATAGTAGCTATCTATTCAGATTATTCTGAAAATTCAAAAATAGGAGTGTTTATTATGTCACAAGTTACGTTATCAAACCAGTCAACCTGGGCAAGCAAACTAAAGGCAATGGGGCCAGGAATCCTCATGGCTTCTGCCGCCGTTGGAGGTTCTCACATTGTATCCTCTACTCAAGCTGGTGGTTCTTATGGGTGGTCACTACTCCTCTTGGTTATCTTGGCCAATGTTTTTAAATATCCATTTTTCCGTTTTGGTGCCGAATATACTGCCGACACTGGCAAAACCTTGGTGGAAGGTTATGCCGAAAAAGGAAAACTCTATCTCTGGATTTTCTTTATCCTCAATGTCTTTTCAGCTATGGTCAACACAGCTGGTGTTGCCATTCTGTGCTCAGCTATCATCGCCAGTGCCTTCCCAATGATCGGTCTTAGCATCACTCAATGGTCCCTTATCCTTGTTGCAGTCATTTGGGCTATGTTACTCTTTGGTGGCTACAAACTATTGGACGGTATGGCAAAATGGATCATGTCCGCTTTGACCATTGCAACAGTTCTTGCAGTTATCATTGCAGCAATTAAACATCCAGAATACAGCTCTGATTTTGTCGAAAAGACACCTTGGCAAATGGCGGCACTCCCTTTTATCGTTTCCCTCTTAGGATGGATGCCTGCCCCTATTGAAATTTCAGCCGTCAATTCACTCTGGTCTGCTGAAAAGAAAAAGACCGTCAACTTTAATACAGCGGACGCCCTTTTCGACTTTAACGTTGGTTACATTGGAACTGCTATCCTAGCTGTATTCTTCGTGGCACTAGGAGCACTGATTCAGTATCCTACAGGACAAGCAGTTGAAGCAGCTTCAGCCAAGTACATTTCTCAATTTGTGGGTATGTATGCCTCTGTTCTTGGAGAATGGTCCCGTTATTTGATCACCTTTATCGCCTTTCTCTGTATCTTTGGAACGGTCATCACCGTTATCGATGGCTACTCTCGTGTCAATCAGGAATCGCTGCGACTCTTGATTCGTCAAAAAGAGGATTCTCGCAAATCTTTGAACATCTGGATGACCATTACCGCTATCATTGGTATCGTAATTATTAAATTCTTTGCTGGTCAAGTTTCCACCATGCTTCGCTTTGCCATGATCGGTTCTTTCCTGACAACACCATTCTTCGCTCTTTTGAACTATGTATTGGTGACACGTGAGAATAAAAATCTTCCTTCTTGGCTAAAACTCCTCGCTATCGCAGGATTGATTTTCCTCTTTGGCTTCGCTATCTTCTTTATCTATGCACTTGCCATCGGAAAAGCAGGATAGTTTATAAAATGGCACCCTGACAGGGTGCTTTTTGCATACTCAAAAGCAGTTGAAAATCTCAACTGCCCCTCAGTACTACTTTATTTTTCTGTCTCTAACTCATACAAGTCTGCAATGATTGCTGCGACTTTTTTAATATCTCCCAGCATGCCTCTCATTTCAAAATCTGCTAGAACGGGGAAACCAAAACGCTGGCTGTACTGCTTGGCTGTTAGGCAGTATTGATTGTTAAAATTGCGATTACCAGATCCCACTACCCCAAAACACTTACTAGCATTGTCTCCATAAGCGATAAAGTCGCCCACTGGAGTCGTTAGAATCTCAACATCGCCGTTATCGACACCATTTCCACCTTCCAGATAGGTCGGCAAGAAAGCGACATAGGGATGTTCCATTTCAAAGAATTCTTGGCCTTCCTTGACCAAATCCTTGATATGGATTTTTTGGACCTCAATTCCCTCATACTGAGACAAGAGATAGTCCTTGAGTCGGGTTACAAAACTCTCTGTATTCCCACTCAGACTGATATACACTAGGGATATTTTTTTCATGTTGACCTCGATTTTTTGTTTACGATTTAAAAAGAACTAACAAGATTGTAACTTGATAGTCCTTTTTTGTCAATACTTAGGCAACTTCTTCTGCTTCGACTTCTTCGGCCAAATCTTTTTGTTGGCGCCACATCTTGTAAAAGACTAAGGCTAAAAAGAGAACATTGATAATGATGAACAAAATATTCGTTCCTTGTGCAAATGCTCCCATTCCTAGGCCGAGGGTAGAATCTTTGATTAATTGAACCGCATCTTGAACATTCATATAGCTATAAACCAAACCAACAATCGCTAGTAGAACATAGCCAATATAAGCATAGTTTGCGAATTGCACATTTTTACGTAGGAGAAATACAAAAGCTACTACAACTAAAATTGCAGATAAAACAATCAACAACGTATTAAAAATAGAGTGCGATGACGCTGTTACTTGGTAAGTATAGTTGACTGTGTCTTCTAATTGCTGAGCAGTAAGCGTCCCGCTATTCGCCAGGCTAGCACGAAGCACATCTTTACTTGGCAATGGACTCAAGATTCCAAATAATGACATAGATGAAATGAGGGCTGATAAGACTAACAAAACCCAAAGATAAATAGGATTCTTTTTCATGTTTTCCTCCAAAAGATATTTTGAACATTATAGCATTTTTTGTACAGGAATACAACTTTTACAAGCTAGTTTCAACTTGTTTCCGATAAGCTTTCGGTGATTTTCCGCACAATTTACGGAAAACCTTATAGAAATATCCAACATTACTATAGCCAACTGCATAGCAAATATCTTCGATGCTATCACTGGTCGACAGTAAGAGTTGCTGCGCTGCCTTAATTCTCTGTTTATTGAGCAATTCCGCAAAGGTTGAGTTGGTTTCCCTCTTGATCAGCTGACCGAGATAGACAGGATTGATAAAGAGATCCTTGCTAATATCCTTAAGTGAGAGCTCTTTCTGATAATCACGCCCAATCACCTCCAGAACGCTCACCACATTTTCATTCATGCGATACTGGCCAAAGAACTTGGTCAAGGTTTCTTTGATATAGGCAACCAATTCTTCAAAGGTGTTAATGGCATGGATAGCTTTGACAATCTCGGTCATATCATCTGCTTTTAGGTGTTCAAACAAATGAAAGACATCCATGACAAACTGGGTAAAGAGCTGCTTCGTGATAGCCACGCGCGGGGTATTCTCCAAGACGACCTTCTCTAGCAAGGTTAATTCTTCGATGATTTGATTGATATTCCCTTGGATAATCACCCGATAAATCGGCTCGTAATAGGCAAACAAACTCTCGGATTTTTCTAGATTAACTGAACCGTAGAAGAGGGCTTTTTCAGCGTTGATCTTCCAATTCTCAAAGGACTGCTGGTAGGGTGCTTCAAATGGTGTCACGACGATGCCATCGAGCGGTTGATCAGAGATGAAAATCTGCCAGTCTTGCCCCAAAACATAGTAAGGAATGGTAAAAGAACCCTGCTTTTCCTTGGATAGACCAATCCACCAGCTGTCTTTACCTGACAGGTAGTTCGTAAATCCTGTCTCATCCAATTCTTGACTGAGGGTCTGACTTTGCTCCACCTTTTCCTGAAGCTGTTGCGCAATTTTTTCTAATAAATTGCCCAACTCCACCTTGTCTACTGGCTTGACCAGATAATCCACAACACTAAGGTTCATGGCTTTTTTAACGTACTCAAACTCCTGATAACCAGACAGCAAGATATAATAGGTATCTGGAAGTAGCTCTTTCATTTCCCTAATCATCTCAAGTCCGGTCTTATCTGGCATGTTGACATCGGAAATGACCACATCTACTGGATTTTTCTTAATATAGTCCAAAGCATCATCTGCGTGATTAGCTGTTGCGACGACTTGCATATCCCATTTTTCAAAGGGGATTAATCGCTTGAGCCCCTCTGTCACCATGTACTCATCGTCTACTAATAAAACTTTATACATTTCTACCCTTTCTATTCATCCTGGATGATGATATGGTAACGAACACCTTCTTGCTCAGCTGACTCTACACTGATTTGGTAGCGATCCCCAAAGTAGAGAACAAAGCGTTCGTGTACATTTACTATTCCAATTGATTGCCGCTCCCCACTATAACTTGCCTCGTGTTCAAAACTTCTCTGAGCTAATTTTTCTTGCAAGCTAGCTAGTTTCTCAGCGGACATTCCCCGACCATTGTCTTCCACTAGGATTTCAACGAAGCCTTGGCCCTTCAAGGCTTTGATACTGATGACATTATCCGTTCTGCGATGGTCAACACCATGGGCAAAGTAGTTTTCTACTAATGGTTGGAGGGTAAATTTTGGAATCCTCATTTCTTCCAATTCTGGTGCAATCTTGAAACCATAGGCAATGGATTTAGGATAACGCACCATACAGAGATAGCTATATTTTCGGCAAAATTCCAACTCCTGCTTCAAGGTCGTTTCCCGCTCGTCGGAGATATTATTGCGTAACAAGCTGCTAAATTCATAGATAATATCTGCCAGTTCATCCTGACTTTGCATGACGGCATACATCCGTAAAAACTCTAGAGTATTGTACATAAAGTGAGGATTGATTTGAGCCTGCAGGGCTCGCATATTGGCATCTTTTTGGCTGAGCTCTAGCTGATAGATATCATGGATATTTTTTTCCAGGCGATCCAACATATCATTAGTTGTTTCTGCAATGAGAAGCAACTCTTGGTCTTTTTCAGAGGTATCGATTCGAAGGCCTTCTTCCCCTTGAGCAATCACCTCGATCGAATCTACTAGGTCTACGACCTGCTTTTGATAATTTGAAAAAGTCTGTCTAAGAGTCACGTACAAAATAATGATAAAGAGAATACTTAGCCCAATAATGACAGCTGAACTCGTCAAAGTTCCTGTAAGAACAAAATTTTTAGGAACAGCAACTCGAACCTGATAACCGTGAGAGGTGACACCTACAAACCAGTTTTCTCGCTCGGCTGAGACCTTCTCCCCAATATGGAACATCTCAGTCTCAAAAGGCGAAGTTACTGTTACAGCCATTGGGATATGGCCTCGAGTATTGTCAATAGCGCCATGTAAAACATCTGGGGATAGGGAGATATAGATCACTCCTAAATCCTTGTCAGACACAGGATCAGAAACAGGAATGGCAAAACTATTGGCTGTTGGCTTAAAATCCTCCGCAGGAACTTTCTCTCCACTGCGTTTTTCTCTAGTCGAAACATATACTTCCTTGTAGTCCTGAAGAACAATAGCCACTCCAGTCACAAAATCATTCCGAACATAGAGGTCATCAATATTTTCATACAGGGAAACCGAGATATAAGGTGAAGTTTTACGCTCTAATTGCCAATAGAAGTAGTCTGGTGTGCTGAGACTAAAATACTTGTAAATTCCTTCGATGCGGGCCTGATTTTCAACCAGAGACTGAGCAAGTCGGGTTGACTCTCTGTGATAGTATTCCACTTCACTCACTGTCCGAGTGGTCACACGTTCTGCAACCCGTTGGGCTTCTTTCTCACGTGAATCCCAGTCAGCATACGAGAGCATAATCGCAAAACTGGCAATGACCACGATCATAACCAAACTATAAATCCGTAAGAGAGAGTGAAGCCAGAACTGCTTCATTCTATTTTGTCGCCAATTTTTCATGGATACTTTCATAAATAGGTTCCAACATATCACTGATAAAGAAATGCCACATTCCAATTCCTACAAAAAAGAGCAAGGCAGGCATATAATAACCAACTCCTACAAGGAGTGCAGACCCGAGTAAAACCTTGGCAATCGCAGGTAGGCTCATAAAAATCCCGATAAGGGATAGTTTCAAGGTATTTTGGTAGGATAAATCAAAGTACACCTGAAGTTTCAAGGAAACAGTATAGGCTAGAAAAACAAGAGCAACTACAAGGACATTGAGAAAGGTCGCCAAGAGGTGGAAAATCGTCTGGTGGGGCAATTGAACTAGAAGATACAAACCATAAACTAGGACAAGATCCACAAACACAAAACTATAGAAAGCCAGATTGCTCTTGACAAAATTGCTCTTATACAATTCCCAAGCTTCTTTCAAATGGTATGCTCGATAGGTATACCCATGCTCCCCATACAAACTCATAAGAGTTGCACTAGCTGGTGCCAAACCAAAGACTACTCCTCCTGCAAGTGTTAATAGCCAGAAATAAGCCGTCGCAATCATTCCCAAAAAGATACGATTAAAGACGAATTCTAGAAATTTTCCCATACTACTCTCCTTAAACTAACGATGTAACTATTATATCATATTTCAAACGTTTTCAAAAATATAGAACTCCCATTTACAATCCTCAAAAAGCGTGATACAATTGGTTTTGTTAATTCGCATCAAGGAGATTCTCATGAAGAAAAATATCTTAACCACCCTCTTAGCCGCCGTCCTCTACTTTCTTTGTGTAGGGATTGGAGTCTTCCTAGGACACCTGGTCGACCAAACAGGCAATATGTTCTACGCACCTGCCTTTTCTGCCCTTGTCGGTGGCAGTGTCTACATGCTTCTTTTGACGAAGGTCCCTCGTTTTGGTGCTATCACCACTCTAGGACTTTTTATGGCAATTTTCTTCCTAGCCAGCAAGCATGGCGCTGGAGCCTTTCTCCCAGGACTCGCCTGTGGTCTTGCAGCAGATGCCATCGCTCGTCTCGGCCACTATCAGGATAAGATTAAAAATCTTTTCTCCTTCCTCGTCTTTGCTTTTAGCACAAGTGGCCCTATCTTCCTCATGTGGATCCGTCCCAAAGCTTACGTGGCTACCTTACTTGCGCGTGGGAAATCCCAAGAATACATTGACCGTATCATGGTCGCTCCAGAGTTGGACAAAATCCTTCTCTTTGTTTCGAGCATCCTCCTAGGCGCCTTGATGGGAGCTGTTATTGGGCAATTTCTAAGTCAAAAAATAGCTGATAAACTATAAGATAAAAGCCCTGAAGACTAGCAATGCCTAGTTCCAGGGCCTTTTTGTATACAATCCTAAAATTCACTATAGATAAATTCTTGAATGTTCGAAAAATCGGTCACAAAACAATAAATCACGATGCTTAAGATAACCGTATAGAAAAATAGTGTCCACAAGATTAAACGATGTGTGTTAGTTAGCTTGGTTTGCAAATTTGTAAAGTTCTTTTTCAACTTCCATCCATCCTTTCACTCCAACGTGCATCACGTCAAATAAAAAGTAATCATCATACTCTCTGTTTCCATAGTTTAATACGGTTGCACCATGGCTTTTTGCGACATCTTCTATTTTTTTATAAGTTTTTTCTCGCATCTCTCTTGAGACACCAGTGTAGTCATTCCATTTCCCGTTTACTGGGAAAATAATAACCTCAACTTCAATGCCCAATTCTTTGGCAACTGTCAAGAAGAGTTCCATATCTGAATATTCTGGTGACTCCAGATAGCTCAAATCTTTATTGGAATCTTTCAGCGATGCATAGCGATCTTTTAAGTAAGTATTGTAGTAGTTATTATCAACAGCATAGTCATTATTGTCTGTTTTCTTTTTGACCTCTTCCACAAACTGATCCGTCATCTTCTGCCAATCATAGTCTGGGGTTTTATCCCCTAGTGAAGGATAATCTGATTTCTCATGATTTTCATAAAATTTTCGTTTGAGCTTAAAGGAATACATCGCGTTATCTAACTCTAATAGTTTTTTATCAACAATGGTTCCTTTTCCATCTATGAAATAACTTTTGTATTTTTTGTAGATGTCATTTTGTTGCTTGTTCCCCTTGGTAATCTCGATAATCCGATTGATTAGTTTTTCTTTCGTTTCTTTACTAATCTTGTCATTATCTAGCATGTGAAAAATATGTTCCTGAGAAGCCTTGTTCAAAAAGGCATCTTGATGAGTCCCATCTTTTTCAAACCACTGAACCGACTCTACTATAGCTACTTTTCGCTTGCTCATAGATCCTTCAATAGAGGCTAAAGTAGAAGCCTGAATGATGTTTTGAGAATAACTGGTCCCAATCTGCATGATATTAAAATCGTTGTAGTTAAAAATTTTATTTAGATGATAGTCCTCATTTATCGTCGCAACTAACTCTGAGGAACCCATTAGAACCAGTGTATTGGGGGTGATATTGCTTGTTATAATATCTCTACTTTTATACTTTTCATACGAGGTGCTATAACGAATACTGTTATCCTTGACTTTATAATAATCATCAATCTTCTTGACATACGTCACATTTAAAAGGGCAAGCGTCGCAATTACGAGCACAAGCGATAGTAAAAATGCTTTTAATTTAATCATCTCGTTTTATCCTATCCCTTCGATCTGTCCGATTTCTTCTCAATCTCTTATCTCTTTAAAGTCGTCAGCAAGATTTTATAGGGTTCACCTGAAAAGATAAAGAAACCAATCATAACCAAATTCATGGTCACAAACCAACTTAGTAGCTTATACCAGTTTTTGTTTTTATTTTTCTTATAAAAATTGCTTTTCTTTTGATACACTTCAAATCCAGCCATCAAGACACCATGATAAAAACCATAGACAATGTAACTAACACTAAGACCATGCCAAAAACCCATGACCAACATATTGACCATATAGGCATAGGTTGCATTGTGTAGTCTATTTTTAAACCATTTTTTCCTGATAACCTGCATCAATACTCTTGAAAATACAAAATCTCTCAACCAGGTCGACAAGGTGATATGCCATCTAGTCCAGAAATCTTTGATATCGACACTCAAGAAAGGTTTGTTAAAGTTCATCGGTGTCTGAATACCTAGAATATTACTACTTCCAACGGCCATTAGACTATAGCCTGCAAAGTCAAAGAACAGATACAAGGTATAGAGGTACATATACTTGATTGAGTAAACGACTGTGCCCGTATTATTTAGATCGAGTAGCATCTGGTAAACATAGGTTGATAAAACAATCTTGTAAAGAAGGCCTAGAACGATACGATACACACCGTCCCCTGCTAACTCTAGATACTCTTTTCGGGGCATAACCTCGTTTATCTCTTTTAAAAATCTCCTACTCCGATCAATTGGACCAGCACTAACTGTTGGGAAAAAGAGCAAAAACTGTAGATAATCTTTTACACTGATTTTTTCTTTGATTAAGCCATCCGATATCTCTAGCATGATCTGAATGGTCTTAAAAGACATGTAGGAAATTCCAATAAAGGCCAACAAATGCAGAGAAGTCAGAGCAAAGACTTTATTGATCACCAAAGGAAGAATGGAAAGGAAAACCAGCGGTTTCAGCCACTTTGCCTCTATCCGCTGCGCTAGAAAAACCAGAAAATACTGGTAAACGATAAAGGCGAGTAAATAGACAATCATCGCTCGGCTCTTACCATAGATAGCTCCTGCAAATAAGAGGGAGAGCGCCAAAATATAGTAGTCTTTACGTTTTTCAAAAAAGTTTACCACAAAACCAATCAGTAAAACTACAAATAAGAGAAGGAAGAAATCATTCCCCTCAAAATAATTCATACCAGCCAAACTCCTTTACATTATCATCCCTTCTACAGCAAAGTTTCTGACTTGCTAATTGGGGACCTTTATTTATTATAGCATATTTCTAAAAAGAAGCTTTATCCTTCTTGCATTTCGGTGAGAAAACAAAAAGGAGTCCCGTTGAACTCCTTCCATTATTTATGACTTAGTTTCTTGGTCAAGAAATCTCCCAAGAACTGGATCGTAAAGATAATCAAAATAATAATGATAGTTGCCAAGATGGTCACATCGTGATTGTAGCGGTTAAATCCATAGGCAATGGCTACGTTACCGATACCACCAGCTCCAACTGCTCCCGCCATAGCTGTTTCTCCAACAAGGGAAATCAAGGTCACTGTAGTCACACGAATCAAATCTGGAAGACCTTCTGATAGGTAAACACCCACGATATCCCAGAAGGTCGCTCCGCTTGCTTGAGCAGCCTCAATGACACCACCATCTAACTCAGCCAAGACAACCTGCACCTGACGGGCAAAGAAGGCAAAGACCGCAAAAGAAAGGGGGACAAGGGCTGCATTTGGCCCAATGCTAGTCTTCACAATCAAGTGAGAGAGTGGTGACATGATTGCCAAGAGGATGATGAAAGGAACCGCACGGAAAATAGAGGTAATCTTATCCAAAATCCAAAAGATAACCTTATTTTCCAAGACACCACCTGGCGCTGTCAAGACGAGGAAAAGACCTGCCACCAGCCCCAAGAATCCTCCGATGATGAAGGAAAGAACTGTCATATAAAGAGTTAGGTAGATAGCCGTTCCCCAGCCTGCCTGACCAGCCCAGCCCATCTTGTAGACATTTGGTAAGTAAGTTTGAATCAACTCTGTCATTTTACTGTCCTCCCTTCAATACTTTTAACTGCACACCAGCCTGACGGATGGCTTCTTGAGCACCTGCTAGTGCTGCTTTTTCACCTGACAAGACCACAACCAATTCTCCAACAGGAGTGCCATCGAGAATTTCGATATTTCCATAGAGGATATTAGCCGTTACTTGGTAACGCTTGTACAATTCATTCAAAAGTGGTTCGTCTGTCGAAGCCCCTGCATACTTGAGCTGCACTAAGATACTGTTCTCAGATAAATGTTCTACGATTTCTTGCTTCTCAATCTTAACCATGGCTTCGTCAATACCTGTAGCTGTTGAGATAAAGTCCTGTGTCAAAGGTTGTTTAGGGTCTGAGAAGATTTCAAGAACACTTCCTTCTTCAATCAAACGGCCATCCTGCATGACCGCCACACGGTTGGCAATGTCTTTGACAATCTGCATTTCGTGTGTAATCAGGACAACGGTCAAGCCTAATTTTTGGTTCAAATCTTGTAGCAAGGCCAAAATCTGCTTAGTTGTCTTAGGGTCAAGGGCAGACGTTGACTCGTCTGAAATCAAGATTTTTGGATCATTTGCCAAGGCACGCGCAATGGCCACACGCTGTTTTTGCCCTCCAGATAGTTGTGAAGGGTAGTTTTCAGCACGATCCGCCAAGCCAACCAAGTCCAACAACTTAGCTACTTTAGCTTTCTTTTCTTCCTTGCTGAGTCCAGAGTGTTTGAGGGCAAAGGCTACATTTTCCTCTGCTGTCTTTTGGCTCATCAGGTTGAAATGCTGGAAAATCATCCCAATGTCTTGACGTTTCCGACGCAACTGCTCTGCCGTCAGAGTGACCTTACCATCAAAAATCACATCGTCATCAATGGTAATTTTCCCAGCAGATGGCTTTTGCAAGAGGTTAATCACCCGTACAAGAGTGGATTTCCCTGCTCCAGAATATCCAACGATTCCGTAGATATCCCCTTCTTGGATGTGAATGGTCACATCCTTGACCGCTGTGATGGTTCTCTTCTTTTGGTGAAAAGTCACATCAATCTGATCTAACTTGATAATATCTCTACTCATAGCTTCTAATCAGCTCCTCTACTAATTCAATATGGGTGTAGTAATCGGCGATTCGCACGTTTTCATTTCCACCATGGTCTCGGCTATTGGCATTTCCTAGACCGAAGGCCACCATTGGTACCTCTAGGGCATCAAAGACCGTATGCATCGGTCCTGTCCCCGCTGTGGTCGGCAAGACTGAGACGCCCTGTGGATAGAATTTCTTGGCCAACTCGATCACATTGAGAATGGCCGGCGCGCTCATATCGCTTCGATAACTCATCTCTCCCAAGGTATAGTATAATTCTACCTTATCAAAGCCATTTTTGTCTAGCTGTTTCCGAATTTTTTCCAGAACATCATGCGGTTCTAGACCAGGAACCAAACGAACCTCAAGCTTAGCACTGGCTTCTGCTGGCAAAATCGTTTTAACTCCTTGCCCTTGATAACCTGACTGAATCCCTTCGATATTAAGGGCTGGCTCGAAAAAGAACCGTTTTAGAAAGGCTGCACGTTCCTCTTGTAAGAGAGGCAATTCCAAGCCATAAATGCGACTGATTTCCTCAGGATTGCGTTGGGCGTAGGCATCTACCAAGGCTAGTTCTCGTTCATTTGGCTCTTGAACATCCTCGTACAAGCCTTCTACTAAGATACGTCCATCTGCTGCACGTAGGCTACTTAGAGCCTGGATAAGATACCATGGAGCTGATTCCACGACACCACCATAACTCGAGTGGATATCCACATCAGCACTTTTTACCTTGGCATCAAAGGTTACAATTCCCTTGTTTCCGCCAGAGATTTCCAGCTGTTCCAAGGCGTTCTTTGTCCCTTGTTCCCAGACTAGCAAGTCCGCTCCACGAAGTTTGTCTGCGTGTTTCTCTAAATACTTATCTAGATCCATGGAAGCAGACTCCTCTGCTCCCTCCATGATAAAGCTGATATTGACAGGTAGGTCATCATGATGCTGCATATACTTTCTCAGAGCACTCAAACGAGCCGTGATATGGCCTTTGTCGTCATCAACCCCACGTCCATACATAAAACCATTTCGCACAGAAAGGGTAAAAGGATCCTCTGTCCACACCTGGTCGCCATCCGCTGGCACGGTGTCATAGTGATTATAGAAGATCAAGGTCTTGGCATCCGGACGCGAGCTCTTGAAATGCGCCATGACAAAGGGAGCCGTATAGCTCTCATCAATCTCGACTTCAGCTCCTACACGCTTGAAAATCTCACCCAGATAGTTTGCGACTTCCTTGAGTCCAACCTGCTGGGCAAAAACTGATTTCTTGGAAATCAAGGTGCGCAAGACTTCAAAATAATGTTGGGCCACATGATCCTTCTCAAATTTTTCAATCTGCTCTTGTTCGCTAGGAAAAACCATTTTCTCTCTCTCTTTCTACTACGTACTTGCGTCCTCAGAACGACCACAAGTGCCTCTTTAAAATCAACTCTCTATACAAAAGTAAGAGGTGGAAACTCTCTCCCACCTCCCTGTGTCTTATTACCAAACTGGTTGGTCCAAACCGTCTGATGTTTCTTCGATAACTTTTTTCACTTCATCAGTGTGGTAAGCTGCGATAATTTTCTTGATGGCATCAGCCTTAGGTGATGATTCCCAATCTTTTTTCGCAACAATGATGTTGTACCATTGTTTTGAGTTTTCATCAGCTTGTTCTTTGAAAAGTGCTTTCTTGTAGTCCAATTTTGCTTCTGTAACGAAGGTATTGTTTACAACGGCAGCATCAACTGATGACAATGAACGAGCTGTTTGACTAGCGTCCAATTCAGTAATCTTCAAGTTCTTTGGATTTTCTGTGATGTTAGCAACTGTTGCAAGTGCAGTTCCAGAAACATCCAATTTGATCAAACCAGCTGATTGAAGCAAGTAAAGCGCACGGCTTTCGTTTGTTGCATCGTTTGGTACGGCGATTTCACCGTTATCTGGGATTTCTTCCACTTTGGTATACTTGTTTTCTTCCCCATTTTTACCTGAGTAAAGGCGGATTGGTGAGATGTAGGTATCTGCAATCGCTACAAGGTCTTTCCCGTTTTCTTTGTTCCAGTTGTTCAAGAAGTTGTAGTGTTGGAAAGCGTTCAAGTCTACTTCGCCATCAGCAGTTGCCTTGTTTGGTTGTGAATAGTCTGTGAACTCTGTGAATTCCAATTTAATTCCATCTTTTTCAACCAATTCTTGGATTTTATCCCAACGTGCTTCTTCAGAACCGCTACGGTTAACTGTTGCAATTTTGACAACTGTTTCGTTGTCTGCTTTCTTTTCTGAATTTCCGCAAGCTGCAAGAGTCAAACCTGCGACTGTAGCAAGAGCTGCTACACCGAGCCATTTTTTAATTTTCATGATTCTATCTCCTTTAAAAATAATACCGTAATAGTATCTCATACTTTATTTGATTTAGCAAATTGTTATTAGATAGGCAGACATATAGTTTGAAACTATATACCTAAAAATTGAGAAATCATCCGCCTTTCTCAGACTGGATGATTTCATACGACTATTTAATATCAGCTTCTGCTGGGAGATAAGTGTCTCCGAAGAACTGTTTAGACAATTTTTCAAGAGTTCCGTCTTTGTAGAGTTCTTGGATACGTTTGTCTACAAATGATTTCAACTCATCTTGACCTTTAGCAAGAAGTGGGTAAACGTAAGGTTGTTGGTCGCTTGGAAGTTCAATGACTTTCAAGTTGTCCAAACCTTGGTTCTTGATAACTGTTTCAACACCGATTTTATCAAAAATCTTGTAGTCAAACTGACCATCGCTCAAACGAGACATGATTTGTTGGAAGTCCGCTTTAGTGTAGTTAAGAACAGTTGGATTATCTGCGTGTTGTTTGTTATAATCTTCTAGCTGTTTAGCTGATGTTGTCCCTTGAACAACCTCAGTAGACTTGCCTCCGATATCATCAAGCGACTTGATGCTGTCGTCGTCTTTCTTCACAACGAGAACGTTAGGGTTTTTAGCAGTTGGAGCTGCATAAAGGTACTTTTCAGCACGTTCTTTGGTATAGCTGATATTGTTCACAGCCATTTGATAACGGTCGCTATCAAGACCTGCAAAGACACCTGACCACTCTGTCTTTTCAAACTTGACATCGTATTTGTCAGAGTCTTTAAAGATAGCACGGACTACTTCAATCTCATAACCAGTCAACTCACCATTTTCTTCGTAGTTAAATGGTTTTGGTGAAGCATTGGTTGCAACGATAATTTCTTTCTTACCAGATGCTGCTTCGCTAGTTGCAGTATCTTTCTTATCTCCACCTGAACAAGCTGCTAGTACACCTGCGGCAACAAGTCCTAGAGCAGCAAGAGATGAATATTTGACGATTTTTTTCATGTCATTTCCTCCAAAATAGAATACTTTACTATCTTAACAGAAAATATTTTTTTTCGCCATTATATGATATCTATCTCGGTGATAGGTTTTTTTTATGGCTGATTTAAAAGACCAGACGCAAGACTGCAATCAAGACTACCCCAAAAAGAACCGTACCTACTAGATTGCGGTAGCGAAAGGCTACCCAAGCCGTTGGAAAGACTGCTAAAAAGTCCAGCCATTTGATTTGAGGAAGACTGCCAACTTTGCCAGTCACTACGCTTGAAAGAATCAAGGCAAAGATAATGGAAACAGGCAAAAACTTCAAAAACCGCTCGACGATAGCTGGCAAGCCCTTGTACTTAACCAAGATGAAGGGAATCATACGGGGAATCCAAGTCACTAGGCCTGAAAAGATAACGGCTAACAAAAGATATTTACTGACCATCTAAGACCACCCCCATGGTACAACCTAGCAAGGTCGCAAACAGGACAGCTAGCGACTGAGACACCACTGTCAAGAGCAAAAAGAAGGACACCGCAACAACGGCTAGGATCCGCAGCAGATTGCGGACAGGAACCCGTCTTTGCATAATCTGAAATTGTGAAGTAAAAATCCCGATAAACATCCCAACAAGGGCAAAGTCCAAGCCAAAGACTTCAGGATTTGGAAGAAGGCCACCTAAAGCTGTCCCCGCAACTGTCCCAATAAACCAGGCTACATAACTATTGAGATTGTTCCCGTGCATCCACATAGGATGGACCTTGTCTGTATGGGCTAATTCTCCCATCAAAACCCCATAGGTCTCATCTGTCAGGAGACTGGACATGCCGATATTTTGCCAGAGACTAGTATGACGGAAATAAGTCGATGCATGCAGGCTCAGCAAAAAGAGTCGCAAGTTGATCAAAAAGACCGTCATAGCAATAGCTGCCACAGGCGCTTGGACCGCAATCAGTGCCAACATGGCAAACTGGGCGCTCCCAGCATAAACAAAGAGGCTCATCAAGCCCATCTCAACAGGTGTCACATAGGGCGCACCGATAATCCCACAAGCCAGACCAATGCTGACATAGCCAAGGGCAGTCGGCATGGCCGCCTGAACACCTTCCCAAAATCCTTTTTCTTTCATCCTTCTCCTCATATTCTCTCCAATTGAGGCTGTTCATCATCACAGCCACAGCACGGACTATTATAACATATTCAAAGAAGAGAAAAAAGTTTCGGATTCGAAACCTATTGCCAGAAAAAGTGCTGAAGAGGAAGCATCATGGATACATGAGAAATTGATCCACTCGGATAGTATACTTATCGGTTTCTGTGTCTGTAGCATATTTATTTTCTGTTGGATAGACATCCACCCAGAGTTCCCACTGTTGTCCTTTTAACTTGACCTTGTAGCGATAACCGTCATCATAGAGTCCTACTGTATCAGTTGTCATGGACTGGTAATCTGGGAGTTCTTCCAGTTCTTTTTTTACAGTCTGGGATAGATTGTTAAGCACTACTTTCTGCTCCACCTTTGAAGTTACAGGAATATGGACTGCCGCTTCTTCCAAACGATGCGATTTTGAAAATGTAAAGGTTGCTCGACCAGTATAGCCTTTCAAAGTAATCTGCTCATAGTGATAGAAAAGGCGACCTGTTTTATAGAAATACGGGTCTTCTGCACGCCAGGTATCGCGATAGGCCGTTTCCTTTTCTTCCTCCACCTCGCTTGCCTTTCCAAATCTTTCTTCAACAGATTTAGGAGACATACCGAATGAAAGGGATTCAAACAAGACCAGTGGTGTCTTTTTGATATTCTGGCAAGCTGATAAAAGCATGAGTAAAGCTCCAAGAGCAAGCAAACTACTGATTATTTTTGTAAATCTCATATTTCTACTATACAAAAAAAGGTTAGGATCTGTCCAAGATAAAAGAGTCAACCTTAGGCTAACTCTCTATTCCATAGTATCAAAGGCGAGACTTGGTTTGGCGTTGAGGTCCAAGCCCGCAAAGTTTTCTTTATTCCACTCGCTGACGCTAGCATAAGCAATCATCCCTGCATTGTCTCCACAAAGGCGCAGGGGTGGGATGATAACCTTGACATCTGTGATTTCGGTTGCTAGACGTTCTCTGAGCCCTTTATTAGCTGCCACGCCACCGGCCACGACTAGGGTTTTAACAGGATATTTTTCCAAAGCCTTCTTGGTTTTGGCCATAAGAATATCCATGACTGCTGCTTGGAAAGATGCTGACAGGTCTTCCTTGGACAAGCTTTCTCCCTTTTGCTCGGCATTGTGGTGAAGATTGATAAAGGCAGACTTGAGACCTGAGAATGAGAACTCCAAATTGTCTTCCTTAATCATAGCACGAGGAAAGTCATAAATATCCTGCCCCTGATGAGCTAGCTCATCAATTTCGCGACCTGCAGGATAGGTCAAGCCCATGACACGGCCGACCTTATCATAGGCCTCACCAACTGCATCATCCCGCGTTTCCCCAACAATCTTATAATCCCCAGCCTCAGAAACATAGACCAACTCTGTGTGCCCACCACTAACCAAGAGGGCTAGCAAGGGAAACTCCAAAGGCTCAACGCTCTGAGCCGCCATGAGGTGACCAGCCATGTGGTTAACGGGGATCAGCGGAAGTCCATGAGCCCAAGCAAAGGCCTTGGCAGCTGACAAACCAACTAGCAAAGCCCCAACCAATCCAGGTCCATAAGTAACGGCAACGGCTGTTACATCCTCTTCGGTAATTCCTGCTTCTGCTAGAGCCTCCTCGATACAGGCTGTAATGACCTCGACATGGTGACGACTAGCTACTTCTGGCACTACGCCCCCAAAACGTTTGTGGCTCTCAATTTGACTAGCAATGACATTGGACAAGAGCTGGTCGTCGTTTTTTAAGACAGCGACACTGGTCTCGTCACAGGATGTCTCAAATGCTAAAATATATCTATCCTTCATCTATTTCTCTCTTCATGATGATGGCGTCCTCGACTGGGTCATGGTAGTAGGCCTTTCGCTCAGCGATGACCGCCATCTTTTCTTTCTTGTAAAATGCTTGCGCTCGGTGATTTGACTTTCTGACTTCGAGGAAAATCTCCTTGTCTGTCGGCAATGTTGCAAACAAGGCTGATGCTATTTCCTGTCCTTGATAGGCTTTCTTGACAGCGATTTGCAGGACTTCTGCCTCAAAGAGATTCTCCTGCACAGCTAGAAATCCAATCACTTCTGTTCCATCATAAGCTAGAGCGTACCAAGTTTGGTCTTGGGACAGGTCTGCTTGGATTTGTTCCAGCGTCCAAGGACTGACTGGGTAAACAGCTACCATAACAGCATAGATAGCTTGAGCCAAGTCAGCTTGCTGTTGGATTCGTTTGATTTCTATCATAGGCGTTTAATGTAAGACCCGCCAGACTCGGTATGGTTCTTGAGCCAGTTTTCCTCAGCTTCAACACGTTTGAGGTAATTTGGCACAAAGTCGTGCAAGGAGTCTGCTTCCTCGTCCCAGGCCCAAAGAGCTAGATTAGCTGCATTTGGCAAGGTTTCTTGATAGCTAGCTTGAGGTAGTTGTTCTTGGATCTGTTCCACAAAGGCTCCAACTTCTCCGACAAAGGTTACCTGTTCAGCATCCTTGACCTGCTCTAGCACTTCCGCAAAAGACAGGTGCGCTTCTGGAAAGACTGGTTTGGCGTTTTGATAAAATCCTGCATAAACATTGTTGCGACGTGCATCCATGATAGGAACCACCAAGCCTTCTTGTTGGCGTGGCACCAGAGCCAATAGGCTAGACATCCCAACTAACTCAATGTTCAGGGTATGAGCCAAGGTCTTGGCAGTTGCTACCGCAATTCGCAAGCCCGTGTAGCTACCTGGCCCTTCAGCGACCACGATTCGATCCAAATCCTTTGATGTCAAATCTAGACTGGCCATCAAAAAATCAATGGCTGGCATAAGGGTAATACTGTGATTTTTCTTGATATTAATCGTCGTCTCGGCAAGAACCTGCTTGTCCTCTAAAATGGCTAGAGAAAGAGCCTTGCTGGACGTATCAAAAGCTAATACTTTCATAACACATTCCTATCTTTTTGTCTGTTTACTATTATACTACAAAAGCCAGCGCATGGGAATTTTCTTTATTTTGAAACAAAAGTTCCTGCCACTTAAACAAGCAATTCTGCACAAAAAATTCAAAAAAGTTGTAGCTTTTTTGAATAGAAAAGTGAACAAGGAAATTGAAAAGTTCTTTGTAAAAAATTTGGATCAGGCATTTATGTTTCAACTCGATTTTTGATACGAAAGAACATCGTCGTAAAAATAAAGATATCACCTAAAAATAGAAAAAGTCCATCCCATCTATCAAGACGAGGTGGATTTTCTGTATATCTAGAGGAATAATTGACTTTAGGCATTTAAACCAAAGTAGAAAACGAGCCAGACAACATAGGTAACCAGGAGGAGAAAAATTGAATAGAGCGTCACAAAAGCAAGCTTCCAAAGGAACTTTGTTTTGCGGTGTTCCAGATGAACAAACAGGGCATTCCCCCCATAGACACAAGCTACAAAGACTACAAACATCAAGAGGCGAACCCCTACTGCAAATTCAAACAAACTAAACATTCTTAATCCTCCTTTTGGTATTCCTATTTTTATATAAACTGTTGACAATGTTGTTCTATCAATGTTAAAATGTAATTCAACACTGATAGGAAAATCAGGTTGAGTCGTTGACTCTTCGGGTTGCAGTGCTATCCCTGAAACTTTGGTTTCTAAAGAACTGAAATTGCGATTGAACAATTCGCCCCCAGTGTTTGACGGCTCTTGACTTCGGTCAGGAGCTTTTTGATGCTTTTAAAGTTGATTCCCTCAGTAAGTTATAGTAAAGTATAAATATCGAGAGGATAACATAGGGCGACTGGTGACAGAGCGTTCAAAGGTACCAACTTCTGGTACGGGTGTGGGACTGCCCTCAGCTTTGAGCTGTAAAGACCCCTGACTACCATTGGTCCTCTCTTTTTGCTTACTCTTAAATTAAGTGCTTGTCTTTACCTTTTAGTAAGCGCTCCACTCCATGCTATTTCTACATCGTTATACTTATAGATTGACTTCTTAGCCTCATAGATGATAGAATTAAGTAAAGGCTGAGATCGAGTTTGATTTGGTGACAAGTCATTCAAAGGTTGCGATGCATTCGCTTCAGGTAGAGGTGCTGCCATCTGGACTGCTCCAGGAAAATCCCCGAGTTTTGTCTCAGCCTTTTTATTTGCTCTTGAGATTTCTCAAGAGCTTTTTCTTTTTTCAAAGATATCATTCTGTCCCAACCATCCACTCCAACGATTAATGAAACTAGAACTGTATTCTTCCTTAAATCTACTATCTCTTTAGATTCCCCCTTTAATTATAACACCTAAGTGCTCTCCGACCAAATCCTACCTGTCTTTTTGTTCCTTCTTCCCCTCCCGACTTTCTCCATTTCCGTCTTTTACTAATTTTTCATTTTATGGTATAATTGAAATAATTGTAACGAATCAAGGTCAATCTAGACACAAAATGGAATGAAATCAAGCAAATCTCTACTAAAAGTTTGGAATAAGCTGACCTGTAAATAGAAAGGAACTATATGATTTACAAAGTTTTTTATCAAGAAACAAAAGAACGTAGCCCACGTCGTGAAACAACACGCTCACTTTACCTAGACATCGATGCCAACTCAGAACTTGAGGGCCGTATCGCTGCTCGCCAACTTGTCGAAGAAAACCGCCCAGAGTACAACATCGAGTATATCGAACTCTTGTCTGACAAATTGCTAGATTACGAAAAAGAAACTGGCGCTTTCGAGATTACGGAGTTCTAATATGGCCTACACTCTTAAACCTGAAGAAGTCGGCGTTTTTGCCATCGGTGGTCTGGGAGAAATCGGGAAAAACACATACGGAATTGAATACCAAGACGAGATTATCATCGTCGATGCTGGGATTAAATTTCCAGAAGATGACTTGCTGGGTATCGACTACGTTATCCCTGACTACTCTTACATCGTGGACAATATCGACCGCGTCAAGGCTGTTTTGATTACACATGGACACGAGGACCACATCGGTGGGATTCCCTTCCTGCTCAAGCAAGCAAATGTCCCTATCTACGCTGGACCACTTGCCTTGGCTTTGATCCGTGGAAAACTCGAAGAACACGGCCTCTTGCGCAACGCCAAACTTTACGAAATCAACCACAACACTGAGTTGACCTTTAAAAATCTCAAGGCAACTTTCTTTAGAACTACTCACTCCATTCCAGAGCCTTTAGGGATTGTCATTCATACTCCTCAAGGAAAAATCGTCTGTACGGGTGACTTTAAGTTTGACTTTACTCCAGTTGGAGAACCTGCAGACTTGCACCGTATGGCTGCCCTTGGTGAAGAAGGAGTGCTCTGTCTCCTCTCTGACTCGACAAATGCGGAAGTACCAACCTTTACCAACTCTGAAAAAGTCGTTGGCCAGTCCATCATGAAGATTATCCAAGGAATCGAAGGACGTATTATCTTTGCATCCTTTGCCTCAAACATCTTCCGTCTCCAGCAAGCAACAGATGCTGCTGTTAAGACTGGACGCAAGATCGCAGTCTTTGGTCGTTCTATGGAAAAAGCCATTGTCAACGGTATCGAGCTTGGCTACATCAAAGCTCCTAAGGGAACATTTATCGAGCCAAATGAAATCAAAGACTACCCTGCAGGCGAGGTTCTGATCCTCTGTACAGGTAGTCAGGGTGAGCCGATGGCAGCCCTTTCTCGTATCGCTAACGGAACCCACCGTCAGGTGCAACTCCAACCCGGCGATACCGTTATCTTCTCTTCTAGTCCAATCCCTGGAAATACGACTAGCGTCAACAAGCTGATCAATATTATTTCAGAAGCTGGTGTTGAAGTTATCCACGGTAAAATCAACAACATCCACACCTCTGGACACGGTGGTCAGCAAGAGCAAAAACTCATGCTCCGCTTGATTAAACCAAAATACTTCATGCCTGTCCATGGTGAATACCGCATGCAGAAAGTCCACGCTGGACTAGCGGTGGATACTGGTGTTGAGAAGGACAATATCTTTATCATGAGCAATGGTGATGTGCTTGCCCTTACTGCTGACTCAGCTCGTATCGCAGGTCACTTCAATGCCCAAGACATTTATGTCGATGGAAATCGTATCGGTGAAATCGGTGCAGCCGTCCTCAAAGACCGTCGTGATCTATCCGAAGACGGTGTCGTTCTAGCAGTCGCAACTGTTGACTTCAAGTCTAAAATGATCTTGTCTGGTCCAGATATCCTCAGCCGAGGATTTGTCTACATGCGAGAGTCTGGCGACTTGATTCGCCAAAGCCAGCGTATCCTCTTCAATGCCATTCGTATCGCATTGAAAAACAAAGATGCTAGCGTGCAATCTGTCAATGGTGCTATTGTCAACGCCATTCGCCCCTTCCTCTATGAAAATACTGAACGTGAACCGATTATCATCCCGATGATCCTCACACCAGATGAAGAATAATACTCTTCGAAAATCAACAAAACAGCCCCGTCTTCGGAGCTGTTTTTCTCTATGCTTTCTTTTCTTGATTTTTAGAAATACTACGATTTTTACCTTCCAAATACACCATCAAAATGGAAATATCTGCTGGATTTACTCCCGAAATACGGCTAGCTTGGCCGATGGTTTCTGGATTGATGAGTTTAAATTTCTGACGTGCTTCTGTTGCGATCGAGTCAATGTCATCCCAGTCGATGTTAGCTGGAATCCGTTTTTCTTCCATACGTTTCATCTTGGCAACCTGATCCATGGCTTTTGAGATATAGCCTTCGTACTTGATTTCTGTTTCAATCAATTCGATAATCTTGTCATCTAACTCTTCAGCAGCAGGTCCGATAAAGGCCACCACATCTTGGTAAGACACTTCTGGGCGACGAAGGAATTCCTTGGCTGTCACCGCATCTGTCAATGGCTTGAAGCCCATCTCCTCAACCTTAGCATTTGTTTCCTTGACTGGCTTGAGTTTGATACTGTCTAAACGCTTCATTTCATTTTTAAATTGATTTTTCTTGATTTCAAAACGAGCCCAACGTTCATCGTCAACAAGCCCAATCTCGCGCCCCATCTCAGTCAAACGCATATCGGCATTGTCATGACGGAGAATGAGACGGTATTCTGCACGACTGGTCAAGAGACGGTAAGGTTCAATGGTGCCCTTGGTCACCAAGTCGTCAATCATGACCCCGATATAACCGTCACTGCGCTTCAAAATCAATTCAGGCTTGCCTTGGATTTTCAGAGCCGCATTAATACCCGCGATAATCCCTTGGCCAGCAGCTTCTTCGTAACCAGATGTACCATTTGTCTGACCAGCTGTGAAAAGTCCTGAGATTTTCTTGGTTTCTAGTGTCGCACGCAACTGATGAGGCAAGACCATGTCATACTCAATGGCATAACCAGTTCGCATCATCTCAGCATTTTCCAAACCTTTGATGGAATGAACCAAGTCACGTTGGACATCCTCAGGCAGACTGGTTGAAAGTCCTTGGACATAAACTTCCTCTGTATTGCGCCCTTCTGGCTCTAGGAAGAGTTGGTGGCGTTCCTTGTCCGCAAAGCGTACAATCTTGTCCTCAATCGATGGACAGTAACGAGGCCCAACTCCCTTGACCACACCTGTGAACATAGGCGCACGGTGGAGGTTGTTTTGGATAATCTCATGACTGGTACCGTTGGTGTAGGTCAACCAGCATGGCACCTGGTCCTTGACATAGTCCTCATCACGTGAAGTGTAGGAGAAGTGATTTGGCGCTTCATCTCCTGGCTGAATCTCTGTCACATCGTAATTGATAGAGGAAGCCTTGACACGTGGAGGCGTTCCTGTCTTGAAACGACCAATTTCGAGTCCCAGTTCCTTGAGATTGTCAGCAAGGTTAATCGAAGCCAGACTGTGGTTAGGACCTGACGAATACTTGAGGTCTCCGATGATGATTTCCCCACGGAGTGCAGTCCCTGTCGTCACGATAACAGCCTTAGCAGCATATTCTTGATGGGTAGCTGTACGCACACCGACAACCTTACCATCTTCCACCAAAATCTCATCAATCATGGTTTGACGAAGGGTGAGATTCTCTTGATTTTCAACTGTCTTGCGCATCTCCTTAGAGTAAAGCTCCTTGTCAGCCTGCGCACGAAGGGCACGGACAGCTGGACCTTTCCCAGTGTTGAGCATCTTCATCTGGATGTAGGTCTTGTCAATGGTTTTAGCCATTTCACCACCAAGGGCATCCACTTCACGCACGACAATCCCCTTGGCAGAGCCACCGATAGAAGGATTACAAGGCATGAAAGCCAGCATTTCAATGTTGATGGTCGCAAGCAATACCTTGCAGCCCATACGGCTAGCAGCTAGAGATGCCTCCACCCCAGCGTGCCCCGCACCGATTACAATAATATCGTATTCTTCCGTAAAATTATAAGTCATTTCTTAACCTTTCAAAAATTTCTCGCAAATAAGGAACTAACTTCTCCTCCTCTAGAGCTTGATCCAAAGTAACCCATTTAAAGTGTGTATGCTCTTCAGGATCTAATCTGATAATTGGCTTCTCCCCAACCCACTCTGCTTTATAAACTAAGCGAGTAAAAACCTTATCCTTAGAGGTATCCAGTTGACTATCTTCGTGAAGAAGCTTGAGCGAACTGCTATCTAGCCTAACTCCCGCTTCTTCAATGCATTCTCTAAGAGCACCATCTCGCGGAAGTTCACCCTTTTCAACCCCGCCGCCAGGAATATCCCAGTAAGTTGGATAAACGTTGGGTTCTCCTCTTTTAATTTCCGAACGCTGAATGAGTAAATAATCACCACCACTATGAACAAGTACATGGGCAATAAGCTTAACCATCATTTTCTCTCCTATTCCTCAAGATGAATGTGTCTTAGTTGACCGTCCCAATCTGGTAGAGCTGTTTTTAAAAAGGCTGGAACTAGCTGGATATTCTGGAGTTCATCCAAGTCAATCCACTCACAAGGCTGCATTTTTTCGTCTTCCTGCATGGTCAATGGAGCTTCTTCAAGCAAATTCACCCGGTAATGAAACTCGATGTTGTGATAGGAAACACCGTCCTGTTCAAAACGATTTTCAACTACGAAAGCTAGCTGTCCAGCTTGAGCTTTTACACCCAGTTCTTCCCTCACTTCACGGACTACCGCGTCTTCCGTGCTTTCATTGACTTGAATCGCACCGCCAATAGTATAATACTTGCCCTTGGCTTTGGTAACTAGGAGCTTGCCATTTTGGAGAATCAAGGCTGTCGCCCGAACACCAAAAACCGTATTTCCCACTTTTGTCCGAAAGTCTTGTTGAGTCATTTTTATCCTTTCCCTTAAACGACACAAAAACAGTCAAAACTCCAAAGAAGTGCAGGACAAAAAAGCCTGCAACATCCATGAGCTTTGACCATCATTTCTATTGCTTTTATTATTGTAGCAAATTGAGAAAATTTGTCAATCTATATGTACTGACAAACTTGTCCATCGCGGTAGGCATTGTCAATCAAACCGCCACCTAGACACTCTTCGCCATCGTAAAAGACAACTGCCTGCCCGGGTGTGATCGCGCGTTGCGGTTCCGCAAAGATGACCTCTGCCTTGTCTCCTTTGACATGTACTGTCACCTTAGAATCAGGCTGACGGTAGCGGAATTTAGCCGTACACTCTAGCGTAAATTCCTCTGGCATCTCACGAGTAAAATGAACTTGACTGGCTTCTAGGCTGGTTGACATAAGCGAGTCATGGTAGAATCCTTGACCGACATAGAGGATGTTCTTGCTTAGGTCTTTTCCAACAACGAACCAAGGAGCATTGTCACCGCCGTGTTGCCCACCGATACCGAGTCCGCCACGCTGACCAATCGTATAATACATAAGTCCTGCATGCTCGCC
The DNA here is from genome assembly GCF_041432215.1 of Streptococcus sp. 27098_8_70. Lineage (GTDB taxonomy): Bacteria > Bacillota > Bacilli > Lactobacillales > Streptococcaceae > Streptococcus > Streptococcus oralis_CP. The sequence continues at coordinate 1,129,895 of NZ_JAPVZD010000001.1, forward strand.
CATATCGCGACCATCCACAGTCATCATGCGACCAGGCTGAGCTGGCAGGTAGTTGCTGAGAAAGTTTTTAAAGTTCTTTTCTCCGATAAAGCAAATTCCTGTCGAGTCTTTCTTCTTAGCAGTCGCAAGTCCTGCTTCTTCTGCGAGTCTGCGAACTTCAGGCTTTTCCAAATGTCCCAGTGGGAACATGGTTTTTTGGAGTTGTTCTTGCGAAAGTTGACTGAGGAAATAGGTCTGGTCCTTGCCATTGTCCACGCCACGAAGCATGTGAACAATGCCATCCTCATCACGCGCCACTCGAGCATAATGCCCCGTCGCTACATAGTCTGCACCCAAGGTCATGGCATAGTCCAAAAAGGCCTTGAACTTGATTTCCTTGTTGCACATAACATCTGGATTTGGCGTGCGCCCTGCACGGTATTCCGCTAGGAAATACTCAAAAACGCGGTCCCAGTACTCTTTTTCAAAATTGACAGAGTAGTAAGGAATGCCGATCTGGTCTGCCACCGCAGCCACATCCTTGTAATCTTCGGTCGCCGTACAAACGCCGTTTTCATCTGTGTCATCCCAGTTCTTCATGAAGATACCGATCACATCGTAGCCCTGCTCCTTGAGTAAGAGAGCCGTCACCGACGAATCAACACCACCACTCATCCCCACAACAACACGTGTTTTAGAGTTATCACTCATGGTAAGTCTCCCATCTATTCGTTTATTCATACCCTCAAAATTCTATTTACTAAGACTTTCAATAGAACTTCTTCGAGTATAGTCTTTTCGTTTGCTTTTAGGAGTAAAATGGTCTGGGAGACCATTTTAGCCTATCATCTTAAAATGAAAATATGATAGGCAACGAGTCGCAGGCATAACTCGAGTTCGCTCAATCAGTCTGGGAGACTGATTGAGGTTATAAATCAGACAAGCTCAGCTTGCATCTCATTGCGAGTTAACGACGTAATAAAAGATAAACGAAATGACTAATTCACGATTGAAGGTCGTGTGTGCTTTAACGATTGAAGGTCGCTTGAGCAGTATTCATTATAACACGCTTGGTTGGAGAAGACAAGAAAGAGGCTGATAAATCATCTCAACCTCTCTTTCTTCCTTTGCAAACGAATCAATTTTCCCCTTTAAGTTCTTTCTTCGCTTGTTCTATCTGGTATTTCACTTGCTCAAAGCCGGTTCCTCCTAAGGAATTCCGTCGCTGAACAGCGGTTTCTGGGCGCAAGTAGATATAAATATCTTCTTCAATCAAGGGATGGTAGGTTTGCAACTCCTTCAAATCCCAATCTTGGATATTTTTACTATGCTTGATAGAGTCTAGAACCAATTTTCCTACAATTTCATGCGCTTCTCTAAAGGGAAGACCTTTTTCAGCCAAATAATCTGCCAGTTCGGTCGCATTCGAAAAATCATTCTCTGTAGATTGCTGCATTTTGGCCTTATTAACCTGCATGCTCGATAGCATACCTGCCAGCACATCCAGAGAATTTAAAATCGTTTCTACCGTATCAAACATGCCTTCCTTGTCCTCTTGCAAATCCTTATTATAGGCCAGAGGCAAAGACTTCATGACGGTCAATAGTCCAAGCAAGTGCCCGTAAACCCGTCCTGTCTTCCCTCGAATCAATTCGGCCATATCAGGATTTTTCTTCTGGGGCATGATAGACGAACCCGTTGAAAAGCTATCAGACAAGCTAATGTACTGATACTCAAAACTGCACCAATTGATGATTTCCTCACAGAAACGACTCATATGCATCATCAAAATGCTGGCGTTTGACAGAAATTCTAAGATGAAATCACGGTCACTCACTGCGTCCAAGGAATTGGTATAGGGTTGTTGGAAACCCAGTAAATCACTCGATAATTGACGATCGATTGGAAAAGTTGTCCCCGCCAATGCAGCCGCACCCAGGGGCGATAGGTCTGTATGTTTCAAGTTAAATGCAAAGCGTTCGCTGTCCCTTTGAAACATATTGTAATAAGCCATGAGATGATGGGCAAAACTAATCGGTTGGGCGTGTTGCAAATGAGTATAGCCTGGCATGATGGTTTCCACATGTTTTTCAGCCAAATCCAGCAAAACACTGTTCAGATTCGCCAACTTATCCAAAACATGCCCAAGCTGCTCCTTTAGATATAAGTGCATATCCGTTGCGACTTGGTCATTCCGAGAACGAGCCGTATGTAGTTTCCCAGCCAGAGGACCGATTTTCTCTGTCAGCAACACTTCCATATTCATATGAATATCTTCATTTGCAATATCAAAATGAAGCTCTCCTGCCTCTAAATCTCGCAACAAAGCTTGCAGACCATCTTGGATCTGCTCTGCCTCTTCCAAGCTTAAAATGCCAGTCTGTCCTAGCATTTGAACATGAGCTAAGGAACCCATCAAATCAAATTTTGCCAGCTGGTGGTCAAAGGAAATACTCGCACCGAACTGTTCTACCCAATCTTCCACAGTGCCTTCAAATCGACCACCCCATAATTTTGTATTTTTCGGCATATCCTGTCGTCCCTTTCTATCGCATCACTACTCAACATTTTTCTGAACTTCTGAATAAACCTTAGTCGGAAGCCCCCAAAGCTTGATAAATCCAACAGCCGCATCTTGGTCAAAAGTATCCGCACTGGTATAGGTCGCCAAGTTTTCATCGTAAAGAGAATTTGGAGATTTCCGAGCCACTACCTGAGCATTCCCCTTATAGAGTTTAACTTTTGCAGTTCCATTGACAACTTTCTGTGTCTCCTTGATATAGGCTATCAAAGCCTGAGTTGCTGGGCTAAACCACAGGGCATTATAGATGAGATTGGACAACTCATTTTCGATAATAGGTTTGAAATGAGCCACTTCTCTCACAAGAGTCAAGTCTTCAATCTCCTTATGAGCTACCAATAAAGTCACAGCACCTGGGCACTCATAAATCTCTCTTGACTTAATACCGACTAGGCGATTTTCCACATGGTCAATACGACCGACCCCATGTTTTCCGGCAATTTCATTGAGCTTTTGAATCAAAGCCGCCACTTTCATCTTCTCACCATTGAGGGAGATGGGCACCCCGCAGCTAAACTCAATGTCAATAAATTCTGGACTGTCTGGTGCCTCTTCTGGCGAAGATGTGATTCCAAATGCTTCTTCTGGCGCTTGGTTCCAAGGATTTTCCAAGACACCACATTCATTTGCACGTCCCCAAAGATTTTGATCGACAGAGTAAGGATTGTCAAGGTCAGCTGGAACTGGGACGCCATTTTCTTTGGCATATTGGATTTCTTCTTCACGTGACCATTTCCACTCACGAACAGGCGCAACTACCTTTAGATTGGGAGCCAAAGCTGCGATAGAGACTTCAAACCGAACTTGGTCGTTTCCCTTACCTGTACAACCATGGGCAATTGTCGTTGCCCCCGTCTGATGAGCTATTTCAACAAGTTTTTTTGAAATAAGAGGGCGACTCAGAGCAGATACCAAGGGATACTTTTGTTCATAGTAGGCATGTGCCTGAAGGGCCACTAAAACATAGTCATTAGCGAATTCTTCCTTAACATCAATGACATAAGACTCTACAGCCCCAACCTTGAGAGCTTTATCGTGGATGAACTCCAAATCTTTTCCTTCACCCACATCCATACAAACAGCGATCACATCATAGTCTTTTTTTAACCATGTAATAGCAACTGATGTATCCAATCCACCTGAATAGGCTAAAATGACCTTTTCCTTACTCATTTCTCTTCCTTCTTTCTATTTTTCGATAGAGGCTTTAAAAGCATCGTCAATCAATTTGTCCAACTCCCCAGAATCCTTCAACTTCTGGATGGTTTTGTCAACCGCCTCTTTTAATTCTTTACTGTCTTTTTTCATCGCAACAGCGTAGGAATCTTCTTTATCATTGTCAAAATCAAACTCAGCGATGGCTAGGTCTGGATTATTCTCTACAAATCCTTTCGCCACTGGTTCCTCAAAGATAACCGCATCTAGTTGCCCTGATTTCAAATCTGTTATCAAATTTCCATTTTTAGGAAGTGAAACGAGAGAAGAATCCTGCAAAGTTTCTTTGGCCAGAGTTTCCTGGATAGAACCTTTCTGCGCTCCAACCTTTTTCTGAGCCAAATCCTTGACTGATTGGTAATTCGTTAATTCAGCTTTCCTTACGATAACCTTATTTTTCGAAGTGTAGTAGGGAATTGAAAAATCGTAAACTTGACTTCTCTCTTCCGTTTTAGAAACACCTGATATGGCAAGATCGGCCTTGCCTGAATCAAGACTAGCCAGTACATTATCAAAACTCATTGGAGAGAACTCCACTTCTACACCTAGTTCCTTTGCGATGGCTTTGGCTAGCTCAACATCTGAACCTACAATCTGATTTTTCCCATCAACCAATTTCTGGTATTCAAATGGAGCAAACTCTGGATTTAGGGCCACCACCAATTTTCCTTTAGCCTTAATGGCTTCAACACCTTGGGATTGAGTGTTACTACAAGCAAATAATAAGGGAAACATAAGCAAACCAAACATCGTCATCAACACCTTCTTCACTTTATTCATAGAAGAGCCTCCTTTTATTTTTATACTTTATTATTGTATAAATAATACTCTTATCATCCTCGTTTGTCAAGGAAAAACTGTATTTTATTTCATTTAAATCAAGAAAAAGCTTATTATATGATATATTTTTACATATAATAAGCTTATTTATACCATTTGAGTTTTAAAACAATTTGAAGAATTTAGTCGAAATTATACAAACAGAGCATTACTGAGAAGATCATTACACTTTTTGTTATAGGGAAACAAAAAAGAGCCCTAAAGGACTCTTGTATTCTTAATACCAACCGTTGTTAAGCCAGAAGTTCTTGGCAGCTGTCCATGAACCGTAACGTCCTGCAACGTAGGCATCTGCTACACGTTCTTGGTTTTCAGCTGAGTAGTCACCGTTCAAGTATGAATCTGTCAATTGGTAACGTCCGATGTAACGTCCGTTTGTAGCAGTGTAGCTACCGCCTGATTCTTTTTGAGCGATCCATTCTTTGGCTTCTGCTTCAGAACCACTTACAGTAGAAGCTGCTGCAGTGTTGCTTTCTGCTGCTGGAGCTGCTGGAGTTGCAGGTGCAGCTGGGGCCTCATAGGTTGTTGTTGCTGCTGGAGCTTCTTCAACTGTTTCTGTAGCTACTGGAGCTGTTTCTTCCGTTGTTGCTGCTGTAGCTACAGTTGAAGCTGTTCCTTCGATAACCAAAACTTGGTCAACATAGATAAGGTGAATATCTTTGATGTTGTTTTTTGCTGCCAATTTTTCAACAGTTGTGTTGTACTTCTCAGCGATTTCTGAAAGAGTATCACCTGATTTAACTGTGTAAGTTACAGTTTCTTGGGCAGATGCAAGTGATGGAGCAAAGAAAGCAAGCAAAGCTGCTACTCCTGCGATAGTTGTTTTGATTTTTTTAGTTGTTAATGTCATATCTAAAAATTCTCCTTCCATTGGATATATCTATGATACCTTTTAAATGTTACCGTTGTTTAACGGTTTTATGTAGAAATATTACAAAAATGTTTTATATTTACCGTTTTAAGGAGGTTTTTGTCACAAAAGACCTTATTTTATACTATCTTTAATCATTTTAAGCTTTTGATAAGGGAAATAAGCGCAGAGGTCCATTCTTTGATATAATAGATATAAGAATCTTTGTAAGGGGAAACAGATGCACTCACTTCGTTTTCAATCTGTCTTTGACATTATCGGACCAGTTATGATTGGGCCATCAAGTAGCCATACTGCTGGAGCTGTTCGCATCGGGAAAATCGTCTCTTCCATCTTTGATGATACGCCGACAGAAGTCGAATTCCAATTATTTAACTCATTTGCCAAGACCTACCGTGGTCATGGAACTGACCTTGCTCTCGTCGCTGGTATATTAGGTATGGATACGGATGATCCCAACATTCCAAATAGCCTAGAGATTGCCCATAAACGTGGTATTAAGATTGTCTGGACCATTCAGAAAGATAGCAACGCTCCTCATCCTAATACCACTAAAATTACTGTGAAAAATGAACACAAGTCCATCAGTGTGACAGGAATTTCCATCGGTGGGGGAAATATCCAAGTTACGGAACTTAACGGCTTTGCTGTTTCTCTCAACATGAACACACCGACCATCATCATCGTGCATCAGGATGTTCCGGGTATGATTGCCCATGTCACTGAAGCCCTCTCTCGTTTCGATATCAACATCGCGCAGATGAATGTGACTCGAGAAAAAGCTGGGGAAAAAGCCATCATGATTATCGAAGTCGATAGTCGAAGTTGCGAAGAGGCGATTAAAGAAATCCGAAAAATCCCTCATCTCCACAATGTCAATTTCTTTAAGTAGGAGGAAACATGTTTTATTCTATCAAAGAATTGGTCGAGCAAGCGGATCTAGACTTCCAAGGAAATGTCGCAGAACTCATGATTGCGACAGAATATCAACTAACCGGTCGGGAACGCCCAGAAGTTCTCCTCCTCATGGAACGCAATCTAGAAGTCATGAAAGCCTCTGTCGAGCTCGGTCTCAGTGAAAACAAATCCCGTAGTGGCCTAACGGGCGGAGACGCGGCCAAACTAGACCGCCATCTCAAAAGTGGCAAAGCCTTGTCGGACTTTACCATCCTATCAGCAGCCCGTAATGCCATCGCGGTCAATGAACACAATGCGAAGATGGGCTTGGTCTGCGCTACTCCAACCGCAGGAAGTGCCGGCTGTCTGCCAGCCGTTCTCACTGCTGCTATCCAAAAACTTGACCTCAGCCACGAAGAACAGCTAGATTTCCTCTTTGCTGCTGGTGCCTTTGGACTAGTCATCGCAAACAATGCCTCTATCTCAGGCGCTGAAGGTGGCTGTCAGGCCGAAGTTGGCTCTGCCTCTGCCATGAGTGCCGCAGCCTTGACCTTGGCTGCAGGTGGAAGCCCCTATCAGGCTAGCCAAGCCATCGCCTTTGTCATTAAAAATATGCTAGGCCTCATCTGCGACCCCGTCGCTGGTTTGGTTGAAGTTCCCTGTGTCAAACGAAATGCCATGGGAGCTAGCTTTGCCTTTATCGCAGCAGACATGGCCTTGGCAGGTATCGAGTCTAAGATCCCTGTTGACGAAGTCATCGATGCCATGTACCAAGTCGGATCGAGCCTCCCAACTGCCTTTCGTGAAACAGCTGAGGGTGGACTTGCCGCTACACCTACTGGTCGTCGCCTACAAAAAGAAATCTTCGGAGAATAAGTTTATCTGTTAGGAGAAATCATGCCCTCTATCTCAGCTATCTTTTTTGATCTAGACGGAACCCTAGTTGACAGTTCCCTCGGTATCCACAATGCCTTTACCCATACCTTTAAAGAGCTAGGAGTTCCAAGCCCTGATGCCAAAACCATTCGTGGTTTTATGGGACCGCCCCTTGAAAGTAGTTTTGCAACATGTCTTCCCAAGGAGCAAATCTCGGAAGCCGTTCAAATCTATCGTTCTTACTACAAGAAAAAAGGAATCCACGAAGCGCAACTCTTCCCCCAAATAACGGAATTACTCCAAGAACTTTCACAAAACTACCCTCTCTACATCACTACAACAAAGAATACTCCTACTGCTCATGATATGACTAAAAATCTGGGAATCCATCATTTCTTTGATGGCATTTACGGTTCTAGTCCTGAAACGCCACACAAGGCGGATGTCATCCGTTACGCCTTGCAAACGCATCAACTCCCTGCAGACCAAGTCCTCATCATTGGGGATACCAAGTTTGATATGATCGGAGCTCAAGAAACTGGCATTAAAAAGTTTGCTGTTACTTGGGGATTTGGAGAAGAGGCTGATTTGCTCAGCTATCAACCTGACTGGATTGCCCGTACCATTGATGATATCATTAGCCAACTCTAACCATACAAAAATACTCCTAACACTAGTGAACTAGGTTGAGGAGTATTTTTTTATATCTTGTTACTATCAGAAGGAATCAACTCCATGCTTAAGCAGTAATTTGATCCTGTTCTTCAGTATCTGTATCTTCATCCTTCTTACTTGGCCAAGCAAGCATGACAATAAGAGCAATCGGTCCAGCAATAGGAACCAAAGCAATGAAGATAAAGGCCCAGTGGAAACCAGCGTCTCGTAAGCAGCGAAGCGACTCAGACGTTTTTAAATAGAGTAAAAATATCTTAATATTTTCGTACCATTTCTTCAAACCGAGAGTCTTCCGTATTCTCTTTATCTTTTTCACTATTCTCTATCACTTTTTCTCCAAATCGTTGACTTGGCATAGCGAGCATAACGAGCAGTGTTATTGCACCCAAAGGAACAAATACAATAAAGATATAGGCCCAATGGATACCCACATCTCGTAAGCGACGTACTATCAGTGCTAGTAGAGGAACAAACTCTACTATAAACAAAATAATACACATACTGAAGACCGCAATATTCCTAATGGCTTTATCAGATTCTAATCCCGTGAACAGCGAGTAGTAGGCGGGCAAGAAAATTACCATATTTAGCAGCCAAACCCACCAAAATTCTGGACGTGTGGAACGACCAGAAAAATTTGCATAGCCTTTGAAAAAACTCCTAATAGCACTCAGCATACAAAAAATCTCCTTTTGATTTTAATACTTATTTTGCAAAGTTATGTTACCAGCTTAAAATAGAGGTAGTTTTTAGATTGTCTGAAATCACTCTCCTGATAGATCACATAACATCGTCCCTTGAATAGTTGCGCTTATTAATCCTTTGAAAGAGACGATGTTTTCTACTCTCTATTTATAAAAACCAGCTTTCTGATTTCCTCAGAAAACTGGCGATAGTTGTTTCATTATGAAGGGGATACACTCTTACTCAGCATGAGTTGTCTCATTCGCAAAGGAAATAATCGCTTCTTTAAGCTCATCTCCGCTGAGTGAACGGAACTCTTCAATCTTTTGATCGATGGCTTCTAGAGGCATGACATTTACCTTACCAACGAAAATCTTGTCCATGACTTGGTTATCAACCAATTCGGTCGAAACCAAGAGTTCTTCATAGAGTTTTTCTCCTGGGCGGATACCGACCTCAACGATTGGAATTTCACTTTCAGTGTGTCCGCTTAGAAGAACCATTTTCTTAGCCAAGTCATAGATCTTAACTGGTTTACCCATATCGAGGATAAAGACTTCTCCGTCCTTGGCATAAGCCCCAGCATGGATTACTAGACGGCTAGCCTCTGGAATGGTCATAAAGTAACGTGTCATTCGGAAGTCTGTTACTGTTACAGGACCGCCTTCAGCAATCTGACGTTCAAAGACAGGAATCACGCTACCACGACTACCCAGAACATTTCCAAAACGGACTGCACAGTAGGTTGATTTGCTACGTTGGTTAAAACCAGTGACAATCAATTCTGCCACGCGCTTAGTGGCACCCATAACATTGGGTGGATTGACCGCCTTGTCAGTCGAAATCATGACCATCTTAGGTACTTTGGCTGCATCAACAGCCTTGGCAACATTGTAGGTTCCGAGAATATTGTTCTTGAAGGCTTCTTTTGGATTGCGCTCCATCATCGGAACGTGTTTGTGGGCTGCAGCATGGTAAACAATGGCTGGTTTGTACTGCTCAAACACCTGCAAAAGACGGTCATAGTCCTGAATATCTGCAATAACAGGAACATAATCAATCCCTTGGAATGTACGGATCAATTCATGATAAACGAGATAGATTGAGTTTTCACCATGTCCAAGCAAGACAATACGCTCGGGATTGAAGCGACTAACCTGGCGACAAATCTCCGAACCAATCGAACCACCAGCTCCTGTCACCAAGATGGTCTTGCCTGTAATCTCAGTACCCAGACGCGATTCGTCGAGACGAATTTCCTGACGGCCCAAAAGGTCTGTGATATCAATTTTCTGGAAACCACTGCCTGGTTGATGGAGTCCTTGAACGACTGTCTCAACCTTAGGCATCTTGTAACATTTGACGCCTAGCTTATTACACATCTGCAAGATGCGTTCGTACTCTGATGGGTCAAGCGAAGGGATCGCTACGATAACACGCTCGATTTGGTGACGTTTAGCTAATTCAGGCAGATTATCATAAGAGCCTAAAACTGGGATTCCACCTAGTTTTTGTCCCTTTTTCTTTTCATCGTTATCCAAAATCCCCACTAGCTCAAGGTCGCTAGTTGGGTGTTGGTAGCTGTTCATAAAGAGGGCACCACCATCACCAGCACCAATCAAGAAGGTCCGACGGTGTTCTCCATCTCCACTACCTTTTTTACGTTTAGAATAAATCAACTGCCAAGTGATACGAGGAAGCAAGATAAGGAAGGTACTCAACAAAATGAAGAGTACGATGAAACGGATAGAAAACAATGGAAGGAAGGCATAGCAGATTCCATAAGAAAGAACACTGCTGAGCATCACTCCGAAAAAGATTTTCATGAAATCCGTAATCTTGCTATAACGACTGATACTAGCATTTAGCCCCCAAAACGCAATCATGATTTGATAGAGGAGGAAGGCTAAAAGAGTGTAGATCACGTAATCCACAGGCGCAGGATTTATAAGGCCATAAAACAAGATATAAGATACGATGATGGAAACCACCATACTCAGAATATCGAATATCCCCCAAAACACTTGTTTTTGCTGTTTATTTAAAATTTCAACCAGATCAATCACATAATCTGTTAGTTTTTTATTCATAGGAATTTACTCCCCCTTAAAAGAGTCAGATGATACTGTTGTTATGATAGCCTAAATCATTCAGTCTATCGGGGCTTACTTTCTCTTTCTTAAAAGTTTGACGAAGATAAACTGACGTACAAAGCCTGGACAAAGTGCAACAATTGCCTGAATGGCTACACTTTTAGCATATTCCATGTAAGAAATTTGCCCTCGCTCAAGCATCCTTTGGCGAGCCTGACGATAGAGTTTAAGGTAACGCGAGCCACCCCGACGCTCAAACATCCCTGCACCGACACGAACCTTACACAAGATTTGATCTAGGTTCCCAGTCTTGGCACCTGCAGCAATCATATTGAGCCAAAGGAGGTCATCCTCCATGTAAAGGCCATCTTCATAGTTGCCTGCCTTGAGGACCATGTCCTTTTTGAACATAACTGTCATATGGTTAAAGGCGCTTCTCATTCTCTGATAAGCCACAATGTCTGCGTGCTGAGTTGGAACACGACGATAAGATACAATCTCATCTGGATTGTCAATGAACTCTGCGATATGGCCGCCTAAGAGATCGAGATCTTCTTTCTCCATTAGCTGAAGCTGTTTCTCAAAACGATCCGGAACAGCTAAATCATCCGTATCCATGCGGGCAATAATGTCATACTGGCACTGTAAAACACCGTATCGAAGAGCCAAGCCTAAACCTTGGTTTTGTTCTAAGGGGCACCGTTTAACTGGAATGTCTGACTGAGCTTCCACTTCATCTAGCACCTGATAGAGTTCGGGTGTGAGCGGGCCGTCCTCAACAAGAACAAGTTCACTCGGTTTCAAGGTCTGGTTTTGAACACTTTTGATAGCATCTCTTAAAAACGTCGGATTTTCCTTTACATAGACCGACATCAAGACGCTGATTTTTTGCTTTTCAGGCACAGTTTTTCTCCAATGTATAGATTTCCTTCCACTATTTTATCACAAATTCTCCTAGTTTCCTATTTTTATATCAAATCAAGGAAAATTCTAGTAAAGAAATCTGTCTCTTTTCACTTTATTTTCACTTCCATTGATTGAACTGTCTTGGCTGTCATTACTTGACATTATAAGGAAAAAACCTTAAAATAAGCTGTTATTAAAATCATCCTATTGAGGTTTTTATGAAAAAACAATCACTCTTTTTTGTTCTAGGAATTGTCTTAATCGGGACCGTTTTACGCTCTCCTTTTACTGCTCTTCCAACTATCTTAGGAGATATCGCTCAGGGACTAGGAGTGGAGGTTAGCTCTCTTGGGATTTTAACCAGTCTCCCTCTCTTGATGTTTGCTCTTTTCTCTGCTTTTGCAAGCCGCTTGGCACAAAAAATCGGGTTGGAACATCTCTTTACTTACTGTCTCCTCCTCTTAACTGTTGGCTCTGTCATTCGGATTTTCAATCTTCCCCTTCTCTATCTAGGGACCTTAATTGTGGGAGCAAGCATTGCGATCTTCAATGTACTCCTCCCAAGTATGATCCAGGCAAATCAGCCTCAAAAGATTAGTTTCCTAACAACTCTCTATGTCACTGCCATGGGAATTTCGACAGCCATCGCTTCTTATCTTTCTGTCCCTATCACCCAAGCTAGTTCTTGGAAGGGACTCATCCTCGTTCTCAGCTTTCTCTGTCTGGTCACTCTGCTAGTCTGGTTACCAAATCATCGCCACAACCACCACCTAGAAAGCCAAAAAGAAAAGCAAGTCAAAGAGAATATTCTAAAAAGTAAAGATGTCTGGGCTATCATTATCTTTGGCGGACTTCAGTCCTTGCTCTTTTATACAAGCATGACCTGGTTGCCAACTATGGCTGTTAGTGCTGGTATTTCTAATAGTGATGCGGCTCTTCTGGCTTCTATTTTCTCACTGATCAGCATTCCTTTTTCAATGACTGTTCCAAGTCTGACCACTCGTCTGTCAGATGGTCATCGTCGAATCATGCTGGCAATTATCTCTATCGCTGGTATGATAGGAATTGCCATGCTCTTGTATCCAGCCAATAATTTCCTCTACTGGTTAGTCGTCCATCTCTTGATTGGAACGGCCTGCAGCGCCCTCTTCCCCTACCTCATGGTTTGCTTTTCTCTTAAAACCAGTTCTCCTGAAAAGACAGCTCAGCTATCAGGACTAGCGCAAACAGGGGGCTACATCTTAGCTGCTTTTGGACCTGCCTTGTTTGGTTATAGTTTTGAACTTTTTCAATCTTGGGTTCCAGCGGTTCTTGCCCTTCTAGCCATCGATATCATCATGACCATCTCGCTCTTTATGGTGGATCGGGCTGAAAAAATCCTCTAAACTTCTAGTTTATACTAGGAGTTTTTTATATATAAAATTTTTACACATATTTCTTGACAGGGCTTTCAACTTGAGATACAATATATTTGAAAAGAGTATATATAAAATTTTTATATAATATAAAGGAGGTTTCCCATGTACTTCCCAACATCCTCTGCCTTGATCGAGTTTCTCATCTTGGCTGTACTGGAGCAGGGGGATTCTTATGGTTATGAGATTAGTCAAACCATTAAGCTCATCGCCAATATCAAAGAATCTACGCTCTATCCCATTCTCAAAAAATTGGAAGCCAGTGGCTTTCTGACCACCTACTCTAGAGAGTTTCAGGGGCGTATGCGCAAATACTACTCCTTGACCAATCGGGGCGTAGAGCAGCTCGTTACTCTAAAGGAAGAGTGGACGCTCTATACCGACACCGTCAACGGCATCATAGAAGGGAGTATCCGCCATGACAAGAACTGACTATCTGACTCAGTTAGAAACCTATCTCCATAAACTGCCTGAAGCTGACCGCATCGAAGCTATGGACTACTTTAAGGAACTATTTGACGATGCAGGTCCAGAGGGCGAAGAGGAACTCATTGCCAGTCTGGGAACTCCAAAAGAAGCTGCCCATGATATCCTCTCTGATCTTCTCGATAAAAAAGTCAATGAAGCCCCTGCTCAAAAGAATGACCGTCAACTGCTACACATTGCCCTCCTGGCCCTGCTAGTAGCTCCTATCGGAATTCCGGTCGGGATCGGCATCCTCATGGCCATCATCGGTATTATTATCGCAGCCGTCTCCGTCATTTTAGCCTTCTTTACCGTCTCTGTGACGGGTATCCTGCTAGGTGGACTCTTTATCGTAGAGAGCTTTAGCGTCCTAGTCGAAGCCAAATCTGCCTTTATCTTGATTTTTGGGGCCGGTTTGCTTTCTATCGGTGCTTCTTCTCTTGTTCTACTGGGTATCTCCTATGTAGCTCGTTTCTTTGGCCTCCTAATCGTCCGCTTGGCACAATGGATTCTTAAAAAAGGAAAGAGAGGTGACAGACATGCGTAAATTGACAAAAGGATTTCTCATCTTTGGTGTGGTTTCTACAATCCTCGGTTTTATCATGATCATTGTAGGCGCGCAGTCCAATGGTATTCAAAGTTTACTTGCCATGTCAAAAGACCCCGTCTATGACAATCGTATCGAAGAAGTGACCTTTGGAAATGAAGTGGAAAAACTTGATTTGACCCTTGAAGAGCACAGCCTAACCATCACAGAGTCTGTAGATGACAAGATCCATATCACCTATCATCCTTCGGTGTCTGGTCGTCACGATCTGACTACTGGCATGAGTTACAAAACACTGACCGTCACTGACAAACAAGCCTCCCAACATCGCTTTCTAGGTTCAGGAATCGAAGGCCTACTTCGTATTGCCAGCAGTTATTCTCACCGTTTTGACGAAGTCATTCTCTCCCTCCCTAAAGGAAGAAGACTGCAAGCTATCACCGTCTCAGCCAATCGTGGACAAACCAATATTCGTCAAGCCAATCTTGAAAATGCGACAATCAAAACAAAAGGCTATCTCTTAAGACTAACTGAAAGTTCTATCAAGAACAGCACACTAACGACACCTCATATCATCAATATCTTTGATGCCGAATTGACAGATAGTCAGGTCAAGACGGAGGGAGCACACATCTATGCTGAAAATATCCAAGTTCACGGCAAGGTCGAGCTAGAGGCTCATTCAACTCTAAACCTCATTCTCTCCCAGAAAGAGACCGACCGTATCAATCTAGATCTTTCTTCTCAGCATGGCGGTATCTATCGTAAACCCAAAGAAGAACATCGTGGACAAAAAGAGAATGAACTTGCCAACCCTTATAAAACGGAAAGAGCAGATATCAAGGACCTGCTCATTGCAAAAGCCAACCAGGATATCTACCTACCTAAAGAAGAGTACTCTTCTCCATCTAGAAACCATTGACAAAAACGCTTTCATCTGGTAGGCTAAAGATAGAAAACGACCATAAAAAGGAGGTTCCACCATGACACAAGAATGGTTTGAAAGTGCCGATCTTGAGAAGAAATCACCTCAGACAAAATCAGAAATCCAGCCCAACGAGCCTGAGACTTCAGAAACTGTGGAGACCGAACTACAAGTAAGCCAAGAAACATCTGTCTCACCTAAAGAGTCGGAAACGCATGAGGAGGAAACTCCCGAAATGACTGAGGAAACCCAAACCGAGGAAGAGGGAGAAGGGAAAACTGAAGAGGAACACAAGCAAGAAAACCCTGCAAAAGAGAAAAGTATCCTCAGCAAGGCTTTAGAAAGCCCCTATATCCCAGATATTGACCCTCGTAAAACAGCCAGATTCAAAGAAGAAATCGCACTGTTTTGGACTTGGCTGCTGGATGCTATCCAAGAACCAACTGCCAGCAAGAATACGGACCAAAAGCATCGTTACAGTGTCTTTGCCCTGCTCACCTTGCTGTCGTCAATCAACCTTTTCTTTAGTATCTATCATATCAAGCACCTCTACTACGGCTATATGGCCTCTATTGCCAATAGTTTACCTAACCAGCTCCCACCTTTAGATCTCTTTGCTGGACTTTCTATCTTGGTCGCTAGCGCTCTATTTTACTTTTCCATCATTTTGGGAGGCTTTACTGTCCGACGTGTACTGGACCAGGAGAGCGACTTCACATTCCAAGAAGCTTGCGATCGTTACAGCCGACTCTTTGCTATCCCGCTTGTCTTAACGGCTCTAGCAAGTTTCTTTGCACTTTTTGGCGGCTTGCGATTCGCTGGCATCCTCACTCTTCTAAGCATGACCATCTTTGCCCTTGGCAATCTCTTTGTGATTAGCAAGCCAAGTAAGGCTAGTAGCCTTGACCCATTTTATCGTTTCTTGCTAGCTGTCTTACTTGATGGCGCTATTCTCTTACCCTTCTTCATTGCAGAGCTCGCGCTGACAGTTGACTACCTTCGCATCCTGACATTCTTTTAACCAAAATCCCTGCCATTTGTTAATGACAGGGATTTTTATGTTTACTCTTTTTTTGAACCGTGTCTACTTGACGGCTGCCAATTCCTCAAAATTTTTTCCCAAAATGGCTTGTACTTCTAATTGATTGGCATCTAGTTGGTGGTAAAATGCTGTTGGTAGCGACTCTAGGAATCTTGTATAATCCAAGCGAGCGATGGATTCGTAGTCTTCTGCTTTGGACCCATCACCAGAAATCGTCACTAGGTCAATCTCCCAAACAAGCTCCTTGCCTGCTAGCTGCTCGGTATAGGGTGCTGGCACAAAGGGCTCCTTAGGTAAAATCGTCTTGACTCCCTGGGCTAGGTGGTAGATACCGTGTACCTTGCCTTGGGCGTCTGGGTAAAATTTTACACTGGCAAGGTAGGCATCAGAGCCTTGAACCTTCTTGACCAGTTCTTCAAAACGTGCCAATCCATCCTCAGCCAAAAAGCTCTCGAGGTATTCCTTATTGAGATAGATAGGGGCCAAGAGCCCTTGGCAATATACTAGACGAGCCGCTTTGTCAGATAGATAATGCTTGACCGTTTCTCGGAAATAAGCTTCAAAATCAAAGCCTTCTAGCCCTTCTACCACTTGCCCCAACTTGTTTGATAGGGCTTGGAGGAGAGCTTCTACAATCTCCCAGTCCGCTCTGGTAAGGAAGTCTGGAATCACCACTTGATAGCCTTTTCGGCTATCCGCATAGTTCACCTTGAAGAGAAATTGCGACTGACCTACAATCCCACACTCGATATACTCGAGACGATTGAGGGGCTGACGGAGATAGACCGCATCATAACTGTGTGACTCCAAGCCCTAAGCCCTCCACCAAGGCCAAGATAGACTTGGCAGTCAAGACCTCCTGTTGTCCTAGAATGCTTTCTTTATTTGGGATAAAAAATGTTTTCGCCATAACTGGCCTCCTTTGAAATCGTTTACATATAGTATAACCTATTTTCCTGAAAGATACAGAAACAAATTTTAGATTTTTAGATAAAAAGCATAGAAAAACAGCCCCTAAGGGCTGTTTGCTTTATACAGTAGCGACTTGATCCAAGCTTTCACCGATAGCTGCTAGACGCTCGATCACTTCTGCTTGTGTCAATTCATTTTCTGAGACGTAGCGGTTGCGTGGGTGAACACGGCACTCGTGTGAGCATCCACGAAGGTACTTGTCTTCATTTTCTTCTGATGTTAGGATACGACGGTTACAGAAGGGATTTCCACAGTTGACATAACGTTCACATGGTGTTCCATCAAACCAGTCTTTCCCTACGATGGTTGGGTTAACATGGTTAACATCGACGGCAATACGCTCGTCAAAGACGTACATTTTCCCATCCCAAAGCTCACCTTGAACTTCTGGGTCTTTACCGTAAGTTGCGATTCCTCCGTGCAATTGACCGACATCTTTGTAGCCTTCACGAACCATCCAACCTGAGAATTTCTCACAGCGAACCCCACCTGTACAGTAAACCACGACACGCTTGTCCATGAATTTTTCCTTGTTGTCGCGGACCCACTGTGGTAACTCACGGAAGTTGCGGATGTCTGGGCGGATAGCCCCACGGAAATGTCCTAGGTCGTACTCATAATCGTTACGTGTGTCAAGGACAACTGTATCTTCGTCAAGAAGGGCTTCTTTGAACTCTTTTGGAGACAAGTAAGCACCTGTTGTTTCAAGTGGGTTGATGTCATTATCAAAGTCGTTGTCTTCCAAACCAAGGTGGACAATTTCTTTCTTGTAGCGAACAAACATCTTCTTAAAAGCTTGTTCACTTTCTTCGTCAATCTTGAACCAGAGGTCTTCCATGCCTGGGAGGCTGTGAACGTAGTCCATGTATTTTTGAGTTGTTTCGTAGTCACCTGAAACTGTTCCGTTGATTCCCTCGTCAGCGACTAGGATACGGCCTTTGAGGCCAATTGATTTACAGAAAGCCAAGTGGTCTGCAGCAAATTGCTCTGCATTTTCAATTGGAGTATAGAGGTAGTAAAGTAAGACACGAATATCTTTTGCCATAAGATTTGTTCTCTTTTCTATTCTTAAATTTTCAGAATTTTTCATTCAACTATACTAGTATACCCACTTGAGAAAACGAATGCAATTTATTTGACCGGAAATTGTTGAAAGAGTCCTACCCCTGCACTTCATCAGTAACCATAGCGAATCGCAGATAATTCTCTCAATTTTTTGATTTGCTTAGCTTGACTTTCTGACAAACCCAGCTTATTGTCAATCAACACACGTGAGATGTCAACGTTCATTTGGCTCAGAATAAATGGAGTAGAGGTTCCATCATCCTTTAATCGTTTTTTATAAATCACTAACTGATTTTTCAAGGGAGTAAGTTGAGGCGCAGCCTTTATATCTTCCAATAGATGATCAATGATGGTCATCGCTTCACAACGCCTTTCTCTACCTCCATCGAACCATTTTAATGGTGTCATACTCATTTCCCTCCTGAAATTCACTTATAAATTGAAAAACTATAATTCCTAACTCTCCAGCCAGTATTTTACCCAAACGCCCTATGTAAAAACGTCAGCAGAAATGGCAATGTCGCTACAATATTATTGATCACATGCACCGCATAGGAAGGATAAATGCTCTTGGTATAACGGGTCAAACCAGCAAAAATGATTCCAGATGTTGCAAAGACGAAGATATCTAACAGACTAGGAAGGCTTGAAAAATGAGGGAGAGCAAATAAAATGGACGGAAGAAGCAAATCAAGAGCAAATCTCGAATCTTTAAAAAAGGCGTGTTGCAGTAATCCTCTATAGATTAACTCTTCCATCAGTGGAATCAGAAAGAACAGGGCTATATAGATACCTAGCTCTGCAAAGTTAGTCCCACTATAACCAATCAATACAGCCCAACCTTCAGCAGTTGACTGAACATGTTTAGCTGTCTGAACGTTAAAAAAGATCTGGAGCACTACCACTAATACTGTCAAAATCGAATACCAAAGCCATTTTTCTCTTGGAATGCGAAAGAGATAACCATGGCCTGTCTTAACCAGAATCCAAATCATGACTCCGCTAAATAGCAAACTCAAGATATTTTGAATCCAGAAGAAATTGCCAATCTGGGAAGAAAATTGCCAATAGTTTTGGACAATAAGCGTCAGCTGGGAAAGGCCAAATACGAAAAATAGGTAAGAGAAGACAGCACTCATTTTGAAAAGAAGACGATATTTTTTCATAATAAATCCCCTATAGATGTATGTGTATCACATCGTATAAACCCTCAGAACCACTCTTTTCATTTTTACATCCTAAAAATCACTACCTCCCCTAGAGAACTAAGGAAGGCAGTGATCACATTTTTAGGAATTAGGAATGAATACACGAAATCAATCGAACTTATGATTTTTTGTTTTTCAAGAATTCGTCGTATTGTTTTTGCATTTCGTTCAATACTTTTTCGTAGGCACCTTCAGATTTCAATTTTTCCATCAATTCTGGGATTGCTTTATCTGGGTCTACAGTACCAGTGTTGATAGCTGTATCGAATTGTTGCATTGTGTTAGAAATTGCTGAGATTTCAGATTTCACATTGTCAGTGTTAAAGATAAATCCAAGTGCTGGAGATTCTTTAGCTTCTGCCAATTGTTTCTTAGAATCTTCGATTTGTTGATCTGTAACGTTTTCGTTGATGTAAAGAATCCAGTTGTTACCAGTGTTCCATCCACCCATGTGAGTATTTCCTTTGTAGCCATCAAGGACACGTACACGGTTTTCTTTACCTTGAATTTTTTCCCAGTTCTTGCCTTCTGGACCGTAAACAAGACCGTTCAAGAGTTCTGGGTTCGTGTTCAAGAGGTTCAACACTTCCATTGATTTTTCTTTGTTCTTAGAGTTGTTTGAGATGACAAAGTTAGCAACTTGTGTTGTTTGGTTTTTCTTGATAAAGTTAGTGATTGGTTTGATTTGGATATCTTTGTTAGCAACACGAGAGAGCAAACTGTTACCATAGTCAGCTGGTCCTACTGTTTCTTCACGAACAAACCAAGTATCTTGTTGAAGGTCAAATGAAGTGTCGCTTGTTGCTACGTCTTTTGGAATATACCCTTCTTCATAGAATTTGTGAAGAGTCTTCAAGTGTTCTTTGAAACGAGGCACTTCGTAACGGTTTACGATCTTAGTAGTGTCTCCTTCAAGGTCGATAACAAATGGAAGTCCGTTTGGTACTGGGTAGTCAAAGTTATCAGATGGGATAAAGTTCTTCGTAACCGCAAATGGTACTACATCTGGAGCTTTTTCTTTGATTTGTTTCAAGACTGGCTCAAGTGTTTCGTATGAAGTTACACCTGAAATATCGATACCGTATTTAGCAAGAAGAGTTCCGTTGAAGGCAAAGTTTTGAGATGATGCAACGTTAGCTGCAACTGGTACTGCATAGATCTTACCGTTTACAGTGTTCCCTTTGATGTAAGCTGGGTCAAGTGCTTTGTAAAGCTCTGCTCCTTCTTTTTTATACAATTCTGTTAAGTCAGCATAGGCACCTTTTTGAGCATTTACGACATAGTTAGATGCAAATGCGATATCATAGTTTTCACCAGATGATGTGATAACAGACATTTTCTTATCATAGTCACCCCATCCAAGGTATTGGATATCCAATTTAGCACCGACTTTTTCTTCGATGATTTTGTTTGCATTTTCTAGCAATTCATCCAAGTTGTCTGGTTTGTCACCGATTTGGTACATTTTGATTACAGGTTTTTCACCTGAAGTAGTATCTGCAGCTTTTTTGTTGTTACCTGTAAGGTTTCCACAGGCAGCAAGACTTGCAGCCAAAGCGACTACGCTAGCAGATGCAAAAGCATATTTTTTCCAGTTTTTCATGATAAAAACTCCTTTTTTTATTTTTAAACTTATAAACGATTTAATGATTTTAACTTCAGCCACTAAGATGAAGTTGGGAAGGGAGAAACGATGTTTCTCAGTAAGTCCTATTCTTTCACACCACCGATGGTCAAACCTTTTACAAAGTAGCGTTGGAAGAATGGATAGAGAATCGCGATTGGAAGGGTTGCAACGACAACCATGGCCATACGACCCGTTTCCTTTGGAAGAGCGACTCCCAGTTGACCAGAAAGACCGACTGCTTTGGCGATGTAGTCCATATTTTGTTGGATTTGCATGAGCAAATACTGTAATGGATACAAGTTGTCACTCTTGATGTAAAGAAGGGCGTTGAACCAGTCGTTCCAGAATCCAAGAGCTGTCAAAAGCGTGATGGTTGCGATACCTGGAAGTGACAATGGCAAACAAATCTGGAAGAAGATCCGAGCTTCACTGGCACCATCGATACGAGCAGATTCGAGAATAGCTTCTGGAATGGTCTTCTTGAAGAAGGAACGCATCAAGATGATGTTGAATGGTGAAAGAAGCATTGGAACAATCAAGGCCCAAACGGTATCACCAAGTTGAAGCAAACGAGTGACCACGATATAGCCTGGTACCAAACCAGCATTGAACAACATACTAAGAAGAGCGAAGATCGTGAAGAATCTGCGGTACTTAAAGGTTGTCCGTGAGATGGCGTAGGCATAAGTTGTCGTGATGAAGACGTTGGTCACTGTTCCGACTACGGTTACAAAAACTGAGATAAAGAGCGCTTGGAGGATCTTATCTTTAAACTGAGCTAAGAACTGGAATCCATCTACACCAAATTTCGAAGGGAAAAAGCTATATCCATACTGGAGGATGCTCTTTTCGTCTGTCACCGAAATGATGATAACGAAGATAAAGGGCAAGATACAAGAAAGAGCGATCAAACCAGAGATGATACTAAAGAAGATATCTGCTTTCTTACTGAAGGAGTGAATGCCGACATTATCGATTTTTTCTTTTTTAATTTTCTTTTCTGCCATATTCTCCCCCTTTCTAGAACAAAGCTGAGTTTGGATCAACTCGTCTTGCAAGCAAGTTTGATAGAATAACCAGTATCAAGCCGACAACGGATTGGTAAAGACCGGCTGCTGAAGCCATACCGATATCTGCTGTCTGAGTCAAACCATTAAAGACATATACGTCCAAAACGTTAGTTACATTGTAAAGCTGACCAGCATTGTGTGGGATTTGATAGAAGAGACCGAAGTCTGCGCGGAAGATATTTCCGACTGCAAGGATGGTCAATACAGTTACAAGCGGAGTCAACTGAGGAATGGTTACGTTGCGAATGCGTTGCCACTTGCTAGCCCCGTCCACTGTTGCTGCTTCGTAGTAGGTTGGGTCAATTCCCATGATTGTTGCATAGTACATGACACTGCTATATCCAAAGCCTTTCCAAATACCTAGGAAAAGGAGAAGGTATGGCCAAATGCCTAAGTCAGCGTAAAAGTTGACTTCCTTCATGCCAATGGATGTTAGGAAATGGTTGAAGACCCCTTTGTCAATGTTTAGGAAGGCATCTGTAAAGAAACTGATGATAACCCATGACAGAAAGTAAGGGAACAACATAGACGTTTGGAAAATTTTAACCATTCTCTTAGAACGAAGCTCACTGAGGATGATGGCAATTCCAACCGACACAATCAAACCAATAAAGATGAATCCAAGGTTGTAAAGGACGGTATTTCGAGTAATGATAAAGGCATCTTTAGAACTAAACAAGAACTTAAAGTTATCGAGGCCGACCCACTTACTATTCATAATACTGTGGATAAATCCTTCACCACTCATATGGTAATCTTTAAAGGCGACCACATTTCCAAATACTGGGATATAGAAGAATAGAATCAACCAAAGTGCCCCTGGTAAAACCATCAAGAGAAAAATCCAGTTATCCCTCAAGGTCTTTGAAAACTTTTTCATAATTTCCTCCCATTTTATTCCTAAAAACTGATTTCATCGAATTTTTAGGTTTGATAACGATTACATTATTAGTATACTCCTATTTGAAGGCTAGGTTAAACTACTAATTATAGAAAAAACTCCACAAATTATTTTTTGTGGAGAAGTTTTTTATAAGAAATAGGTTTCACGAGAAACACTCTGAACAAGGGACACTGTTCTTGTTTTTATACTCAATGAAAATCAAAGAGCAAACTAGGAAGCTAGCCGCAAGCTGCTCAAAGCACTGCTTTGAGGTTGCAGATAAAACTGACGAAGTCAGTAACATATATACGGCAAGGCGAAGCTGACGTGGTTTGAAGAGATTTTCGAAGAGTGTTAAGTCGTATAAATCGTCGATGCGGTCGCAATAGTATGCCACTGGTTGGCTGTAGTTGCTGCGAAATCCTTGTCTGCGTAGAAGTCAGTAAATGGTAGGATTTCAACTTCTAGCTCGTCGATGCGGTCAATCTGCCCTGCTAGATAAGTTTCGATGCGGCTTTCTGCTCGTTTGAACCGTTGCAAGAGTCCGCCCATACGGATATCGACTGTATCCAAGCCAAAGACCTTGTTTTCTTTCAACCATTGGTGGCTAAAGAGAGCATGGAAGTGTTCAATCTCGCTTCTGAGTTTTGGTAATTCTTGTCTTGCGATTTCTCTCAGACTTTCTTTATCACCCGCTTGGTAGGCCTGACGGATGCGTCGTCCCACATCCACTTTACTGCTTAAAATCTGGTTCAACTGGGCCTGAGTTTCAAAGAGGTAAGCATAATTTCCTGCTTTTTCTTTGATTTCAGAAAGCGTCTCAGCTGCCTGAGCGAAGTGTGGTTTGTCCTGTTCAGGTGTCACGTGCCTGTCAAGAATCGGACAAAGAACATCCTGATAAAAGACATAGCGGTTGGGATTGATACCACTGAGATTATCTGGCAGGTCTGGCAAGAGGTTAGCTAGGTCAATCTGTATAAAGTCCTCAACCGATAGACCCGTATTGGTCTTGAAGTGTGCAGACAAACGGTCGAGGTCATTGCGGTAGCTGAGTTCTGCCCAGATTTGCAGACTTGGTAGAATAGAAAACTGGGCAGTTTCTCCACCATTGTCCCCCCAACCCGTTACAATGACCTCTTTTATCTGATTAGCACGACAGGCTTTGTTGGCCTCCATAGCGATGAGATGGCTGAAATGGTTGTTGGGTGTAAAACCGATCCACTTCCAAGCACCACCTGCAAAGGCAATATCTTGGCTAATCTTGTGGTGATTGCGGAAATTGCGATTGTACTTTTCTTCGCTGTCCTGATAATAATCCCAGTAAACCAAGGTTACACGGTCTTTGAGACGATCTAGGTAGACACGAGTTTCCTCAGGAATCTCCACATCGCGGTCATACTGGCCATCTGTTGACATGAGTTTAAAGAACATATCGCTCCACATCTGGCAGTGGAAACCATACTTGTCAGCAATATCCAGCACGCGCTCTAAGTGTTGACACATGAGAAGACTACGGTCTACAACACCATTCAAGATGAGGTAGCGTCCCAAACCAACCAAGTGGGCTTCATCCATCCCGATATTGACCTTGCGAGTCTGCAGTTTAGACAAAGTAGCAAACATC
This sequence comes from Streptococcus sp. 27098_8_70, assembly GCF_041432215.1. Classification (GTDB taxonomy): domain Bacteria; phylum Bacillota; class Bacilli; order Lactobacillales; family Streptococcaceae; genus Streptococcus; species Streptococcus oralis_CP. The sequence goes on from NZ_JAPVZD010000001.1 coordinate 1,154,355, forward strand.
CCATCAATCAGGTCATAAACCTTTTCTTCGCCGATAAGGAGAATGTCCTCCACATCACGGAGTTCCTGCACTTCTTTGACCCCCCATTTGACAAAGGCTGACAAGTGGGCCAAGGTCTGGATGCAGGGCACAAAGGTCATGTCAAACTGTTGGGCATAGGCTTCGATTTCCTGCAACTCCTCTGCTGAATAGGCGCCACGGAAGTAACCAAAGTAAGGTTGCCCCTCAATCTGATAGGTGTCTTCCATGTAAAGTTCAAAGGTTGAGTAACCCATGAGAGCCAAGACCTCAATCATCTGCTTGGCAGAAGCCACATTCAGCACCGCATTTCGAGAACAGTCTGCCATGTAGGCCAAATCTTCATAAGCTGCCTGCTCCTCAATCGCTACTTTATCACCTTCTACTAGAGCTGTTGCCAATAAGGACAAGGCGCGGTAAAGTTGGTGAGGTTTGCGATAAGTTAGTTGATAATGTCCACCTTCACCCTTGATAGAGATAGAGGCTTGGTCAGACTGAGCGACTACTACCTCTACATCTGCTAGCGAAATATGCTTTTTAAGCAACTCTAATGCTTGCTCTTGTTTGGGACTAAGTCCTGTAAAAATTACCATTGATTTTCCTCCTGTAGCCAGTTGACAAGGGCACCATAGAGATTGGCATCTGCATGATAGGTGCAAGCTTGGATAACTGGTGCGACCGTGTATTCTTCGTAGGTTTTGACAAATGCATCGACAGCTTTTTTGACGCCTTGGATAAAATCTGGATTCTGGCTAATAGATCCTCCCAGACTAATGACATCTGGGTCGATGAGGTACTGGATATTGAGCAGTCCTTGCGCCAGATTACGGTTCATACGTTCAATGGCTTCTTGACAAAGAACATTGCCAGCTGCGGCCTCTTGGTAAATCTTGCGTCCGTCCCAGTCAGTCTGACCAGATTTTTCAATCACGTATCGCACCATATTTCCAGTTGACGCTAGTTGCGACCAGTTGTTGAGCTTTTCCGCAGGCTCGATAGTTGTCATGTAGCCAAACTCTCCTCCCAAGCCGTGGCGACCTCGGTGAAGTTTGCCATTGATAATCATGGCACCGCCAATTCCTGTCCCAATCACGACACAGGCTGCATTTTCAATCTCTGGGTGAGCCAGCAGTTCACTAAGTCCAACACAGTTGGCATCATTTTCTAGATGGACGGGGAGTTGATGATGAGCAAGAGCTTCATACCAAGAAAAGCCATGGATGTAAGGGACGGCACTGATGCCCTCAATCACACCTGTTTCTTGATTGACCGCGCCTGGAACACTCATAGCAATGCCCTTATAATCTTGTTCTGCCAAGCGTTGGTCTAGCCAAGCTAGTAAATCCTCCAAACTTTCTGGCGTCGGAATACTTGTCTTATCTAGTATTTTTCCATCAGGAGTCAGACTGGCAAACTTAATCCCAGTCCCTCCGATATCAATGGTTGCAATGGTCATTGTTCTTCCCATAAAAAGGGGCGACTCAGTAGTTCATCCTAACTCTTTCGCCCCTCCTTTCTATCTCATAGTATTCTTTAAAACTGTTAAATGTCTTCTTTTTTGATCAATTCTGTACGAATTTCTTGTGGTGCTAAGAGTCCTGAATGAACTGGATATGGTCGTTCAAGCAAGTCCAGAATGGTTTGTTGCTGTTCTGATATACGCACATTTTCTTGACTCATATTGTAGTAACGAAGTACATATCCTTCTTCATTTTCAGCTACCTTAAAGGCTGTTGGGCAGACTTGTGGTAAGCTGAGCGCCGCATGGCTCAAGAGGCTGCCAGTCGCTGCCACACTTCCTTCTTGTTTAGCGACCTGAAGACTAGTGAATGGTGTTTGAAAGGCTTTGGCACGACGGAAGGCTGAGAAGCGTTCTTGTGCTTGGTGGCATTCGAGAGCAAACTCGACTTCAAACTCACGCAAGCACTGAGCCTCTGGTGTCGGAAAGTAACCCCAGTCACCTAGCTCACCTGAGGCACGAAGGATGGTCACTGCAATGGTATCGTCGCCAAGGATTTCATACTCGTGCAGTCCTTTATTGGCCACCGTCACTCCTTTTTCATCATCATAAAGGCTGACAAAGGCTTGTTGGTGTTGTGGATTTTCAGGATTTTCCCAAGAAGCAGCTGGTTTGTTTGGTCGTGTCACCACCTCATAGATGCTTTCAGAGTCATTGCTTGGACGTGTGTTATGAGTCTTAACCAAGAGACGGATACGGTGGTCCTTGGCTGTGTTAGTAAAGCGAGTCTTGAAACGAATTTGTGGATTATCAACAAAGACGGTCATCTCTGTTTCAAGAGGAAGAGTTGTCAATTCTTCTGAGCGACCAGCTTCGCGCGTCATAAACTCGATGATTCCTCTTTGTTCCGCATCCAGTTTTTCGTCTGCACTTACTGGAATTGTCAATTCATGCTTGAGCAAGATCTTGGCAAAACGAGCTGTATTTTCCAAGACTTCACAGCCTTTGAGTTCTGCGTAGATAGGCTCTGTTCCTTTTGGTTGGAAATAGATGTACTCATTTCCAATGTCACCACGGTCTTCAAAGCGAATAACATCTTCATAAGCTTCATGAGTTGTCTTGTCGTAGACCGTGATGTTTTCATCCACACTTACCGTTACAAATGGCGTATCAATCACTCCATTTTGGTAAATACCGTCACGGTGTTCTTGTTCTCCTTCGAGCAATTGGAAGGTTGTCCAAGAAAGTGGTGCCAGATGAACAGGCACTGTCACGCGCACTTGACGAGCGATACGAGCCTGACGGAACTTGTCTTTTGGCAAATCATACTCAAAATTAGCTCCCAGATCTTCGATTTTCGCTTCTACAGCATGCCCTTCCAAGTCTTCGACACGGTAGCTTGGCAAGGTCAAGGCTGCCATCTTCTTATAGCCTTCTGTTGGGTGCAATTCTTTGAAATCACAAGTCGCTACATCAATCACGGTGCTGACTGTATCAACCTTGTCATGCAAGCCTGTGTTAATGACGGTAAAGAGATAGTCGCTTTGAGCTTCATGAGTTGCGATTTTGCCCTTCCACTCGTTGAGAAGATTGGTCTTAACGAAGTTTCCGACTTGGTTAACCTTGGCAAAACGTGTCTCCATCTCACGGTGAACCTCGTCCACGCTACAGCCACAGATACTATCATGGGGAGCATTTTGTAGAAGGACTTTCCAAGCATAGGTCAACTGGTCCTTATGGTTGTGCCCACCAGTGATGACAGTCAATGGCTCCACTACTTGTTCTAGGAGGTTGCTATTTTCTTGGAAAGCTTGTTTGAGGTAAATACGGGATGAAGAAGTGTTAGCAAGTGTATACCAACCGTCTGTTTCTTGACTGGTCAACTCACCTGTAACCGTAGATAGTTGCTCAGGCAGAGCACTTTCTACTGCGTGGATATAGTCATCAAAGGAACTATGCACAAAGGTCACATCTGGGAAGAGTTCATTTGCTACACGAATGGCTTCGCTCAGATTTCGCTGTACAGGCTGGTGGTCACATCCGTTCATCATCAACCATTGGTTGGTCGAAGCGTAGTCACGCACGTCTGACAATTTTTGTTTCCAAAAGGCAAGGGCCTCATCCTTATCAACAGGGATTTCATTCCCGTTACTGTACCAGTTGGCGAAGAGGATACCGAGGACACGACTTCCATCAGCGCCCTGCCAGTACATTTCTGAAAACTGAGAAGTAAACTGCTCATCTTCGAGGACTTGGTTGTCAAATCCAATCGGCTTCACACCACGCCCAAAGGCTGCCACGTGAATGCCTGATTTTTGAAGGATTTGAGGCGCTTGTCCCATATTTCCAAAGGTATCTGGGAAGTAACCAATCTGAGTGGATTTGCCCCATTTTGCACATTCTGCTTGACCAATCAAGGTATTGCGGACGTTGGCTTCACTTGAAATCAAGTAATCATCCTGCAAGATGTAAAAGGGACCAATTTTGAGTTTGCCTTCGTCAATGTAACCTTGGACTTTGTCGCGATTTTCAGGGCGAATTTCCAAATAGTCATCCAGGACAATGGTTTGTCCATCCAAGTGGAAACTCTTAAACTCAGGGTCATTTTCAAAGAGATCAAAAAGATTGTCAAACAACTCCACCAACTGCATACGGTGGCTTTCAAAAGGTAAGTACCACTCACGGTCCCAGTGACTATGTGAGATAATATGTACAACAACATTTTCCATGAAGTAAAACCTCATTCTAAATTTAAATTTTAACGTTTTAAATGTAAAGGTGTGATTCTGACACGAATCGGTGAAACTAAAGCGCGCTCCTTAACGAATATCCAGGTAATCCAAGACTAATTCACAGAACATCATGTTGGCCCAAGAAAACCATTCACGTGAGTAAAGCGTTGGGTCATCCACGTGGAAGCTTTCGTGCATGACACCTGTACCACCGTCGCAGGCAACGAGCTGATCCAGCAAGAATTTCTTCTCTGCCTTATCACTTGTTGTCAGGCCTTGGATAGAAAGGGCAATCGGCCAGATATAGCGATAGAAAGTATGAGAACTTCCGAGACCACTAGCATATTCACCTTGGTAGAAATATGGATTTTCAGGGCTCAGAATGGTCCGACGAGTTGCTTGGTAAACCTCATCGTCAATGTCGCAGTAGCCCAGATAAGGCGCAGCCAACAAACTTGGTACGTTTGGATCATCCATGATGCTAGCATTTCCTAGACCATCCACTTCAAAGGCGTAAATCTTTTCACCCTTGCTGTTGGAGGTATAAGCGTAGTTTTCGATTCCTTCTTGGATCTCTGCTTGCAGACGTTTAGCGTCTGCGATGATGTTTTGGCTATCAGCTAGATCTAGTTCTGCAAAGATTTCTTGGACATACCCCAAGACAACGACTGCAAACATATTGGATGGAATCAAATAGCTATACTGACAGCAGTCATCACTTGGTCGGAAGGCTGACCAGGTCATACCTGTCAGGGCAAAGTCAGGTCCAAAGCCATCATTTACCAGAGTATCTTCCTTGCGGTCTGTATCGCGGACAAAACGATATGGAGAGTTGTTGTGGTCCTGCTCTACCGTCCAGAGATGAAGGATTTCCTTGGTCGCAGCGACAAAAGTTTCATCAAACTGACTGGTTTCGCCAGTCTCTTTCCAAAGGAGATAAGCCAGCTGCAAAGGATAGCAAAGCGAGTCCACCTCATACTTGCGTTCCCAAATCCAACCATTAAGGTCGGTATGGTCAGTCTCATGGTGCCCCTTCCAGTTTTCCTCAATATTGAAGGAATTGGCATAAGGATCCTTGAGTACTAGGGTCATTTGACGCTTGACCAAACCTGCAATGGTCTGACGCAAGAGAGGATCTCTTTTAGCCACATGCAGGTAGGGTCTAAGTTGGGCTGTCGAATCCCGAAGCCACATAGCAGGAATATCCCCTGTCAGTACAAAGGTCGAGCCATCTTCGAGGATTTCAACTGTATTGTCCAAGGTGTCAGTATAGCAACGCTCAAAGACATCCACCCACTCGGGATGGTCCTTGGCCCGCTCTGCTACTTCGTCCAGCCATTCTCTAACAATTTCTTTCGAATAAATCATCGTGCAGTTTCCTCTTTCAAACAAGTTTCATGTTCAGTATATAGTTTTTGAGACAGAAAATACATACACAAATGATAGTCATTTTTCTACAAAATTGCTTACTTTCGAACCCCATATCTAAAGGTCTCATTTTTCTGATATAATGTAGAAAAACAGCTAAAGGAAATACCATGAAACCACTACTTGAAACCATCGATACCCGCTTTGGTACTGCTAGCAAGCATGCCTTTTCTCGGGGAAATACCCTGCCTTACACAGGCGTGCCTTTTGGGATGAATTATTTTGTGCCACAGACCAGTGATCAGGAGGGAGCTTGGTTCTTCGATCCGCATCTGCCCATCTTTCAGGGGATTCGCTTAACCCACCAGCCCAGTCCTTGGATTGGGGACTACTCTTGGCTCCTTCTGACACCTGTTACAGGCCAGCTAGGTGGAGACAGCCTCTTTCACCGTCAGTCCTCCTATGATATGGATAAGGCCTCTTTCCAGCCTCATTATCTGAAAATTTTCTCCCTGCGCTATCAGATTGAAACCCAGCTCACACCGACTTGCTACGGTGCTTCTATTCGTTTGGAGCAAAAGCAAGGCAAAGCCCTCTCCCTCTATCTTCACGCAGCAGATGACCTAACAGTTGAGCAGGTAGATAAGCAGACTCTGGCCCTAAGACAAGAAGGCAAAACTGAGACTAACAAAAATCCGCTAACAATGTTCACCGCCCTACAAATGAATACGGATATTCTTGCTGTCAGCCAAGAAAGCGGAGACTGGCGAATTGACCTCGCTGATAGTCATGCCGAGATTCAGCTAGCAACTTCCTTCATCTCTCCTTCTCAAGCGCTGCTTAATCTACCTCAAACGGACTTTGATAGCTGTAAAGCAAATGCCCAAGCCGACTGGGAAAATCTCCTCCATCGTTTTGATATCGTGGAGACAGGGGAAGCCGACCGGACCTTCTTTGATCACTGCCTCTACAGACTCTTCCTTTTCCCACAGACATTTTATGAGGTGGACGAGTCAGGGCAGGCCATCCATATGGACCTGACTTCTGGCACTGTCAAGCCCGGCGTCCTCTTCAGCAACAATGGTTTCTGGGATACCTTCCGCACTACCTTCCCCCTCTTTTCTCTTATCATACCGGAACACTATCACCGCTTTCTAGAAGGTTTCCTCAATAGCTACCGCGATACTGGATTCCTTCCAAAATGGCTAGCTCCAGATGAACGCGGCATGATGCCAGGTACTCTATTGGACGGTATTATCGCAGATAGTGCCTGCAAGGATATGGCTCCCGACTTAGAAGAAGAACTCCTCCAAGCCATGCTGGAGACAGCCACTAAGTCCGACCCTCTCGGCATCAACGGTCGCCACGGTTTGGCACAATACCAAGAATTAGGTTATCTCTCTACCGACCACCACGAAAGTGTCAGCCACACCCTTGACTATGCCTATAGTGACTTTTGTATCGCCAGCTGTGCCAAAAAGCTTGGTCAAAATGACATTGCCCAGACTTATAAGGTCGCATCGCAGAATTACCGCCATCTCTTTGACGCCGAGACGGGCTACATGAGAGCGCGAGATAGTCAAGGCAACTTCCGACCAGACTTCTCTTCTTATAGTTGGGGACGTGACTACGCCGAATGTTCTTCTATTCAAGCGACTTTAGGCGTCTTACATGACATCTCAGGTTTGCGTCAACTGATGGGTGGAAAAGAAGTCTTTAGCCGCTACCTTTTGAAAGTCTGTCAGGATGCTCCTCTCTTTGAAACAACTGGCTATGGCTACGAGATTCATGAGATGAGCGAGATGGCTACTGCTCCTTTTGGACAAATCGCCATTTCCAACCAGCCTAGCTTCCACATTCCTTATCTCTTCCGCTACAGCGACTACCCTGACTATACAGCTCTTCTCATCAAGACGCTACGTCAGAAGGCCTTTCACCCAAGCTGGCAAGCCTATCCTGGCGATGAGGACAATGGCAGTCTCTCTGCTTGGTATATCTGGTCAGCTCTTGGATTCTACCCGACCTGTTCGGGCAAACCAAGTTACGATCTCGGAATTCCTCTCTTTGACCATCTCCGTATCTACCTGGCTAAGGAAAATAAATGGTTGGATATCCATGCTGAACAAAATCACAGCCATTTCAACTTTGTCAAAGAATGTCGATTGGACAAGACCATAGTATCTAGCATTCAACACCAAGACCTCTTGAAAGCTGAGCAACTGACCTTCACCCTCAGCTGGCTACCAAATCACTCCTAACCAAAAGAACCTTTGCATCGCGCAAAGGTTCTTCTTTTATGAAACTTGGACCTGAAGCTGGTCAACCAGCTGCCCATCTACCATCAAATTCAGATAAAAGTCCAAGGTTTTATCTCCTGCAAAATACAAGGTTGGTAGCGTTAGCCTTTTTTCAGTCTCGCCAACTTGAAACGCAAGGACTTGAATCTCGTCCCGATAGGCGACACCATGCACACCCGTCCCTGGTTGAATCGAAATCTTAGCTTCTAAAGGACTGCTAGATTCTATGCGCTTCACTGTAAAGTGGACATTTTCTCCCTTGGTCACAGCTAGACTTTTTTCTGAAAACTCTAGTTGCTGAACAGCTTCTTTTTTCGACAAGGTAGGTGTTTTATAGAGTGAAATTTTGGTCAACAAAGGCAAAGCCTGTGCCTCTGTAATGATCACGCGTATCTTCTGCGCCTCAACGACTGATCCTCGTAAGAGACGTTTGTAGCCAACAGTATAACCAGAGCCAAACTCCTTCCAGGCACCATCCAACTCTACCTGAACATGGAAAGCAGCGATGCGTTGCCCCAACTTCAAATCTTCTCTTAACTCAATCACATCAAAAGTTTTAGGTGATCCTAAATCGAGCTCTAATTGGATTGGCAACTCTGCATCACTTGCCCAAGAACTAGCCTCCAGTCCATCTGTCAGATGATGACAAGCAAAGTCTGGTGATAGAGCAGGGCCAGATACCTTGGCTCCCAGAGCTAAATCTTCCCTATAGAGTGTGTCACGGTAGGTAGCAAATTCATACAGTCGCCGGATATCCTTTTCGTCAAAGAGTCCATCTTGGTTTGGCGGAATATTGAGTAAGAGAGGTGTACCCCGACCCACCGAGTGAAAGTAGATTTCGACCAATTCCTCGAGAGACTTGGGGTCCTGATCCTCATGGTAAAACCAGCCCGACCGAAGAGAAACATCTGCCTCCCCGATTGAAAATAGCGTTCCCGAGGGGTCTCCGTGCTGTAGATAATCTAATTCCGCCTCTGTCCCCAACTGGTCTGGCTTGACTTTTTGCCACAAGGGATCCCATGCATAGCCTCGTTCATTTCCAATCCAGCGGATACTGGTCCCTTCAGTTGAGAAAATCAAACAATCGCCCTGCAAGTCACGAATGGTTTCAAACCAAGTCTCAAACTCATAGTTGACCTTCTGGGCCCCTTCGCCTCGAGCACCATCCATCCACACCTCAGTGAACTTACCAGCATTCCCATAGTCAGGATTTGATAAGATTTCCTTCAACTGAGCCAGATAATAGGCATTGTAGTCTGCTTCTCGGTCCACATGATAGAAGGGACTATGGGCATCCCAAGGAGATAAATAAACCCCCATATCCATGTCAAACTCAGTTGCAGCCTGGGAAACTTCAAGGAGCAAGTCCCCCTTTCCATCCCTCCAAGGGCTAGCCTTGACCGAATAATCTGTATGTGCTGTCGGATAGAGCACAAAACCATCGTGGTGCTTAACTACCAAAATCAGCTTTTTAAAACCCGTTTCTTTAAGCACTCGAACCCATTCACGCGCATCCAACTTGGTCGGGTTAAAACGCTTGGGATCCTCTTGCCCACTTCCCCATTCTTGGTCATAAAAGGTATTGGGACCAAAATGGATAAAGGCAGCTAGTTCATCCTCTAAATAAACTAGCTGGGCCTGACTTGGTAATGGTCCATGTGGTTTTATGTTCGTCATCATCTCGTATCTCTTTCTCTTGTTCACAAAGTTATCCACAACTTGTGGATAAGAAAACATTCCTAAAAACTAGTTTCTCCAAAATCCAGCTCTTAGACTTAGAGGCCTTCACCCTAAACAGACCTTTGTCAAACAGCTCTGTACTAGGGTTTCTACTAGCTCTCTAGCAAGTTACTAATGTACGGAACTAGTATCAGGGTGCTTCAACACCCTGAGTTATATGTCATTTTCCCCTAGACTTATCCACAGACTGTGAATAAACTAGTGTTCCAGACCGCTCTCTCTTTGACTATAACAAAAAGCGATAGCAGCGTCAATATGACTAAGATTCCTTCCTAAATCCCCTGAAAAGATTCTATAATTTGTACAATATACATTTTGTACCTTCCAAAAGAAAGCCTTTCAGATAGATTTCATATAATTTACCATCATTCTTTCAATTACAACCCCAGCCAAATCCCTTAAATAAAACTCCTCCTCTCTCATCAGGTGGTGCTACCTTTGCCCGCACCATGCCAAACTGTGTAGCCTTTGGCGCTCTTTTCCCAGGAGCACAACAAACTGAACATCAGACAAATAAAGCAGCTGTCCTAGACGATCTTTATCGCGCTATGGACATCTACGCAGAGGCGGTTTCCCGTCTCGTAACCTAACCAGATAAAGGTTTCTAGCAAAAAATCCCGCAGATTTGCGGGATTCTCTCTTGCATCAATGCGCCAACATTTCTTGGGCGATTTCTTGGCCAGATAGGTTATCTGGGTAGTAGGTTGGCCAGTTATCCATCTCTTCAAAGAGGGCTTCTTGGCTAGTACCTCCAAAGAAGATATGGAAATGTTCTGCCTTAACTGGGGCGATATTGTGGTCACTAAACTGAACATACTTGAACTGTCCAGCGTCCGCATCTGTCGCTTCAAAGAGGAAACGCACGCCACGATTGCCTTTCTTATAAGTCAAGATTTTCTTGCCGACATACTTGTAGGTGAATTTCTTGCTTTGGCCACCTTGAACAAATTCCATAGTGTTGTCAGTGATGTTGATCTTAGTCACATCTGTCTGATAGCCTTTTCTATAGTAAGCCTTGTACTCATCTTTGGTCATCTTGCCAGTCAACTTAGCCTTGTAGTCAAAGACTTGATCAAAAGTTCCATCCTCAAGGAAAGGATAGACAGATTGCCAGTTACCAACATAGTCACTCAAGGTACGGTCCTTGACATCAGCATCCTCAAAGTAACCATTGTGAACTGTCTTGGTATTTTCTTCCTTCTCTGGCTCGATTTCTGGTCCTTCTTGGTCTGTTGTTTGTTTCAAAGCCTTGAGGTTTTTCTCCATCACGGAGATATAGTCCTCACCAGCCTTGGTTGCTTCTTCTGTCAGACTTTCTAGCGGATTGAGCACGTCTAGTTTGACACCTGTTTCTTTTGAGAGTGTATTGGCGAGGGCTTGTGAGGCATTTTCTTCAAAGTAGATATAAGAAATCTTGTTTTTCTTAATATACTCTGTCAATTCTGCCAAACGTGCTGCTGATGGTTCTGCATCTGGTGAGAGACCTGAGATGGATACTTGCTTGAGACCGTAGTCCAAGGCAAGGTAGTTAAAGGCAGCGTGCTGTGTCACAAAGCTCTTTTGTTTAGCTTGAGACAAGCCATCTGTGTAGGCCTTGTCCAAGGCTTGCAATTTTTCGATATAGGCAGCCGCATTCTTCTCAAAAGTCTCTTTTTTATCAGGATAATCTGCTGACAAGCTGTCACGGATATGCTCTACCAGTTTGATGGCGCGTGCTGGTGAAAGCCAAACATGGGGATCGTAGTCGTGATGGTGACCCTCGCCACCATGATCATGCCCTTCCTCTTCTTCCTCACCACCTGGCAAGAGGAGCATATCACCTGTCGCCTTGATGGTTTTCACTTTTTTCTTATCCAAGGATTCTAACAATTTTGGAACCCAAGTTTCCATGTTTTCATTTTCATAGACAAAGGTATCTGCGTCTTGGATTTTGGCAACTGCCTTGGCAGACGGTTCGTACTCATGGGGTTCTGTACCAGCACCGATTAGAAGTTCTACATTAGCAGTATCTCCTGCGACTTGTTTGGTAAATTCGTAGACAGGGTAAAAGGTTGTCACGATATTGAGTTTCCCATCTGCCTGTTTTTGATTGGAACAAGCCACTAAAAACAGGGCACATAGACTAGCCAGTAGTAAGCTAATTTTTTTCATTTCATTCTCCTATTTGATAAAACGTTTCAGTAGACTGACTAACAAAAAGACAGCTACAAAGATAATGGTGATACTAGCGCTAGCAGGTGTTTCCGCATAGTAGGAAATATAAAGTCCTGCCACCATTCCCAAAAAGCCAATAGCGCTGGCTAGTAACATAACGGATTTGAAGTTTTTCCCCAGACGAAGGGCAATACTAGCTGGTAAGACCATAATGGTCGACACCAAAAGAGCTCCTGCTGCTGGAATCATAAGGGCAATGGCCACCCCTGTCACCATGTTAAAGAGGATAGACATGGTACGAACTGGCAAGCCATCCACAAAGGCCGTGTCCTCATCAAAAGTCAGGATATACATTGGTCGCAAGAACAAGAAAGTCAAGAGTAAAACGATTGCCGCAATGGCAAAGAGGAATATCACCTGCTCCTGGCTAATGGTCACAATCGAACCAAAGAGATATTGGTCCAAACTCATGGAGCTCGAACTTTTCCCCTTACTCATCACGATAAGAGACACTGCAAGTCCTGTTGACATGAGGATGGCAGTCCCGATTTCCATAAAGTTCTTATAGACTGTCCGGAGATACTCTAGAAAGACCGCAGCGATCAAGACAATAGCAATGGTTGAAATGGTTGGAGAAATTCCCAAAACCAGACCAAAGGCTACTCCTGACAGAGAAACGTGACTGAGGGTATCGCTCATGAGACTCTGACGACGCAAGATAAGGAAGGTCCCAAGAACTGGAGAAAAGAGACTCATGGCAATGACCGCCAAGAAGGCACGCTGCATGAAGTCATAAGATAACAAACTAAGCATGGTCCACCTCCTGGTCGCTTTCGTGAACGTTGAAACAACGCCATGGCGAATCTTGGTTACGAACTAGATGAATATTGCGATCCGCATAGTCCTTGACTTCCTCAGGGTCATGGGTAATCATCAAAACAGCCTTGCCATGATGGTGGGCACTATGGTGCATGAGTTCGTAAAATTCATTTTTGCTTCCAGCATCCATCCCTGTCGTCGGCTCATCTAGGACAAAGATATCTGGGTCAGAAGCAAACATCCGTGCAATAACCGCCCGTTGTTTTTGCCCACCAGAGAGGGAACCAATCCGTTTATCACGGTGTTCCCACATACCAACTGAGTCTAGACTAGCCTTGATATGCTCCTCATCATGGGCATTCAAACGACGGAACCAACCCTTTCGCGGATAGCGACCCGACTTGACAAACTCATAAACTGTACTCGGAAATCCAGCATTAAAACTGGCAATCTGCTGGGGAAGATAAGCTATCCTAAGCTTTTTCCCATGAGTATTTGTCTTTGAGATGGTTACCTTGCCAAATCTTGGCTGCAAGATGCCTAGACTCGCCTTGATCAGCGTCGTCTTGGCAGCTCCATTTTCACCAGTCAGGGTGACAAACTCCCCGCTATCAACACTGTAGTTGATGTGCTCGAGGACAGGTTCCTTGTCATAATAGAAAGACAAGTCCTCTACTGTAATATACCGCATTATTTGATTTCTCCTACTAAAGCAGTTAAAAACCGCTGGATAACTTCTTGTTCATCTGGAGTAAACTGACTTGCCACTTGTTCATAGGCTAAGAGCGTGTGTTCATGATGATGGTGGTGTTCTGCCGCTACTGGTCGAGCTAGCTCTGTCAGTTTGTAAAAGATCACACGCGCATCCTTGGGATCTCTGGATGTTTCTAACATACCCTCTTTGACCAAAGACTTGATAGCCTTGGTCACTGCCGCCTGGCTGACATTGAGGCGACGAGCCAACTCCGAGTTGGTTAGGGATTCTTCCGACAAGAGCATGAGGATGTGTTCCTGAGTATTGGTCAAGGCTACGTCACTTGTGCAATGCCCGATCAGAATTTCATGCTGATTCTCAGATCTCAAGATCACCTCGTTTAAAAAGTTATCGATTTCCTGTGCAAGCTGTCTCATGTGTTACTCCTTCCCTAGCTATCTTTTCGTAAAAAACATAGATAGCCACCGATTCTTTACTGGTTAATTATATCATAAACCAAAAAAGAGTCAAGGGAAAAAGGCGTAAAAACGTTTCCCTAGACTCTTCTAGATGTGAAATTTAACCTATTTTAGCTTTGGTTTTCGGCTCGATAAGATACCTGCCAGACCAGCTACCATTCCCATCAAGAGCAAGAAGATGGATTGTTCACTTCCTGTATTTGGAAGAGCTTTTTCTGAGACAACTGCCTTCTTGCTAAATTGACCTGCCACCTCATAAGTAAGTGGTACATTTGTAGTCGCATCGCTAGCAGCTGCATTCGTTTGAGGCGTTTCTACTGGCAGACTAAAGGTTTTAGAATCCACAGAAATCGTCCGTGAGTTCGGATTGATCTTTTCATACTGGGCCAAATCAGCGGTTTTCAGATACTCTTCAAAGGCTGCATCCATAGAAGGACCTTCTTCTCGCGCACCACCTAACATCGTGTAGCCATCGCCACCCGCAGCTAGGAAATCATTGGTTGCAAGATAGTAGGTTTTTGTGAGGTCTAGGAGATCATAACGACCAGTCGTGCGGTTTTTGACCTGGATGGCCAAGACACGTTTACCTGATGGTAGGTTGGTATCATAGTAGACCTTCACACCTGAAACTTGCAAGAAGCCACCACTTGGCTCTAACAATGGTTGTCCGTTCTCATCCAAGACCTTCTTGCCATCCTTATCGACCTGCAAGATAGATCCGAGTGATTTTTCAAACATATCCAAAACTTGTTGCCCCGTCACTTGGATTTGTGAGATGGTATTTCCAAATGGAAGAACCGCAATGACATTTCCTTTAGTGATTGGTTTGCCTTTTGCAATGGTTTCACGCAAGCCACCACCATTTGTCACAGCGATGTCTGTCGGATGGCTAAATCCTGTCTGACCGTACTGATAGAGGGAGTCTGCTACGACGTTTCCGAGGTTGGCTTCACGAACCCGAACATTTTCACGATCTCCGTTGAGTTCTACAGGGCTGTTTGAAACGACTTCAATAGCATTTTCAGCATCGTATTTTTGTTTAATGTCTTTGACTAGTTTTTCAACTGTTGGATTGGCTGGTAATTTTTTAGCATCAGCAGCCGGAATCTGAGTTGGATTGCCCAAAAGCTGACGTGATTTGTAGGTGATTTTTCCTACATTATGAAGGTAGCTTCCTGTCTGGTTATAGGTAACATTGTCTCCATAGGTCGTTGATTCTACTGTATGAGAGTGACCATCGATTACTGTTACGCGTTTCCCTTTCAAACGAGGATTTTTAGACAAGGCTTCTGCCAAAGTTGAACCACGCCATTCTACTGGGGTTGTGGTATCCACACCCAAGTGAGCCAGCACAACATAGTGTTTATAGTCCTTACCTTCTGCACGCGCCTTGGCTTGAACTTCTTCGATGACCTTATTGACCTCTGAGATTGGATCTGTAAAGGTTACCCCTTTGACATTTTTAGGGTGAGTTTTGGTTGCTGTTTCAGGTGTTGTCACGCCGATTACAACAAACTCATCACCTTCCACAGTCTTATCTTTATCAACGATTGTGGAAGCTTCAAAGAGACGAGCACCATTGACGTAGGTATTTGAACTAAGTAATGGGAATTTCAAGATTTCCTTGTATTTCTTAGCTTCGTCTAAACCAAAGTCAAACTCATGATTTCCTACTGCCATGGCATCATACTGCATCTGATTAAGAATTTCAGCGCGTGCTTCACCCTTTGTAGAGTTGGAAATCGGTAAACCTTGAAAAGCGTCTCCCGCATCAACAACCAGAGTATTTTGATTTGATTTCGCGCGTTCCTGCTCAATGACAGTCGCTAACTTGGCATCTCCAATTACTCCCTTTTCCTCTACAATACGACCATGAACATCATTGGTGTGTAAGATAACGGTGTCCTTTTCTTCGCTTTTAGGAGATTCAACAGGAGCTAACGGAGCTTCTGCAGGTGCAACTGCTTCTGAAGTTGCCGAAGTTTCCGGTACCGCAGGGCTCTCAACAGGAGCTGGAGTCGCCGACGTAGCAGGAGTCGCTACGACAGCTGAACTTTCTGCAGGAGTTGTTGCTTCTTCAGCATAGACTTGTCCAGCTAAGAAGGCTGGAGCTAACAGGGCTGTCGACAAGACAGGTAACAAAGAACGTTTGTTCATTTTAAAATCCCTTTCTTTTCTTTTTCTCTTTTATATTATACGCTATTTCTAAAAATTTTGAAACTTTTGACCTATTTTCATCTTAAATATTCGCCATTTAAACAAAAAAGCTTGGGTTTAAATCCCAAACTTTTAGCTTATTTTATTGGAAATCTTTGATATTCCCATCATAGGTCGCCCAGTCCTTGCTAAAGAAGCGGTCATTCATCTTATAGTCTGGAGCTGGAGTCGGATCCGTCAAGAAGGGATTGACAACCTTATCAAAAGCCAACCAACCCAACCAACCAATATGAATGGTGTCCTTGACAAAGTACGGATCTCCGCCTTTTTTAGAAAAGTCAGCAATGTTGGTGAAACCTTGACTTTCTAACTGGTAACGAATTTTCTCCACTGCATGCTGGTACATCTCTTCACTGAGCCCTGTGTACTCCATCCACTTCTTGTTAACCGGCTGAATAACAAAGAGTACATTGACATTCGACTTAGCAAATTGATTGAGGACCAGCTGCAAATCATTGTACTCGGAGGACTTGAGGAAGTTGTAATTTTTTTGATACCCTTCCCATTTTTTTAAATCCTTTTGAATCTCTCTCGTATAGAAATGATTTTCCATCCCCATATCGTTATTGGTCGTATTTGCTTCTGCGTCCTTACGAACAATTTTTTCTAACTCATCATAAGAAAATTGATCCGGAAGATCTTTTAAATAGTTCTCCACGTGTTCCTTGTACTTGAGTTGTCCTCGAATGGAGAATTGTCCAAAGAGAGCGGATTGTTTTTCGTTGAATCGCGCAAAAATATCAATAGCAACCTGATCAACATCTGATAATTCTTCACCCTTTGACAGTTTTTGAACAATGCTTTTTAATGCAACATTAGGATTCTGCTTTAACAATCGAATAGCCGCATGCTTTGCAGCAGTATCACCAGATTGATTTCCCAAAAAAGCTGTCAATTGGTCGCTGTTAAAAAATCTCTGAAACGCTGCGGGTTCATAATCTGTCTCCGTAAACCACTGAGGCGAAATCACAAATACAGCCTGCTTATTCTCTATTTCTGGCAAAATTTGCTGTAGACCAAAATATTGATTGAGAGAGGCTGCTCCTGCTTGACCTAGAAAGTAAGGACGATAGGGACGATGATATTTTTCCGCTAAAACAGCTGGATGGACACTATCAAATCGAATCCATTCACTGGACCCTAGAAAAGGAATAAAACGCATATTTGGATCCGTAAGAGCCCTTACCTTTTGGCTTCTCTCTTTAAAACTCTCTGCACTAACAGAAGCCGCCGAGTATTTTTCCTCCGTCAGATTATGGCTTGTTGTACTTGGATAAAAAAAGATGAGTAGAAGAACCAAAAATCCAGCAATGAAGATAGGCCCGAAGATCAGCCACAAGCGTTTAAGCATTCTTCAACTCCGTAATACCTTCTACGATTTTATTAGCCGTATTCCAGTCATCACGACCGAACTCCGTCACTGGAACACGAATGTCAAAACGGTTTTCAATCTCAACAATCAATTCAACCGTTCCCATGCTATCCAAGACACCGGCATCAAAAAGATCTTCATCCATCATGTCAGAAACATCTTCCATAAACAACTCATCAATAATTTCAATAACTTCTGATTTGATATCCATTTTTTATATCCTTTTATTTTTTAAACCATAAATCATTCAAAAATCCAGAAAAGATTAAGAATGAAACCATCACGACATGGAAGGTGACAACCATGCCAAGCAACTGAATCCAGCGATTCTCAGGTAAGGAACCCTTTCCAGCTTTTTTCCGTTCTTTATTGAGCGCTTTTTTCTTACGAACCCAAGCGTCATTGATGACCAGCCCAATCCCATGAAAAAGTCCGTAGGCGATGTAGTACCAGGTCACACCATGCCAAAATCCCATAATCAGCATATTGAGAATATAGGCTACACTTGAGGTCACATTGCGATTTTTAAAGACCTTCTTTCTGGTCAACACCATGACCATCCGCATAAAGACAAAGTCACGGAACCAGAAAGACAGACTCATGTGCCAGCGATTCCAAAACTCTTTTAAATCCCTTGACAAAAAGGGCTTGTTAAAGTTGACAGGACTATGAATACCCATCAAGTTTGAAATGGCTAAGGCAAACATAGAGTAGCCCGCAAAGTCAAAGAAGAGCTCCAGACCAAAGGTGTACATGACCGCTAAAGCGTAGAGGTTAAAGAAACCACCTGTCTGCAAGGCCAAATTTTTCAGCGGAGGCAATAATGTCTCTCCTAAAATGTGAGCCAAGATAAACTTGTAGAGGAAGCCAAGCATGATATATTTGACAGCCTCTTCTAGCATATCCATCAGCTCATCCCGCTCAGGAATGGTCTCGTAATTTTCATTGAAGCGTTTAAAACGATCAATAGGACCACTTGAGAAAGTCGGCATAAAGAGAAGAAAACGTAAGAATTGCCAAATCGTTAAATCCTTGATGACACCGTCTCTCAACTCAACGATAACCCCAACTGCACGAAAGGTTAAGTAAGAAATCCCTAAAAATCCAAACAAAGATTGAGGTCCATGAATAGCAGGAGATACTTTCACAAAGACAATAGGCAATAGGGATAGAAAACTAACCAGGTAAAATATCCATTTACTATCCCGTTGTTTCCTGTACCTTTTGTAGAAAGATACAAGAAGTACTTGCCAGATAACATAAAGGATCAAAGCGCTTATTTGATTCGTCTTTCCACCAACCAACATGGTGACGATAAAGAAGAGACTAACGAGCACCTCGTACAAGGCAAAACGTTTCTTGAAAAAAAGACCGATAAAGATAGGTAAAGTTGCAACAATTACGTATAAAAAGTACTGAAGATCACCATAAGGTTCCAAATGAGGTAGCTGTTTATAAAGCTCCATCATCTACTGTTTACCTCGTTAATCAAGCTCTTGATATCAATTTTACCATTAGGCGTTAGCGGCAAACTATCTCGATAAAGAAACTTAGAAGGCATCATATAGGACATCATGATATCTGCTAAGTCTTCCTTGATAGCCTTGGTAATATCGATATCACGCTCAAACTGCTGACGGACACCGTCCTTTAGGATGACATAGGCCAGTAGATTTTGTACCTTGTGGTCCTTGTTATAACGTGGGACAGCAACAGCAGACTCGATAAAGCGAGACTTGTTGAGGTTTTGAGAGACATCTTCAAGCTCAATGCGATAACCATTAAACTTAATCTGGAAATCCATTCGTCCACCATAGAGAAGCAAGCCCTCATCTGTCATGGTTCCTACATCCCCTGTGTGGTAGGCTGGAAGACCTTCGAACTCAAAGAAAGCTTCTGCCGTTTTTTCAGGATTATTCATATAGCCTTTTGAAACAGCTGGTCCAGAAATGATGATTTCTCCCTGTTCACCATTTGGAACTTTCTTACCTTCCCCATCAATGATAAAGGTCGGAGAATCCGCCTTGGTATAGCCGATTGGCAGGCGTTTGAGAGTCGCCAACATCTCATCAGTGACGGCAACTGCTGACAAAGCTACCGTCGCTTCTGTTGGTCCGTAGGCATTGATAATACGGGCATTTGGGAATCGCTCGCGCAGTTTTTGAGCAGTTTTGACCGTCAATTCTTCACCATCAAAGTAGAAATGCGTGATTCCTGGCATTTTCTCACTATTAAAGTCTTCTGACAACATGGCCATATCTGCAAAGGACGGTGTTGAGGTCCAGATAGCAATGGGCAAGGAAAAAATTGTCGCAAAGAGTTTTTTGAAGTCCTGAGTAATGGCTGAAGGAAGAGCGAAAAGCGTACCACCCAGTGCCAAGGTTGGCGCCCAATACATGACAGATAGGTCAAAAGAATAAGGGGGCTGAGCCAGCATTTGTGGACGACTTGGCGTCGCAAATTCCTTATCTGTAATCATCCAGTTGGTAAAGCTGAGGAGATTATCCTGGGAAATCTGCACTCCCTTAGGCTTACCAGTCGTACCAGAAGTAAAGATGATGTAGTAGTTGTCATCCCCCTTGACTGGATGGGTCATCTCGTAGCTGGAAGCTTGAGCAAAAGCTTCATGGACTTGCTCCAAATTCAGCATCGCTGTGCTAGTTTGCTCTAATGGAAAATCTGAGATGGCAATAATCAAGCTTGGCTCTGCAACTTCTACGATAGCAGCTACCCGTTCCAAGGCCGAATGGCTATCAATTGGAATGTAGGCATGACCTGACTTAGTTAGCGCTACAAAGGTAGCCAACATCTCATATTCCTGTCCGCCAAAAACGACGACTGGAGATTTCTCAGGCAAGCCTAGTTGGTCGATAGCTGCAGCCAAACTATCCGAATCAGCCTTCAGATCACCATAAGTATGTTCTTGACCTAAAACATTGTAGACAGGATATGTTGGTTGCGTTTGAGCAAAGTGCTCAATCGTTTCAATCATATCTTTTATCGGTTTATTAAACACTGTTCCTCTTCTCCTTTAAACTAGAACTCATTATAAATAAAGGTGCCTTGGCTCTGACCAAGGTAACTAAAAAAATAAAGCAAACCAAGCAAGATTACAAAATATAGAGCCGTCCGGTCTAAGAATACATGTAAATTTCGTTGTTTTTTCATAAGCTATCCATTAATATATTGTTTCTATTAACTATCAGTATGTATTGTTAGCATCTTATCTTCCTAACATTTTACCACTTTATCAACCTTTTTTTCAACTGTTTACCATAACTTAAAAATTGGTTTTAGCTTATTTTAAGATAAGTTAAAATATTAATGTTTTGGCCATCAAAAAAGAGCCTGAGATTTCCATCTCAAACTCTGTTGCCAATCACTCTTTTATTTTAGAAAAGTGAAAATACGAGAACTGCTAGGGTCGCACCAACAATAGGCCCCACAACAGGAATCCAAGCATAAGACCAGTCCCCATCTCCCTTGTTTTGAATTGGAAGAAGGCTATGCATAATACGAGGACCGAGGTCACGAGCTGGGTTCAAGGCATAACCAGTTGTCCCACCTAGAGAAAGACCGATACCGACAATCAAGGTCCCCACTGCAAAGGTTCCTAGCCCTGCTTGAAGGTCATAGAGACCCAAAGCAAAGATTGTCAATACCAAGACAAAAGTCCCAAGGATTTCACTAATCAAGTTTGACACAGTATCTTTGATAGCTGGTCCAGTGCTGAAAGTTGCTAGAATATTTCCTGCATTTTCTTCTGCTTCATAGTGTGGTTTGAATTGCAACCAAACTAAAATTTGAGCAAGCATCGCTCCAGCGAACTGAGCTAGGATATATGGGAATACTGAAGCCCAAGGCAAGTCACCTTTTAAGGCTACACCAAGCGTCACAGCTGGGTTTAAGTGTGCAGGACTAAGTTTGCCAGATACAAAGACGGCAACCGCAACGGCAATCCCCCATCCCATAGTGATGACAATCCATCCTGAATTGTTACTCTTGGTTTTGGGAAGAACCACACCTGCTACAACACCATTTCCTAGGAGGATAAGGATTAAAGTCCCCAAAAATTCTCCAAATAATTCTTTCATCATATCGTTGTCTCCATTTAAAAGAAGGAGAGAGAAGGCAAGGAAGGCTCGTCTCCCTCTCTTCTAGTTTTTCTTAATTTTTTAATGCCGCTAGATCGTTTTGAGCAAGAGCTGCTTCGACATCCGCACGGTAGGCTGCTTTTTCTGCTTCTGTCCAATCATAGAATCGTCCCATTTCATCCAGAACAGGCTCCACAATGCTATCCAAACTATCACGCATAAAGAGCATGTGGTTGGTACGGCGAAGGAGGAAGTCAACTGGGCTCAGAGCCAACTCATTGCGCATTGCATAGTGAAGGGACAAGGTATCTGCCAAGCTGAGTCCTGGCGCTTGTTCCAAGCTGTGAGCAAGGGCAAAGACTTTCGGTGCATTTGAACCGTAAAGATTTGCGAGATACTGGGCTTCCTTGCTATCCAAGCCACGTGAAACTCCAAGTTGCGCAAAGGCTTCAATTTCTGAGTCCACATTTGCTGGGTTCAATTCTCCACCTGAAACAGGATAAGTCTTAGAGTTGATCAGTTTAAAGCTACGGTCAAATTCGGCTTTGAGGATGTCAACCACGCGCTCCATAGCTCCTTCAGCCATCTTACGGTAGTCTGTGATTTTACCACCAGCAAGGGTCAATAGGCCATTGTCATCACGATCCAAGCTCGAACCACGAGAAACTGCAGATGGATCCAAATGTTTCTCAGATGTGCTGCTTTCAAGCTTGCTGACAGCAGATTCAACATCTTCACGCGTTTTTTCTTTCGAGAGATAAGCTTCGACAGTCGCAATCAAGCTATTGAAGCTCTCATCGCTAATAGTTCCGTTATTTCCACCATTATAGTCAGAAGCGCTATTGCCTGCGATCAATGGACGAAGACCAGCCCAACTGCTTTCAATATCATCAACGGTAATGTTTGCTTCTGGGAAGCGGTTGTTGACAATGCCAAGTAGATAATCTACATCTTCCTGCGTCACTTTTGGATGTTCCAAATCGCCTGTGTAGTCTGTATCCGTTGTACCAAAGTAAGTCTTGTTTTCACGTGGGAGGACAAAGACCATCCGGCCGTCTCCCAAACCTGTATCAAAGTAAACTGGCTGTGAAACCTTGATCTTGCTTGAATCCACTACCAAGTGAACTCCCTTAGTTGGGCGCATTTGTGAGAATTGGGTTCCCTTATTGGACAAATTACGTACCTTGTCGCTCCAAGGACCTGTTGTGTTAATCACCAGACGAGCCTTGATTTCAAAGACTTGGTCTGTCAACAAATCACGAGCTACAACACCAGTAATCTTACCGCTTTCGTCAAAGAGGAAGCCTTCTGCCTTAACGTGGTTGGCAATGAGGGCACCGTCTTGGTTGGCACGTTTGATATTTTCAATCACAAGACGCGCATCGTTGTTACGGAAGTCAAGGTAAACCCCACCTCCTACCAAGCCTTCTTTCTTCAAGTTTGGCTGGCGTTCCAAGACTTCTTCTTTGCTCAAGACCTTGTTAGCAGCTGGCGTATTGCTGACACCTGCCAAAAGGTCGTACAAGTCCATGGCTACTTTGAGACGGAAGAGGCTAAAGGTCGCTCCATCTTCATCGTAAACTGGCAAGAGCATTGGATCTGGTTTTGGAATATGTGGAGCGATTTGTTGAACCACTGCACGTTCAGAAACTGTATCTGAGACCACTTCCACATCAAATTGCTTGAGGTAACGCAGACCTCCGTGGACCAATTTTGTTGAACGGCTTGATGTTCCTTCTGCGAAATCCTGCATTTCAATCAAACCAGTGTCAAGACCACTAGCTGCCGCCTGCAAGGCTACACCAGCTCCTGTAATCCCTCCACCGATAATCAAAAGGTCCAGGGTGCGTTCCTGCATTTTTTTAATTGATAATTCACGTGTTTTCTTTGAAAATTCCATATTTACACACTTTCTAACTGAGTCGCTTTATTCTCCCAGTATTAGTTGTTATTAGTCATCGATTTCCGCAAAGACTTGCGTTGCTTTCACAGCCTTCTTCCAGCCCTTGTAGAGTTGTTCCTTGCGCGATTCGTTCATCGATGGTTCGAAGAGTTCTCCTGTCTCATTCAAGAGTTTCAACTCATCCAAGTCCTTCCAGTACCCCACTGACAATCCTGCCAGGAAGGCTGCACCTAGGGCAGTTGTTTCCAAGTTTTTAGCACGGGCAATATCGATTCCCAAAATGTCAGCCTGAAACTGCATGAGGAAGTTGTTCATGGCTGCACCACCATCCACCTTCAAGACTTGGATAGCTGTCTGCGCATCCACTTGCATAGTGTCGATGATGTCACGCACTTGATAAGCGATAGATTGCAAGGTTGCCTTGATAAAGTCTTCTTTGCTTGTTCCACGAGTTAAGCCAAAGACCGAACCACGAGCATTTTGATTCCAGTATGGAGCCCCTAGACCTGTAAAGGCAGGTACGACATAAACTTCGTCATTGTTGTGAGAATTGAGAGCATATTTTTCAGACTCTGGTGAATTTTCAACCATGCGAAGTCCATCACGAAGCCACTGAATGGCACTTCCTGCGATAAAGATAGAACCTTCCAAGGCATAGTAAACCTTGCCGTTGATCCCATAACCAATCGTTGTCAAAAGGTTGTTTTCAGACAACTGCATCTCTTCACCAGTGTTCATAATGATGAAAGAACCTGTTCCATAAGTATTCTTGACCATACCAGGTTCAAAGGCCAACTGACCGAAGAGGGCTGCCTGTTGGTCCCCAGCCATACCTGAAATTGGCACTTCTCCACCGTAGAAATGGAATGGAGCAGTCTTGCCGTAGATTTCAGAGTTAGAACGAACTTCTGGGAGCATAGCCTTAGGAATGTTGAGGATTTCCAAAATCTCATCATCCCATTTGAGTTCTTTAATGTTATAAAGCATGGTACGGGCTGCATTGGAGTAATCCGTCACGTGAGCCGCACCGTCAGTCAATTTCCAAACCAACCAAGTATCGATCGTACCAAAGAGCAATTCTCCTTTTTCTGCTCGCTCTTGAGCGCCTTCTACATGGTCCAAAATCCAACGAACCTTGGTAGCTGAGAAGTAAGCATCGATGATCAAACCAGTCTTTTCATGGAATTTTTCTACATAACCTTGGCTTTTTAGTTGCTCAGCCAAAGGTGCTGTCTGGCGAGATTGCCAAACAATCGCGTTGTAGATAGGAAGCCCTGTTTTCTTATCCCAGACAACCGTTGTTTCACGCTGGTTGGTAATCCCGATGGCTTCGATTTGATTTGGCTTGACACCACTTTCGATGAAAGCACCCGCAATAACTGACTGAACAGAGTTCCAAATTTCATTGGCATTGTGCTCAACCCAACCTGCTTGAGGGAAAATCTGAGTAAACTCTTTTTGACTAGAGCTAACCTTTTCTCCTTTTTTGTTAAAAATAATGGCACGAGAACTTGTAGTTCCTTGGTCAATAGCCATGATGTATTTTTCTTGTGACATGTGCTGTCCTCCTGATAAAATCTTGAGGGGGTTCCTCTTTACAGTAACTAGTATACAAAATAAAGCGCTTTCTTGTTTATCAATTTTTTTAAAATTTTTAAAAAATGTGAGGAGATTGTGCGAATTTCACAAAAAAGACCTGAAAATTCAGGCCTTTTAAGCAAAGAGCATCTGACGAATCTTCGCCAAATCCTCCATATCCAAATCATTTTTCAAATAGTAGACGGGTGTTTGTTCTTTCTTATGGATAGGGTTGTTAGTAATCAACAAATCATAATGTCGACTAGGGTCATAGGCTTCAATAGTAATGAAACGATTGTATTCCAAATACCGTTTCAAAATGGCAGCCATCCTAGAAAAGACAAGGAAACCAGATGTCAAATCCAGACCAATACTCATATGTTGGCCACCATTTTCTGCCATATACTCTATCAACTGAAGCCATTCCCAGAGAATTTTCTTATCCAAATCCGTTCCCTGATGAAAGGCTGACAAGATATGAAAAATTCTCTCTGCAGTCCCTTTAAAATCATGTTCCATCAGCAAATAGGGATGGCGATTCTCTGTCTGGTATCTGTACTGATCTTGCAAGATATAGCCCTTGTATAGATAAACTTGACCACAGAGCTGACTGAGTTCATAGGTGACATGGTCCTCTGTGTAGTCCCCCAGCAACTCCTCTTTCTTCATCTCTTGAATCAATTGCGTCAGCAAATCGGCTAACTGCCCTCCGAAACCAAGGATATACTCCATAGTATGAAGGGGCAAAATACGATGGGAAAGGAGAAATGAAAAGAATACCATCATCTCACCGTCCTCAGTTCCTAGAGGGATATGTTGCCCAGCAAAAAAGGACGGAGCCTTTCGAAGCAAACGAACGTAGAAAATATTGTTAAAATACCCTCGCATTTTTTCTTCTATGACTTGAAACTGACAGGCATTGACCCGAAGACGCTGTTGACTGATGTGAGCCCAGAGAACCAAGTCCAATTTCTGACCTGAAGACAAGCTAGTACCGCAGATTTCTTCTAGGGTAGCAATCTCTTGTTTTCTCTCAGCTTTCTGCATGTGACCTTCCCACTCCTGACTGGACCAAATCTTGCGGAAAAGGCAGAAATAAAAGTAACGAATCTGATGCTCTGGACCTCGCCAACGACCATTTTGGATGGATAAGTCAAACTCTGACAAAATATGATTTAGACTAGCTAAGTGGCGACCAAGCGTGGCCTCGCTAATCATCAGTTCTTGAGCCAGTTGATGGGCTAAGAACTGTTGGTGATAGAGAAGGTAAACCAAAATTTGGTACTTAATGGCATTGTCTAGAAACAAGCTCCGAATCTCTCTCCCCTTTGTGGCAGTACCGACAGACAGACGCAGGCTTTCATCATCCAAGTGGATGGTCAGCTCTAACCCTCTTTCCAAGGCATTTTCGTTAATCAGAGAGATGTACTTGGTTAGAGTCGCCTTTGAAAAGCCTGTTTCTTCCAGGGCTTCCTTGACGGTTGTCTGCGAATCTTGTAACAGAAAGGAAAGGACTAAAAATTGGCCAGATTCGGCTTTTTCCATCAAATCACCTAAATACATTTGTTACCCCTTTCATTTTCTCCTTCAAGCATAGCATAAATCTTTCAAATGCTGAAATAATCTGTTTCTCATTTTATTTTAAGGTTGATTTCCTCGTCATTATTCCACAGAAACAGCAAACACACAGCTCCCCCTTTGGGCATTTTTATGCTAAAATAGTAGCTATGGATAAAATTATTAAAACTATATCAGAAAGCGGAGCCTTTCGTGCTTTTGTCCTTGATAGCACTGAAACCGTCCGCACTGCTCAAGAAAAACATCAAACTCAAGCCAGTTCAACTGTCGCACTTGGTCGCACCCTTATCGCTAGCCAAATTCTCGCAGCCAATGAAAAAGGAAATACCAAACTAACAGTTAAAGTTCTTGGAACAAGCTCTCTCGGTGCCATCATCACGGTCGCAGATACCAAGGGAAACGTCAAAGGCTACGTTCAAAATCCAGGTGTTGACATCAAAAAGACTGCAACGGGTGAAGTCCTTGTCGGACCTTTTGTCGGCAATGGCCAATTTCTCGTTATCACAGACTATGGTACTGGAAATCCCTACAACTCCATGACTCCCCTCATCTCTGGGGAAATCGGTGAAGACTTAGCCTACTACCTGACTGAAAGTCAACAAACACCTTCAGCAGTCGGCCTCAATGTTCTTTTGGATAAAGATGACAAGGTCAGAGTTGCCGGAGGTTTCCTTCTCCAAGTATTGCCAGGGGCCAAGGAAGAAGAGATTGCCCGCTTTGAAAAACGCATCCAAGAAATGCCAGCTATCTCAACCCTTTTGGAAAGCGATGACCATATCGAAGCCCTTCTCAAGGCCATCTATGGTGACGAATCTTACAAACATCTATCTGAAGAAGAAATCCGTTTCCAATGTGACTGCAGCAAAGATCGCTTTATGAACGCTCTTGCCAGCCTTCCAAATTCAGACCTTGAGGAAATGAAAGAGGAAGACCACGGGGCAGAAATCACTTGTCAATTCTGCCAAACAACTTATAACTTTGATGAAAACGACTTGGAGGAACTCATTCGTGACAAATCTTAATACATCTTTTATGATTGGCAATGTTGAGATTCCCAATCGTACTGTTTTAGCACCCATGGCTGGCGTGACTAACTCAGCCTTTCGTACCATCGCAAAAGAGCTCGGTGCAGGACTTGTTGTCATGGAAATGGTCTCTGACAAGGGAATCCAATACAACAATGAAAAAACCCTGCACATGCTTCATATCGATGAAGGCGAAAACCCAGTTTCTATCCAACTTTTTGGTAGTGATGAAGACAGCCTCGCTCGCGCAGCAGAATTCATCCAAGAAAATACTAAGACCGATATCGTCGATATCAACATGGGCTGCCCAGTTAACAAAATCGTGAAGAACGAAGCTGGCGCTATGTGGCTCAAGGATCCAGACAAGATCTACTCTATTATCAACAAGGTCCAATCTGTCCTTGATATCCCCCTCACTGTCAAAATGCGCACTGGCTGGTCTGATCCATCCCTAGCCGTGGAAAATGCCCTCGCTGCTGAGGCTGCAGGTGTCTCTGCCCTCGCTATGCACGGCCGTACCCGTGAACAAATGTACACAGGTCACGCAGACCTTGAGACTCTTCACAAGGTTGCTCAAGCTTTGACCAAGATTCCATTTATCGCAAATGGTGATATCCGTACGGTCCAAGAAGCCAAACAGCGTATCGAAGAAGTCGGGGCTGACGCTGTCATGATTGGTCGCGCAGCCATGGGAAACCCCTATCTCTTCAACCAGATCAACCACTACTTTGAAACAGGAGAAATTCTCCCTGACTTGACATTTGAAGACAAGATGAAAATCGCCTACGAACATTTGAAACGCTTGATTAACCTCAAAGGAGAAAACGTAGCCGTTCGTGAATTCCGCGGTCTCGCTCCTCACTACCTCCGGGGAACATCTGGAGCTGCCAAACTTCGTGGAGCCATTTCACAAGCTAACACCCTAGCAGAGATTGAAGCCCTCTTGCAATTAAACAAAGCATAATAGAAAAAACCGTAACTCGCTTGGAGTTTACGGTTTTTTAGATTCTAGGAAAACCTAGATACTATTATTGAATCAAGGCAACGCTTGAAACTTTACCATCCGCACCTGTTGTAATTTGGATGATTTTTCCTCCACCGATTTTGGCATTATACTTGCCATCATCAAGAGTGTAAGAGTAGCCTCTGATAGAATAGTTTTCTTTCTTTCCATCTGCAGTTTCTACTGTGAATTGCCCTCCTGATGAAACCGTAATCGTTTCGCCATTCGCTCCCTTCCAGTTACCTGCTGCAGCTGAGAAGTCACCATCCACCATGGTTAAAACTCCCTTGTAGCGTTTGTTGTGTTCTGCCTGCTTATCTTGAAGTTTGCGGTCAGTTGTTGGATCATAGTTTGACTGGTTAGACTGGGCTTGAGAACCTTGTTGAGTTGACGGAGCCTGAGAAGGGGCTTGTTGACTAGGAGCTGCTTGTTCTTGTCTTGATTCAGGTGCTGGTTTCGCTTGTGACTGATCTGCCGTTGTAGAAGACTGACCAGAAGATGCCTGAGCTTTTTCAGATGAAGCTGAGCTTGAAGATTTTTGTGTCTTGCTTTCTTTGCTAGAAGAAGCTGCTTTAGAACTTGATGATTGACTTGTCTTTGCAGAGCTACTGGTTTGAGTGGATTCGTTTTTATTTCCACAAGCTCCTAGTAGCAAGGTAGAAGCCAATACAGTCGCTGCCATCAATTTGATATAGGTTTTCTTTTTCATTTTTCTACTCCTTTGTAACATTTTTGAAATGTTAGGAAATCTTTTTGTAATATAATTGTAACATTGAGCCTTGAATCTGTCAACTATTTAGAGAAACTATTTTAAAAAATTTCTCTCTACTATTTCTATTCGTAATAAAACAGAAAAATAGAAAATTTTTTAGATAAGAGTCCTATTTTTACATCACCTTTGTGTAATCGCTTGCATTGTGTTAGACAAAGGAATATAATAACATTGAAATAGAATATAGGAGGTATGCTCTTATGCTAAATAAGTATTACAAGTATCTTCCTTGGTTGATTTTGGGAACAATTGGCTCTTATCAATCAGCCACTTACTATGCGCGAACTGCATTTGATGTCTTCTATCTGACTATAATCTTTATGATTGTTTATATCGCTTTGTTATTTTTACATGAGAACTATCTCAAGTATCGATACAAAGACTTTTTTACTCACCTGTTGAGCAATTCTAAGAAAGATAGCCATTCATAAAAATGATGATAAATAAAGAGGTCGGGAACTTTGTCCCGACCTCACTTTTTATTTCAATCGATAGGTTTTTCTTGGTTTCTTTTTAGGCACTCGTTTGAGGCCGACTTCTTCTACATATTCGCCGTATTTTACGAGAAAGTTATTGCTGACGATGGGCCGACCGGGGTTGATGAGATTGACTAGTTCGGTTCCTTCATAGACAGTGAACTCCTCCTCCAGAAGATAAAGGAAGGTCGGATTCCAGTCGAGACGGCCTTGGATTCGTTTGATGGATTCTTGGATAATGGCATAATGGTCAAAGGCGAAGGCTCTCTCGTCCAGCTCGACTCCCTCAAGGTAGCATTTACCTGTCTGGAAATCAACATCTACAAAAACCACATCCTTGGCATCGTCACCTGCCTGAACGAGGTCTAAGGCACGACTAGGTAGGTACACTAAGTGGGCAATGGTCACTGTCCAGCCCCGTGGATCACGACCGGGGGTCGATACCGTCATCAATTGCTCGATTTTCTCCAAAGGTAGATCGAGATTGACTTCTTCTCTCACCTCGCGCTGACAGGCATGTGCAGCATCTTCTCCCTTGTCCATAAAGCCTCCAACCAAAGCCAAACAGTTTTGATAAGGGTGAGCCTTGCGACGGATTAGCAGGAGCTTGATCTTTCCTTCGACAAAGCAGTAGGCTACCATATCCACTGTCACACTTGGTTTTTCATATTGAGGGAGTTCCTGCTTGTAGTACCAGTCTAAAAACTCCTCCTGACTGGCATGGATTTCATAATATTCTTTTTCCGTCATCCCGGCTGGAATCTTTGTGTCTGCCATCTTATGCCTCCTTTCGAACTGCCTTGGTCCATTGATACCATCCCACTAGACTATTGAGTGTGTAAACCCAGTACATCCCTTGGATGTGGATATTTTCACCCCACCAGAGATAAATACTAAAGAGATTGGTTGCAATCCAGAAAATCCATTGCTCACGGTAGAGACGTGTCATCAAGAGCTGACCAACACCATTAGTCGCATCAGTAACACTATCACGGAAAGGACGGGCGCTATTGATACTTTGGTAAGCCAAGCCCATACCAATCCAGATAATAGCAGTCAAGGCCAAGTACTTGAGCCAATCAAGAACAGATAATTTCTTAGCTTCAAAGTGGGATTCTTCTGGTTTTCCTTGGTCGTTGATACGATTGGACAGCCAAGCATAGAGACCAATCGGCTGCATGACAAAGAAGTAAACAGTCGTTAAAACTTCACCATAAAAAGTCGCATTCATGGCCAAAATCAAATAGATAGCCGAGTTAATAGCCCCAAAAAGATAATTGCTTGCACGCCCTTCTGCTACCAAGATAACACAGACAATCCCAGTCCAAGATGCAAACAAGCTCAGCCAGTCATGACTTTCCGTATTTTGTGTAAACTCCAAGATCAAGGGAACACTTGACAAGGCGATGAGATACAACCACTGGAAAGGACTACGGCCGACAAAGAGATCTTTCCATAGCAAGCGCATGATTCCTGCAAAACCGATCTTGCGGGCTTCTGCATGGACATTTTTAAAGTTTTCGATAAATTGTGTGATTTTTTCAGTTAGCTTTTTCATATTTTTCTCCTAATCTGCTTGGTAAATGGCATCAATAGCCACTTTTGCTGCTTCATAATTGCCTAGATAATCCTCTGCTAGATAAACTAAAGGAATAGTCGTTAAGTATCTCTCCCTCATCTCATCCAAATGCTGGGAAAAACTGTAGCGAATGTGGTCCTCTGCCATGGTCATATCTCTAAATCCGTCATTGACATAGGAACCGATAGGTTGCACGAAGAGAATCAAGTCCCATTTTTCCTTGGCCAAGATCGAAACAAAGAGATTGTCAAAGGTTTCTCCTGATAAGTCCCCTTGGTCCTCAGTCTCCATGTAATAGTCATAGTAGCCCTTGGTTACCAAGGAGTTGGTATCGGCTATCACTAGGCCTCGATTGGCATTGCTGTCGATTAACTTGGAGGTCTGGTCATACTGTCCCAACAGGAGATAGTAGTAATCCTTTGGAGTCAATTCATCATCGCGGACATTGTTTTTGATCTGGTACTCACGCGCGTATTCCAGACTAACGGGCGCATCGTAATACCTTGCCAAATCCTTGGCCAGAGTGGTCTTCCCATTGCTAGCACTTCCCATAATCAACACTTTCTTTGTAAACTGACGACGGAAGGGTTGAGCGATGTATTTCCAATATTTGCTTGGATTTTCTCGAATCATAGTCGCTGAGATACCAAACTTTCTTTCTTGCAAGACAGTGCCAAATCCACGTTTAGCTAGCTCTTGCTGGTAGTCTGCTTCTCCTACAAAAAAAGTCAGTTCTTGCTGGGTTTCATCATAGGAAATCTCCGCTAACATCTGGTCCAACCACTCCTGCCAGCCCATAGGGTAACGGGGAAGATTGGTCTCATCCAGCTTGCAGACAGAGGTCAACTCGTCATCCCGAAAAGCCTCTCGGATATAGCGAAATCGTTTTTGAAGACTTAAACCTACCTGCTCACCTCGGTCTCCCTCGTAGCCTGAAACGACTACCCAGACCTGGTCACACTGACGCTTCGCTCGCTGGATCAGATCGATATGACCCTGATGAAGAGGGGCAAAGGTCCCAAATACCACTGCTGTTTTCTTTTTCATAAACGTTTTACCTTTTTATAGTTTTTGATATTTTTATTTTCTATGTTTTTATTATACACTATATTTTTGTTTTGTCAATAGTTTTTTATCATTTTTTATAAAAAAGTAGGAAAAAAAGAATCAGGACTGCTCCTGACTCTCCATTTTTAAGCAATATCAAATTTTAGTTGACCAGCTTTGACACCAATCTTGAGGGTCTTGCCTGCTACAAGTTCTCCCTTAAGGAGGAGTTCTGCCAACTTATCTTCCACTTCTGTTTGCAGGGTTCTGCGAAGTGGACGGGCTCCCATTTCTGGATTGTAACCGTGACTAGCTAGCAACTTCAGGGCTGAAGCTTGCAGTTTCAAGTCGATGCCTTTCTCTGCTAGGCTAGCAATCAATGGTTTAACCATAATCTTGACAATTTCCTGCATATGTTCGCTATCCAAGCTATGGAAGACTACCTTTTCATCAATACGGTTAATAAACTCTGGTCGATAAGTTTTTTTCAGCTCTTCAAAGATTCGTTTCTCCATATTTTCCTGGTCAAAACGAATGTCTTTAGCGCCAAAGCCGACCGTCTTGTCATCACGAAGAGCCGTCGCACCAAGGTTTGACGTCATGATGATAATGGTATTTGAAAAATCAACCTTGCGCCCCTTGCTATCTGTCAAGACACCGTCGTCCAAAACCTGCAAGAGGACATTAAAGATGTCTGGATGGGCCTTTTCTACCTCGTCAAAGAGAAGTACTGAGTAAGGTTTGTTGCGAACCTTCTCGGTCAACTCCCCACCTTCCTCGTAGCCCACATAGCCAGGAGGTGCTCCATTGAGACGGCTAGCCGCAAATTTCTCCATATACTCACTCATATCAAAGCGGATAAGGGCTGATTCGTCATCAAAGAGGACTTCTGCCAGAGCCTTGGCCAATTCGGTCTTACCGACTCCTGTCGGCCCTAGGAACATAAAGGAACCAATCGGACGCTTGTGACTACGAATACCTGACTGATTGCGACGAATGGCACGACTAATGCTTGAAACAGCTTGATCTTGGCCGATGACACGTTTGTGTAGTTCAGCCTCCAAATTCAGGTATTTCTTGGCATCCGTTTGCGTCAGTTTTTGGACTGGGATACCCGACAAGCGACTCAAGGTGGTCAAAATATCAGATTCTGTTACCAAGTCTTTATAGACAGGAACTTCCTCTTCTTTTGCGATTAGCTGGGCAGCTTGTTCCCACTTGCCATCCATCAGGGCCTTGTCAGCTGGAGTCAAGTCGGATTCGTCTGCTTTCACATGCTTGGATTTGTTTTGCACTGTTGCTGCCGCCTCATCTAAGAGGTCGATAGCAGAGTCTGGCAAGTGACGACTGGTCAAGTAACGATGCGCCATCTTGACAGCCGTTTCAACAGCTTCATCTGTGATTTGCACACGGTGGTGTTTCTCATAGGTGGCCTTCAAACCTTGCAAAATGGTCATACTGTCAGCTAGACTTGGCTCTTCAATCGTCACTTTGGCAAACCGACGAGAAAGGGCAGCATCTTTTTCGATGTGTTTCTGGTATTCTTCCTGAGTGGTGGCACCAACCGTTCTCAAAGTTCCACGAGCCAAGGCTGGCTTCAAGATATTGGCTGCATCCAGAGTCGAGTCAATACCGCTACCAGAACCCATGATGGTGTGGAGTTCATCGATAAAGAGGATCACTTTGCCATCTTCCTCTATATCCTTGATGATATTGTTCATGCGCTCTTCAAAATCTCCACGGAAACGTGTCCCCGCAACAACATTCATCAAATCAAGCTCTAGAACACGCATCTTTGCCATTTCCGCAGGCACATCCCCACTGGCAATACGCTGAGCAAGACCAAGTGCCAGAGCTGTTTTCCCGACACCCGCATCTCCAACCAAGACCGGATTGTTCTTGGTCTTCCGACTCAAAATCTGAATCATACGTGAGATTTCCTTGTCTCGACCGATAACTGGCTCTAACTTGCCAGAACGCGCTTGCTCCGTCAGGTCATGCGTGTAGTCCTCTAGACCACCACTTTGAGCTTGAGGCATGCCCATCATATTGGCCATGGAATTTTGCTTGTCAGTTACTGTGCGATGGCGTTGACGCAAAGCCTTGAGATCTTCTCTTGTCCAGCCAGCACGCTCTTCTAGATTACGACGAAGAGCAGCAATTCTGACCTGATCTTTCTGGTCTTCATAAGAGAAGCCTGCTCTCTCCAAGATGCGAGTTGCCAAAGCATTACCATCATGCAAAATCGCATAGAGGACATGCTCTGTCCCTAGCACCTTAGCATGTACCACTGAGGCTACATATTCTGCTTCCGCAAAGAGGACCTCCAAACGATGGGAAAAGGGTAATTCCGTAAAAGTTTCATCTTGGCTATAGTCGGTTTCAGTCAGTTCCAACGCAACCTCTTCTAAACGGTCCATCTCGTATGGATAATCATTTAGAGTCGCACCTGCCACACTGTAACTGTGATTAGACATGGCAATCAATAAATGCCAAGACTCTAGGTAACGGGCTCCAAAATGGCTCGCAACCATGTAGGCACTCTCGATACATTCATTCAATGCTTTTGAATAGTTCATCTTACTTCTCTTTTCTATCTACCTCTTGTAATAGCTGTCGGAGCATATTGGCACGGACAACTGAAGATTCTTCCCCTAGGACACGATCTGTTGCTACAGAAGTCAGCAAGGTCATCTCTTGCTTGGTCATCAAGTCCTGCTCCACCAAAAGCTGGAGAATATCCTCATAAATCTCCTGACTAACTCGCTCTCCGATTGAATAAAGCAAATCGCGTAGCATCTCATGATGACTGGAAAATTCAATCCGCCCTATGCGAATGTAGCCTCCACCACCTCGTTTGCTCTCAACCAAGTAACCTCTACTTTCCGTAAAGCGGGTCTTGATGACATAGTTGATCTGACTCGGTACAACCTGAAAGGTATCTGCCAACTGGCTCCGTTGCAATTCCACGATACCAGATTGGTCTAAAATCGCCTTGATATAGGCTTCGATATGATCTGATGTGTTTTTAAATCTCATAGTAAATCAAACTCCTTCTTTGAACCTTGACTATCTTTGACTATACTATCATTTAACACTCTATAAGTCAAATTTTTAGAGCTCAGCCCTTGAAAATACTGACTTTCTTTAAAAACATTTAGGCATTAAATCGCCTTAGTTTTTCTTGAAAGTTCTTAAAAAAGTCCACAAAAAAGAGCCCTAAAAAAGGGCGTAATATTGATGAGTTCAGCAGGCAAGAAACTAGCACGGTCAGACGTGCTTTTTTATTACCTGGTAATATTATAGCATACCTTCCACAGCATAGCCATAAGACACAAAGAAAAACCCTCAGATAATTTCTGAGGGAAGAAAATGTTAGTTGTTACGCTTCATCTTATCTTTAATCACTAGAATAACCACAGTTATAATGATTACAAATGTGACAATAAATAATAAAATCGATAATGCAAAAATTAACGAAATGGGTACACCCAAGGCAAGAAGGAATAAAATATAAACTAACACTAAAACTGCAAGTACTTTAATAAAATTAAGCATAGAAATTGCTCCTTTATTGTCAAAAAATTTAAACATGGAAATTATTCCATTGTTTAGTTTGAAGCACTTAAAATAGAAGTTATCTTGAAAATAGTAATCAAGGTTAAATTCAGCAATTTATATTATTGTTTTATCTAAGCAATTCGTTTTATCTGAGCAATTTGTTTTATCTAAGCAATTTGTTTTATCTAAGCAATTTGTTTTATCTGAGCAATTTGTTTTATCTAAGCAATTTGTTTTATCTGAGTAATTTACATGTTCAAGAATTTTGTTTCTATCTATTTCAAATAGTAACTTCACTCATAGTATAAAACATTAAAACTTAGATGTCAATCTTTTTTTATTTTCAGGGCTGCCAATTATAATACATCTCTTAAAACAATTTATTTGAAGATTTCTATAATTTTTTCTTAAAAGTAAGCCTTTCATCCTAAATATATTAGTTTTTACCCCCTTTTTGTCTGAAGTGCTCCGACTTGGAAAAAGTTCCCTTCACCGGTACCCTACTGAGCAGAAAGATTTTTTAAAAGGTGGGGGGGAGTCAATATCCTTTCAATTCCACAAATCTTTTAGCGATTACCTTTCTACGGCTATTTATATAACGAGTAGTTTTATTTAGTTTCTCTGCCACGTCTTCCCAAGTCGCACCAGCTTCTAAATATCTCATTTTAAAAATTACTAGATCACTTTCAATTAAGTTTTCCATCAAGGTATCTACAACTAGTTTGAAACCTTCTAAATATCTTAGCGTTTGGTCTTCTTCAATTCTAATGATTGTCGCTTCAGTAGGACTAGATACTGTCTTGCCTTTCCCACCAGTATAATCTTCAGTGCTATGTTTCTTATTATGTATCAGTTCCTGTCTTCTCAAATAAATTTTATTAGCAAGCGTTCTATATCGTCCTAACTCAATATCTATCCCGTCCAGGTCTCTGTTACTCAACTCGTACATAGGCAAGTACCTCCACTTAAATTTAAAAATTTTTTTATCTTTCAATTTGTCAAATTGTAAATTCTGTCAAACTGACAAAAAGCGCTAAAAGCCTTCCAACACTCCACTTACCAGGTATCATTGTTTTAAGTTTGACAACTCTTCAATATGACAAGTTCAAGGGAAATTTCTTTAATTTATCCCCTCAGTTTCTCATATCTTACATTCTGTGAAACTCACTCCATTCTGTAAACCCCTGATATACCTTGCTTTCAAGCTATTACTTCTTTTCAGTTTATACTTACTTTGTTATGTGAAACTTAGTAAAGCATAAAAGTAGGACTAGCGATATTTCTTTTGTTTGAGCCATATATCACTAGCCTTACTTAATTTGTAACCTATTTTTCTAAATACACTTTGATGTCCCGATATTCCTTCGAAAAATCCATCCATCCGCTAGAATCAGGGGTTAAGAATGGTAGGACAGTAAGCGGACTTACTTCTGTTCGATACGTCGATAGAGAATGCCTCTGACTTATTTCTCTGACTACACCTGTATGGATTTCTTCCACATCCTTCTTCAGTTCTTGAATTTCATCATATGCGTCCAGAATTCGTCTAAGTTTCTTTCGGTATTGTTTATAGATCTTCCTAGTTTCCATCCGTTTCTTAGTTTCTTTAAAAATGTATTCAAAGATGACTGCTTTAGCTTCTGAAAAATCACTATTATATTTTTCCTGAAGAGAATTAATAGCTTTTTCCATCTTTTCCAGCTGCTCTAAAGATTCTAAGTTATTTGACAAAAAAGAATCTATGTTCTCAAATGAAACTACTTGATTGCCTAACAGGCTTTTTCTTTTTTCGCTTAACTGTTCTCGTGCTGAATTAATCTTACTTTTTTTATTATCTAAATCATCCAGTGTTTCAAATACTTGATTAATATCCATTTCTTTCTCCTAGTTCCATTGAATAAAGTAACCACAATCTGCTTCAACTTTTTTTACATCAAATCGGGTATGTAAAATCAGCCGTTTTCCAAAATAGTCATTCGCATTCACCCAACTAAGTGTATCTTTCTTTCGATCAAACAAAGTAACAAAGTTTTCTAGATCTCCGATAAAGCCTTTTTTGTCACCTTTATTCCCTAATGTTGTATCATCTACAATTAAAAAGTTATCTACAAAGAATGTTTCACTTGTCCCTGTCTCTTTATCAACTTTAAGAAGATAATTTCCTGAAGTGTCTTTCATTTTTTCTAAGACACTAAATAGTGATTGACTAACAACCATAGATACATTTCGCTCTGGATTGATTGAAGAAACAATAGATTTCAAGTCGTCCATACTTGTAGCAGTCTGCACTTTCGCAGTTTGGAGAATTTTCCCAATCTCTCTATTTCGTGTTCTACGTTTTAATTTAATAATCTTCTTACCAAGAAAATCCGTTAAATTATATTGGCCATCATCTAACTGTTCCTGTGAAAAATCAAGTTTCCCACTGAATAATTTAACTAAGTAATCAACGCTGATAGTTTTCTTTTTATCTGCTTCTGTTCTCTCAACCGAATTTTCGCTAACTTCTTGTAATGAATCAGATTCAAAGTCAGTTACTTCATACTTCCCACCACGGGTACGAGTCTCAATAACATTTACTAGATCAACCAGTTCTTTACGTTGATGTTCATCTTCGTAACTATCAAGGATTGGTTTTTCAATGAGTACATGATTATTTTCTACGTTCATCCCTCTAGTGTTATAACCTGTACTTCGGATATAAGCTTCTAGATATTCTTTTTGTTTAACTAAGTTAGTTGTCATTTTTTGCTCCTTCATCTTTTAATATCTGATTTTTGTTTATAATTTTTTCTAAAGTTCTTAGCTCTTAGCTTTTCTTTTATGACTCTCCGAGCCTTTAGAATCATTTTTTCTAGATTTTGATTTGTCTTGTTTGTTAGCATATTTTTCTAATATTTCTTTTTTCCGTTGTTCTAAGCTATCATCTTCTTTTTTACACTGAGAAAAGATTTTCTGTCTTTTATCTGGATCCATAGAAAACTTATTGGCTACCACATACCCTAAAGAAGTATCTCCTGCCATAATACTCACCCCCTTTCTATGCAAACAAAAAGGGACATACCACTAGCATTAGATGCTTTATGGTATGTCCCTGAGTTGTTCTCAATAGACTTATTTTTTAGTTTCTTTTTTGACTAGATGGGTAAACTTCCCATCTGAATAGAATAAAGTAACTTCTCCAAAACTTGGAACTTTTTCTATCTCTATTATACCACATTTTTCATAGACAACAAAGCCTTTTTCTGTTGCAAATCGCATTTTATCATCATTCATTGATATTCTCCCCTCACTGTGTTTATAGTGTATCTCTTGTCTTTGATCGTGAAAGCCTTGAAAGTGTTTCCTTCTAAACCTTTCAAAATTCTACTTGAGTTTCTAGCATTGTATACAGTCCGCAGTTCACTACTATCTAGGTTCGTGTTGAAAATCGTAGTTTCTCGATTATTGATAATATCAAACAAGAAATCCTGTTCCCAATCGCTCTTAGGTGTTACCGTCCCATTTTTTGCCCCTAGGTCATCGATGATTAGAAAATCAACATCAACTAGCTTTTTAACCGCCTCATACTCTGTTAAGTTTGCATTTCTTCCATAAGCCCAGCCTTCTTTTATCTGCTTGATAATCTCAGTTAAGCTAACAAACAAAACACTCTTAGGCTCGTTCTTCTCTCTGAAGCTCTCATTGATTTCTTTAGCAAGTGCAAGAGATAAATGACTTTTCCCTATCCCTGTGCTACCACTAATTAAAGTATTTCCCGTCATACCTGCAAGGTACTTCTGGGCTTGCCCCTTTACAAACTCTAACATCTGACCTTCCTCTGTCGTCTTAACAAAGAAATTATCAAATGTCGCTCCCTTCAACTCATTAGGGATCGTGCTATCACGCATTAAGACATCATAAGTTTTAAAGTAAGCCTGTCTGTCCTCGAACTGCTGTAATAGGTCTTTCTCTTTTTGTTTAATCTCTCCCTTTACACACTCCGGGCAAAATGCTTGTACTTTTCTTTCTGAACTCCCTAACACTGGTACAGAAATTTCCCAGTAATTTACCTGGTGAATATCGCAAACTTTATCCGATATTTTTCTGTTATTAAATTCTTTAAATTGTTCCTTCATCTTTGCAACTCCTAAAATGGTAGATCTGGAAAGTTGTCTTCGGACTTCCCTTTTATGGTTTTAGGCTTTTGATTCAAATAACCGTCAAACTTAGTTCCGAAAAGTGTTTCTGGTCTCAGATATTTAGAAAATTCAGGACTATCCTTCCATTCTGCCGTTTTAATATCTATCACCTGTTTAAAATCTTCAAGTGTATAGCCTTCTTTGAATCGTGCCATTATCGGCTTCAAGTTTTTGTCCAAATATTTATAATTTTTCCCAACTGTATGATTCAGATAAGCTAGAGGGATTCTTATTAAATACTTCTCAGGATGTCCTTTAGTTATTTCCTCAATCATTCTCGGAGTTAACCAATTTGGGAAAGTAAAGTCAGGTTTACCTGACAATATATATTCTCTATATAACTCTTTATCTGACTCTTTATCTATCTCTATATCTGTTGGACATGAGTTGGAAATAGTCTTTTTATTTTGGACATTCTCCAATTTTGGTATATCTTGACTATTTTTTCTTTGGTCTCGCTTATATTTCGCCCAGTTTGTTTCACTCTCAACCATGGCTTTTGCTTGCGATAATGTAGCATGGCCATCATCGTCTATCTGAATCAGTCCGCATTTTGTAAAATATGCAACTGTCATATTTATATCATCCTCGGACACATCCAATTTTAAGGCTAGCTCCTGTACCAAATTATCAAAATACCCCTCATAGTACAAAATACAATCATCTTCTAAACTTTCCAACATAAGACGGATATAAATCACTGTCATAGTGTAGCCACCAGGCATATTTTTAAGTCGTTTAATAAAAAGATTATCAAAAAACTTCTTATCAACTTTTAACCAAAAATATATTTTAGTCTTTGCCATCATCTACCCCCAAAAACTTTAAAACGTCTGAGATTTTATAATACGCTTTTCTAGTATCTTCAATAGGCGGTATATACTGCGGTAGTCCTGCACCTTCCCATTTTATCAAGGTTTTATCTCCTATGCCCAGTTCTTCCTTTAGTTCCACCTTACTGATCAAATCTAATCTTT
The DNA here is from genome assembly GCF_041432215.1 of Streptococcus sp. 27098_8_70. Taxonomy (GTDB): domain Bacteria; phylum Bacillota; class Bacilli; order Lactobacillales; family Streptococcaceae; genus Streptococcus; species Streptococcus oralis_CP. Next base: position 1,195,478 of record NZ_JAPVZD010000001.1, read on the forward strand.
TTTGAGGTACTTTCTCATGGCTTTTTAAATACCGTTCCACTGCTTCCAAAATCTTAGACTTTAAATCTTCAATCATTTTTTCAAACATATTAGTACCCCCATGGCTTAACCGCTGCAAGCTGAATATATCGCCCATAATCAGGGCTTAAATCCTCGCTAGTTGTTTCTATCGTCTGTGTACTTTCTCGCTCGATTTGGGCGCTTTTTTTGCGGTCTCGGCGGTTTAGATAAAGTAGTAGGCCAAGCAGTAGCAAAGTAAAGACAATAGACTGCGTATTGCTTAATTCTAGTTCATTCATGCTATGCCCTCGCTTTGTAATTCTTGATATAATTTACTTGATAGCTTCGCTCCATCTTCAGAAAGTCGTACACCTCTTCTGGAGTTACTTTATCATCTAAAAAGTCAATGATGAACTGAAAGAGGTTCGGATTTCTATCCTTGATTTCAGTAATTCGGTTGTCAAATTCTGATTGTGTCATGTTATCTAGATCTAGAGTCATATTTTTCTCCATTAGCCTTTCCTTGTCCTTTTTCTTGCCTGTTTTCTATATGGTATGCTTCACCACTCCAAACGCTGGGCGATTGCCCCAAGTTGGCGAACGCTTGTAGCGGTGTTTCGTGAGTAATTACCCATCTTTCAGCTAAACAAGGTCTTAGAATCACCCTGTCAGCTCTTGATTTCAAAACCTTTTCTAATTGCTTGCCTGCTCTTCGGTTTTTCTTTAGATATTTGATAGAATAGATATTTTTTGCTATAATCAGAGCATAGAAAAAATTTCTATATCCTTAATCTTGTCGCTTGCTCGCCTCGTCTAAAATTTGAGCAAGTGATTTTTTTATTTTCTTTTTGCATGATTACTACCTGACTTTGGTTTATAAAGCAAGTCTTTACTTTCAATAAGATCTAGAATCCAACTGATTCCCTGTTCTACTGTTTCAAGAAATGCGCCCAGGCCTTCACTGTCCAAGTTCTCGTAGTTCATACAAAGATATTCAGCTAGTTGTCTGTCTTTCTCAACTAGCTTTTTAAAATCCTTGGAATACTTGGGAATTTCTAACCCCTTGGCATTTGTAACTGTCTTAAAATCATTTTCCATTTTCTATACTCCTATACTTTAAAAATTAGTTCTTTAATTTCTGAATACCCCCTATTCAAGTTAATCATAGCTATTACCATATCTTCCAAGCGCTGATAGCTTGTCAGTTCTACACTTGTCAAGCCATCGATACCGTTCTTACTTTCTCGCTCCTTCATGAGTTGCGCTTTATTCTTCCCTGTCACTCCCTTTAGTAGTAAGTTTGTAAGTGTACTATAGGCATGCTTGGGGGCTTTCTCCCATGTTTGAATAGCTTCAGTTAAACTTTTACGCTTTGGCTTTTCCAGTTCTCTTTGAAGGTAGCGTTTAGAAAGTTCGTCACGCATTTCAAAGAATGCTTTGACTAGGTTTGTTTTGAAGTTGGCCACTTGCTCGGTATTCTTTAAAAATGTAACTAACAAGGTCGCTTGTTGCTCATTTAAAATATAGTCCTTGGTATTCTGGCCACTTTCCATAGCTTGGATTTTAAATCCGACCTTTCCGAACCGTTCAAACCTTTCTTGATGTTTGCGGATTGTCTTGGTTATTGTGTGATGTTGCAATCCTGTACACTCTGCAACGATACTGCTCAGTGTATACGGCTCTTTCTTGCCGTCCATATAGACCAATTCCATTGGTTCGCTCCTTTCTTCTTGTTGCTCGTGCTTGCTACCTAAAACAGTACCAAAGTAAATCATTGAGGTAGGGAAAATTTAGGAGAGAATAAACCCCTACAAACCCTTGATACTGCCATAGGTAGTAAGCAAAATATTTCTAGATTCTGTCTTATGCCCCTTTCTAGTAATCTTCAGCAAGCCATTCCATTACGCTAGCATAAATTCTTTTAGGAGCCTTATAATCACCTTTCAGAATTTTAGGAACCGTTTTAGGTGCAACACCAATTTCAAAAGCCAACTCATAATTTTTTAATTGTAGATCAGCTTTTTTTCTTCGTAACGCTTTCGCTTGTGATTGTGTAATAATCATTTTTCTTTCTCATTTTAATTTTTCATTCTCATTTTAAGAACAATTTAAGTATATACTCTATTTTTAAGAATGTCAAGCGCTTTTGTTCTTTTTTTGAGAATTTTTTATAGAAAAAAATTCTTTGCTATGATATAATCAACTTAAAATAATTAAAGTAGGTTATATATCGTGAAAATAAAACTCAAAGAATTAAGAGAAAAAGAAAATTTATCTTTGAACAAACTTAGAAAAATTTTAAAAGATAAATACGATATTACCGTTTCTGATAGTCAATTAATGTATTATGAAAACGGAACTCGAAAACCAAGAAACAATAAAGTATGGGAAAGCCTAGCGGATTACTTTGGGGTTAGTGTCGCATTTCTTTTAGGCCATGATGAAATGTCTCCTGAAGAAATGACTACTAAATTACAAGATTTTTTTGAAAATCTTGATATGAATGAACTAAATAACATTAAACCTGATTATGATTTGCTAAAAAAGATTCAATCAGCGTATGAGAACGTTGAAGAACACATAAATAATCCTAAAAAATACGAGAATTTTGGCAAAGGTCTAGTAAATTTTAATCAAAACTACATGCTGACTATAGAAAAGTTAATAATAAATGATGCTGAAATTGGTACAAATTTTGCAGATATTTTAATCAACTATATTTCTTTAAATGACTATGATAAAAAAATAGCTTTTGATTTAGTTAAAAAACTATCTGAGAGAGACGACGAAAAGGAGTAACCCCCATGGGATTTTTTGACACTGTAAAACAAGAGGGTAGTTTTTCTACCGCATCTGGAGTAAATGGACTACACTACGTTGTCCTTCAGGTAACTTTAAAAGAAAAGTTTTTCGGCACTGGATCAGGAAACCTTACAGAATTAGAAGATGTTATCAATAAACAAGCTTCAAAAGGTTATCGCCTGCACACAATCACAACCGCCAATGGTGGAAGCAAAGGACTAGGCGGTGGTGACCGTATTCAAGCCACAATGGTTTTTGAGAAGATTATATAAACTCTTTCCTGATATCTAAGCTTTTCTCTGTTTAGATAATTAGAATAGTCACCTAACATTTAATAATGAGTTCTCTTCATTTGCTGAAATATAGCCAAATTACTTTAGTGAATTACAAGAAGAATACAATGACTATACCCTTAAAGTGACAAGTCGGAACAAAGATAAAAATTAAAAATATACTTTACTTGCTAAAATAGTAATTCCAGAATTTATTTTGTACAACAAGAAAAACATAAGTATTTATAAAGAAAGATAAAATGAATTATTCAAACTTAGATGATGCACAAGTGCAAGAAATTATAAATAGATTAAAACATCCTAAAAATCAGCTAACTTTTGATCAGATTTACAACACCATTTCCGCAATGTTTGGTAAAATAGAAGTGGACGAGACTATAATTGACGATGATGATATCCAATATATTCTTCATATCTTTCGAGGTAGATTAAACAATGAACGTTTCAGCATACATCTTCGACTAAAAGATTTTCACGACCACATAGTTAGAGTTGACATTCATCCATCGAACAGACACATTAATCCTGATGGAAAAGTTATTATTGGTAGTCATATACATATCTATTCCAATAAACACGACAAGAGAGATTCCATTGCAATACCTTTGAAAGATTCTAACTTCCCTAATGTAAATCAGATAATAGATGTATTTACGGAATTTATATCATACACAAATATAAGAAAGGAGAAAGATAATGAATAAGTCCAACACATTGAAAAAAGTATACTTCGACTGGCTTATGAAAGAGTATCGCTTCGCTGACCTTGACAATCATACTGTTGAAATCAGTACTCCTTTTTTAGATAACGATTTTGACCATATCATTCTATATGCTGAATTCTTGAACAATGGTCGAGTTACCTTAACAGATGACGGCTGGACTATCAACAACCTAAAAAGTCACGGCGTAAATTTAAACGGCCGAACCTTACATAAAAACAATATTCTAAACACAATTGTGAGTAGTCTAGGCACTGAGTTAACTAATAATGAACTTTGTATAACTACTAGCTTGGAAAAATTTCCTCTAGCTAAACAACGTCTTCTTCAAACAATCATGCAAGTAAATGATATGATTGTATTAAAAGATAAAAATGTAAAGAATATTTTCCATGATGAAGTCGAGGAAATTTTAAGAAAAAGAGAAGTATTTTTTACAAGCAGAACTTCGTTTTCTGGTAAAGAAGGAATTACAGTTCAATTTGATTTTACAATCCCTACACGAAAAAATGAAAAATTGATTAGAACTATTTCAAATGGTAATGATCTTAATAGAGCAAAATTACTTGCAATGGATACTAGAATTCTCCAAAATCATAAACATAATGCAGAATATGTTGCACTTATTGATGACACAAGTCATAAGTTTGAAAAAATGGTAGAAACAAAGGCAATCTTTGAAGAAAATACCAAAGCAAAAATTTTACTGTTGCCTCATACTAAATTTTTAGAAGAAGAAGACATATTGACAAACTTCGCTTAAATAGTTTTAAATTCTAAAGTTACTCCAGTCTTCTTACTTTAAATATCAATTTAAAGTTGACAAATGGCTTCAAATGGATTAAGCTTAATTTAATCTTATGAATGGTTGCAGTAGCGACCTACCAAAAGGAGCCTCTAACGAAGCTCCTTTTGTACTTTGTCTCGAGATGTAATCAATGAGCCTTTTTACAAATATTAAAAATTGATAAATACTTTGATTAGGAATTTTCACTAATTAAGTTTAACGCCTCTACAAGCTCTATATAGCCTTGTTTCCTACTCTGGTATATTAATATCTTCTGACTGCTTAAAATCGAAAATAGGGGCATTCTCATAGCTCCTCGCATGGTATAAACTCAAAATCTTTTCTAATTGCTTGCCTGCTGATGGAAAAGGAGTTAAAACCATGAAAATTACACAACACACGAAAAAAGACGGATCAGCAGTCTACCGCTCTAGTATCTATCTTGGCATTGATTCTGTAACTGGTAAGAAGGTCAAGACTACCATATCAGCACGAACAAAGAAAGAACTCAAAAACAAAGCCACCCAGGCTAAGGTAGAATTTGAGAAAAACGGTTCTACACGGAAACAACGCTCACATATAACAACCTATAGCGAACTTGTGGACTTATTCTGGCAAACCTACCAGCATACCATAAAGACTAATACACAGATAAAGATAAAAGGTTGCTTAAATAATTACCTCTTACCCTCATTTGGCACTTACAAACTAGATAAACTTACCCCTGTTATTATCCAAACTCAGGTAAATAAATGGGCGGATGAGTACAATCAGGACGGGACGGGATATAAAGAATACAATCACCTTCATGCCTTAAATAAACGTATTCTACAGTATGGAGTTTCTATCCAAGCATTAGACAATAACCCTGCCCGTGATATTGTCATTCCTAGAAAGATAACCAGAGATAAACAAGAAATTAAATACTTTCAAGATCAGGAACTTAAAAACTTCCTCTCCTATCTCGATAGCCTAGAAAATACCTTTATCAATTTTTATGATACCGTGCTTTATAAAACGCTCCTAGCTACTGGACTGCGCATCCGTGAATGTCTGGCCCTGGAATGGTCTGATATTGACCTGCAGAACGGAACGATCGATATTAACAAAACACTCAACATTTTAAACCAGGTAAACAGTCCTAAGACAAAATCAAGCTATAGAGTTCTAGATATCGATCATAAAACAGTACTCATGCTTCGTCTCTACCGAGCAAGACAAGCAGAAAACGGTAGAAACATTGGCTTAACCTATGAGAAAGTATTCTCTGATAGCTTTGACAACTATGTCAATACTCGAAAGGTTGATTATCGCCTACATAAGCACTTAAAAAACGCTAACTGTACTGATTTAGGCTTTCATGCTTTCCGACACACTCACGCTAGTATCTTGCTTAATGCTGGCCTGCCATACAAGGAAATACAGACACGGCTTGGCCATGCAAAAATATCTGTAACTATGGATACTTACAGCCATTTATCAAAAGAAAACCAAAAAAGAGCAGTCTCATTCTTTGAAACTGCCCTCAAAAAAATAAAAAGTTCTTAAAAAAGTCCACAAAATGAAAAAAGCGATACATAAAACCCTTATGTATCAACGATTATAGAATGATTTCGGTATAATTGACTATTATACCGAAATTTTTGATTTTTTTAAAGGAAAAGGGAACAAGTTGCGAAGATTATTATAAACTATCCAAAACAAAAAGATGGGACCGTCAAACGGTCTCCATCTTTTTTAGTTATTCAAAGTTAAGATTAGTCAACTTTTTTAGCACGGTATACAAGTCCTGCCAAAGCTGCAAGAACTAGACCAAGAATAGTAGAGAATACTGTAAAGTCTGATCCACCAGTATTTGGCAAATCTCCCTTAGGCTGTTCACCCTTAGGATCTTCCTTAGGACCTTCCTTAGGTTCTTCTTTTTTCGGTTCAGTATACGTGTTAGTGATTGTTGGGTTGTTACCTGTAACTTCTGTTACAAGTTGACCTGCACCATTATCTGTCACTTTTACTGTCACTTCGTAAGAATTTTCATCATATTTGATATTCTCATCGTTACCTTTTACTTCAGTAATAGTGTAAGTGTGCTCACCTGCTGCTGCGTACTTAATTGCTTTGAAAGTAACAGTACCGTCTGCAGCGTTTGTCGCTGTTTCGATTAATTTGTCACCTTCTTTAAGTTCAAACTTAAACTGACCTTCTGCAAGTTCTTTATCTTTTTCTTTATCTTTCAAGACTTTCTTAGCTGTGAAGGTTACTTGTGTAGAAGAAGCAACATAAGTGTTTGTGAAGGTTGGGTTGTTGTCAGTTACAGTCGCAACAAGTTTGCCTGCACCGTTGTCAACAACTTTAACAGTCACTTCGTGTTTAGTAGTGTCGTATGTCACACCTGCTTCGCTACCTGCTTTTTCAGTGATAGTGTAAGTGTGGCTACCTGCTTCTTTGTATTCGATACCTTCGAAAGCAACTGTACCGTCTGCAGCGTTTGTCGCTGTTCCGATTACTTTGTCACCTTCTTTAAGTTCAAACTCATATTTACCTGCTTCAAGGGCTTTACCTTCTAAGACTTTCTTAGCGGTAATATTTACAGTTGTTGAAGATGCTTTATAAGTGTTAGTGAAGGTTGGGTTGTTACCTGTAACAGTTGCAACAAGTTGACCTGCACCGTCATCTTTAACGTTCACCTTAACTTCGTGTTTGGCAGTATCGTATGTCACACCTGCTTCGCTACCTGCTTTTTCAGTGATAGTGTAAGTGTGGTCGCCTGCTTCATTGAACTCAATTTCTTTGAAAGTAACAGTGCCGTCTGCAGCATTTTTAGCTGTTGCAACGACTTTGTCACCTTCTTTAAGTTCAAACTCATATTTACCAGCTTCTAGAGCTTTACCATTCAAGACTTTAGTAGCCGTGATAGTAGCTGTTGTTGTAGCTGCTTTATAAGTGTTTGTGAAGGTTGGGTTGTTGTTAGTTGCAGTTGCAACAAGTTTGCCTTGACCATTATCTGTAACGTTTACTGTCACTTCATGTGTAGCAGTGTCGTATGTCACACCTGCTTCGCTACCTGCTTTTTCAGTAATTGTGTAAGTGTGAGGGCCTGCAGCATCATAGCTGATTGCTGGGAAAGTAACAGTACCGTCTGCTGCGTTTTTAGCTGTCGCAACGACTTTGTCACCTTCTTTAAGTTCGAATTCGTATTTGTCAGCTTCTAGAGCTTTACCGTTCAAGACTTTAGTAGCTGTGATAGTAGCTGTTGTTGTAGCTGCTTTGTAAGTATTGGTGAAGGTTGGGTTGTTGTCTTTTACATCTGCAACAAGTTCACCTTGTCCATTATCTGTAACGTTTACTGTTACTTCGTGTTTAGCAGTGTCGTATGTCACACCTTTTTCACTACCAGCTTTTTCAGTAATTGTGTAAGTGTGAGGGCCTGCAGCATCATAGCTGATTACTGGGAAAGTAACAGTACCGTCTGCAGCATTCTTAGCTGTTGCGACTACTTTGTTGCCTTCTTTAAGTTCAAACTCATATTTGTCTGCTTCAAGCGCTTTACCATTCAAGACTTTAGTAGCTGTGATGGTAGCTTTTGCTGGTTTAGCTTTATAAACGTTCGTGAAAGTAAGGTTGTCTGCGCCTGTTGCAGTTGCAACAAGTTGACCTTGGCCGTTATCTTTAACGACTACTGTTACTTCATAAGCATTTGGATCGTATTCAACTCCGGCTACATCACCTGCTTTTTCAGAGATAGTGAATGTACGAGTTTCTTCTTTTGTGAAGGTAAGTTCTGGGAATTGAATCTTACCGTTTGCATCGTTTGAAACAGTGTGGAGAACTGTTCCATTTTCTTTCAACTCAAATTCAAATTGGCCAGCCTCGATAGCTTTACCGTTCAAGACTTTCTTAGCTTCAAGTTGAAGTTTTGCTTCTTTAGCAGCGTATGTGTTTGTAAATTCTTTCTTAGAATCTTTATATTTAACACTTGCAATCTTTTGACCATACACGTTTGCTACAGTAACTTCTGCTTCAAGTACTGAATCATCGTATGTATAGCCAGGTTTGTTGTCATTTACTTCTTTAATTTGGTATTTGAATGTACCTTCATTAGAGAATTTAACTGCTGGGAATTTAACATTTCCTTCAGCATCGTTTTTAGCTTCAGTTACAGAACCATCTGGAGCAATCAATTGGAAAGTAAATGCATCTGCCTCAAGAGTTTTTCCTTCAAGTTTTTTCTTAACTTGGAATTCAACCTCATCAGACTTCGCACCTGAACCGATACCTTCTGTAGTTGTCAAAGCAGCAAATCCATGAACATCAAATGTTTCTTGATCGGTTGTCGCTTTTACATCGTTAAATGCTTTTTTAGTTGCATTGTCAACTGGAGCAGTTAGACGAGTTTTATATAGAATATAGAGACCTTGTCCGTCCATTGTACCATCACCGTTTGGAGTGATTGTAAAGTGATTTCCATCAACAACGTTGATATGGGCAGCTTCTAGTCTTGGACGAGCTTCAGCTTTGTTCCACTCAGTAAAGTAGTAACCAGTAATTTCACTTGCAAGAACTTGTCCTTCTGGAATAGTATCTTCGAGTTTAACCCCTGTGTAAGATTTTGCATAGCGGTTAACACGGATACGCCAGTTTACATAGTTAGGATCGTCTGAGTCTTGAACTCCCCATTTAGTAAATCCAGTTGGGTCATCATCTGGGACGATACGAGTCAAAGTGTAAACTTGGTCACCTGGGATATTAATTTGATAAGGAGTGTTTAGTTTAACACTATCTGCCCAAACGACTGTAAACAGGGCAGTAATCTCCTTGTTCTCTGACAAATTAGCAAAGTAAGCAGCATTTGTCACTTTGACAGTAGCTGTGTTATCTGCTTTACTAGTTGTCAATTCAGCAATAGTTGTTTGCCCATCTGGTGCTTTCAATTCCGTAGTAGAATCTTTTTCAATTTTAAATTCGTTTGGAACATGATACACCATGTAATCCCCATCTTTGAGGGTTACATCATTTGGGAAACTATAAGTTGGTTGAAGATAGAATTTACCTTCCCCGTACTTAGCGCCATCAACAAGTTTGTTATTGTTGATTTTTGAAACAGTTTTCATTGTGTAACTGCTCGCTGGTAGTTCCTCCGCTTTAACAACATTGCTAACTTTAAGTGCAGGCAAAAAGACCGACACAACCAGCAGCAAGGCCATCAAGCCATGAAAGAGTTTGCTAGTTCTCTTTTTCACCACATTATCCTCCTTATTATCTATAATGGTTCAATTATATTATACAGTTCCATTACAAAATGTCAACTAAAATTTATTTATTTTTATATTAACTTACCATTTCTTTAAATATTAAGCCTAATCATGCATGTTCATCAGCTTTGAAATAAAAAATACAAGCAAGGATTTCGCTTGTATTTAATATATTCTAATTTCCTAAAAGGCTACGTATTTAATCCCAATTCTGCTAATATTTGTCGTTTGTAGGCAATCTTTTGGACTTCCTTGTCCTCGTCTCCAGACCAATCTAGTTTAATTTCTGAAACAATCTGCCCAGGACGATTTTTCAAGATATAGATGCGGTCGCTGAGATTGAGGGCCTCTTCGATACTATGCGTGATGATGAGGGTCGTCAGCTGTAGCTGTTTGTGAATTTCCAGATACCAAGCATGAAGTTCCATCTTGGTCATCTCATCCAAGGCGCTAAAGGCCTCATCCAAGAGAAAGAGCTTGTGCCCAAAAAGATAGGTCCGAAGCAAGGCTACACGCTGGCGCATCCCTCCGCTGAGTTCGTGAGGATACTTGTCCCGTACCGCTGTCAACTGGAAGGTCGCAAGGATGTCATCCGCTCGGGCAATAGCCTCTGCCTTATCCACCTTTTGAATCAAGAGGGGCAGTATGATATTGCCAAGCACTGTCTTGTGCTCCAAGAGGAGATCCTTTTGCAACATATAACTCACGCGCCCCTTAGGATTTGCCTCGCTATCAAGGATAATTCGCCCAGACTGGACTTCTAAAATCCCAGCGATTAGGTTAAATAGGGTGGTCTTCCCAACACCACTAGGTCCCAGGATAGAAACTACTTCACCTGAAGTCACCTGCAGGTTGATATCTTCTAAAATCTTTTCATCGCCATAGGCATAGCTTACGTGTTCTAGTCTAATTTCTGTCATTATTTTACAAATTCGTTAGTGAAGCCTTTGTCTGTCAAATCTTCTTTAAGGATACCATTTTCTTTATCCCATTTGTAGAAAGCATTCCAGCGAGCTGCGTCAAATTGTCCCCATTTTTCCTTGTCGCTTGCGTATTCTTTTGACAAGTATTTTTGAGATTCGATGACAAAGTCACGTTTTTCCTTGAGTTCAGGTGCATTCTTGATGAGAATATCTGCAGCTTCTTCTGGGTGTTCCATAGCATATTGGTAGCCTTTTTTGATAGCTTGGATGACTTTGCGAGCTTCTTCTTTGTTGTCTTTTAGATAGTCGTTATTTGCGATGATAACTGGTGAGTAGTAGTCAAACTCCTTGACATAGTCTTTCAAGTACATGAAGTTAGCATCTACGCCTTGCGATTTGGCAAGGATACCATCCCAACCGTAGTAGATCCAAGCAGTGTCAAAGACGCCATTGGCAATCGGTGTGATCGAGTTTGAGTCGTTGTTTGGTACTTTTTCGACCTTCTCAAAGTCTCCACCTTGTGATTCTACTAATGTTTTCAACATAGCTAGCTCCGTTGGATCATTCCAAGTACCGTATTTCTTCCCAACCAAGTCCTTTGGACTGCTAACATTGTCAGATTTACGAGAGATGATTCCTGATGTATTATGTTCTACGATAGCAGCAACGGCAGTGATTCCTGCTCCTTTTTCCAATTTTTTAGCCATGTAGTCTTGGAAATAGATGGCAAATGGTGCCTTGCCATTGATCACCAAGTCAGATGAGCTTTCTTCTGGTGGCAATTTCAAGTCAACATCCACTCCAGCTTCTTTGAAATAACCTTTTTCCTTAGCAACATAAAGCCCTGTGTGGTTAGTATTTGGCGTCCAGTCTAGGATAAAGTCAATCTTCTTGAGTTCTGCTTCTTTATTGTCCTTAGAAGCAGTCCCTTGACCACAAGCCACCAGCACGACAGCTACAAGAGCTGTCACAAGCGTTAAAAACACTTTCCATGTTTTCTTCATCTTCATTTCCTCTTTTCTTTTTCTAAAACATCCTTATCTTAGGGACGTTTCCATTTAATCACATATTTTTCACTAATATCGACCAACTTCATACCCAAAAGGCTGATAATCGACACCAGAATAATAATGGCAAACATGGTATCATACTGAAACAGTTTTTTAGACTGAATCATATAAACACCAAGACCTTCAAAACCTCCTAGCCACTCGGACACCACGGTTGTGATAAAGGCGTAGGAGACACTGACCCTCAGACCTGCATAAAAGTAAGGCAGGCTGACCGGGATTTTAAAATGCCACAGGATTTGCCAGGGCTTGGCTCGCATCAGACTAAACAAGGTCAGCATATCCTTGTCACAATGCCTAAATCCATCCAAAATACTGACGATGATAGGGAAGGTTGTCGTCAGGATAATCAAGACAATCTTGGGCAAAATTCCATAGCCTAGCCACAAGACCAGGATAGGGGCTATAGCAATGGTCGGAATGGTCTGAACAACCACCATCATAGGGTAGATAAGATCATTGAGCCAAGTCAGACTGTCCATAAGCACCGCCATGATACAGGCAATCAAGACTCCCAAGACTAGACCTAGCAAAGCCACTCTCAAGGTCGCCCAGCTATGGTGCCAGAGAAATTCTCTGTCACGAACAAAGGCCTGGAGAATTTCAAAGGGAGTTGGTAGGATAAACTTGGGTAAAAGTTTGAATATTCCTGCTAACTGCCAGATTGACAAGACTCCTAGAAAACCCAATAGACTAATATGTCGTCTCAGTATACTTTTCAAGTTTCTCATCAATACTTAAAATTTCTCCTACATTTATTTTGACATTGGCAAAGACATTATCTGCTTCCTGCCCTGCCACTTCTAGCGCGTCTTTGAGAATACGCATGAGCTCATCAAACTCCCCTTCCAAGACCGTTTCAAAAGGTGTCACCACCATGGTCACGGACTGCGCCTGCAGATAAGCAATAACCTGATCGATAATAGCAATTCGATTAATCCCCTGTGATAGGGGCAAGACTTGCAAGGCAATGCTTGCTTTCATAAAAACCTCCTTTTCTCAGGTTTCCCTTTGACAAAAAGAAAACCTCTTCCATATATGGAAAAGGTGCAGAATTCGGCTAAGTATCGTTCCCTACGCTGGCATTACCCAGATCAGGTGCGGTCGAAGTTTAACACTTCCTCTCAGACTGTACACAGACTCCCATATCTTATATGGAAATATAGTAACGCAAATACTAGTAAAAGTCAAGGAAACTGCTTACAGAAACCTATGAAAAAGAGTTTGAAGGCAAATGCTTCAAACTCTTTCATAACTTTCTTATTTAGCCTCGTACCAGGTTGCTCCTTCATTCTCATCAGCAATGAGTGGAACACTGAGCTGGATGGCTTCTTCCATGGTTTGTTTCACTAAAACTTTAACGACTGCTAGTTCTGATTTCGGAACCTCAAGGACGATTTCATCATGCACTTGCAACAGCATCTTGGTCTGATAGCCACCTTCAACTAGAGCCTTATCTAGCTGAATCATAGCAATCTTAAGAATATCTGCTGCCGAACCCTGGATAGGAGAGTTGATGGCAGTCCGCTCTGCAAAACCACGAATGTTGAAGTTACGCGAATTGATATCTGGTAACTCACGACGACGCTTGAAGAGGGTCTCTACATATCCCTTATCACGCGCTTCACGTACCACTTCTTCCATATAGTTTTTGATTCCAGGAAAACGTTCAAAGTAAGTGTCAATGTAGGCTTTGGCCTTCTTACGACTAATACCAAGATTGTTTGCCAAACCAAAATCTGAAATCCCGTAAACCACTCCAAAGTTTACCGCCTTGGCATTACGACGGTCGTTTGGAGTCACATCTTCAGGACGTTCAATGCCAAAGACCCGCATGGCCGTTGAAGTATGGATGTCAGCTCCTTCTTGGAAAGCCTTAATTAAGTGCTCATCTTTAGAAATATGAGCCAAAACGCGCAATTCAATCTGTGAATAGTCCGAGCTGAGCAACACACTATCCTCCCACTCAGGAACAAAAGCCTTACGAATGAGACGACCTTGCTCCAAACGTACAGGAATATTTTGCAAGTTTGGATCCACACTAGACAAACGCCCAGTCTGAGTCAAATCTTGCACATAGCGCGTGTGGATCTTACCATCATCCAAAATCCAGTCCTGCAAGCCAATCACATAGGTAGATTGAATCTTAGCAATCTGACGGTAGTCGAGGATTTTTTTAACAATCGGAGCAATAGGAGCTAGTCGCTCAAGCACATCCACGGCTGTCGAGTAACCTGTCTTGGTTTTCTTGGTGTATTCTAGAGGCAGACCAAGCTTTTCAAAGAGAAGGACGCCTAACTGCTTAGGTGAATTGATATTAAACTCCTCACCAGCCAGTTCGTAAATCTCTTGAGTGAGTTGCTCAATGACGACCTCATTTTCAGCCTGCATTTCAAGTAGGGTTTCTTTTTTGACCTTGATCCCAGCAATTTCCATCTTAGCAAGGACAAAAGCCAGAGGTTGCTCCATGTCATAGAGAAGGTCTAACTGTCCATGTTCACTGAGTTTTTCAAGTAAAACCGGCTCCGTCTCAACCAATACAGCAACCTTGCGAGCCAAGTGCTCCAAGAATTTCTCTCTCTCAGGGATAGCTTTCTTGACCCCCTTACCGTAGAAAGTCTCATCATCGACCAAGTATGTTTGACCGTAGAGATTCGCAATGGTTGAGATTTCATTGTTCTCGACTGTTGAGAGGAGGTATTTGGCCAAACGACTGTCAAAAGCAGGTTCCTGGAGGTTCAAACCCAAGCGATTTAAAAGAACCTTCGCTTTCTTAAAGTCATACACTTTCAGAGGTGTTTTTTCTAAAAATTCCTTGAAAATCGGCTCCTGCAAGAGCTCAAGTTTGTCTGTAGCGTAAAGTTTATCCCCACAAGACCAGGCAAAACCAACCAAATCATCCGTATGGTAATTTTCACCAAAGAGTTCAAAGTGGAAGATGGAGTCTGCGCTCAGCATGTCTTGACTGACGTGGTCAACGATAGTGAAATCCAAACTTTCAGGCGCATCCTTCGACGAAATATTTAGAGCTTGTTTGAGCTGTTTGAAGCCCATCTCATCGTAGAATTTCCCAAGATTTTCCACATCTGGGCCATTATAGACCAAATCATCAAGGCCAATCTCAATCGGTGCCTGAGTCTCAATGGTCGCTAGTGTTTTAGATAAAAAGGCTTGTTCCTTATCATTGATGAGATTTTCCTTCATCTTAGAAGCCTTCATCCCATCAATATTTTCATAAATACCCTCAAGCGAACCATGCTCCAGCAAGAGCTTGATACCCGTCTTTTCACCGATTTTCGTGACACCAGGGATATTATCAGACTTATCCCCCATGAGGGCCTTAAGATCAATGAACTGAGCTGGCGTGAGGCCCATCTTTTCCATGAGATAGTCCGGCGTAAAGGCCTCAAACTCAGCCACACCTTTTTTGGAAATCTCGACCACCGTATGCTCGTCCGTCAACTGGATCAAATCCTTATCTCCACTGACGATAGTCACATCAAAAGAATCCTTCTCAGCCAAACGGCCTAGAGTTCCGATGATATCATCCGCTTCATACTGAGCCAACTCATAATGGCGAATCCCAAGGTGGTCTAACAACTCACGAATGAAGGGAAATTGCTCACGAAACTCATCTGGAGTTTTAGCACGGCCACCCTTGTAGTCTGCATACATCTCTGTTCGGAAAGTCGTCTTGCCTGCATCAAAGGCTACCAAAACATGGCTGGGCTCAACCCGCTCTAAGACATGATTCAACATGAGTTGAAAGCCATAGATTGCATTGGTATGAAGGCCATTAGCATTTTTAAAACGATCCAACTGCTGATAGAGCGCAAAAAAAGCTCGAAAAGCAACTGAAGATCCATCAATTAATAATAATTTTTTCTTGTCCATACACCCATTATAAAGGAAAGCAAGGAAAAATACCATCGGAAAGAGCTGAAAAACGTGGACTTGTCCCTATTTCACCATAAAAAAGAAAAGGACCATTCAAATCCTTTTCTTTTATTGATTTCATGCGATTTATTTATTAAATTTTCTCTTTGCAAATGGTAGCAAACCAAGAAGGAGACCAACAAATCCTAGTGATGCGACTGCTGAAGCATCTTTACTTCCTGTATTTGGAAGGAGTTGCTCATCCGTTGCTGCAGGCGCTTTATAGGTACGATCTTGTTCAGTTCCAAGAGTAGGGTTTGTAGCCAAAGGAGCTACACTGCCAGTGTATTCCGGAACTTCATTTACTGCAGGCTCAATCTTTTCAGCATAGGCTGGAATAGTAGCCACTGCCGGAGCACCACTTTCTCCATAAACTGGAACATTTGCTAGGGCTGGGGCACCACTTTCTCCATAAGCTGGAACATTCGCTAGGGCTGGAGCGCCACTTTCTCCATAAGGCAGAGCATTGTTTACTATTGGTGTTCCGCTTTCTCCATAAGCTGGAACATTCGCTACGACTGGAGCGCCACTTTCTGCATAAGGCGGAGTGTTGTTTACTATTGGTGTACCGCTTTCTCCGTAAGCTGGAACATTCGCTACGGCTGGAGCGCCACTTTCTCCATAAGGCGGAGTGTTGTTTACTATTGGGGCACCGCTTTCTCCGTAAGCTGGAACGTTCGCTACGACTGGAGCGCCACTTTCTGCATAGGCTGGGAGTTCATTTACAGCAGCTTCTACCGCATTTGCACCTTTGTTGTATTCTGGCAACTCTGCAGTTGCAGCTTCTACTGCGTTCACCCCACCTTTAAAGTCTTCAATTTCAAGAACAGCTGACATGACACTACTTAGAGTCTTAATAGCATCCTCATAGTCTACTAAAGCTTGTTGCAAGTCTTTTACTTGACTATTCTTGTCACCAGAAACTTGTAAACTTGATAACTGCGCTTTAATCTTAGCAACTTGCTCTTCTAATTTACTTAGCTCAAGTTTTTTTGCATTACTATTTTCTTCCGCTGCTTCCTTATCTGCTGCAGCCAGTTTAGCTTGATCTTGGCTTGAGAAATCTTCTTGGCTCATCGCTTCGGCCGGTGTCACCTGATCACTGTCTTCTGCTAAGAAATCGTCTAACAAATCTGACGCTTCGATGTCACCTTCTTCGATGGCTTTCAAGATGCCGTCCTTGCCAATCACTTCTTTAGCCGCCTTGATGGCTGCTTCCTTATCAGTGATAGTGGCATCCTTGTTGATGTCGTCGATGGTTGATTTTTCAATTTTTTCTAGGGTAGCGATTAGATCTGAGCGAACTTTTGCTGCTTCTTCCGCCGCTTCCTTGTCAGCTGCAGTTAGCTTGGCTTGGTCTTGGCTTGAAAGTTGAGATTGAGTTTTTGCTTCGGCTGGTGTTACTTGATCGCTGTCCTCTGCCAAAAAATCTGCCAACAAGTCGGACGCTTCGACGTCGCCTTCTTCGATAGCTTTCAAGATAGCATCCTTGCCAATCACTTCTTTAGCTGCCTTAATCGCCGCTTCCTTATCAGTGATAGTGGCATCCTTGTTGATGTCGTCGATGGTTGATTGTTCGATACCTTCAAGCGTTGAAAGCAATTCTGAGCGAACTTTAGTTGCCTCTTCCGCTGCTTCCTTATCTGCTGCAGCAAGTTTGGCTTGGTCTTGGCTTGAAAGTTGAGATTGAGTTTTTGATTCGGCCGGTGTTACTTGTTCACTGTCTTCTGCCAAGAAATCTGCCAATAAGTCTGAGGCATCAATGTCGCCTTCTTCGATAGCTTTCAAGATGGCATCCTTGCCAATCACTTCTTTAGCCGCCTTAATCGCCGCTTCCTTATCAGTGATAGTGGCATCCTTGTTGATGTCATCGATGGTTGATTTTTCGATACCTTCAAGCGTTGAAAGCAATTCGCTGTGAGCTTTTTCTTCCGCAGCTTGCTTAGCTTCTTCCTCTTTCTTAGCCTCCTCGGCTGCTTCCTTGTCTGCTGCAGC